>CBFIBM010000005.1:1465-129055 GCA_965660855.1 uncultured bacterium | reverse complement strand
TGTTTCCCTTTCTCAGAGTTTTGATGAAAATGGCAATGGTTGTTTTACGAACCCAACTCCTGGAATTTTAAATGGTGAATGTATTACATTGTCAACCAAACCTTCCCATTTGCTTGCATCTGGATTTATGCTATATCAAAATTACCCTAATCCATTTAACCCTGTAACAAATATTTCATATTCACTTTCTCAAGATTCATATGTAAATATCAATATATATGATCTTAAAGGTAATTATGTAAAGTCATTAACTAGAAAGAGTATGTCTACAGGACGCCATTCAATCCAATGGGATGCGACAAATGAATTTGGAGATGATGTTTCAACAGGAATTTACTTCTATACTATAAAAACGGAATACTCCAGTGAAACAAAGAAGATGTTGTTTTTAAAGTGATTCGAGTATTTTAAAACCCTCTAGATAACTATTCTTTCCTAGCCCAGATATCTGTTTGATACAAACATCTTTGATCACTGAAATACTTCTAAACTTTTCGCGTTTATTAATATCGCTCAGGTGAACTTCTACCACTGGTAATTTAAAAGCTGATATTGCATCACGTATTGCATATGAATAATGAGTCAACGCGCCAGCATTTAATATTATACCATTTATTTTCTCATTAGTGGCCCTTTGAATTCTATCGATTATTTTGCCTTCATGATTTGAGTGGTACCAATATATTTTTACATCTTTATTATTAATTTTTATATTTAGCCATTTTTCAATATCTTGAAGGCTTTCTCTCCCGTATATTTCAGGATTTCTCGATCCTAGGAGATTTAGGTTGGGACCATTAATAATTAAGTATTTCTTCATATTGCCCTCAAAGATTTTTTTATTATCTCCTTTGTCACATTGGTATTTATAAATGCTTTTCCTAATCTTTCTAATAAGATAAAATGAATTTTACCATCAAAGACCTTCTTATCATTAAGTATATAAGGAAATAGGGTTTCTATATCTGGAGAATTTATATTAGGAAGTGGTAATTTTTTTATCAAATCTGATAGAAATTGTTCGTCATTTTTAGATATATAATTTAAGTCTTTAGAAATTTTAGTTGAGCAAAGCATTCCATATGAGACTGCTTCACCATGCTTTAATTTATTATATCCAAAATGAGATTCTAAAGCATGTCCAATAGTATGACCAAAATTTAATATTTTTCTAATACTAGTTTCTTTTTCATCTTGTGCAACAATATCAGCTTTAATTTTAAGACAATCATAGATTGCTTCTTCATAAGGTAAAGTTTTTATATCATCTAACCATAAATTTAGGCTTTTTAAAAGATTTAAATCTCTAATTGCGCCATATTTTATTATTTCACCTAAACCTGAATTAATTTCTTCTTTTGGTAAACTATTTAAGAGGGTAGGATCGATGATAACCCCTCTAGGTTGATAAATTGAACCAATTAAATTTTTACCTAATGGTGTATTTAAGCCTGTTTTTCCACCAACGGAAGAATCCACCATTGATAGTAATGTGGTTGGTATTTGATAATATGAAATTCCTCGCATAAATGTAGATGCGATAAACCCTGCGACATCTCCAACAACTCCTCCACCAAGCGCAAAAATTAATGTTGATCTATCGCAATCAAGTTCAATCATTTGCTCAATACTTCTATTATATTCATTTATACTTTTTGCAGCTTCTCCAATTGGTAGGGTAATATATTCAACTTTATATTCTAAAATTTTTAAATATTTTATAAGTTTAAAACCAAACAATTCCATTATATTAAATTGAGAAATAATTAAGACTTTATCTATAGGATCGTTCCTTAATACCTTTTTCAAATTATTTAATAAATTATTTTCAATATAAATATTATAAGAATTTGTTTTGAGTGGTAAATGTATAGTTTTCATTTTTTTATATGTGTTTTTATCTCTTCAACTATATCATCAATAGTTTTATTATCTGTTTTAATTTTATAATGACAATATTTATTGTACTTTTCTTTTCTTTTTTCCCAAATAGCTTCTATAGTTTTTTTTTTGTTTGCAGTATTCAAAAGAGGTCTACTATTAGATTTTATTATCCTTCTATAAATTTCATCAGTTGAGGTATGTAGAAAAATTACTATACCAGCATCCATTAAATAATCACAATTCCTTTTGAGTTCTAAAATACCACCTCCGCAAGATACAACACCAGACAAGGATGAATCATGTAAAGTATTAGACTCCAATTTTCTAAAATAATTTTCATTCTCTGTCAAAAATAAATCAGCAATTGTTCTTTTACATTTTTCTTCAATTTTCTTATCTAAATCTGTGAATGGAAGTTTTAGATTCAGAGCTAATAATTCTCCAATTGTAGTTTTTCCAGTCCCCATCATACCTGTCAAATAATACATTTTAATAAGTAGCAGTTGCTTTCATATGCTTTTTTAATTGTTCAATTGAATCACCACCAAACTTATCTAATAATGTATCTGCCAGAACAAAACATAGCATTGATTCAGCGATTATTGAGGCAGCTGGAACCGCACATGAATCAGTACGTTCTTTGTGAGCATCTTTAGGAATTTTAGTTTTTATATCTATAGATCTTAGAGATTTTATTAAAGTAGGTATTGGTTTCATAGCTAATCTTAAAATTAGAGGTTGAGCGTTCGACATTCCACCTTCAATACCACCCGCATTGTTTGAGAAGCGCGTAAAATTTTTACCATCCCATCCAATTTCATCATGGATTTCACTTCCAAATTGTGTACCACTATGAAAACCACTACCAATTTCAAAAGCTTTATAAGCATTAACACTCATTAAGAGTGCTGCAATTTTCGCCTGCAATTTTTTATCCCATTGGGTGTATGATCCCAAGCCATACGGTAACCCAGTTGCAATAATTTCAAAAATACCACCAACAGAATCACCAGATGATTTAGCTTCATCAATTTTTTCCATCATTTTTAACTCAATATCTTTATCTAAACATCTCACTTCAGATTTATCAGCAATTTTATTTAATTCTATTGTTGATATTCCATTAGGGATGTCACTCACATCAATTAAATCATGTATTTGTACGACTCTACTAGCAACATGGATGCCTAATTCTTCGAGCAACCTCCTACAGATAGACCCCAATGCAACTCTCATTGTAGTTTCTCGAGCACTGGAGCGTTCTAGTACATTTCGAATATCATCAAAACCATATTTTAAAACTCCTGCAAGATCTGCATGACCGGGACGGGGTAAAGTAACTTTTTTAATTGGACTATCTAGTTTTTCTATTGCCATTTTTTTTTTCCAATTCTCCCAGTCTTTATTTTTTATTAATAAGCCTATTGGGGAGCCTAAGGTATACCCATGTCTTATACCGGAATAGATTTCAGCATAATCTTTTTCAATTTTCATACGACCACCCCGGCCATAACCCTTTTGTCTTCTTGATAAATGGTATCTTATGTAGTCCTCAGTTAATTCTAATCCGTATGGTACACCGTCTATTATACCAAGTAGTCCTTTTCCATGTGATTCTCCAGAGGTTAAAAATGTTAATTTTGAAAGCATAATTGCGATTCCAACTCCTTTTTTAAATTATTAAAGTTTAGCTGCTCAGTTATATCTTCTCCCATCCAAATATTCACAGTCTCAATTGCCTGGAAAATAAACATATCTAATCCATTTAGTATTTTAGCACCACTATTTTTTGCAGTTTTGATAAGTTGAGTTTCATATGGGTTATATATTGTATCAATGATTAATTGATCATCTGAAAATATATTTAAATCAAATGGAATTTTATCAGATATTGGCCGCATACCAACTGGTGTACAATTTATAATCACGTTTGGCTTATTATTAGGTTTATTTTTAGGTAAAAGTTTATGGATCCAAATTTCTAACTCCTCTTTTTGAGTTAAATTTCTATTTAATATTGATATAGTATTTATATTTTCTTTAATTAATGCATAAATGATTGCTCTAGAAACCCCTCCAGAGCCAAGGATAAGACAATCTTTGTTTTCTAAAATTAGGTTATTTTTATGAAGTGCTCTTTTTAGTCCTAGCCAGTCTGTATTATATCCTTTGTTATTAAAAACACAATTTACAGAATTTAGTATTTTGGCAGTTTCATCTATTTCATCCAAATAATTTATAATATGAATTTTATGAGGAATTGTTACATTAAAACCATTTAAGGAATTGGTTAAAACAAATTCTTCGAGTTTTAAAGATTTGACGTTTACTCTTTGATACTCTGCTTTAATTCCAATTTTCTTATAAATATATCTATGAAGAAACGGACTTAAGCTATGTTCTATTGGATCTCCTATTACGGCATATTTTTTCATGAGGATATTGAATTTAAAATTTTATAAAAGTTAGGGTAGGAGATCGAAACGCAATCTAGGTTATCTAATTTATTCTGTTTACCTAATAATAAGTTTGCAATGGTGAAAGACATAGCTATTCTATGATCATCATAAGTTTTAATATTTGTTGCTTTTAATTTTGTAGGACCTATAATGATGAAACCATCATCTTTTTCAGTAATATTAGCTCCCATATTTTTTAAGTTAGTGCAGATTGCATGAATTCTGTCACATTCTTTATATCTAAGTTCATTAGCTCCTGAGACAACTGTTCTACCTTTTGCTTGGGTTGCTATGAGGGCAAGAATTGGAATTTCGTCGATAACAGTTGGGATTTGTGATTTCCTAATATTTATTGAACGTAATTGGAAATATTGTATTGTAATATCTCCAATTACTTCTCCAAGAATAGTTGATTTCTTTTTAATACTTACTTTTGCACCCATAGTACTAAGAATTTCAAAAAATCCAATTCTTGTGGGGTTAAGTAAAATTGATTTTAAATGTAATTTTGAATTTGGAAGAATAGCCGCCGCAGCACCAAAAAATGATGCAGAGGAAGGATCTCCAGGTATTTTAATATTAAAAGGTTTAAACCTTTCATAAACTTTTTCAAAAGTTATTTTTCGATTCTTTAGAGATATGTTTGAACCAAAATATTTCAATAAAATTTCTGTGTGATCTCTTGATTTATTTGGTTCAGAAATTAAAGTTACTCCCTTAGAATTTAAACTTGCTAGTAAAATAGCTGATTTAATTTGTGCACTAGAAATTTCTAATACGTGACTCTCATTGGATAAAATACTTTTGTAAATTTTCACAGGTAATTTTCCATTATTAGAGTTGTAGTTTAGCCCCATTTTTTTTAAAGGTATTAACACTCTATTCATTGGTCTTTTGGATAATGATTTATCTCCAATAAATGTTGCATTAATTCCTTTCCCAGCCAATAAGCCAATGAGTAACCTAGTTGTTGTACCTGAATTTCCGCAATCGAGTTTTTCTTTAGGATCTTTTAATTCTGAACCATAAACAATTGTACCAATATTTTTATGTTGCTCAATTTTAATTCCACATTGCTGTAAACATTTAATTGTTGATTGTACATCTTTACCATCTGATAAATTTTTTATGATTGATTTTCCATTACATAAAGAAGCAAAAATAATAGCTCTATGAGATATAGATTTATCTCCAGGGAATGTAATGGATCCATTAATTTTCATTTAAATTACTTTTAAGTTCATTAGAAATTAAGAAGGCAAGCTCAATAGCTTGATTGGCATTTAATCGAGGGTCGCAATGCGTTCTGTATCTATCCGACAAGTTGGAGTCTGATATTTTTTCAAGACTACCTGTGCATTCAGTAATATTTTGACCAGTCATTTCAAGATGAATACCATTTGCTCTAGAATTCTCAGATTTATGTATCTGAATATTTTTAATTACTTCATCAATTATATTTTCAAAAGGTCTTGTCTTAATTCCATTTTTATTTTTTATTGTATTGCCATGCATGGGGTCGCAAGACCAGACAACTGATTTATCATGCTCTTCAATTTTTCTTATAAGTTTAGGTAAGTAACGATCAATATTTTGTGAACCAAATCGAGTTATTAATGTAATTTTTCCTGATTCATTTTTTGGGTTTAAAATATCTATTAATTCAATTAAATCATCTGGTTTTAAGGTAGGACCACATTTAATTCCTAATGGGTTTTCGATTCCTTTACAAAATTCAATATGCGCACTACCTTTAAACCTAGTTCGATCACCTATCCATAAAAAATGTGCAGACGTATTATAAACCTTACCAGTCGTAGAGTCTATTCGAGTCAATGCTTCTTCATATGGTAAAAGAAGGGATTCGTGGCTGGTATAATACTGAACTTGTTTTAATTGTGGAGTATTACTTGAATTTATTCCAAGAGCTTCCATAAAACTTAAATTCTCTTGAATTTTTTCAGCAAGGTGTCTGTATCGATCACCCTGAGGACCATTTTTAACAAAACCCATGTTCCATGATTGAACATGTTTCAAATCTGCATAGCCACCTTCTGCAAAAGCTCTCAATAAATTTAAAGTAGAGGCAGCCTGAGAATAAGCTTTTAACATTCTTTCTGGATCCGGTATTCGTTTTTCTTTTTCAAATTTTATATCATTAATGATATCTCCTGCATAGCTAGGAAAAGTATGTCCATTTTTAGTTTCATGTGTGGAAGATCTAGGCTTCGCAAATTGACCAGCTATTCTTCCAATTTTTACCACAGGCATTTTTATTACAGATGTTAAAATAGTCGCCATTTGTAATGTTACTCTAAAAGTATCACGAATATTATCTGCATTAAATTCTGAAAAGCTCTCTGCACAATCTCCACCTTGGAGTAAAAAACCATTTCCTTCGGAGATTTCACTCAATTTTTTTTTTAAAGATCTTACCTCACCTGCAAAAACTAAAGGCGGGAAGGTTTTCAATGTTTTTTCTACAATGGATAATTTTGAATTATCTGGGTATGTGGGCATATGCTTAATTCTTTTATTTCGCCAACTATTTAATTTCCATTTCATTACTATTTGTATCCTTTAGCTGCTTTTCTAAATGGTTAACAGATTTTTTCAATTTTGATATCATATTTTTAGTATATGGGTTATATTGCTGTAAATCTGAATAAAGCTCCCATGAATCATTGCATGTTTGATCAACTAAATCCAAGAGGTCTCTAAAACCTTGAGTATCAATTTTTGTTTTATTTATGCCATATTCTTCTAAAATTCTACCTAAAAAATGTGTGACACCTTGAGTCTGAGCAGCTAGCCTATCATGCTGATCTGGCTCCATTTCAATAATTTGTATATTTTGATCCTTAAAAAATGTTTTCCAAAAATTATAACATAAATTATAATCATGTGATTTATGCATTACCATTTTCAAGTTTTTATTAACTTCGTAAGAATCTGGACCAAACATTGGGTGCGTTCCAATGAATCCGATATTTTCTGGCAAAAGTTTTTTCATTATATCAATTGGATATTTCTTAACAGAGCATACATCAATAATTGTTGTCCCCTCATTAATATTGGGTGAAATATCATTTATTACCTTTTCGAACTCTCTGATGGGAACGGATACAAAAATTGTTTTTTCTTTTATTATATTTTTTGAGGATACAAAATTAATATTTCCAAAACTTTCATTATGGTTAATATCGTAAATATTTACTTCAAAACCTTTTTGTAAAATATGCGCTAGCACTTTCCCAAACCTTCCAAATCCAATAATACCAACACTATTCATGTTAAATCCAACTTCCTAACACCTAAAAATAATGTAAGGTTATTTTTTAGATCGTGTATACTAGATTGAAGTATTTCTAATCCATAAAGTTCTGCACAATATTCATTAGCAATTACGGCTGCAGTTTTTGGAAACTTGCCTTCAGATAGTCTTCTTGCAGCCTCAGCAGTATCATCCTCTTCTATTAGAGGTCTTGTCCAAAAGTTATCACTTAAATAATCTTTACATTGTTTTAATGCTTGTTGATGAGAATGGATCTCTGTTATATCACCTACTTTTGTATTTTTTAACCCTATCAAATTTTGTTTTATAGGAATATGAAACATTTCAATTATATCACAATTATGCCTAGATAGAGCTTTTACACTTTCAATGACTACACCTCCTTGAGCATTCTCCATAGCAATTACTCCAAAATCTACTGAGCCATTTTCAACTGATGATAAAACAATTTCAGAGGAAATAAGATATTTAATGCTTGTATCTTTTAATCCATGATCAATAATAAATTTTTGAGCAGCATTTTCAGAAAAACTTCCTTTACCTCCTTGAATTCCTATAGTTCTCATTATTCTCTCCTTAAATTTTCAATTAATACCTTGATTGTATTTTTTGGATTTTTAGAATTCTTTAATTCTTTCATTATTACACTTCCAACAACAGCTCCATCAGAATATTGATTAAACCAAATAACATCATCATTTGATTTAATTCCAAAACCAACAATGAATGATGAAGAACTGTGTTTGCGAATTCTTTTTAAATATGTTTTTAAATATGTTTTATCATTTAAAGCATCACCTGTAATTCCAAGAATGCTTACAGCATAAATTAAACCATCAGCTAACTTTGATATTTTTAGTATCCTTTTATTTGAGGTGTTAGGTGCTACCAATAAAATTGGACAAATATTATTTTGCTTTAATATTTTGCAAAATGGACCTGCCTCATCAAAAGGTAAATCGGGTAGAATTAAACCATCTACTCCAGAAGCAACACAATTTTCCGTAAATTTTTCAAGCCCCATTCTTAATATAGGATTGTAATATCCCATCAGCGCAATAGGAATGTTTGACTTTAACCTGATATATTTTACTTGATTAAATATTTTTTTTATTGTAATTCCATTTTCAAGAGCTACTTCATTGGCATATTGAATAATCGGTCCATCTGCTTGAGGATCAGAAAATGGCATACCGATTTCTATCATAGATGCACCAGCATTTTCAGCTGCAAGAACAAGATCTACGGTACTATCTATATTGGGGTAACCGGCTGTTATGAATGGGATTACACGTTTTTCTTTTCTAGAAAATAATGCTAAGATTCTATTCATATTTGAAAATCCAAAGCTTTTGCTACAGTGTTTACATCTTTATCGCCTCTACCAGACAGATTGACGATTACATTTTCATTTCTAGAGATATCATTATTTTGTTTTCTGAGAAATGCTAAGGCATGAGAAGTTTCTAGAGCAGGGATAATTCCTTCTTCTTTTGAGAGCCAGATGAATGCATTAAGTGCCTCTCTATCAGTTGCGGAATAATATTTAATTCTATTTTTATATTTTAGAAAACTATGTTCTGGACCAACACCAGGATAATCAAGACCTGCTGATACAGAGTGAGGTAATTTAATTTGTCCATCATGGTTCTGTAAAACTATACTAGCTGCTCCATGAAGAACCCCAAAGGTACCTTTTGTCAATGTAGCTGCATGTTGATTTGTATTTAATCCTTTACCTGAAGCCTCAACACCACAAATTTTTACATTATCTTTCAAAAATGGGTAAAATAAACCTAATGCATTTGATCCACCGCCAACACATGCAATCAATCTATCTGGAAGTTTCAATTGTGTTTGCTTATGAAACTGATATTTTGTTTCCTCTCCAATAATAGATTGAAAATCTCTAACAATCATAGGATAGGGATGAGGGCCTACTGTCGACCCGATAATATAATATGTAGAATCAGCATTACTGACCCAATCTCTAA
The DNA here is from genome assembly GCA_965660855.1 of uncultured bacterium. GTDB lineage: Bacteria > Fidelibacterota > Marinisomatia > Marinisomatales > UBA1611 > JAOLAV01. Next base: position 119,423 of record CBFIBM010000005.1, on the reverse strand, counting down.
TTGCCTCATTGGTTGCATCTTTGAGTGTTGCACTCCCGCTATTGACTTCACGAATTTCTGCTCCCATAATATGCATTCTGAAAACATTTAGTTTTTGTCTCTTGATATCTTCTTTTCCCATATAAATAATACATTTTAAACCAAATAAAGCTGCGGCTGTCGCTGTGGCTACTCCATGTTGCCCAGCTCCTGTTTCTGCTATAATTCGTTTCTTATTCATTCTTTTTGCGAGCAATATTTGTCCTAATGAACTATTAATTTTGTGCGCACCTGTATGGTTAAGATCTTCTCTTTTTAGCCAAATGTTAAACCCTAATTCCGTGCTTATATTTTTAGCAAAATATAATGGCGTTTTTCTGCCACTATAGTTTTTTAATAAATCTGCAAGCTCAATTTTGAAAGAAATATCTTTTTTTGCTTTTAAATATTCACTTTCAAGTTCATTTAAAACTGGAATAAGAGTCTCAGGTACGTATTTCCCACCATATTTTTCAAAATGTCCTTTTTCATCGGGGAAATTATATTTTTCAAAAAAATTATTCAAAATAATATCCAGTTGTTTTAGTTAATAGTAATTTGTCAAAAAGAGATTTAATTTTTTTTGGAGATTTAATTCCAGGGCTATTTTCTACTCCACTATTAACATCAACTGCATTAGGTTTTACAAGATTTATTGCATTATTGATGTTTGAAGAGTTTAGCCCGCCTGATAGGATAATTGGAAATTTAAATTCAACATTATTCAATAGTTTCCAGTCAAAGCTTTTACCAGTCCCACCATAAAGATTTTCATTATGATTATCCAATAATATGGCTGAGATGTTTTTATATAACTTAATTTTTTGTAAATCTTTTATTGATTTAACTTGGAAAGCTTTAATAACTGGAATATCGAAAAAATTGCAAAATTCATCAGGTTCATCTCCATGTAATTGAATTAGATCCAAATTAACTTTTTTAATAATAGAATTAATAATGTCCTGAGGAGAATTAACAAAAACACCAATTTTTTTAATTGACTTAGGTAAAGAATTTGCTATTGAAATAGAATTATTAATGGATATAAACCTGGGACTTTTGTTGAAAAAAATAAACCCAATTGCTTTAGCACCATGTTTTACTGCTGCTTCAGCATCCTTAATATTTTTGATTCCACAAATCTTAACTGGTATCATGACCTACTGAACCTTATTAACTTTTCTAAAGCTTTACCCGGACTATCTGTTTTCATTAGAGATGTACCAATTAATGCAGAGTTATAACCTAATTTTGAAATATACCTTAAATCCTCCGTTGTTTTTATTCCGCTCTCAGCGACTTTTATTAATCCAGTTGGAAGGAGGTTAATCATTTTATTGAAGTGTTTCTTGCTGGTAGTCATTTTACTTAAATTTCTGGAATTAACACCAATAATACTAGGTTGTAATTTTAAAATTTTTTTTAAATTTCTTCTATTATGAAACTCTAAAAGAACATCTAAACCAATCTTTATACCAAAATTATAAAGTTCTATAGTTTTATCGATTGGAAGAGCATCAGCAATAAGTAAGAAAGCATCAGCACCAACATTAGATGCTTCAATTATTTGTTTTTTATCTATTATAAAATCTTTTCTTAAAACGGGAATGTTTATCGATTCTCTTATTTCTTTTAAAACTTCTATTGAACCTCCAAAATACTTCTTATCGGTTAATATGGACAAAGCATCAGCGCCAGCAGACTCATAATCTTTTGCAATTTGGATAAGGTCTAATGAACTATTAATTATACCCTCACTAGGAGATTTAATTTTGATTTCAGCTATTATAGTTAATTCATATTTTAATAATGCGTTACATAGAGATCGGTAATCAGTTCTTTTTTGTAAAATTTCTAATCTAGATTTTTGTATTTCTATTTTTTTATTTTCAATAATTTCTTCTAAAATATTCATGACTGTAATCTCTTTAATACACTTAATGCAGATAAAGAATCCAATGAATCAATTGCCTTATGGAATGCTTCTTCAAAGCTGATATTTTTTTCCCCAACAAAAATTCCTGCTGCAGCATTTAACAAGGTAATGTCTCGTTTCGGACCTTTTTCACCTTCAAGTATATTCTTAATTATTGTTGCATTTTTTTTAGGTGACCCACCGATGAGATCTTTGATTTTTGATTGTTTTAATCGTAGCTCTTTATAAGAAAAATTATAAGTTAATATTTCACCTCTATTTTTCATTTCACTTATTTTTGTTTCTTCAATGGTTGAAATCTCATCTAGTCCATCTAGTCCAGAGAAAACCATAATATTTTTCGAACCTAACTTCTTCAATACTAATGCAACTTTGTTTGTCATTTTTGGATTGAAAATACCAGTCGCTTGAGATTGAACTTCGGCAGGGTTGCATAAAGGCCCCAACAAGTTAAACACTGTGCGAATTCCTAATGATTTTCTCGCTTTTATTGCATATCTCATTGCGGGATGGTAATCAGGAGCAAAGATAAAGCCTAGGCCAATTTCTTCAATATTTCTTGATGTAGTTTCTTTATCAAGATTTATACTTATTCCTAAGGCTTGAAGCACATCAGCTGAACCTGACTTTGATGACATTGAACGGTTTCCATGTTTTGCTACTTTTACTCCAGCACCAGCAGTAATAAATGATGCAGCCGTAGAGATATTAAAAGTCCCTGAGGCATCCCCACCAGTACCACACATATCAATAGCTGGAGAATGGGTATGAAGTTTTATCATTTTTTCTCTCATAGCTCTAACAAAACCAGTTATCTCATCAACGGTTTCACCTTTTGATCGAAATGCAACTAAAAAGGAAGCAATCTCAATATCATCATTATTCCCTGACATTAAAGAAAACATCAATTTATAAGATTCTGACATTGTTAAATCCTGATGTTGTAAAATTTTTTCTAAAAAGTATTTCATTTTATTTTTTTTAAACTTAGAAAGTTTTTTATAAGTTGAAATCCAATTTTAGTAGAAAATGATTCTGGGTGAAATTGGACTCCATATACGGGGTGATCTTGATGCTCAATTCCCATTATAGTTCCATCTTTTAAATGAGATGAAATTATTAAATTTTCCGGTAAGGTCTCTTTTTCAGCTATGAGTGAATGATACCTTGTTGCCATGAATTTTGTTTTTATTCCATCATAGATTTTAGAAGAATTATTATGAAAAATAGTAGATACTTTCCCATGGACAATTTCATTTGATTTTTTGACTACTCCACCATAGGCAACAGTTATTGCTTGATGCCCAAGGCATATACCAAAAATTGGAATCTGATTTCCAAACTTAATAATTAATTCTATTGCTATTCCAGCGCTCTCAGGTTTTCCAGGACCAGGTGAAATAATAATATGAGTTGGTTTTAATGTGTTAATATCATTACATGAAATTTTATCATTCTTCTTCACTAATAAATTTTGGTCAATTACACCAACATATTGGACAATATTATATGTAAAAGAATCGTAGTTATCTATTATCAAAATCATTTTTTACTTAAACCATTTTCTGCAAATTTAATTGCATTGATAATTGCTTTTGCTTTATTCAGTGTCTCTTCATATTCTGATGAAGGATCTGAGTCATAAACTATACCAGCTCCAGCTTGAAAGTGAGCATTCTTATCTTTTATTATTAGTGTCCTTATTGCGATACAAGAATTAATATTATTGTTAAAATCAATAAAACATACAGCACCAGAGTAAATATCACGTGTTTCATTCTCTAATTCATTGATAATCTCCATAGCTCTTATTTTTGGAGCACCAGTTACAGTTCCAGCTGGGAAACCACTGATAAGAGCATCTAAGGATCTAATATCTTTATCTAACTTTCCTTTTATACTAGATACAATATGCATTACATGTGAATATTTTTCAATTTTCATTGATTCAGTTACTTTAACAGATCCAAATTCAGAAACTTTACCAACATCATTACGACCTAGATCTAATAACATTAAATGCTCAGCTAATTCTTTTTTATCTGAAATTAATTGTTTACTTAGCAAATCGTCTTCCTTTTTATTCTTACCTCTTGGTCTAGTCCCAGCAATAGGTCTAATCTCAATATCACTATCCTTTATCTTGACCATAAGTTCTGGAGATGCTCCAATTATATCGAAATCATTTACTTTCAAATGAAACATGTAGGGAGATGGATTGATTGTTCGAAGAGCACGGTAAATAGTAACAGGTTCTGAGTTAATTTTTTGTTTAAACTTTCTACTAAGAACAACTTGAAAAATTTCCCCTTCTTCAATGTATGATTTAGCTTTTAAAACTATATTTTTAAAATCTTTTTCATTTAGGTTGGTACTTAGTTCTTGATTAGAGTTATATCGAGGTGTTTGATATTCAATCCTGGAATGAAGCTTTTCACCAATTCTATCAATCTTTTCATGGGCATGGTCGTACTGATTTAATAATGTTTCTTTTTTATCTATTATTATATTTGATAAAATGATAGAAGTCCCTTTTAAATGATCAAAAATTATAATATCCTCAAAAAGCATAAATAATGATTTTGGGAGGTTTAATTCAGATTTACTATTTATTGGAATATTATCGAAGTGTTCAACCATTTCATAATTTAAATATCCAATTAATCCTCCTGTAAAAGGAGGTAGGTCTTCTATCTTTTTATATTGATATTCTTTTTGAATTTTATCGATAACCTCTATGAACGGTTCCTTTATTATTGATTGGTTACCATTTGTTTCAATTAATGTTACATTATTCTCCAACTTAATAATTGTTTTTGGATCAATACCTAAATAAGAGAACCTTGAATAATTATTTCCTTTTTCAACAGACTCCAAAATAAATCCATATTTAGAATGATTGCAAAGATGTGCCCAAGCGGCAACAGGAGTAAGCAAATCTGAAAGTACTTGCTTGAAAACAGGAACTATCTTGTGCTTTTTAGCTAATTCTTTAAATTTTTTAAATGTTAATTGATTTTTATTCATAATAAAAAAAAACCCCGAAATGATTCGGGGTTCGTAAATTTTATTCAAGTATATTTTAATACTATCCTAAAGAGCCCCCTTTAGGTTATAATACCAAAACCAGCTTATATAAATATTTAAATTTTTCCTTGGATACATATAAAATATTAATGAAAATAATCTTATTTGGCTACAATATAATTATTTTAATTGATTTTTTTTTGAAATTTCAAAAATTATTTCATATATTTTTTCAATTTCGTTGTAAGATAAATATTTAGATTTTTGTTTAAGATTATTAAGAATTTCTCTCTCTCTATTTTTATTAAAAATACGGATATTATCTTTTTGTTTAATTTTTCCAATATTTGATGCGATATTCATTCTTTCATCAATAAGTGATACTATTTCATAATCAATCAAATTAATTTTATGGCGATGCTCATCTAAGAGTTTATTTTTTTTCATATTATAGTATTATTTGTAGATTAATTTTCATTAGTTATTTCAATAATTTTATAAAACTCTGAAGTCTTACATTATAACTTTTTTTTATTCAAATCAAACAAACAATAATTAATTATCATTTTTTTTATTATTTTTTAATTATCAAAAGCTATAAATGCAATAAATTAAATATATTTAGTTTTATATTTTAAAAAGCTAATTTATTAAATGAAAAGTTTAAAAAAAATTAAACTTTGTGGTTTATTTTTTATAATTTATAGTGTTATGCTACTTTAAGGAATTTTGAATGATGTGTGGGATTTTTTCATATTTTGGTAAGACAAATAAAAATTTAAATACTCATTTAGATACCATAAAATATCGTGGACCAGATAATACCCAAAAATTATATCTTGATGATTTAATGTTTTTTGGCTTCCACAGATTATCAATAATTGGTACAGATAAAAAGGGTGATCAGCCGATGATACATCCTGAAAATCATAGTTTAAATTTGATTTGTAATGGTGAGATTTACAATTATTTGCAACTTGCTGATAAGTATCAATTTAAGTTAACTACAGGGTCCGATTGTGAGGTTATCCTTTTCATGTATGAAAAATTTGGTATAGCAAGAACACTTCATGAGCTTGATGGTGTATTTATGTTTGTCATATATGATTCATTAAAAAAGGAGTTAATAGCTTCAAGAGATCCTATGGGAGTTCGGCCTGGATTTGTGTCTTTAGATAAAGCTAATATAGCAATCGCTTCTGAAGCAAAATCACTTATTGGCATCTCTGAAAATATTAAGCCATTTCCTCCTGGAACATGGTTCTCCTCATCTTCACCAAAATTATATAATAGATATTTTTTTTATAAAAATGAGCAATTAAAAATTAAAGATGAAGATATAATTTCTTCTAAAATAGGATACCTTTTAACTGAAGCCGTAAAGAAGAGATTGATGTCTGAAAGAGAAATAGGATGTCTTCTCTCTGGGGGTTTGGACTCAAGCTTAATTACTGGTTTGGTTTCAAAATATTATAATGGACCAGAGCTAAATACTTTTTCAATTGGGATGGAGGGAAGTGTAGATCTTTTATACGCAGAGAAGGTTGCGCAGTACCTGAAAACAAAGCATCATCAAGTAGAAATTTCTGAAGATGAATTCTTAAATACTATCGAGAAAGTGATCTATAATATTGAATCTTATGATACAACTACTGTAAGAGCCAGTGTTGGAAATTATCTAGTTTCTAAATACATAAAAGATAATACTAATTGTAAAGTAATATTTAATGGGGATGGAAGTGATGAAGTATGTTGTGGTTATATCTATTTAAAAAATGCTCCAACAGATAAAGATTTGCAGAAAGAAAGCGAAAAATTAATAGAAGAATTACATTATTTTGATGTTTTAAGGTCTGATAGAAGTATAAGCTCAAATGGACTTGAGCCTCGAACGCCCTTTCTTGATAAAGAATTTGTAAAATATTATTTGTCTATTCCTCCTAAATTGAAAAAATTTGATGGAAATAAAAGATTAGAAAAATTTTTACTAAGAAAAGCTTTTGAGAATGAAGGGCTTATTCCTGATGAGGTCTTGTGGAGAAGGAAAGTTGCTTTTTCCGACGGTGTAAGTTCAAAATCAAAATCCTGGCATAAAATTATACAAACTTATGTTGATGAAATCATTAATGACCATGAATTTCAAAGAGAAGTTTCAAAAATAAATCATTGCAAACCTAAGCTAAAAGAAAGTTATTACTACAGAAAAATATTTAAGAAATTTTATGATGGGTGTGATGATCTAATTCCGCATTTTTGGTTACCTAACTGGTCAAATATTAACGACCCCTCAGCAAGGGAATTAACCGGTTATAAAGAATAGTTTAATTTAAAATATTTTATTAATTGACTTAAAAAGATAAAAATTTTAATTTTGATGTAGATAATTAATGATATTATAACATTAGGTAGTTTATTTTATAAATATTAGTAAATAAATTGAAAAATTCAAATAAAATCAATTCAAAAGTAATCAAAGTCACTTCGACCGATATTTCTAATATTATAACTATTATATATTTTATTATTATTACTATCGCTTTTCTGGCTGCCTAGAATCTCAGGGGTAGAAAGAAAAGTGAAATCAAAGACTTCTTAACCCCACCTAATTCTTGTCACCAGATTAAGCATATAAATATTGTTTTTTAGTATGAGGTTGTATGAGATCTGATGAAATAAAGAAAGGTTTTGAAAGAGCTCCACATAGGAGTCTTTTAAAAGCAACAGGTTTAATTAAATCAGAAAATGATTTTGATAAACCATTTATTGGCGTAGCTAATTCTTATATAGATTTAATTCCAGGGCATGTTCATTTACAACAATTTGGAAAAATTGCAAAAGACTCCATAAGAAATGCTGGAGCCGTTCCATTTGAATTCAATACGATTGGAGTTGATGACGGTATTGCAATGGGGCATATAGGAATGCGCTATTCTTTAGCTAGCAGAGAATTAATTGCTGATAGCGTAGAAACGGTAGCTGAAGCTCATCGCTTAGACGGTTTAATATGTATATCGAATTGTGATAAAATAGTACCTGGTATGCTCATGGCTGCCTTGAGAATTAATATTCCTACCATTTTTATTTCTGGTGGTCCAATGAAAGCAGGTGTAAATCAAGCTGGTGAAAAAATTGACCTAGTGTCAGTGTTTGAAGGTGTAGCAAAATTTAAATCAGGAAAGATTAATGAAAGTGAATTAAATGATCTTGAAGATAATGGATGCCCTACATGTGGATCCTGTTCTGGTATGTTTACAGCTAACTCCATGAACTGTTTAATGGAGGTACTTGGTTTAGCATTGCCTGGGAATGGATCGATTCTTGCAGTTGATCCCGCAAGGCTTGATCTTGTTAAGAAAGCTGGAAAAACAATTGTACAACTAGTAGCGAACGATTTGAAGCCACGTGATATAGTCAACAAAAATTCAATTCGTAATGCCTTTATTTTAGATATGGCAATGGGTGGGAGCACAAACACTGTTTTGCATACAATTGCTGCTGCGATTGAAGCTGATTTAGACTTTGATTTAAAAGAGTTAAATCTATTGAGTAGAAAAACCCCTTATTTGTGCAAGGTTAGTCCTGCTATTCCTAATGTCCATATGGAAGATGTCCATAATGCAGGTGGAATATCTGCAATCTTAAATGAATTGTCTAAAATCAATAATTTACTTGATCTAAGTAGAATAACTGTAACAATGAATACACTTGGAGAAAATATAAAAGGTTCAATGAATAGAAGCCCTGGTGTCATTCGGTCTATAGAAAATCCATTTTCATTTGAGGGTGGATTGGCAGTCTTGTTTGGAAATATAGCACCTGAAGGATCAATAGTTAAAACAGGAGCTGTTAATCCAAAAATGCTAAAACATACAGGTCCCGCCAAGATTTATGAATCACAAGATCAAGCGGTTAAGAGTATTCTAAATAATGAAGTCAAGTCAGGAGATGTTGTTGTCATAAGATATGAAGGTCCCAAGGGAGGTCCTGGCATGCCTGAAATGTTATCACCAACGAGTGCCATAATGGGAATGGGATTAGGTTCTTCTGTTGCACTTATTACCGACGGTCGTTTTTCTGGCGGAACAAGAGGTGCTTGTATTGGACATATATCACCTGAAGCGGCATCTGGGGGGCCAATTGCGATAATAAAAAATGGAGATTTGATCGAAATTGATATTCAAAATAAAAATATAAATCTCCTTGTATCTGAAGCAGAAATAGAAAATCGTTTAAGCAAGTTACCAAAATTTGAGCTAAAGATTAAAAAAGGATATTTAGGGAGATATTCTAAAATGGTTACGTCTGCAAATAAAGGCGCAGTTCTAAAATAAAATATTAAAAATGGGAAATACAAAGAAAAGATTAACGGGAGCAGAAATCATCTGGGAATGTCTTATCAAAGAGGAAGTCGATACGGTTTTTGGATATCCTGGAGGAGCTATTTTACCGGCCTATGATGCGTTAAATAATTACAGTGATAGAATTCATCACGTTTTAGTCAGGCATGAGCAAGGTGCTACTCATATGGCTGATGGCTACGCTAGAGCAAGTGGAAAAGTGGGTGTTGCAATTGCAACATCGGGACCGGGTGCTGCAAATATGGTGACAGGCTTAGCAACTGCGATGATGGATTCGTCTCCTATAGTATGCATAACAGGTCAAGTTCCTAGCGCGGCTATAGGAAGCGATGCATTTCAAGAAATGGATATTTCTGGTGCTGTAATTCCAGTTACAAAGCATAGTTATTTAGTGATGGATGTAAATGAAATACCTAAAATAATTAAAGAAGCTTTTGCTATTGCAAGATCAGGTAGACCTGGTCCGGTTTTAGTAGATATTCCTAAGGATATACAATCGCAAACAATTGAATTCGATTATCCAGAGGGACCAGTATTAATTCCTGGGCTACCACTTGAAAAAAACCCAATAAAATCAGATCTTAAGATTGCAGCAAAACTAATCATGGAAGCAAAGAAACCAGTTATATTAGCAGGACATGGTATTCTTATTTCAGGTGCTACGAATGAAGTTGTTGAGCTAGCTGAAATTGCAAATATTCCAATAGGATGGACTTTGCTGGGTTCTGGTTCCGTTCCATCAAGTCATCCATTAAATATGGGTATGATGGGAATGCATGGTGAATTTTCTGTGAATAATGCAATTCAAGAAGCGGATCTACTAATTGCTTGTGGAATGAGGTTTGATGATAGAGTTACTGGAAATGCTGCAACATATTCTCCTAACTCAAAAAAAATACACATTGAAGTTGACCCATCAGAAATAAATAAAAATATTAAAGTTGATCTTTCGATCGTCGCTGATTTGAAAACAACTTTAATTCAGTTAAATCCAATGTTATCGAAAAAAACAAATATCAATTGGATTAAATCTTTATTAGAATGGCAAAAACAATCTTCGCTGCGAGATATTATAAATATTCAATCAAAAACTCTTTACGCAGCTCAAGCAGTTCATGACATTTGGGTTGAGACAAAAGGAGAAGCAATTATTGTTTCAGATGTTGGACAACATCAAATGTTAGAGGCTCAGTACTATAAACATGATGAACCAAATACTTTGTTAACATCTGGAGGATTAGGTACAATGGGTTTTAGCCTACCTGCAGCGATTGGCGCTAGTTTTTACAGAAAAGATAAAGACATTTGGGTTATAGTTGGTGATGGTAGTATACAAATGACCATAACTGAACTTGCAACTGCAGTTCAAGAAAATGCGAATATTAATATAGCTATAATTAATAATGGTTATCTAGGAATGGTTCGTCAATGGCAACAATTATTTTATGATGAGAGATATAAGGAAACTCCTATAAGCAGTCCTGATTATTTAAAACTCTCAGAAGCATATGGCTTAAAAGGTTTACGTGTAAAAAGAAGAAGCGAAATTCCGAGTGCGATATCAACAGCTCAAAATATTGATGGACCCGTATTAGTTGAATTTATTGTTGAACAACATGATATGGTTTATCCAATGGTTGCAACTGGAGCAGATCTAAATGACATGATAAGCCGACCAGTGCATGATCAATTTCAGGAATCAGAAATGTAAGGATATGGAAATTTTATGAAGCAAACTTTAATAGTCTTTGTTCAAGATGAACCAGGTGTTTTGAATAGAGTAGCAAGTATGATAAGAAGAAGGAATTTTAATATTGTGAGCTTAGTTGCAGGTAGAACCGAGCAAAAAGGCATAACAAGAATGACTCTTGTATTGAATGAGCCTGATAAAACTAAACAGAAGCAAGTTGTTAATAATTTAAAGGCTCTTATTGATGTTTATGATGTTGTAGATGTAACAGAAGTCAAATGTCATATTCGTGAATATGCCTTGGTTAAAATTTCAGTAAACAAAACGTATCAAGAAGATATAAACAAACTTGTTTTGAAAGGCCATTTTAGAATTTTAGATCAAGATGATAATGCAATGCTGATTGAATTGTCTGGAAATGAGACTAATGTGGAGAATGCAATTGAAATACTTAAAAAGCATAATATTTTAGAGCTCATGAGATCTGGAAAAATGGCAATGGTTTCAGGAGATAATGAAGAGAACAAACCTAAACTTGTTAAATCCGATCCAAATTGGGCAACGCAGAGACTTTTGGAATCATATTAAGTAGGAAATAAAAGATGAAAGAATTAAATATAAATGGTTATAGAGAATCTATTTTTGAAAGGTCTGATTATCCAATAGATGAGTGTAAAAAAATTCTAAATAGAGAAGTAACAGCTATTCTAGGATATGGCCCTCAAGGTAGAGGACAAAGTCTAAATATGAGAGATCAAGGTTTTAATGTGATCATTGGTCTAAGAAAAGGATCAAGTTGGGACAAAGCGATAGCTGATGGTTGGGTCGAAGGTGAAACTTTATTTTCAATAAATGAAGCAACAGAAAGAGGCACTATTATTCAATTCCTTTTATCAGACGCTGGTCAAATTCAAGCATGGCCAGAGGTCAAATCCAGGCTAAATGAGGGGGATGCATTATACTTCTCCCATGGTTTTGGTATTGTTTTTCACGAGGATACTAAAATAATCCCACCCAAAAACATAGATGTTATTTTAGTTGCACCTAAAGGTAGTGGCTTAACAGTGCGAAATCATTTTAAGGAAGGACGTGGTATTAATTCTTCTTTTGCGGTTCATCAAGATTTTACAGGAAGAGGTAAAGATAGATGTATTGCTATCGCTTTTGCGATTGGTTCTGGGCATCTATTTGAAACTACATTTAAAAAAGAAGTTCACAGTGATTTAACAGGAGAGCGATGTGTGTTAATGGGATTGCTTCAAGGAGCATTCTTAGCTCAGTATGAGGTTTTGAGAGAAAAAGGGCATTCACCTTCAGAGGCGTATAATGAAACTATTGAAGAGGCATTGCAGAGTTTGTATCCTCTAATATCTGAAAAAGGCATGGACTGGATGTATAGTAACTGTTCCACAACAGCCCAGAGGGGTGCACTAGACTGGGCACCAAAATTTAAAAATGTATTGAAGCCTGTTATTGAAAACTGTTATGAAAAAGTAGTAAGCGGTGAAGAGGCTCGAATTTCTATAAAGTCAAATTCAAAATCTGATTATAGGAAAAAATTAGAGCAAGAACTTCAAGAAATAAATAATCAAGAGATGTGGATTGCTGGAAAACAACTAAGACCACTTAGACCAGAAAATCTTTAGGAAATCTAATAGTGAAAAATTATAGGATTATGACCCTTCCTGGAGATGGAATTGGACCTGAAGTAGTAGACGCTGCAATGGATGTGCTGAAGTCTGTAGGTGAAATTTATGGTTTAAACATTGATATTGAAAGCCGATTAATTGGTGGAATATCATATGAAGCTCATCAAAAGCCAATAACAAACGAAGTAATTGATGATTGCTTAAATGCAGATGCAGTTTTTTTAGGGGCTGTTGGTGGACCTTTATGGGATGATTTACCTCACCATTTAAAACCTGAAAAAGCACTTTTAAAGCTAAGAAAAGAATTGGATCTTTTTTCAAATTTAAGACCTGCAAAAGTCTATGATTCTTTACTAGATGCCTCTTCATTAAAAGCAGGTATTTTAAAAGGTGCAGATTTAATAGTAGTAAGAGAATTAACTGGCGGAATATATTTTGGCGAACCTAGAGGACAGGATTCAGAAAAAGGTTGGAATACCTTAATCTATAAAAAAGAAGAAGTTCGACGAATTGCAGAGGTTGCATTTAAGTTGGCTGAAAATAGGGGTTGTCATTTAACTTCTGTTCACAAATCTAATGTTTTAGAAAGTTCACAATTTTGGAAGAATACTGTTGATGAAGTTCATAGAGATTTTTTGAATGTTAGACTTGATAATATGTATGTAGATAATGCTGCAATGCAATTAATAAGAGATCCTAATCAATTTGATGTAATTGTTACCCAAAACCTATTTGGTGATATACTGAGTGATATTTCTGCAATGATAACTGGAAGCTTAGGAATGTTACCCTCCGCCTCTATCGGTAGAAAACATCAGATGTACGAGCCAGTTCATGGATCAGCTCCTGATATGACTGGAAAAAATATAGCGAATCCAATTGCATCTATTGCCTCTGTAGCAATGATGTTTGAGCATACATTTAAATTACCTGATGTCGCAAAAATAATTATTGATGGAATAGATATTACCCTGGAAAATGGTTTTAGAACCATAGAAATAGCGGGTAAAAATTCTAAAGTTCTCTCCACTTCAGCAATGACTTCTAAAATCCTAGAGCAAATAATAGCGCTTACTAAATAATTTTTTTAAAATGAAAGAAAAAATAAAAATTTTTGATACTACTCTAAGAGATGGTGAACAATCTCCTGGAGCCTCTTTATCCATAATTGAAAAAGTAGAAATCGCAAAACAGTTATCTAAATTAAATGTAGATATTATTGAAGCAGGTTTTCCTATTTCATCAAAAGTACAGTTTGAGAGCGTAGAAAGAATTGTAGATTCGATTGAGGGGCCTACAGTTGCAGCTTTAGCTAGAGCCATAGATCTAGATATCAAAGTTGCTTATAAAGCTTTAAGGTACTCAAATAAAAGTAGAATACACACATTTATTGGTACATCAGATATTCATATACTTGGAAAATTTAGTAATAAAAAATATGGTTCCAATTTAAACGAAAAAAGAAAGTCAGTTTTAAAAATGGCAGTTGACGCTGTGAGGCTTGCAAAAACATATTCAAAAGATGTTGAATTTTCTCCTGAAGATGCAGGTAGAACAGATATTGAATTTTTATGCGATATCATTGAAGCTGTTATTGAAGCTGGTGCTCAGACAATAAATATACCAGACACAACCGGGTATACAATGCCTACTGAGCTAGGTGAAAAAATAAGAATAATTCATAATATTGTACCAAATATTGATGATTGTATTATTAGTGTACATTGTCATGATGATTTAGGACTGGCAGTCGCAAATTCTTTAAGTGCAATATCAAATGGTGCAAGGCAGGTAGAATGTACTATAAATGGAATTGGTGAAAGAGCAGGTAATGCATCTCTTGAAGAAATTGTGATGGCCTTAGAGGTTAGAAAAGATCTGTGGAATTTTCATACAGATGTAAAAACTGAAGAAATCTATAATACAAGTAAGATGGTCTCAAATTTTACTGGCATTATAGTTCAGCCAAACAAAGCAATCATAGGAGATAATGCATTTTCTCATGAATCCGGTATCCATCAAGATGGAGTATTAAAAAATAGAAATACATACGAAATAATGACTCCTGAAACTATTGGAATAACAAATAATAAGATAGTCCTAGGCAGGCACTCAGGGCGACATGGTTTATATGCAAGGCTCACGAGTCTTGGGTATGAATTATCTGAATCAAGAATGGATAAAATATATCCGCTTTTTATAGAGTTAGCCGATAAGAAAAAAGAAATATTTGATGAAGATCTTAGATGTCTAATGGGAGATAGTATTTCTGGAAAAAATAAATTTTACAATTTGGAATATTTGAGTGTTAATGTTGGAACTTCTATAGTTCCAACTGCTACAGTTAAAATTTGCGCTGATGGAAAAAATTTTGAAGAATCAGCAATTGGAGATGGGCCAGTTTCTGCGACTTTTAGATCCATAAAAAAGGCTCTGAAGCTTGCAAATAATATTGTTTTAGACCATTACCAAGTACGTTCAATTACCAGTGGGAAAGACGCTTTGGGAGAAGTGACGATAAGGTTAAGAATGGGTGATAAAATTTTTGTTGGTAAAGGTGTCTCAACAGATACAATCAATGCAAGTGCAATGGCCTATCTAGATTCGCTAAATAATTATGAATTTAACAAAAAAAGTTTGAATAAGAAAAAGATAGGGTCCATATAATGAACTTCAAAACACTATATGATAAATTATGGGAATCTCACCTTATTAAGTCGAATATCAATGGATTTGATCTAATTTATATTGATAGACATTATATTCATGAAGTTACATCACCGCAAGCTTTTGAGGGCTTAAATTTAGCTGGAAGAAAGCCATGGAGGGTTAATTCAAATATAGCTGTTCCCGATCATAACATTCCCACTAAAGATAGAGATCTAGGTATATCAGATCCTATTTCAAAAATTCAAGTTGAAACACTTGATGAAAATTGTAAATCTCATGATATCCGAGAATTTGGAATGGATCATCCTAACCAAGGAATAGTACATGTTATTGGACCTGAGCAAGGTCTTACTTTACCAGGAATGACCATTGTATGCGGTGATTCACACACTTCAACTCATGGTGCATTTGGTACATTGGCTTTTGGGATAGGTACATCTGAAGTTGAGCATGTATTAGCAACTCAATGTTTGATGCAGAAGAAATCAAAAACTATGTTGATTTCGATTGAGGGAGGTCTCAATAAAGGCATAACGGCAAAAGATTTAATATTGTATATCATTGGTTTGATTGGTACTGCAGGAGGAACTGGGTATGCTATTGAATTTGGTGGTGAAGTTATTAAATCACTATCAATGGAGGGAAGGATGACAATATGTAATATGGCTATTGAAGCAGGAGCAAGATCTGGAATTATTGGTGTTGATCAGATTACAGTTGATTATTTGAAGAATAGGTCTTTCTCTCCAAATGGTGACCAATGGGAATCCGCAGTAGAAAACTGGAAGGATTATGTCTCTGATGATAAAGCAAAATTTGATAAAACAATAAAAATAAATGCATCCGATGTCAAGCCAATGGTTACATGGGGTACATCGCCTCAGATGGTTACGGATATCAACAATATTGTCCCTAAGACTAAAAATCCATCAGAATTAGCTGCATTAGACTATATGGGATTGAAGCCAGGCACACCAATAAAAGAAATAAAATTAGATAAAATATTTATTGGATCATGCACTAATTCAAGAATTGAAGACCTTAGAATTGCATCTAGTTTAGTAAAAGGTAAAAAAATAGCTAAATCTATAAAATTAGCAATGATTGTTCCTGGATCAGCACCTGTTAAGAAACAAGCTGAAAAAGAAGGTCTTGACAAAATATTTAAACAAGCTGGTTTTGAATGGAGAGAGCCGGGATGTTCTATGTGTTTAGCAATGAACGCTGATAAACTAGAAAAGGGTGAACGTTGTGCTTCAACGTCTAATAGAAATTTTGAAGGTAGACAAGGACAAGGTGGACGAACACACTTGGTAAGTCCTAGTATGGCGGCTGCAGCTGCTATAAATGGTCATTTCATAGATATAAATGATAAAAAAACAGACAAAAATGAATCCATTTAAAAAATTCAAGGGTAAAGTAGCGCCTCTAAATAAATCTAATGTCGATACAGATGCTATAATACCAAAGCAATATTTAAAATCAATAAAAAAAACAGGGTTTGGAGATTTTTTATTTGACGAGTGGAGGTACACAGATAGAGGAGAACCTGGAGATGATTGTAATAAAAGAGACTTAAACAAAGAGTTCGTTTTAAATCTTACAAAATATAAAGAATCTTCAATTTTATTAACTCGCGAGAATTTTGGATGTGGATCTAGTAGAGAACATGCAGCGTGGGCTTTTGCAGATTATGGGTTTAAATCGATAATTGCAGAGAGTTTTGCAGATATTTTTTACAACAATTGTACGAAAAATGGCATCTTACCCATTCAATTACCTAAAAAAGAAATTAAAAATCTTTTCAAACTTGAAAAAGATATTGATGATTTTACGCTTACGATTGATTTGGAAAATCAATATATAGAATACGATGAAATTCATGCATATAGGTTTGATATTGATGATTATCGAAAAAGAATTCTTTTAAAAGGTTTAGATGAAATTGGACAGACTTTACAATATTTAGCTGAAATTAAAGAATTTGAAAAAGATAGAAAGCAAAACTTCCCATGGCTATTTAATTCTAGTTAAGGTAATTAAATGAAAAGCAATAAACACATTGAGTTTTTTGATACCACTTTAAGAGATGGCACTCAAGGAGAGGGAGTTAATGTATCTGTCGAAGATAAAATTAAAATTTCCAAAAAATTAGATAATTTTGGAATTGATATAATTGAAGGAGGGTGGCCAGGAAGTAATCCTAAGGATAAAGAATTTTTTGAAAAAGCTTCAAAGTTAAGTTATAAAAACTCAAAAATAACGGCTTTTGGTTCAACAGCTAGAAATTTAGATCAAATAGAAAATGATAAAAACTTAAATGAATTAATTAATGCAAAAACAAAAGTCGTAACAATTTTTGGAAAAACTTGGAGACTTCATTCTGAAAAAGGTTTGGGTTTGAGTGAAGTAGAGAATTACAAGTTAATTTATGATTCAGTGAGCTTTCTTGTCAAAAAGAATAAAAGAGTTATATTTGATGCTGAACATTTTTTTGATGGTTATCGTGATTCATCAGATTTTTCATTAAGTATGATAGAGTCTGCAATAAATGGTGGCGCTGATACTGTAGTTCTTTGTGATACTAATGGAGGTTCTCTTCCTCATTTTATTTACAAAGCAACATCCCATGTAAAAGAAAAGTTTGGCGATGAAGTGGTAATAGGAATTCATGCTCATAATGATAGTGGTCTGGCAGCTGCAAATACCTTAATGGCAGTTGAGGCTGGAGCAAGACATGTTCAAGGAACGATTAATGGTGTTGGAGAAAGATGTGGAAATGTAAGCCTTGCAACAGTTATTCCGAATATTATTTTGAAAATGGGATTAAGACCTAAATCGTCTATCCAATTGAATAAATTATCTTCGCTTGTACAGTTTGTTTATGATGTGATGAATCTTCAGCCTGATTCACAAGCACCATTTATTGGAAAATCTGCTTTTGCTCATAAAGGTGGTATTCATGTCAGTGCAGTAATGAAAAACAGTAGAATGTATGAGCATATTGATCCAAATCTTGTTGGAAATAAGCAACGTGTTTTAGTCTCAGATCTATCCGGTAAAAGTAATATTAATTTTAAAGCTAAAGAGCTAAATGTTAATTCAATAGCAAATAATAATATTTCAGAATTAATTGTAAAAAAAATAAAAGAATTAGAATATCAAGGATATCAATATGAAGCAGCAGAAGCTTCACTTGAATTAATCTTCAGAGAAATTTCAGGTACTTTTTCTCCATTTTTTAGAATTCTTGACTCGAATGTTCAAGTTAGTTACGATGATGCTGGTCGCGGAAAAGCGGATGCGAGATTAAAAGTCTTTGTTGATAGTGAAATTGAACATACTGCTTCTGATGGTCAAGGGCCAGTAGATGCTCTTAATAAAGCATTAATGAAGGCTTTGATAAGGTTTTATCCAGAGCTAGCTGTAGTAAAATTGAAAGATTATAAAGTTAGGGTATTGAATGAACAAGCTGGAACTTCTGCAAAAGTCAGAGTGATAATTGAAAATACAGATGGGAAACTTTCATGGTCTACTGTTGGAGTTTCTGAAAATATAATTGAGGCTAGTCGTCAGGCACTCAGTGATAGTTTGAATTATAAGCTTGCAGTTTTAAATGAGAAAAAGACTAAATCTAATTAAGTAAGTAACATGAAATCTAAAAATAGAAAATTTCCATTATATGATCCCAAAATTTTTCACGATGCATGTGGCACTGGGTTTATTGTATCAAAGTCTGGTCAACCTGATAAACGAATCCTTTCACTTGCATTAAAATCTCTGAAGAAATTATCACATAGAGGTGCTGCATCATCAGATAATAAGTCTGGAGATGGATCTGGAATAATGACAGACTTACCAGTGAAGTTTTTTAAATTGATATTAAAAAATACCTTCAATATAAAACTTAGTTCTAAAAGTAAAATTGCAGTCGGAATGGTTTTTACTACTTCATATGAGAAAAAATGGATTGAAGGTATTTTTAGAAAAGAGGTAAAAAGATTTGGAATGAACTTTTTAGTTTCAAGAGATGTTCCAGTAAATGAAAAAGTACTTGGAAAAAGTGCTTATAATACTAAACCTACTATTGTCCAGTTCATAATTTCTTCTGAAATATCAAAGGCTAAATTGGAACATAATTTATTTTTATTAAGAAAAATTATACAAAAACATATTTTTACACTCAAAAAGAAAAGTTATGTTTGTTCACTATCATCAAAGACCATTATATATAAAGGTTTATTAACTTCTGATATATTAGACCATTTTTATATTGATCTATCAAAAGACTCATACGTTGTGAAATTTGCTCTTTTTCATGAGAGATTCTCAACAAATACAAATTCTACTTGGTCTATGGCTCAACCTTTTAATTTTATTGCTCATAATGGTGAGTTCAATACCATTAAAGGAAACCGACTATGGATGAAAACAAGAGAAACTGATATAGCCTTAAAATATTGGTCAAAACATAAAGAGTATATAACGCCAATAATTAATTATGAAGGAAGTGATTCACAGAGTTTTAATAGCGCATTAGAATTTCTAGTGAGGAGTGGTAGAAATATTTATGATTCAATAATGATAATGGTTCCTGATTCATATACAAAAAACCAAACCATGAAAAAGAGATTAAGAGATTATTTTATTTATAATGAAAATTTAATGGAACCATGGGATGGTCCTGCTGCTGTTGTATTTACTGATGGGGATGTGATAGGTGCAAAAATGGATAGAAATGGATTAAGGCCATTACGTTATTCCATTACAAAAGATAATTTAGTTATAGTTGCATCAGAAGCAGGTATCTTAGAAATTCCCGAAGATAAGTTGGTATTACATCATCACATGAAATCAGAAGAGATATTTGGAATAGATTTAAACAGTGGAAAGATTTTCACAAATGATCTTATAAAAAAAAATATTTCTGAACAGCAAGAGTATGGAAAAATTTTAAATGAAAATCTTCATTATATTGAAAGGAAAGATTACGTAAGCGAATTTAGAAATCATAAAAATTTTTATAATTATGAAACTATTAAAACAAAAATTTCTAGAGGTCTTACTCAAGAAGACATAAACAAATTTATTATCCCAATGGCTACGAATAGTAGGGAAGCAATAGGCTCGATGGGCGATGATACTCCGATTTCTATGTTGTCAAAAAAAGAAAGAAGTTTTTATGACTATTTTAAGCAATGGTTTGCTCAAGTAACTAATCCACCTATTGATCCAATAAGAGAAAGAGATGTTATGAGCCTTCATAAATATTTAGGTAGTGAAGATGACTTTGTGCAAAAAGGAACGAGATTTAATGATGCAATTCGAATTTCAAGCCCTATCCTCTCTCCAAAAGAAATTGATGAACTATTTAGTTATGATAACTGGTTTAAAAATAAGAAAATTTCATGTCATTACAAAAAAAACACAAGTCTTGAGTCTCGATTAAATCATATAAAGAGTAAATCTAAAGAGGCAGTTGATAATGGAGCAAAATTAATATTTCTATCAGACGAATTTATAAGTAAAGATAAATTACCTATTCCAATGGCATTAGTAACATCTTTAGTCCATCATTATTTGGTTGATAAGCAAGTAAGAAATAGAGTATCAATAATATGTTTGGCAGGAGATGTTATCGAAGACCATGATGTTGCAGTTTTATTATCCCTTGGTGCAAGCGCTGTTTATCCACATATAGCGTATGATACTATAAAAGATGTATTTATTAAAGATGACTGGATGGAAAAAATGAGTAACTATAGATATGCTCTAGAAAAAGGTTTGTTAAAAATCATGTCAAAAATGGGTATCTCAACCATTAGTAGTTATAGTGGAAGTATGTTAATGCATTCAATTGGTCTTGGTGAAAAGTTTTCAAAAAAATATTTTCCCTCAATACCTAGCTTTTTTGGAGGAATTGAAATTGATCATTTAAATAACATAATTATAGGTCGGAATAATAAAGCTTACAATAAAGAAAAAGATAAAATTTCTGATATTGGTTTATTTAGGTTTTTAAAAAGCGGTGAATCTCATGGATATAACCCTAAAGTATTTCAATTGATACAAAAAAATAAAACAATTAATCTATCAAATAATAAGGATATTCAAAATATTGTTTACATTAGAGATTTATTTGATTTCAAAAGCTTAAGGCAGCCACTAAAAGTTGATAAAATTGAAAAAACAAAAAATATTCTAAAACGTTTCGGATCTGGGGGTGTGTCATTTGGTGCAATATCAGAACAATCTCATAGAGATTTAGCAAAAGGATTTTCACTCGTTGGAGCTCGAAGTAATACTGGTGAAGGTGGTGAGCTTGAAGATAGGTATAGTTTGTCAAACCCAGATAAAACTGTTAATTCATTTGTTAAACAAATAGCTAGTGGAAGATTTGGTGTAACTATTGATTATTTATCTGCAGCCGGAGAGTTGCAGATAAAAATGGCGCAAGGTGCTAAGCCAGGAGAGGGCGGGCAATTGCCAGGTTATAAAGTAACAAATTTAATTGCATCTGCTAGGTCTTCAACTCCTGGAATGCCTTTAATTTCACCTCCTCCACATCATGATATATACAGTATTGAAGATATCAAACAACTGATATATGATTTAAAAGAAGCAAATTCTCGTGCAAAAGTTAGTGTAAAATTAGTCGCTCAACCGGGTATTGGAACAGTAGCATCAGGTGTGGTAAAAGCTGGTGCTGATATCATTTTAATCTCTGGTTATGATGGAGGAACAGGAGCTAGTCCCCTAGGTTCATTAAAACATGCTGGTTTTCCTTGGGAATATGGCCTAGCTGAAACTCATCAAGTTTTAACAGCTAATGATTTACGTGATCAAGTCACATTACGTGTTGATGGTGGTTTAAAGTGGTCTAAAGACATTTTGGTAGCTGCTATGTTAGGTGCTGAAGAATTTGACTTTGGTACTTCAGCTCTTGTTGCACTGGGGTGTGTGATGGCAAGAAAATGTCATTTAAATAATTGTCCTAAAGGAATAGCAACTCAGGATGAAAAATATCTTGAAAAGTATAAAGGGAGTTCAGAAAATTTAAGTAAATATTTAGAAAATATAGCTAAAGACATTCAAATGGATTTGGCAAGTCTAGGGTATAAAGAGATTCAAAGTGTTATTGGAAGAAGTGATTTATTGAAAATTAATAAAGATTTTAAAAACTATATAAAAAATCAAAATATAAATTTGAATAACATATTAAATCCAAATGCTAAAAATGGTTTGCCTCTTAAATCAGAGTTAAAAGTAAGATTCAGTAAACAGAGAAGAACATCTAGCATTGATGAAGAAATTTTTACAGAAATAAGGTCTGAAATATTAACACATGGACATGGTGTGGTTTATAAAAATATTAACAATACAAATAGATCTATAGGTACTCGTTTATCTGGAGAAATAGCCTTTTTATTTGGTAAACAAAATTTTAAGGGTAGTATACAATGTAGGCTTTTTGGTACTGCGGGACAAAGTTTTGGTGCATATTTGGGAAATAATATTGAACTTAGACTGAAGGGTGTTGCTAATGATTACGTTGGGAAAGGCATGTCCTCGGGTTTGATAACAATAAGAATGCCCGATAAAATTAGAAAGCAGAATAAAGATCATACTGTAATTGGAAATGTGGCCTTATATGGAGCCACAGGTGGTAATGTATATATAGCTGGACAGGCTGGAGAAAGATTTGGTGTTAGAAACAGTGGTGCTTGTGGAGTAATTGAAGGTATTGGAAATCATGGGTGTGAATACATGACACAGGGTACTATAATTATTTTAGGAAATATTGGAAAGAATTTTGGAGCTGGTATGACGGGTGGAATCTCTTATATTTATTCAAAAAATAAAAGCCTGAAAAATCAATTAAATTATAATTTTGTTTATGAAGATGAATTAAAATTAAAAGATAAAAACTTAATACTAAGGTTTTTAAGAAATCACGTTTTTCATACTGATTCTAGCCTTGGTAAAAAGGTGATCAATAACTGGAATTTTGAGAAAGATAACTTTAAAAAAATTAAACCTAAAGCAATGGATATTATAAACCTTGATGAAATTTACAGCTTGCAAACTTCTGATAGAATTAATGTTTTACTTAATGAATGATAATTTATATATAACTCGCATATACTTAAATATATTAACATAATATAAATAAATTTATTTTATTTTAAATAAATATAGATAATAAGCTTTAAATAATAAGACTTGCAATTTTTGTATCTATGGTTTAGAATTAAAGCAGATATTTTAATTATTAATTAAAATTATTAATTAAAATACAACTAATTCTTAATTTAATAAACAAAAAGAGGCTAAGATGCTTAAAAAAGTATTAATTTTACTTATCTATTTAATATCTTTCTCAAATATTGCTTTTTCACAAATTGATGTTACCTGTGATATATATAGTAGATATGTATGGAGAGGAACCGATTTTGGAAATAGTGCATCAATTCAACCCGGATTATCCTATACAACTGGTCCATTAACAATAGGTGCTTGGAGTGCTTGGCAACATAGTGGAACTGGCTCGGAAAATGATCTGTATGCAACATATTCAGTAGGGGATTTTTCATTAACCATCACAGATTATTATTTTCCTGGTACTGATTTTAATTCAACTGCAAAAGATACGGGTGCTCATAACATAGAAATTTCATTAGGCGCATCAATCTCAGGTATTGGTATAACCACTGGAATGTTTCTATATGAACCTGGTTTTTATGGAGTATTTGATACTGATAAAGCACCTTTATCAAAATATTTAGGGTTCACATATGGTCCGTTTTTATTAGGTTTTGGTGATGGTGGCTATTCATCTGATGGTGAATTTGCACCAATTGAAATTGGAGTAACAGGACGTAATGATAAATTTAGTTGTTCCTGGATTTTAAACCCTGATAGCGGAAATGCATTTCTCGTTGTTGGAATGAGTTTATAAAGGAGCCTTTCAATGAAATTCAAACTATTTTTATTATTTCTATCATTTCTATCATTAACAACTACATTATCAGCAGACGGATTAACTGTAAATGAAAATGCATTTGCTATAGATAATATGTTTTTATTTTTCTGCGCTGTACTGGTTCTATTTATGCAAGCAGGATTTTCAATGCTTGAGGCTGGATTAAACGCTACTAAAAATACAGTAAATATATTATTTAAAAATATTATGGATTTAGGACTAGGCGTTTTGCTCTATTATATTTTTGGGTATGGAATAATGTATCCAGGTGACTTTAATGGTTACTTCGGATTTGCAGGCATTGGTGTAAGCCAAGAAGGTACAAGCATTGCTCCTGGAGCACTTGATCCTCAAGTTGATTGGTTATTCCAAGTTGCTTTCGCCGCTACGGCTGCAACAATAGTTTCTGGGGCAGTTGCCGGAAGAATGAAGTTTATAGGCTATTTAGTCTACACTGTAGTTCTTACTGGTTTTATTTATCCAATCAGTGGCGCATGGAAATGGGGGGGCGGATTTTTAGATGCAATGGGATTCTATGACTTTGCGGGTTCTTTAGTTGTTCATGCTGTTGGTGGGTTTGCTGGCTTGGCTGGAGCAATTGTTTTGGGACCAAGAGTTGGTAGATTTAATAAAGATGGTTCTTCAAACGCAATGCCTGGATCCAATCTTGCTATATCTGCACTTGGTGTATTCATATTATGGGTTGGATGGTATGGTTTTAATCCAGGGAGTCAGTTATTAATTTCAGGAGCAACAAATGTTCATGCTGTAATGTTAATTGCTGCTAATACAACACTTTCAGCAGCAGCAGGAGCTGTTTTTGCAATGATTTTTGCATGGGTGCTTTTCAGTAAGCCAGATTTAACAATGGCTCTGAATGGGGCTTTGGCGGGATTAGTTGGAATTACAGCTAACTGTGATTCCGTTACAAATTACGAGGCTATAATCATAGGTTCTTTTGCAGGTATTTTAGTTGTACTAGGAATCATGATATTGGATAAATATAAAATTGACGATCCTGTTGGAGCATGGCCAGTTCATGGTTTGTGTGGTATCTGGGGTGGAATTGCCACTGGTATTTTTGGTGGACACCCAATGGATGCTCAAATAATAGGTAGTCTAATAATTCCTATCTGGGCATTTGTAACCATGTTTGGTGTCTTTTATACTCTTAAATCATTTGATTTACTTAGAGTATCTGAGCAGGATGAGCTTAAAGGTCTAGACTTAAGTGAGCATGAGATGGAGTCTTATGCTGGCTTTGAAGTAACAACAGTAGAATAATTAAAAGAAAGGTCATGAAAAAATAATCTCCGATAAATTATACATTTATCGGAGATTTGGACTTTCAAAACAAATAAAACTTAAAGAGGTAAAAATGAAATTAATTATGGCAGTAATTCAACCTGAAGAACTTCCTGAGATAAAGGAAGAGTTATTAAAAAGAAAAATTTACAAATTCACTATCTCTAGTGCTAGAGGACAAGGAAGAGAGATTCCAATTAATGAAGTTTACCGAGGTGTATCCCATCAAGTAACATTACTAAAAAAGGTGAAATTAGAAATAGCCTTAAATGACGAATATGTAGATGCTGCAATTGAAGCAATTACAAATGTCGCAAAAAAAGACGGTGGTAGGGGTAAAATTTTTATTTTACCAATTGAAGAATGTATAAGAATAAGGACTGGGGAAAAGGGTAAAGAGGCGATTGGCTGAATGAATAGAAAAGATTGATAATGGATGATGATTGGAGAATATTAAAAAAGGAATTGAAATTCTGATGCGACATTAAATCCTTTCGCATAATTAAAAAGGCCACCATACTGATTTATTGAAAAATTAAAAAATAGTCTTTTAATATTTAATCCAAATCCTGCTCCAAAAGTTATTTTATTTACACCTCCAAACGAGATTCCGGTTAATAATGGGTAAGGTTTATTGGGATATATTTCTACTCCTAATGAAATTTCAGGGTTTATTTGACCTGCAAAATTTGTTCTTACAATATGTTTGTATGCTGCTTTCATATGAAAATTATTAGATAAAATATAGCTAGTTGCAATATTCAAACTAGTAGGGAGATCTATTGATATGTTTCTAATAATTTCGGTAGTATCAAGAATTGAAAAACTATTTGTTATTGAATCATTTTGGGTAGAATTATAATCGATAATTTCACTTATGTCATTATTAGAAATAGAAATATTATTTATATTTTTTATATTATCAACCTTTTTACTTTTTAAAGTACTCCCAAGTCCAATTAAGCTTACCTGCGCTGAAAACTTTCCATTTATTTTACTATAAATTCCTAAATCTAAACCTAGACCAGAAGCGATATTATTGGGTTTATTTAATATTATATTTATGTCTGAATAAATATTTATGCTATCTTGTTTTGTACTGATAATACCTGTATAAGATTCTGTATAAGAAAAAAGCCCACTGTAATATCGAACTCCAATACCTAAATATGTATTAAACGGGATTTTTTTAAAGGAAACCTTTTTTCCATAAGAAAAAACAGTCTCGTTGTAAACTAAAGCTCTTGCATCAAAATTTGAGATATCTTTTGGTTCGTCAAATTGAACACCCTCAAAAATAATCTTCGACAATTCTTTTGGTAGATTCATTTTATAAAATGTATGAACATTAAACAAAGACATACCAAAATTGTGATAAGTCAGTTCCAATGCTGAAGTATTTGTATACAAAGATCCACTTATTCCTGAAGAAGGTATATTTTTTATAAAATTGCTTTTAATTGATGGATTTTCAACCATATCAGCGCTGATATATTTATTGAACCAATTTGTATTGACATGATTATTTTCAACACCGATCGAAAATCGTAATGGAAATGTTATACTTAAGTCGGGAGAAAATCCTTCTGGAATAGAATTGTAGAAAAAGTCTACTGAAGGGTTCTGAAACATGCTTTGAATTGTAGGGCTATTTTTTAATATGATTGCTTCTTCTTCTGAATTAGATACATTCAAAAAGTACTGATAAAGGGAGTCTGTTTTGATTATACTGCTCTCATAATCTTTTAGTTTTTCCTTTAATACTTTCTTATAAAACTTTACTGTGTCTTTTTCTAATGTGGAAAATAACTTTATTCTATATTTAACTAAGGGTTTCTCGATTATTTCCCATGTTGTATCAGATATAATTACTTTTAATGGTATATCAACAGGTAATTTAATCGAAAAATTGTATGCGGCTATTGAAGTATTAAATCCGTTTGCTTTCAGTATAAATAAAGAATCTTTTTTAGAAATTTTATATTCTTCATAAAACTCTTTCTTGATAAGAACGTCACGTAGAATTTTCAAATCAGATTTTTTATCAGAAATTGCAAGTTTTACACTATATGATACACTAAATGTATCTATTAGAGATCGTTCAACTAAGTCACCTGTTTTAACTCCAAGGAGTGCAGGGTTTGAATGTATTGCATTAGTACCTAGTCTTCCTCCAAGAAATGCTCCAGAAGTTGCAAGCTCAGTTGGCGATGATATAAATTGTTGACTATAAATAATAGTTGAAAGTAAAAAACTTAAATAAAGGTATTTGTTACGAATAATCATTCTTCTGAATTGAGATCTAATAGAATTTCAGTATTGAGATATATTGAACATTTTATTGTATCTGTCGATAAAAAACGAGAGGGTTCATCATCAAGGCTTAATAGTTTAAAGTTAGATTCAATATAATTATTATCTTTTGATAAAAGCTCTAACGATGACTTATCAAGTATGATACTATCTTTACTGGCTTTGGAAGGCTCTAGGGTAAACTCTAGAAGTGTATCGGCCATAAAATTTTCAAATAGAGTAGTATCTGTTGCAGTTAAAACAATAATGTTTGCACCTAAATCTAAATTATTTTCATAATCGACAAAAACCTTAGCCTTAACTAAATCGTCAATATTAATTGCATCTAGCTTTTCATGTTCGAGTTTAATATTACTATCTTCTTTTATTTCAAATGAAAAAGGTGCAAGAATATTTATAGAGCCATTTAATGAATCAGAAATTGAAATTGATCCAAAATCATCAATTGATCCAATTTTAGCAGATCCAAACGCTATAATTTTGTTAGGCTTAATATTAATTAATTCTTCTAATCCTTGAACTGAGAACTCAGGAGTTTCAGTGATATTTACAGTATTAATTGTCTTTGAAAATATTTCTCCTGTTACATCATTACTTGATAAGAGTTCTAAATCTAAATGAATAGGTAGGTTTAAATTAGAATTGAAAGAAAAATCCATTTTAATTGTTGAAAAATCAAGGTTTTCTAACTGATTTGGAAGATCGATATTTTTTTGAATGCTGTCAATTATAACATCAACTGGATCTATATAGCCACTAACCTGTGAAAAAGAAATACTATCAAGATAGACATCAATAGAAATTGAATTATCAAAAGCTAAAGATATTAGGTTTTCAGTGGGTATATCAATTGAAGAAGTGTAAGTCAAAAATTGTGGGTTAGAATCCAGATTCAAGTTTAGATTATAATTTTTTAAATCAATCATTATATCCATCGGCTGATTTGAAATAGTAAAAGAAGTATCTAAATAATTTCCATCTTTTGTGATTTCATTTATCGAGAAATTTACAACTGCATTTATTCCAATTTCATTTAGTATAGATAATTCTAATTTTCCTGAATTAAGTATCGCCTCATCGACTTTGGTTGCAGTCTCAATATTGATGGTATTAGAATCAATCATAGCATCTTGATTGAGGTAACCTGTAAATTCAGAAAAAGTAAGACCTGATTCCTGATTCTCCCCTTCAATTTTTATTTTAACTCCAATACTATCTTCAGAATTTATTTCTATAAAATCATCTCCTGAATCATTAGTCATAATGTCATAGGAATATAAAACAGTTTGATCTTCTGGGTCTAAGGTCAATAAATAATATTCTATGTCTCTTGTATCTGTAATTCCAATTGTATTTGAATTTATTTCGATAGAGGTCGTAAATGATTCTCCTGATGGATTCTTTAAGGAGGGAATAAGAATATTCAAAGAACTTGATAAGTTCATATAATTATTAATTTCAATTAACAACCTTCCAGATTTGATTAAAGCACTTACAACTTTATTCGAATCCGGCTGTAGCTCAATAAAGCTGTTCTCTTGTATTGATTGCTCTGGAATTTTTGCAATAGCTGAA
This sequence comes from uncultured bacterium, assembly GCA_965660855.1. GTDB lineage: Bacteria > Fidelibacterota > Marinisomatia > Marinisomatales > UBA1611 > JAOLAV01. Next base: position 89,899 of record CBFIBM010000005.1, on the reverse strand, counting down.
TTTGCTTTTATATCTCTCGCACTAATTGATACAATAAAATTAGAGTTTTTTGACTCCTCATTAATAAGTACTTCAACCCCTGCAGTTCCTTGGCAATTGCCTGAGACTCTTACAAGAATTTCACCTGGTAAAGAAATATTAGCCAGATCAATCATCTTCAATGCATTACCGTTATTTGCATTAATAACATCCTCAAACTGAAAAGTTAGACCTTCAATACTTACAGTATCATTCATTTCAACTTTTAGAAGCTCAATTAGTAACGGAGCACCTAGTGGTATTATCATATTATTTGTAATTGAGAGTTCAAGTATGCCTTCTGAAAACTCTACTTGATCAAAGTCATCAAATATAAATTGTTTTATAATAGGTAAAATTTGAAAACTAGGAATAGCAATCATATTATCATTTGGAGCATCATTTATTTCTGGATAAATCTCACTAAAAATAAAAGGATCAGTGTTTGCTGGTTCAATATCGGTTAGAGATATAGTGCCTACACTTGATAAAATATTTTTTTCAATATTTTCTACTGATATATCATCAATATTTTGACTAAAAGAACTGGTGATAGGGTCCATCGTTAATTTATCACCCACTTCAATACTACTTATTTTAATATTTTTATTAAAAACATAAATAGAGTCATCAACGTTACCATTTTGGAAAAAATCAGAAATACTTTCCACAGTAACTAAAGAATCATCCGCTAAGGTTTTAAGAGTTATATCCGTATTTATGAGTGGAATATCTAAAGTAGTCGTCCACTTAATAAAATCACCATCTTCTGGCATATCAGGAGCACATGAATGACAGAGAATAAAAAGAAAAAGAGTAAGGTATTTTTTTAACATTATAGTATTTTTACCTAATAAATCTACAGACAAAGTTTAAAGATGATAAATAATTTTCTCCATATAAATAATTAAAAAGGGATTTTAATGAAATGTAAAATAATAGCTTTAATAACAATATTTGTGACTGTTCAAGCACAGCAAATTAGCCAAAAATTTCAAAAAGAAGCTAAATTTCTCGAGATTAAGGTTGATAACCCCGAATTTCAGATGGAGATAGATGTACTTAAGAATAAATACAATGAAGAATTAAATGATCTAAAAACTAAGTTTAAGAAAGAAAAAAAAATATTGAGAAAATCTTATAAAGTTCGATTAAAAGATTTAAAGAAAAAATATAAAAAGAAAAAATAGAGGGTGACAAAAAACCCGTCAAAATAACGGGTTTCTCATCGATAAATTTGCGTAGCGGAGGAGAGACTTGAACTCCCGACACCCGGATTATGATTCCGGTGCTCTAACCAGCTGAGCTACTCCGCCATAAGAATTTATTTTTTTTGAATAAATCAAAAAAGTAAAAAATACAACGCGATAAATTAATACGAATTATATGAAAAAAATAAGATAACAACTAGTGTATAAAAAAAAATATAGGTATTTAAATCATGTTTTAATAGTTCTTTTTAAAAGTATATTTCAATGAAAAGTAAACTTGATAAAATAAAATTTTTTAAACAAATTAATTTTTCTATTACAAATGAAATCTGGTTTAGTAGATTTATTGTATAAATTGTAATGTGAAAGGAGCAAAAATGTATTCAAGTGTTGACGAATTTATGGATTCTGTAAAACATAGAAATTATGGTGAAACAGAGTTTCATCAAGCTGTCCAAGAGGTAACTGAGTCATTATGGGATTTTCTCCTTGAAAACCCTCATTATTTTCATTCTAAAGTACTTGAAAGAATAGTTGAACCTGAAAGAGTTATCCAGTTTAGAGTTCCATGGAGGAATGATAAAGGTAATATAGAAGTTAATAGAGGCTTTCGTGTAGAGTTTAACTCTGCTATTGGACCATATAAAGGTGGTTTAAGATTTCATCCATCTGTTAATTTATCTATTTTGAAATTTTTAGGGTTTGAACAAGTATTTAAAAATAGCTTAACTACACTTCCTATGGGAGGAGGTAAAGGCGGTGCAGATTTTGATCCAAAGGGTAAAACTGATAATGAGGTGATGAGTTTTTGTCAAAGTTTTATGACTGAACTTTCTAGACATATAGGCCCTGAAACAGATGTTCCTGCGGGAGATATTGGAGTAGGCGGTCGAGAGATAGGTTTTATGTTTGGGCAATATAAAAGAATTAGAAATGAGTTTACAGGTGTCTTGACTGGTAAAGGTTTAAATTGGGGAGGTTCATTAATTCGTCCTGAAGCAACTGGGTATGGATGTGTCTATTTTGCTGAAGAAATGTTAAAAAGACATAATGAGAGTTTTGACGGAAAAATTGTTTCTATTTCAGGTTCAGGAAATGTAGCACAATATGCTACTGAAAAAGCAAATCATCTTGGTGCAAAAGTGGTTACCTTATCAGATTCATCAGGAACTATTTATGACAAAGATGGTATTGATGCGGAGAAATTGAATTGGGTAATGGATTTAAAAAATAATCGTAGAGGAAGAATTGAAGAATATGCAAAGGAGTTTGGAGCAACTTATTTTGCTGGCGAAAGACCTTGGAAAATTAATTGCGATATCGCTTTGCCATGCGCTACTCAAAATGAAATTGAGAAATCTGATGCTAAAACTTTAATTAAAAATGGATGTAAGGTTGTATCAGAAGGAGCAAACATGCCATCAAATATCGAATCAGTTAACCTCTTTCTAGAAAGTAAAATTTTGTTTGGACCTGGCAAGGCAGCAAATGCAGGAGGTGTTGCTACAAGTGGATTAGAAATGAGTCAGAATAGTATGAGGATAAACTGGAGTAGAGAAGAAGTTGATAGTAAGTTGCAAAATATAATGAAGAGTATTCATGAGGCTTGTGTTGATCATGGTCATGAAAATGGGAATGTTAATTATGTTAAAGGTGCAAACATTGCTGGTTTTATAAAAGTAGCTGATGCAATGCTAGATCAAGGGGTGGTGTAAAAATAACCTAATTAAAATTTTCTTTGAATGCTATTAAAATTTAAATTCCTGATGATTCCTCCTCATCCATAATCTCAATTTTTGGTTTTTCTGGTTTTTGTATTATTCCAAAACCTGACATTCCATCTAAGTTTATGGTGAATTCCTCTTCAAATTGATACCAATCAATAAACTTCATTCTTTTATAGAGATTTTTTTCTTGAAGCCAATGTAAGTCAAGTAAGTCATCTTTATTCTTATTATTAATAGTAAAATATGCAACATGTAAGCTTGTAATATTTTGAAAAAAATGACTTCCAAAAGAGGGGTCTATAGGAAGATCATCCCTTCCTATCTCAATGATAGCTTTTGCTTGAGAAATTTGTTTCCAATTTACTGGAATACCAAGCCATGGATCAGCAGAACCCCATCTACCAGGCCCACATATAATATAATTCTCATTGATAGAAAATTGACTATTTATTTCATTGACTTCTTTTGATATTTCTTTTGTTTTTGATATATCAAAAGTGGTTGGTCTAACAATAATGAAATTATTTATGTTAGTAATATTACCATCACCGAGAGTTATCGAGCTCTTACAAAATATATTTTCATAACTCTTCTTTGAAGAATTTTTATGTAAACCAGTTAGTACAATGGGCTTAATTTGTAATAAACAGAATTCATGCAATCTTTTTTTATTCAGATTAACAGCAAATTCAATTTCAACAGGGCACCCCAATGCTTTTTTTCCAATTTTTAACATCTCATTTGCGATCTCACTTAGTTGAATTGAATTCCATTTTAAAACAGGTGCAAATGAAATAATTCGAGTCCCATTTATGTTCAATGTGTCTTTAAGAATACTATCTTCCTGAGAAATAACACTTCCTACCCATTTTAATGCTCCATCGATCTCAGCAACTTTTAATGAATAATGCTGGAGGTCGTCATCCAGCTTCTTTTTTGCATTTAATGAAAGACCATAAAAGTGATTTTGTGTATTTTCCTTCGTAGCTTTGATAGAGTAAAATTGAGGCAGTATAGAAGGATATTTGGGTGATATCCTTAAACATTTTTCTCCATCTACGATCGTACGACCAAATCCCAATGATAAATATGCAACTCCTTCTTCACGCTTCATATACGAAACTGGGTAATAATTGATACTTTTTAAAACTCCACTAAATGTAGGGTAGAATCTTTCTTTGTTATAAGTTTTCCCTGATATTTCTTGTAGAATAACAGCCATTTTTTCTTCTTCAATCCTATGTGCTGTATTACTCAACAGTGATTTTGCTTCTCCTTTAAATGTGGATGCATAAACAAGTTTGATTGATTTTATCAAATCATTAAATCTCTTCTTTTTTGATCTTGAATTATTTGGAAGCATATATGTTTCATATGTTCCTGCTAGTGGTTGATATTGAGAATCCTCTAATAAACTAGATGACCTGACAGCAAGAGGATTTTTATTTTCCTCAATAAAAGATTCAAGTTTTAGCATTAAATCAATAGATAAGTTTCCTTTGATAAAAATTTTTTCTAGTTTTTTATCATCTTTTATTGAAAGCGCTTTTTCCCAGAGCACATTATCCTTCATAAATCGATCAAATTCATCTGTTGCAATAACTGAAAATTTTGGAACTTTTATCAACGTGTTATGAAACTTGTTAGCTAATTTTGAATTACTTATAAGAGAAGTAGCGAATCCTAAGCCTCTTGCTTTTCCACCTAATGACCCTCCACATAATCGTATAAAATTAGGTTCCTCGGGTTGATTATCATGTGAATTATATCTTACGATATTATTAAAAGATGAATGAGGATTTTTTTTGATTTTATCTAGTAAATATTTTCTCAATACCGCACCTTCTTGAAAATTTTCTACTAAGATAGGTCTTAGTTTTGACGCATAGTCAAATTCTGTTCTAGCAGCTAGCCAATTAGAAAAATGATGTCTTTTTGCGTGAAAGAAAAGAGATTCTTCGGGAACAGTTTCTATTAACCGTATCAATTCTTTAATATTTGAAGCTCGATCAATTTCTTTTGTTTTTTTAGTTCGAAAAATAAAATCTCCAAAACCAAAATTTTCAATTATGTATTGCCTTAAATCATTAAGAAGGGTTGGTGAGTTCTTGTGTAAAAAATCTGTAGAATTTTTGCTTGCGAGTGCTTTATTTTTCATATCAGTTGATTGTAAGAGGATCGGAATAGAAGGATCACTCTTTCGAATCCATTCGGCTAATTCATGACCTGCATTGGCATTTTTAATACCATTTTTAGGAAAACGTACATCAGAGATGATACCAACCATATTTTGCTTATATTTTTTAAAAAAGTTTTGAGCGGTCTCATAATTTGGAGTAAGTAAAATTTTGGGTCTTGCCCGAAGATGAAGCAGTCTACTTGATTCACTCAAACTTCTATTTATAAGATTTTTAGTTTGGTACATAATTTCTCTGTAAATTAAAGGAAGCAAGATTGAATACATTCTTGGAGAATCTTCAACAAGTAAAATAGAACGAACATCACCTTTTAAGATATCTTGTTTTGCATTCTTTCTATCTTCAACATATTTAATTATCGCAGGGAAAACGCTGGCATCTCCAGACCAAATAAATATACGATCTATTGATTTTGGAGATATAAGATTAGGTAATTGTTTTAGTTCAGTTTCATCAAAAACTAAAAGAACCACAGGTTTTTTTGGATAAATTTCTTTTATAGCAGCACCTAAAGTTATGGGATCTTGATCTTCAATTCTTAGCATTACAATAATGAGATCAAATTTCTTTTTTTTGATAATTTCTAATGCATCTTGACCATTTGAGACTCTAGTTGCTCTAGGTGCATAATTCAAATTCATACCAATATATTCGGATAAAATCTGTTCAGTTAAATGACCATCCTCCTCAAGAATAAAAGCATCATACGGGCTCGCAACCAGAAGAATCTCATGAACTCGATTTGGCATGAGGTCTTGAAAGTCAATTTTATGTTTATTTCCTAAAAAAAAATCTGCCATATGTAAATATACAATTGTGCTAAATAATATAGAACTTCTACTTACATTAAAGTTCGAGTTTGCTTTTTTTTTGAAATCTAAAGTAAAAATCTATTAAATTTAAAAGCTAAAGAAGAAACCATTTTAAACGTATGATACGTTTTTAAACTTTTTAATATATGATAAAAACATTAAAAGCATTTGATTTAGAAGGAAAAAATATTCTGATGCGCGTTGATTTCAATGTACCGGTTGCGAATCAGAAGGTCACAAATAACTTTAGAATTAAATCTGCATTGCCAACAATATTAACATGTATAGAGTCAGGTGCATCTATTACTTTAATGTCTCATTTGGGGAGACCTACTGGAATAAAGAATGAAAATCTTAGCTTGATGGCAGTTGGTGAAGAACTTGCAAGTTTATTAGAAATGCCAATCAAATTTTCAAATGATCCAATCTCGACCGATTCGATTGATACTTCCTTAAGTTTAAAGCCTGGAGAAATTCATCTTTTAGAAAATCTAAGATTTAACTCTGCTGAAAAATCGAATGATCCAATATTCTCTACCCAATTAGCCAGGCACGGACAAATCTATATAAATGATGCATTTGGTACCGCCCATAGAGCACATGCCTCGAATGTTGGGGTTGTTCGCTCCTTTAAACATTATGGTATAGGTTGGTTAATGGATAAAGAATTAAATTTTTTACAAAGATTTATGACCAATCCCAAGAAACCTCTCACACTCATACTTGGAGGTGCAAAAATAGATACAAAATTAGGTTTAATTGATCAATTTTTATCTAAGGCTGATTACATCATTATTGGTGGTGGTATGGCATTTACATTTCTGAAAGCTAAAGGAAAAGAGATCGGCGGATCATTGGTTGATGAAAGCATGATTCAAACTGCAAAAAATATTATTAATAAAGCGAGAGTGCAAAATGTGAAATTACTATTACCAGAAGATGTTATCTGTGGTCAATGCCTCGAGGATAATAATCCCAAGGGTCCTTATAAAATTAACTCTGTACCAAAAGACCTCATGGGTCTTGATATAGGACCTGACACATTAGCTAGATATAATGGTATTCTTGGCAAATCTAAAACTATAGTTTGGAACGGTCCAATGGGAGTTTTTGAGAAACAAGGATTTGAAAGTGGGACAAGAGAAATGGGAATTCACCTTGTCAGTTGTATAGCAAATGGATCTAAAGTTATTGTAGGTGGAGGTGATACTGCCTCTGCATTAGAAGATTTTAATTTATTGGATGAGATGACTCATGTTTCAACCGGTGGCGGAGCATCTCTAGAATTATTAAGTGGTAACCAATTACCGGCATTAAAAGTATTGGAGAATTAATATGGTAAAAAAACCTATCGTTGCAGGAAATTGGAAAATGCATAAAGAAACTTTAGAAGGAGTTAATTTTGTAGAAAATGTACAAACAAAGTCTTCAAAAATCGACAATGTAACTGTTATTTTCTGTCCGCCATTTACAGCTTTATTTCAAATTAAAGTTCAATCACCTTTTTTTAAATCAGCGCAGAATTGTCATTGGGAAGAAAAAGGAGCCTTTACCGGTGAAATTTCAACCTCAATGATTAAGTCTAGTGGAGCAGAGTATGCTATCTCTGGACACTCAGAGCGAAGAGAGTTTTTTGGTGATACTGATGAGATTGTAAATAAAAAAAATATAGCAATCCTTAAAGAAAATTTGAAACCAATTTTTTGTGTTGGTGAAACTTATGAACAAAGAGAATCTGGAAAGACTAAAGAAATTTTGAATTACCAGATAAGTGAGGGGCTGAAAGATATTGACACACTAAATGAAATAATAATAGCTTACGAACCAGTATGGGCGATAGGAACAGGAATGACCGCAACTATTGAGCAGATAGAAGAGGCTCATTCATATATCAAGAATGTTGTAAAGGGGATATTTAATTCCATAGATGATATCCAAATATTGTATGGTGGTTCAGTAAATTCAAATAACGCTAAGGAACTAATTAATGTTCCTGGTGTAGACGGTTTTCTTATAGGTGGTGCTAGTTTAGATGTTGACACCTTTGCATCCATAATTAAAATTGTTGAAACCAATCAGGAGAAAAATAATAATGGTTAGTTTTTTAATTGTAATACACACACTCGTAAGTGTTTTCTTAATAGGTATGATACTCATGCAAGCTAGTCAAGGTGGAGGTCTATCTGGTACATTTGGAGGTAATACGGCTAGCTCTGTTTTAGGAGGCAATAATGCTGGGAACGTTTTAAGTAAAATTACTACATGGTTAGCAACTTTGTTCCTATCCTTAGCGGTAATTATTAGTGTTTTAACCGGTCCAGATGATTCATCATCATCATCTTTAATTAAACAAGAAGCAGATAATAATCCCATTCAGGAAATGGAAGAAGTCTTAAGTGCCCCTACTGATGAAGTGCTTGATTTGGGTGGCGAATAATATAAGTATCCTTTAATATTTTATTCTGTTCGATTTAAATTAAAAATGCCTAAGGATAAAGATAAATTGAATGACTCAATGGATCTCAAAAACCTAGATAAAGAGGCATATAATACATTAGTTGAATGGGCAAAATCTGCGCCAAAAATTTTAAGACAATTAGAAGAAAGTGGAGATAAAGAGAATATAAAAAAATTTAAAATTCAAATAAAATTGGTTGTAAATAAACTCGAAGATATACAACAATTAATTAAAAATAAATCATTTAAATAAAATTGATTTACATATATTTATTTGCACTTTTACTACTAACGCAAATTTTTATATATATCTATAATTTCATTAAACTAAATAAGACTCAATTTAAAAATATAATCAATCAAGTTGTTGGCATTAGCTTATTTTCTTTAATAAAGCATTTATTTTTTAAAACTTCTTTAAAAGTTCTAATCAAAGTATTAAGAAAGTTTTTTCTAAAATTTTAAATTCATACAAGATCAGAGTTGTGATATGAGTTATTTTGAAACTTATTTTATATGCCGAAGTGGCGGAATTGGTAGACGCGCTAGCTTGAGGGGCTAGTAAGGTTATCCTTGTGCCGGTTCGAGTCCGGCCTTCGGTACAAAAAATTATATAAATTAGTTGATCAATATACCATCTGCATTATGTTGTTCTAATCAGAACATTAGTTTATATTTTATATATTATTGAAACCATGAGTTATGCATAAACTAACATTATTATTAATTTTCTTCAGTTTTAAGGTATGTCTTGCACAGAGTACTTCTATATTTTTTTTAAAAGATGGATCTATTATTCAAGGAAAAGTCGTTAATGAAAATCAACATAGAATATTTTTAAAAACCGAACAAGGAACAATAAAAATTTTACCTTTGGATGTTATAGGAAGAGAGGATTCTGCAAAAAAAGGTGACCTCACCTTTATGTCTGAGAAGATAGATTATTTACAAGGGAATGTCACGCATTTAACAGGAAAAGTAACCCATTGGAATGATTCATTGAAAACAGTTTTCGATAATTTGAATGAATTATTTAAAAACCTTGAAGTATTACAAAATGAATTCGAAATAGATCTTCTGAGGCTATATAGCGAATCGACAACCCAAAAGAAAAAAATGGAATATGTTCAGGATGATCTTGTAAACCATAGAGTCAGTATATCAGAAAATCGACAGGGTATGGGAATGCTAAAAGATACGGTCTCTACAATCAATAATGATATTATTAAGGTAAAACAAAAATTAGATGTTACTTCTAACCAATCTTACCTTTTAACAGGAAACCTTTCTAATATTAAGAAGGATATCCAAGTTAACAGAGAAAATCAAAAACTTCAGAGAGATCAGATTGATATGATGTCTGGAGCGGTAGCAAATCAAATTCAAGAAGTAAATAGAGTTCAAAGTAGTTTTAGTGCTATTGAAAATGCAATTGAAGAAAATAAAAACACCATAAAAGGTACAAATAATAAAATTGATCTCAAGACTAGTGATATTGAAATCCAATTAAATCAACTTGTAATAAGTTTGAATAATAAAAATGAAATATTAGATAAAAAAATCAATGATATTGATAAAAAAAATATAAAAGATCATGAAAAATTTAATGCAGATTTAGGCGACCTTAAGAATGATATATTAATACTTGATACAAAATTACAAGATATATCACGTGATTTAAAAGTTTCTAATGAAAAAATTTCTAAAATAGATGATGTTGTTAATAGTTTAAATAGTATGTTAATTAAATTAGAGAGCTCCATAAAAGATATAAATATTTCTATAACAAAAATGGACTCAAAAATAATATCAATGGATAAAAAAATTGATACTCTACCAATTAATGAAAAGTAATTCAGATAAAATTTTTCTAAATTTATAATATCAAATAATAAGTATATAAAAAAACTAAAGAGAGATAGATGTCACAGATATGTAAACCACTTTTTCTAATAACCATAGTTTCTGCAATTTTTTCAAAAGATCCTGAATTTTTGTACAATCAAGGATTGAATATGTTAGAAAAAACAGAAATTAATAATGCAGAAAATGCACTTAGAGAATCTCTTAAAATTGATCCTTCCTTTGCACCTTCACTTCAAGGTCTATCAAAATTATATCTTCATAAAGGCGATTTAAAAAAAGCTAATGAGTATGCTATACAAGCCGTACAAGCAGATGAAGATTTTAGAGAATGGTCAAATAAAATATCTAAAATTTCTGAATATATACAGAATGGGAATAGGAATGTACAACAAGGGCTATTTGAGGAAGCTATTAAGGCTTATGATGTTATATTAAGTGAGCATCCATATTATCCGGAAGCAGAGTTTTACAAGGGCTTAACACGATTTAGACAAAAGAATATTGAAGGTGCAGCGGAACATTTTAGTAATGCATTGAAAATTTACCCAGATCATACCAAAGCTAGAAAAGGATTAGATAATGTTACAAAACAGTTTTTAAACGCCGGAAATAAAGCATATAAACGCGGTGATCTATCAAAAGCTTCAAGCTATTATGAAAAAGCATTGTCATTTGATCCAGCATTTTATCTAGCATATTTTCAACTTGGTGTTTTACAAAAAAAACAAGGTAAGTCTTCTATGGCAATAAATACCTTGGGTAAAGTCCTTGAAATTAAGCCTGATCATGATAAAACATGGTTTACATTAGGAACTGCTTATGAATCTGATGGGAAAGTTGATCAAGCAATTGAGCACTACACTAAAGCAATCGAAATTAATCCTGGGTATTCAAAGGCCTATGGGAATTTGGGCAAATTATATACTGATAAAAATAATTATAAGGAAGCTGAAGATATTCTCAAAACTATAACACAGATTGACCCGGATTATGCAGATGGATTTATGCGCCTTGGTTTATTATTTATCTTACAAGAAAAATTTAAAGAGGCAGCAGAAAATTTAAAAATTTCTACAGAAATTGATGAAAAGGATTACAATAAGTATTTTAATTTAGCCTCTGCTTATAATCACCTAGAAAATTATATTGAGGCTTCTAGAGCTGCTCAATCTTGCGTGGATTTGAAAAATAAATTTGGTGGAGGATGGCTTGAATTAGGAATAGCTGAAAAAGGTAAGAAAAATAATACAAGGGCCAAAAAATATTTTGAAGAAGCAAGAAAAGATAGAGATTGGAGAAAAATGGCAGAGCGTAAAATTGATGAAATAAACAACCCTGCAAAATACGAAAAGTAAAAAGTGGGAAAACCTCTTATAAAAGGCGTTATCTTTGACCTAGACAACACTCTTCTCGATTTTATGAAAATGAAAGAGTTTGCTGTTAAAGCTGCTATCAAAGGAATGATTGAGGCAGGTTTACTTGTTGATGAAAAACAATCTTATGATGAAATTATTGCCATTTATGGTGAGTTTGGTTGGGAGAATCAAAAAGTATTTGATGTTTTTATTGAAAAACAAATAGGAAGAGTGGAACATAAATTTTTAGCAGCAGGAATAGTTGCATATCGCAGAGCTAGGGAAGCAAACTTAATGGTTTATCCAAATGTAAATAAAACGTTAATGTCTCTTGCTAAATCAGGTATTAAACTTGGTGTAGTCTCAGACGCTCCAAGCAGAGAAGCATGGATGCGGATTTATTACCTTAACTTATATCATTTTTTTGATGTTGTAGTAACTTTTGATGATACGGGCGAAAGGAAACCTTCTGAAAAACCATTTAAAATGTCGCTTGAAAAATTAGGGCTTAACCCTGATGAAACCATTATGGTTGGAGATTGGCCGGATAGAGATGTTGTAGGTGCAAAAAAAATTGGCATGTATACCGCTTTTGCTCAGTACGGAGATACTTTTGGAACTACTCAATCCGGCGCAAATTGGGATTTAAATGATATTTATCAATTAGTTATGATAATTGATGAGCATAATTCTACGTTTGGATAATACATTCATAGGAACAGACATTATTGAAGTTGGTCGAATAAGATCTTCTCTTATTAAAAATGGAAAACGTTTCCTTGATAAAATTTATACTTTAAAAGAACAAGAATATTGCAATCAATTTGACAATCCTTCTATACATTTTGCGGGAAGATTTGCTGCAAAAGAATCTATCATTAAAGCTTTAAAATCATCAGGATATAAAAACTCTATACCTTTAAACATGATTGAGATAATTAACTCAAGAGATGGTGCACCGCTAGTCAAAATACATTTTGAACATAAAGGGAATTTTAAAGTCTCTATCTCCCATATTAGAAAATACGCTACTGCGTTTTCAATTTATACTTTAGATTGATATCTATTTATGAATAGTAGAAGATTACATCTTTTCCTTTTTTCATTATTTATTATTTTGATTTCTAGTATCCCAGGTGATTCAGTACCTGGAAAATTAAATTTTGGATTTGATAAAGTTATTCATTTTATTGAATATTCATTTTTAGGTTTCATTTGTTTAAGAACAAAACTTAAACTTTTTAAATCTACTTATCTTTTCACCCTAATATTTGGTTTGACTTTTGGTATTTTTGATGAACTCTGGCAATCTTTCATTCCTGGTAGAGATTCAAGTATATATGATGTTATTGCAGATTTTTTGGGTATATGTTTTATTTCATTTTCTTTTAAATCTTTCTCTCTATCAAAAAAATGATACAAAGCCTGACAATAAATAATTTTGCAATTATAAAAGATCTTAATATACCATTTAAAAAAGGACTTACTGTTATCACTGGTGAGACAGGATCAGGTAAAACTCTAATTCTAGATGCGTTAAGAGCCTCCTTAGGATTTAAAGCAGATAAAATCATGGTCAGAAATGGAGAGGAAAAAGCAACCATCAATACAAATTTTAATAATTTAAATTTTGAAAGAATAATATTAAAAAATGGTAAAACGAAATCATTTTTTAATGGTGAATTGATAACTCTTAATAGTCTGAAGAATCATAAATTAGTTAAAATTGAATTTCATGGTCAAAATGATCAGCAAATAATTTTAGATCCAATTAAACATATAGAATATTTAGATGAGTATTGTGGTCATGAAAACAAAGTTGATTTTTTGAAAAATATTTTCAAAGAATTACAGCATCTTAATGACAGTTTAATTAATATTGTAAAAAGCACCACAGAATTAAAAGAAAAACTAGAATTATTAAACTTCCAAGCCAATGAAATTGATTCATTAAATATTTTAGAAAATGAAGATATCGATCTTCATGAAAAATATAAAAAACTTACCCATTTAAAAGAGATTATTGAAACTCTTCAAGATTCTAATTATGCCATTTCTGAAAAAAATGAATCTATTCTTCCTCAAGTTGAATATATGAAGAATAAAATAGCATCAATAGAAAAGTATGATAAAAGTATCAATATAATTTTAACACTGATTGATCAATCTATTATTAATATTCAAGAAGCACAAAATGAAATAAATGATCAGCTGTCAAACTTAGATTTTGATGCTCATGAGGTTCATATAATCGAAGAAAGGCTAAGCGCAATTGAAACATTAAAAAGAAAGTATGGAGGATCACTAGAATGTATTTCTATCAAAAGAGCTGAAATTCAACAAGAATTAAAAGATTTTAAAAATCCAGAAAAACAAAAAGAAAAAATAAGAAATAAAATTTTTGAATTGGAAAAGAAATTTAGTCAAATTGCTATTGAATTACATAGAACTAGAAAAAAAATTGGATCAGAGCTTTCAATAAAAATTGCAAATGTAATGAAAAGTTTGAATATGCAAAATGCTCAGTTTGAAATTAAGATTACAAACTATATAAAAAATGATAATTTTGTTAATTATGATGGTAATAAGTATTCTCATAATAATAAAGGTATTGATAATGTTGAATTCTATTTCACTACAAATCCAGGTGAGCCTCTGAAACCTCTGTCTCTTATTGCTTCAGGGGGTGAAATATCAAGAGTCATGCTTGCCATTAAAACGGTTTTTGAAAATATAGATCCAGCAGAAACACTTGTCTTTGATGAAATAGATTCAGGTATTTCAGGTAAATCTGCATCCAAAGTGGCATCGCACTTATTGCAATTGTCAAAAAACAAACAAGTAATTTGTATTTCTCATTTACCCCAGATTGCTCTCAAAGCTGATCATCATTTACATATTGAAAAATATATTCAGAATAAGAATACTTTTGTAAATTATAAATATATAAATGATGCTGACCGTATGAAGATTATTAAAGAATTATTTCAGGCAGATTAACGGAGAAATTGATGGAAAAAATAGTTATACAAGGTAAAGCAAAACTTTCTGGGGAAGTAGAGATAAGTGGAGCTAAGAATGCAGTTCTTCCAATAATGACAGCAGCTTTAATGGGAAATGGAAGTTCTAACTTAAAAAATGTTCCTGATTTAAGAGATACTCGTACGATGATAAAATTGCTTGAAATTACAGGAGCAAGATGTACTTTTAAAAACGGATCTCTAAAAATTAACGCTGAAAAAGTAGTAAACCCCGAGGCACCTTATGATCTAGTAAAAACTATGAGAGCTTCATTTTATGTTCTGGGACCTCTTATTGCAAGATTTGGTTATGTGAAAGTATCACTTCCAGGTGGATGTGCATGGGGACCAAGGCCAGTTAATTATCATTTGAGTGCTCTGGAAAAATTGGGTGCAAAAATAACTTTGGAAAGTGGATATATTTTAGCAGAAGCAAAAAAATTAAAAGGCAATAATATATCTTTTGAATATCCATCAGTGGGAGCAACTGGAAATATTTTAATGGCAGCAACCACAGCACTAGGTATAACTAAAATAGAAAATGCAGCAAGGGAACCTGAGATTGTTCAATTATGTGAATTCTTAAATTTAATGGGTGCAAATATTAGCGGTATTGGAACTCATACACTAATCATTGAAGGAGTAGATTCTTTAAAACCTGCAGATATAACTATAATACCTGATAGAATAGAAGCGGGAACATTTTTGGTTGCTGGAGCCTCTTTAGGAGAGATTACTTTAAATAATATAATTCCTAACCATTTAGACAGTATTACATCAAAACTTTATGAATCAGGGTGCGTAATAAAAACAAATGATCAATCAATTACTATTTCACCTACAGAATCTATAAAATCTGTTGATATGACAACTGATGTTTATCCTGGGTTTGCTACGGATCTTCAAGCTCAGTGGATTGCTTTAATGACTATTGCTAATGGATCTTCTATTGTAAAGGATACTGTATATCATGATAGGTTTAGTCATGTTCCTGAATTGAATAGGTTTGGAGCAAATATAAAGGTCGATAAAAATACAGCGTTCATTAGAGGAGTCAAAGAATTAGTTGGTGCTCCAGTAATGTCTACAGATATTAGAGCAAGTGCTTCTTTAATTATTGCTGGACTTATGGCAAGAGGAAAAACTACCGTTAGTCGAATTTATCATATTGATAGAGGTTATGAAATGATTGAGAAAAAATTTAGATCTTTAGGTGCAAATATTTTCAGAGAATAGTGGGTCTTATGACTAACTATTAAATTATATAGTTATATAAATTTTTCTGCAAAAATAAATAAGGTTGGAATTATAAATGAAAGTTGTAATTATTGGTGGAGGAGAAGTTGGTTTTCATGTTGCAAAAGCACTTAGTGAAGAAGACTATGATATAACAGTTGTTGATATTGACCCTTCCAAATGTAGAAGAGCGTCAGAAAACCTAGATGTAATAGTTGTAGAAGGTAATGGGGCAAGTCCTAAAATATTAAATGAAGCAAGCGTTGGTGAAGCTGACTATGTATTATGTTTAACCCGAGTAGATGAGGTTAATCTAATTGCTTCACAACAAGCTCATAAGCTTGGAGCAAATAAAATTATTGCACGTCTAAGAAATCAGCAATACACGGCACAGGATTCTATAATTAGACCAGAAAAATTTGGAGTTGATGTTGTAATTCACCCTGAAAAAGCTGCATGTGAAGAAATCATGAGATTAGTTAAACACCCATATGCGGTTCAAGCAGTTGATTTTGAAGCGGGTAGATTAAAAATGCTCGGTTTGTTAATTGAGAATGAATCATCGAATATTTTTAATAAACACCTGGGGAAAATAGCAAAAAATAATAGCCATTTTAGATTTGGTGTGATTGCTGTTCTTAGAGGGCAAGAAACCATTGTTCCATGGGCTGAGTTTGAGTTTGAAGAAGGAGATATTGGATATTTTCTTATTAAAGCAGAAGATTTAGAAAATTTGATGGTTCTTTTAAATAAAGAAATAACGTATACGAATAGGGTGATGATCATTGGTGGATCAAAAATTGGGCGAACTTTAGCAAAACAATTACCAGATGATTCATTAAATGTTAGGTTGGTAGAAAAAAACAGACCTAAAGCTGGTAAAATTTCACATATTATAGATCAATCAATGATACTTTACGGCGATGGAACCGATATTGAATTTTTAAAATCAGAAAACATTCAAGATATTGATAGCTTTATTTCGGTAACTGAAAGTGAAAAAACTAATTTAATAGCAGGTCTTTTAGCTAATCATTTAGGTGCAAGGCAGAGCATCATTCATGTTTCGACTACAGAGTATATACCTGCTATCCATGAGATAAAAGCAGGTGCAGTTTTTAGCAAAAATTTATCTACCGTAAATGCAATATTAAAAGAATTACATTCAGATGTAACAGAAAAACCAGTTTTGTCATTTGATGAGATTGAGGTAGATGTTGTAGAGTTTCAACCAGAGCCAGGTAGTCCGGTTACTTTACGTCCGCTAAAGGAGGTGAATTTTCCTGTTGATTGTATAGTCGGAATGATAAATCACCATGGTAAAATAAGAATTGCCCATGGAACTTCCATTTTGACTGAGGATGATACTGTATTGGTTTTCGCAAAACCAAAAGAAATTAAAAAAGTAAGAAAACTATTTTCATCATGAGATTAAAAATATTATTGAATGTGATAGGTGGGTTATTAGTGATAATTGGCTTGACTATGATATTACCTATTTTTATTTCATATTTTTATGGTGGCAATGATTTAAAAGGTTTTCTCTTATCATCAAGTTCATGTATTGGTTTGGGGCTTCCAATTTGGATTTTCACACGCCATAATAAAACACTTACAAATAAAGATGGCTTTGCAATTGTAACTTTTTCATGGATTTTTACAGCCATCGCTGGTGCGCTTCCTTTTTATTTTTCTGGCGCTATCCCAAATATTACTGACGCTTTTTTTGAATCAATGTCTGGAGTAACTACCACTGGTGCCTCTATTCTTGGCAATATAAATACTCTTCCTAATCTAAAGAATGGTATAGAAAGTCTTCCACATGGTGTTTTATTCTGGCGTTCATTTATACAATGGATTGGTGGAATGGGTATAATAGTATTTTATATTGCAATTTTACCTTTATTGGGCGTTGGTGGGGTACAATTATTTAAAGCTGAGGTTCCAGGACCTGTGGCTGATAAAATTAAACCTAGAGTAAGAGAAACTGCAAAATTTCTTTGGATAGTTTATGTTGGTATTACTTTAGCCCAATTCTTAGCACTTTCTGTTGCAGGAATGGGGACATTTGATTCTATTTGCCATGCATTTACGACAATGCCTACTGGTGGTTTTTCTACAAAAAATGCGAGTATAGGTCATTATGATAGTTCAACTATTCACTATATTATTATTTTTTTTATGTTTCTAGCAGGAGTTAATTTCTCACTTCATTTTAGAGCAATAAATGGCGATTTTAAAGCATATATTAAAGATAAAGAATTTGCCGTATACTTCTTAGTGACTTTAATTATTACAGTATTAATCTTTATTTTTGTATCTATTAACAATCTGGACTTTACACTCCTTAATTTTAGAGAATCTCTTTTTACCTCTATTTCAATTTTAACAACAACAGGTTATGGTTCTGCTGATTATGAGCTCTGGCCTGTAGCGGTTCAAGCAATTTTACTAATTTTAATGTTTGTTGGAGGTATGGGTGGTTCTACCACAGGGGGAATGAAGGTAATACGAATTTTATTATTAGTAAAATATGCTGCATTAGAGACTCGTCGAATGTTACATTCTAGAGCATTAATACCTGTTAAAATTGGTAGACAATCAATCAAAGAGGATGTTGTTAGAAATACTTTAGGTTTCTTTTTATTTTTTATGTCCGCTTTTATTATTACAACTATTCTCCTATCTACCATGGGAATTGATATAGAATCTTCAATTGGTGCTGCAGCATCCGCAATGGGCAATATAGGTCCAGGATTAGGAAAATTTGGTCCAACTGATAATTATGCTTTATTACCCAGCCAAGGGAAATGGCTATTATCTTTTTGTATGTTACTGGGTAGACTTGAAATATTTACTGTGATGGTACTTTTTAGTAGAACATATTGGAAATAGTTAAATGCAAAAATTCGTTAAAACTTCATTGAAGAATAAAATTGCTATCCTAGAAATAAATAGGGAAGAAGCACTCAATGCTATGAATTATAATGTTTTAAATGAATTAGATTTAGAATTAAAAACTTTGATTGGAAATAATAATATTAGAGCTGTAATTATAACTGGGTCAGGGGGAAAATCATTTATTGCAGGTGCTGATATAAAAATCATGAAAAATTTGGATAAAAAAGCTGCGTATGATTTTTCAAAATTAGGACAAGAAGTTACAAATAGGATTGAGCAATCATCTAAGCCGATTATTGCTGCAATAAATGGATATGCTTTTGGAGGTGGATGTGAAATAAGTTTAGCCTGTCATTTAAGGTTTGCGAGTGGAAACGCAACTTTTTCTCAACCAGAAGTTAAATTAGGTTTGATTCCTGGTTGGGGAGGAACTCAACGGTTACCAAAAATAATTGGAATTGCAAGAGCTACTGAAATGATTTTATTGGGAAATATTATTAATTCTGAAAAAGCTTTGAATATTGGTTTAGTGAATGCCGTTTTTCCTCAAAAGACTTTAATGAAAAATGTATTGAATATAGTTGATAAAATTTTATTAAATGGACCAGGTGCTGTCAAAGACTCAATTAAATGTATACAAAAGTCGTTCACTTTATCACTTGATGATGGTCTCAAATTAGAAGCAGAATGTTTCTCAGAAAGGATTTTAACGGATGAAACCAAAGAGGGTATTGATGCTTTTATAAATAAAAGAAATCCTATATTCTAAATTAGAGTTTAATATTATTCTTTGGAAATTTTATATAAAAAATATCGTGTTAATTTAAAATACACTTTTGGTATTTCTAGGGAGAGAAATGATTGGTACGATCGAATTCTACTTTTTATAAAACATAAAAATATTTACGGTGTTGGTGAAGCAGCTCCATCAATTAGATATGGAGAAACAGTAGAATTAATTGAAGATGTTTTAAAAACCAATATTTTAATTCCAGATATGCTTAATGATTATGAATCTATTTGGGATTATCTTTTACCTAAATTAAAAGGTCTTAAATCCTTGGAAGCAGCAATCAGTATGGCTTTATTGGATTATTTTGGAAAATTAAATAAAATTCCATTGTGCAATCTATTAAATATTAAAGATACAAAATCAAATTTTACTAGTTATACTATTTCAATTGGTAAAATCAGTCAAATTAAAAACAAAATTCAAGATGCTAAAGCTTTTAAAATATTAAAAGTTAAGTTGGGAACCAAAGGCCAAGATAAAAATATAATTAGAGAAATAAGAAAGTATACAGATAAAAAAATTAGAGTTGATGCAAACGAAGGATGGACTTTTGAAGAGGGGTTAGATCTTTGTAGGTGGCTGGAAGATTATAATATTGAATTAATTGAACAACCTTTTCCTGCTCATGAGGTTGAAAATACAAAACTATTAAAAAATGAATCATCAATTGATATAATTGCTGATGAAAATAGTTGTAATAAATTTGATATATTAAAAATACATACCGCATTTGATGGTGTAAATATTAAATTAATGAAATGTGGTTCTCTTTTTGAAGCTATAGATATGATAAAAATAGCAAAAGATTATAATATGAAAATTATGTTGGGGTGTATGATAGAAACTTCTGCAGCAATATCTGCAATGTATCAAATTTCTGGGGAGGCAGATTTTCTTGACTTAGATGGAAATCTTTTAATAGAAAACGACCCTTTTAAGGGGGTAATAGTTGAAAATGGGGTTTTGAAAGGAAGTTTGAACCCTGGAATTGGAGCTGTGTTAAAGAATAAATATAAAGAATTATTAAAATGAAAATACTGAGCATTGAACATATAGCGATCGCTGTTGAAAGTCTTAAAAAGGGTTCTAACTTTTGGAAAGACATAATGGGACTAGAATTCAAAAAACAAGAAGAAATTCCCAACCAAGGAGTTATAGCCGATATATATAAAATAAAAAATAGTAGGATTGAACTTATTAAGGAAAAATCACCTAATAGCCCTATATCTAAATTTTTAAAAAAGAATGGCCCTGGCCTACACCATGTGTGTTTTGAAATTGAAGATATTGAGGAAGCTATATTAGAGCTTAAATCAAAAAATATTAATATTATTGGATCTAGTTATAATATTGGAGCGGAGGGTTATAAAATAATCTTCCTACACCCATCTTCTACTGGAGGTGTATTGGTAGAATTAGCTCAGAAAGTTTAATCTTTTCCAAATTTAGGTAATTTAAAAATGTTACTTGCTTTCTTTGCTTTGGATTTATTTTTCTTATTTTTCTTTTTTATATCATCAGATTCATTTTTCATAGGATTTGATTGATTATTTTCTTCAGATGTCACAATTAACTCATCTTGAGTCATTCTTCCCATATCATAAACTGATTTTCTGAGAGGTATGCCCTTAAAATCATACTGGATCCATTCGCCATTTCTTTTATTACTTTTCATTAGCCCTCTTTCTTTAACTCTACCATTCCTGTGATATTTAATAATGAGTTCATGACCTGGAGGGGTGGTGTTAGCAATAACTTCTCTTCTCTTATCCACAATAGATGTATCATATTTTACATAAGTCTGTTTAACTAAATTTTTGACTGTATCTTGAATAAGTGTAGTATCAAATGTCAAAATTTTTAAGGTATCAAATATTACAGTTTTGTATTTTAAATCAGGACCAATAAAATTTTGGTTTTTAGGAGTTCTTGTTATTGCTCTTACCATAGCTGTTGAGTAGACTTCTTGTAACTTTTTATATTCTTTTTCAGCTTTATTCCAGTCTCCGCCTGCTGCATTTAGAGCTTGATTTATCCAACCTTGAGCAGATTTATCTCCTGTATCCCGGGCTCTTAATGCGTCGGCTAATGTTTTATATTTTGGGAATGCACTTTGATTCTCACTTATCATATCTGGCGAAAAATTTTCAGGAAACCTACTTGAATAGGTATGGATAGTAACCGTATCATTATTTGAAACTACAAGAGTATCAAAAGACTTTACGGAGTCAACTGCAAATAACCAAATTGAATCCCTAATGACTGTTGTATCATGCGCATATACCCAAGTTGTATCGTAAATAGTTGTAGTATCATAAGCAAATGCCCATATGGTGTCTCTCATAATAGTTGTATCATAATTTACAACAACCGTCGTATCCATTACATAGACAGTATCATATGAAGCCTGAACAATCGTGGTAGTATCATAGTTATTTATGTATATACTATCAATGACTACAGTTGTATCATAAACAGTAGTCGTTGCATTTGTATATATATATGTAGTATCTAGTGATCTAGTTGTATCATATAATGTTGTGTATACAAATATGGTGTCAGTGAGTTTTTCAGCTAATTTTTGTTCATAATTTTCTTTTAACAACTTAGATTCTTTTAGAAGAGCTGAGACTGATGATTTTAAGCTATCTAATTCATTTCTATATGTTGTCTCAACAATCTTCGTGCGTGCCAATGCTTTTGCTTTTTTATCTTCTTTTTTTGACTTTACAGTTGATTTAGTCTTTTTAATTACCCTATCTAAAAGTGGTTTAGGTGCTTCTATAATTGATCCAGATTGGGTTCTGTAAACTTTTCTTTTTTTATCATTGGAAGTATTTTGTCCGACTAAAAAAGAAAAAACTGAAATTAAAGCTAAGCTTTTGAAATATTTAGATCTACACATTGTTTAATTTTTATAGTTATGTTTATTAATTACAATTTATTTAAAGTAATATTTAAAGCCTACTAATTTATATTTATTATTAACTAATTAAAATAAGAATTGACAAACATATTTTTTATTTTAGTTTTTTCTTTAAAGATTTATTTAGGGTGATATAATTAGATTCTATATATGGATATTCAAGAATCAATTAAAACCAAACTATTACAACTTCCTAGAAATCCTGGTGTTTATACTTTTTATAACAATGATAATCAAATTATTTACATTGGAAAGGCAAAAAATTTAAAAAATCGTGTTAGGTCTTATTTTCAAAATAAAGCTTCGCTGTCTCCAAAAAACACTACTATGCTCAGACACGTAGTGAATATAGAATGGATAATTGTTAGAAGTGAGGTTGAAGCATTAATGACTGAAGCAAATTTAATTAAAAGACATAAACCCAAGTATAATATTGATTTAAGAGATGATAAAAGTTATCCTTTTATTAGAATTACGAATGAACCATATCCTCAAGTATTTTTGACTAGGGAAGTAGTTAAAGATGGATCAAAATATTTTGGACCATTTACTGATGTTAGGCATTTAAGAAAAACACTTAAAGCTCTTAATAGGGTATTTCCCATTAGAAGTTGTACATATTTTATTGATCACAAAGTAATCGAAGAAAAAAAAATATCTGTCTGTCTTGATTATCATATTAAAAAGTGTGAAGGGCCCTGCGAAGGCCTAGTTAGTAAAAGAAATTATTCGCAGATGATAAGTAGGATTGAAGATTTTATGAAGGGAAAAACTAAACCAACTGAAGGTCATATATTGAAGTTGATGAAGAAGGCATCCGATCATCAAAATTATGAAGATGCTACAATTTATAGAGATCAACTGGAGTCGATAACCGAATTTAAAAATAAACAAAGATTAGTTGCGACAGATTTTATTGAGCGTGATGTAATTGCTCTTTCAAAAGAGGATGATTTCGGTATCGCAGTTATTTTAAGGATTAGAAATGGTAGAATTTTTAGTAGAGATAAATTATCAATCAGTAAGTTAGATGCCAGTGAGGGTACAAACTTAAAAAATATAATTACAAGGTTTTATTTTGATAGCGACTTTATTCCTAGAGAATTATCACTTCAAAATAATCCAGAAAATGAAAAAGGCCTTTTAGAATTGTTAAAGAAAAAAAGAAAAGGTCCTGTTAGATTTATTTATCCTAAAAAGGGTGAAAAAGCAAAAGAAATTAGAATTACATTGCAAAATGCTAAACTTTTACTTGGTGAATGGAAAATAAATAAAGAAAAGAGAAAAGACCTCGTACCAAAAATATTACAACAATTACAAGAAGATTTAAATTTAAGCGTAGCTCCAAGAAGAATAGAAGCTTTCGATGTATCTCACTTGGGAGGAACAAATACTGTAGCTTCAATGGTATGTTTTGTTGATGCAAAACCGAAAAAAAATGAATATCGAAAATATAATATTAAAAATGTTAATAAGATTGATGATTTCGCATCGATGAATGAAGTCGTTTCTAGAAGATATAAAAGGCTAAAAAAAGAAAATAAAAAATTACCCGATTTAATATTGATTGATGGTGGTAAGGGCCAATTAAATACCTCAGTTGAAGTACTGAAAAGTTTAAATCTTAACTTTATTCCCATTATTGGTCTTGCTAAACGATTGGAGGAAGTGTTTTTGCCAGGTTATTCAGATCCCCAATCGATTAATAAACAAAGTTCAGGCTTGATACTATTAAGGAGAATAAGAGATGAGGCACATAGGTTCGCAATAACTTTTCAGAGAGAAAAAAGAAATAAAACGATAATTAACTCTATTTTTTCTAGTATTAAAGGCCTCGGTAAAAAAAGAATAAAACTATTAATGCAAACATATGATGGCCCAAAGGAATTACGGAAGTTAAATAAACTAGATATTCATCAAAAAACAGGTATCCCGATTAGTCTCTGTTCTGAAATAATTAATCTGTCAAAAAAAACTACTAATGTATAATATTTTATATCACTATCTAACTGGATTCTGAAACTGAATACATGTAATTTTAGACATTATGGCAGACTTAAAAATCACCTCAAGCTTTAACCCTGAAGGAGACCAACCAGCAGCAATTAATGAATTGGTATTAGGTATTAACAACAATGAAAAATATCAAACTTTAATGGGTGTTACAGGTTCTGGAAAAACTTTTACAATGGCAAATGTCATTGAGCAAGTTCAAAAGCCCACCCTCATAATGTCTCATAATAAAACACTTGCTGCTCAATTATATGGTGAATTCAAGCAATTATTTCCAAACAATGCTGTAGAATTTTTTATTTCTTATTATGATTACTACCAACCAGAAGCCTATCTACCTGTAACGGATACTTTCATAGAAAAAGATTCCTCTGTTAATGAAGAAATTGATAAGTTGAGGCTTAAAGCAACCAGCTCTTTAATGGCTCGAAATGATGTGATTGTTGTAAGCTCAGTCTCTTGTATCTATGGTATAGGTTCTCCTGAAGAATACAAAAAAGGGACAGTGAAAATTTCTAAGGGTCAAAACCTTAATAGAAGATCATTTATTTTGAGCCTTGTAAATATCCATTATTCAAGGAATGATAAGGTTCTTGAAAGAGGAAATATCAGAGTAAGAGGAGATGTTATAGATATATTCCCGGCATATGAAGATTTATGCATAAGAATTGAGTTGTTCGGAAATGAGGTTGAATACGTATCTCGTTTTGATCCAATAACTGGAGAAGAAAAAGAAAAACTTGAAAAAATCGTAATCTTCCCTGCCAAACATTTTGTAACAGATAAGGAAACAACTTTAGCAGTTATAGAGAAAATTAAAGTAGAACTTAATGATAGATTAAAGTTTTTAAGAGAGCATAATAAACTTTTAGAGGCTCAAAGATTGGAGCAGAGAACATATTTTGATATTGAGATGATGATAGAGCTGGGTTATTGTTCTGGAATAGAAAATTATTCGCGTTTATTTGCTGGAAGAAAAGAAGGTGAAAAGCCAAATACATTGATCGACTTTTTCCCAGATGACTTCTTAACTATTTTGGATGAATCTCATGTTACATTACCTCAAATACAAGGCATGTATAATGGTGATAGGGCAAGAAAAACAACTTTAGTTGAACATGGGTTTAGATTACCAAGTGCATTAGATAATAGGCCACTAAAATATAATGAGTTCCATGACTCTCAGAATCAAGTTATTTTCACATCAGCTACACCATCAGATAGAGAATTAGAGTTTTCTAAAGGAGTAATCGTCGAACAAATTATAAGGCCAACAGGCTTACTTGATCCAAAGGTGGATATCCGTCCATCATTAGGGCAAATTGACGATTTAGTTGGCGAAATTAGATATAGGGTAAAACGAAAAGAGCGTATTCTTATTACCACATTAACGAAAAAGATGTCTGAGGATTTAACAGAATATTTATCAGGTCTTAATATAAAAGTAAAATATTTACATTCAGATATTGGCACTGTTGAGAGGGTGCAAATTTTAAGAGATTTGAGGTTAGGAGAATTTGATGTTTTGGTGGGAATTAATTTACTTCGAGAAGGCTTGGATTTACCAGAGGTGAGTTTAGTTGCTGTTTTGGATGCAGATAAAGAAGGGTTTCTAAGGTCGAAAAGTTCTTTGTTGCAAACAGCTGGAAGAGCTGCAAGAAATTTAGAAGGTCTTGTTATTCTATATGCAGATAAAAAAACAGATGCTATTAATCATTTAGTAAAAACAACTAACAAGAGAAGAAAAATTCAGCAGGATTTTAATTTACAAAATAATATTATTCCAAAAACTGTATATAAATCTTTAGATGAAATTCTTGATTCAACATCTGTTGCTGGATCAAATGATGTTAATACCGATGAATCAATTTTTGAGTATAATTTAAAAGATATGCTAATTGAAGATAAAGAAAATATATTAATTGAATTAAAAAAAGCGATGCACAATGCTGCAGAGAACTTAAAATTTGAAAAAGCTGCAAATATTCGAGATGAAATAAAGAAAATTGAAAAAGAATTACACACAGCAATTGATAAAAAATAGGTTTACAGTTACAATCTTGAGAAATATTTTTTTGAGTTTTATAAATTTAATTTTGGAATAATTTCATGAATTATATACATATACTCCAAAAGCGCTCTGGGATAGTTGGAAATTCAAATGGTATTAAGCAAGTTCTTGAAATGATTAGCCAAATATCAAATGTTGATATATCTGTTTTAATTACAGGAGAGTCAGGCACAGGGAAAGAAGTAATAGCAAAAGCTGTACATAAAAATAGTAAAAGATCAAATTCATCTCTTGTAATTGTAAACTGTGGAGCTATACCTGAGGGAATCATCGAATCTGAATTATTTGGGCATAAGAAAGGTTCTTTCACAGGAGCTAATGTTGACAGGAAAGGCTATTTTGAAGAAGCAGATTTAGGAACTATTTTTCTTGATGAAATTGGTGAAACTCCTTTAGAGACTCAAGTCAAATTACTTAGAGTTCTAGAGAGTGGCGAGTTTATGAGAGTAGGAGAAGCAAAAACTAGGAAAACAGATGTTCGTATTATAGCGGCAACTAATAAAAATTTAAAAGCTTTGGTTGAAAAAAAACAATTTAGAGAAGATCTTTATTACAGGTTGAATACCGTAAATATACACCTTCCAGCACTTCGAAATAGACTTGAGGACTTAGGATTGTTTGTTGAAAGGTTTGCACTTGAATTTACACGATCAAATGATATTCGGTATAGGGGATTTGTGCCTGATGCAATAAGAACAATGAAGCAATATGATTGGCCAGGTAATATTAGAGAATTGAAACACTTTGTGGAAAAAATACTTGTCATTGAGAAAGGTGAAAGGATTACATCAGATATGGTGAATAAGTCCATGAATGATATTTATTCAAAACCCCAGGTAAATAATGAATTACCAATAGTTGTAGATAATGACACGAATAAAGCCGAGATTGATTTAATGCTCAGGCAATTATTTCTTTTAAAACAGGATACTGAAATAATTCAGAAATTAATAATGTCAGGCTCAGTTAATACGAATGTTCCTAATAAAATAGAATCAATTGATAAAAGTATTGAATTACCTCAGAAATCTATGGAAATAATAGAGGAGGGTTTTAAGCTTATAAGAGATGATGCTATTGGAGATATTTCAATTAAAGATCTTGAAAAAGAAGCAATAACTAGAACTTTAAGTTTTTTCAATAATAATAGAAGGAAAACAGCACGATCCTTAGGAATGAGTGAAAGAACTTTATATAGAAAAATAGAAGAGTTTGGCTTGGAACCAAAGATTAATAAAAAGAAGTAAAAATGAAATTTTTAGTTTACATGAATTTTATATTTGTATCTTTATCTTGCTCATACTATTCATTATCAGGATCAATACCAACTCATATCAAATCTATTCATATACCGTTATTTGAAAACCAAACATCAGAATTTGATTTAGCTGAAAATATCACTGACTTTATTATAGAAGAGTTCAATGAATCAGGTGTTTTAAGAATTGAAAATGATCAAAATTGCAATTCGATATTAAAAGGTAAGATAAAAAGTATTTCAAATGGACCTTACACCTTTAATAAAGAAGAATCTATATCAGAATACAGATACAAAATAGATGTACAGATTGAATGGTATGACTTAAAAAATGATAAAAATATACTTGAATCAAATTATTCTGGTTATGGAGCTTATGGTATTTCTGGTGACATAGGTACAGATGGAATTGATAATGATTTTGATGGAAAAATTGATGACCAAGATGACGATGAATTTGGTGAGCCAAGAGCATTTGCAACAAGAGTTGCCATGAGCAAAATTTCTGAAGATATACTGAATGATATAATGACAACATGGTAAAGGAATTATTAAAAAAATGAATACAGTAAAAATTAAAGACTTATCAGACTATGATGGAAAAGAAGTAGAATTAAGAGGTTGGGTCTACAACACTCGAAGTATTGGAAAAATTTGGTTTATTATTCTCCGTGATGGTACTGGTTTGCTTCAAGGTGTAGTGGTAAAAGGAGAAGCAAGTGATGAAGCTTTCCAACTAGAACAAAAATTAAATCAAGAAGATTCTGTTATTTTAAATGGAATTGTAAAAAAAGAACCAAGGTCTATAGGAGGGTTCGAACTTGCTATTAAAGAGATTATTATCGTTAACCATGTTACTGAGGAATTTCCAATTTCACCAAAAGAACATGGTGCTGATTTTTTAATGTCAAATAGGCATCTCTGGTTAAGGTCAAAAAGGCAAAATGCAATAATGAGGATTAGACATCAAGTAGTAAAAGCAATAAGAGACTTTTTTGATTCAAATGATTTTACTTTAATTGATTCTCCAATATTTACAGCAAATGCAGTTGAGGGAACAACAACTTTGTTTGAAGTTGATTACTTTGAACGTTCTGCTTATTTAACACAAAGTGGACAATTATACCAAGAAGCTGGTGCTACTGCCTTTGGAAAAACTTATTGTTTTGGACCAACATTTCGTGCTGAAAAATCTAAAACGAGAAGACACCTTACAGAGTTTTGGATGGTTGAACCTGAAATGGCTTTCGTTGATCTTGATGAAAACATGAAGTGGGCTGAAAAATTGGTAGCATACATAGTTAGCCAAGTTTTAACTACTTCATATAAAGAACTAGATACGCTAGAAAGAGATATTACGAAGCTACAAAATATTAAAGGTCCTTTCCCTAGATTAACTTATGATGAAGCTGTTAAAATTCTTCATGATAATGGTTCTGAATTTGAGCATGGAAATGATTTTGGTGCTTCTGATGAAACAATTCTAAGTAAGCAATTCGAAAAACCAATTCTTATCCACAGTTGGCCTGCGGATATAAAAGCATTTTATATGAAAAGAGATGAAATAAATAAGAATTTAGCTCTTGGTGTTGATATGATAGCACCGGAAGGATATGGTGAAATTATAGGTGGTGGTCAGCGAGAAGATAATATTGAAATTCTTACTAAAAGAATTAGACATCATGATTTACCACTTGAGCCATTTAAATGGTACTTAGATTTAAGAAAATATGGCTCTGTTCCTCACTCTGGTTTTGGCTTAGGTTTGGAGCGTACCGTCGCTTGGATTTGTGGAACAAAACATATTAGAGAAACTATTCCATTCCCTCGAACTATGAGCCGGCTAGAGCCATAATATATTTTATGGAAATAAATTAATGAAAATTGCTATATGTCAGATTAATTCACTGGTTGGAGGCTGTAAAGAAAATACTGATAAAATATTACATAATTACTTTAGCTTATTAGACTTAAATCCTAATATCATTGTATTTCCAGAGCTATCAATTACAGGTTATCCTCCTCAAGATCTTTTGTTTGATAACGATTTTGTAAAATTTAATATTGAATGTG
Source organism: uncultured bacterium (assembly GCA_965660855.1). Classification (GTDB taxonomy): domain Bacteria; phylum Fidelibacterota; class Marinisomatia; order Marinisomatales; family UBA1611; genus JAOLAV01. The sequence goes on along the minus strand of CBFIBM010000005.1, from coordinate 59,964 downwards.
CTGAAAAAATTAGTAGAAAATCAACAACTCCAATAATTTTTGGGTTTGTAAGACTTGGTGATAATGGTGATTTGTATAATTCAGCTGCAGTCTGTTACAATGGTTCAGTTCAAAGTATTTATGATAAAACTCTATTACCTTCATATGATGTATTTGATGAAACTAGGTATTTCAACAAAGGAGTAAATAATGAAATAGTAAAAATACCAATCGAAAATAAAATAATAAAAATAGGACTTCAAATTTGCGAAGATTTATGGGATACTGACTACGACTATAAAGTTACTGAGGTACAACATAACTCTGGAGCTGACTTATTTATTAATATTTCGTCGTCTCCATTTAGTAAAAATAAAATAAATGAAAGAATTAATTTAATTAAACAAAAAGTTGACAAATTTAATAAACCTTTTATTTACTGTAATATGGTTGGAGGTCAGGATGAATTAATTTTTGATGGTTCTTCATTAGCGTTTAATCAAAATTCTGAATTAGTAGCAAATGGTAAATCATTCAAAGAGGACATAATCCTCGTTGATTTTAAAGGAAAACAGAAAAAAACTCAATTTATAAGCGAACCTGAAGAAGAACAGTTTTTTAAAGCATTGAGTTTAGGGATAAGAGATTATTTTAAAAAAACAGGTCATAATGAAGCTGTATTAGGGCTTTCTGGTGGAATAGACAGTGCTGTTGTAGCATGCATAGCATCCGAAGCTCTTTCATCATCAAAAGTACATACTATCTCTCTGCCATCAAAATACTCATCTAAGCACAGTTTAGATGATGCAATTAAATTATCAAAAAATTTAAATGTAGATCATAGAGTTATAAAAATTAATGATGTAGTTAATGTTATTGGAAGTAGCCTTAAGCCTCACTTTATTGGTACTAAGATTGATGTAACTGAGGAAAATATTCAGGCTAGAGTAAGGGGCAATATTTTGATGGCATTATCAAATAAATTTAACTGGTTATTATTATCTACAGGAAATAAAACTGAATTGGCATTAGGTTATTGTACCCTTTATGGTGATATGAGTGGAGGTTTATCAGTAATTTCTGATTTGAGTAAAATGCAAGTCTATAAATTAGCAAAATGGATTAATCAAAATTATCCAGATCTTATTCCTGAGAATATAATTAACAAGCCACCATCCGCAGAATTAGCGTATAATCAAGTAGATCCTTTTGATTATAATATAGTAAGTCCTATGGTAGATGAACTTATAGAAAAACATAAATCTCCGAAAGAATTAATAGAAGATGGATTTGATAAAGATTTGGTAACGTTTATTTACAATAGAATCAAGTCTATGGAATTCAAAAGAAGGCAATCGCCCATTGGATTTAAAATATCCAAAAAAGCATTTGGCTTAGGTAGAAGGATACCTATCGTAAATCATTTCAAAGGATAGAAAAATATGTTTTTTAAATATGTAATAATTTTTTTTATGTCTAGCTTGTTTTCAAAAGATAAATCTCCTGCACAATTTTGGTCAAGCTATAATGAAAATGAAAAAATAGCATTTATTAATGGTGCATTTGGAGCAATCTCAAAGTTAAAAGCACATCACAAATCGGAAGTAAAAAAACAGTATATGCATAATGATAATTGGGTTGAGCCCTATTATATTGAAAGATACTATGATATAATAAATGAATATCTTTCAGAGGAAGTAGGGTATAATATTCAAATTATCTCGATGCATTTAGATGCTTTTTACACTAATTCAGATAACACAAATATTCCTATTATGGAAGCACTAAGAATTGTTTCCCTTCACCAAGATGGTGATAAGAAAAAAGCAAATTCTAGATTACTAAGATCTCAACAAAGATATAATAGTGTTTATAGTAAATAACTATTATCTGACTTCTTATATTTGGAAAACACAAATTAGATTAGATGAATACTAAAAATATTAGAAATTTTTGCATTATTGCACATATTGACCATGGAAAATCAACATTAGCAGATAGATTGTTAGAAGAGACAAATACTTTAACTCAAAAAGAAATGAAAAATCAAGTGTTAGATAGTATGGATCTTGAAAGAGAGCGCGGTATAACCATCAAAAGTCATCCAATAAGAATGGAATATAAACATTCAGATGGTGATATTTATGTCTTGAATTTAATTGATACACCTGGTCATGTTGATTTTAGTTATGAAGTTTCAAGGTCCCTTGCAGCTTGTGAAGGCGTACTTTTATTGGTTGATGCAGCACAAGGAGTAGAAGCACAAACTGTCTCTAATACTTATTTGGCTATTGAGAATAACTTAACAGTAATACCTATAATTAACAAAGTTGATTTAAAATCAGCAATGGTTGAAGAGGTTCAAAATCAAATTGTTGAGCTCATTGGGTGTGATGAATCAGAAATAATTCAAGCTAGTGCAAAAAGTGGAATAGGTATAAAGGAAATTTTTGATTCTATTATAAATAGAATTAAACCACCTCCAGATAATTCAAAAAATAAAACGAGGGCATTAATCTTTGATTCTATGTATGATAATTATAAAGGAGCCATACCTTATGTAAGAATCTTTGATGGTATATTGAAACCTGGGATGTCTATAAAGTTTTTTTCACATGATAGAGAATATGAAATAATCGAGACGGGGCATTTTATTCTTGATAAAGTAAAAACTAATGAACTCAAATCTGGAGAGGTTGGCTATATTGTAGCAAGTATTAGAGACATGAGTCACATCGAACCAGGTGATACCATAACAACAAAGAAAAATGAAGCTAAGGAAAGATTGCCTGGATACAAAAAAATTAAAGCTATGGTTTTCTCAGGATTATATCCAGCAGATTCAGACGATTATGATCAATTACGCCGGGCGCTCGAAAAGCTTAAATTAAATGATGCCTCATTGGATTTTACTCCAGAAACAAGTGAGGCTCTTGGTTTTGGGTTTCGATGTGGGTTTTTAGGCCTTCTTCATATGGAGATTATTCAAGAAAGATTGGAACGTGAATTCAATTTAGATCTTGTTACAACAACTCCAAATGTTGTCTATAAAATCAACACACGCAGTGGAGAAACTATAAGTGTTGATACACCAGCTAAAATGCCTGGTTCTGGTGCAATAGAGAATATTTTAGAGCCAATTGTGCGAGCTGAGATAATAACTCCAAAAGAATATCTTGGAGGTGTAATGACTTTGTGTCAAAAGAAAAGAGGTATTTACAAAACCACTAACTACTTGTCTCCAGAAAAAGCTTCAGTGCACTATGATTTACCTTTAGGTGAAATCATTTTTGATTTTTATGATAGGTTAAAATCCTTATCAAGTGGTTATGCCTCATTTGATTATGAATTCAAAAAATTTAAGGAAGCCAGTCTTCAAAAATTAGATATTTTAATTCATGATGAACCTGTAGATGCTTTATCAATTATCTGCCACTCAGATGATGCATATCATAGAGGCGTTGCTTTATGTAGTAAACTTAAAGAGTTAATTCCACGGCAAATGTTTGAAGTTGCGATTCAAGCTTCTCTTAATAGACGAATTATAGCAAGATCAACAGTTAAAGCGCTTAAGAAAAATGTTACTGCAAAATGTTACGGTGGAGATATTTCAAGAAAAAGAAAATTATGGGAGAAACAAAAGAAAGGTAAAAAAAGGATGAAAATGATAGGGAAAGTAGAAGTTCCTCAAGAAGCATTATTAGCTGTTTTACAGGTACAAAACGATTGATTCAATTAATAAATTATTGGAAATTTTCAAAAACACCATTATACAGCTTTCTTTTTACCCTACCGTATTTTGTATTTTATGAAATAGGTATTCTTTTCACATCTCAAGATGACTTGGCTGTCATTAGAAATGGTGCAGATGCTCTGATGCGTCAAGCCTTATCTAGGTTTGGGATAATTGGATTATACTGGTTGGGTGGTCTTTTTTTTATAGTTTTTATAATTTCTTTTATTCTTCAAAAAAAGAAATGGAAAGAATCAGTAATTGTTGGTAATTATTTTTTTATAATGACCTTGGAAAGCTTTTTTTGGTCATATGTTTTATTTGTTCTAATGTCCAACATGAATATTTTGTTAATGAACCCAAATGGTGAGCTTTTAATACAGCAAATTACACTTGCAATTGGTGCGGGTATATATGAAGAATTTCTTTTTCGTGTTGTTTTGGTTTTTATTATGTCTTCAATTTTAACCATGATTTTTAAATGGAGTAAAAATAATGTAAGTATCATAGCAATCATTATCTCTGCAGGTATTTTTTCTGCGTTCCATTTTATTGGTGAATTTGGAGATTTTTTTTCATTCAAAATATTTATGGTGAGATTTTTGGCAGGTGTATTTTTAGGTATTTTATATTTATTAAGAGGGTTTGGTATAACAGCATGGTCTCATTCAATTTATGATTTGATAATATTAACAAAAATAACTACGGAATGATTATTTTTGATATAATTACAGATAATGTAATTTAAAGCCTTCAGTTAAAAGCTTTATGTGAGGAATTTATAATAAGATGTATCCTATAATTTTTGATTTTGGAATAGTAAATATTTTAGGCTTTAAATTTAAATTGGCAATTTATTCTTTTGGATTAATGCTAGTAGTTGCTTTTTATACTTGTTATTTCCTTTTGAATTATGACTTTAAAAGATTTGGCTATAAAGAGAAATTAGCATCAGATATTATTTTTTGGTCTGCTTTGGGAGGAATCTTGGGTGCAAAGACTTACTATATCTTAGAGAACTTAGACGACTTGTTATCATCTTCAGATCCTTTTGGAATGATTTTTAGTGGAGCTGGATTAGTTTTTATTGGTGGCCTTATTGGAGCAGTGATCGCAGTATCTATGATACTTAATAAATATAATTTACCATGGTTACTGTTTGCTGATATTTTAGCACCTTTAATTATTTTAGGTTATGCAATAGGGCGAATTGGATGTTTTCTAGTAGGAGATGATTACGGTATTCCAACAAATTTACCATGGGGTATTTCCTTTCCAAATGGACTCCCGCCGACGACATATGACGTTTTTGAGTATAGGTACCCTTGGATTGATCTTTCTAATTTTTCACCAGGTTTATTATCCGTTCATCCAACACAAATATATGAAACTTTTATTTGTACCCTTATTTTTATATTTTTATGGAAAAGTAGAACAAAAATAAAGCATCAAGGATCTTTATTTTTCACATATTTGATTTTAGCAGGCTCTGAAAGATTTATCATTGAATTTTTGAGAACAAATGAGAAATATTTATTTGATCTATTCTCTGGTGCACAAATTTTATCCGCTTTAATGGTTTTAATTGGAATATATTTTATTATTCAACCGATAAAATTAGAGGAATCTGATAAAACATAGATTCATATACTTATTTATCCTTTTCAATAATTTAATATTTTCTGAGAAAAAAATTAAGATTATTGAATCGAAGCTTATCCCAAAAACTGTTAAAAAATATGATTTTAAAGCAAGTAGTTTTACAGGATCTTTCGCTAATGGAATTTTAATATTAGATAAATCTAAAAGAATAATAATTGAAATCAGTGAGCAAAATAAAATTAAGTTTTCTGGTGGGTTGGTAAATAACGAATTTATATATGGAGATTATATTTGGATGGATAGTTTTCATGATGGGGTTAAAGTTCTAGATAGGTTAGAAAATACACTTATACACTTAGATTTTAATCTCAATCATATTCAATCTATCAAATTAGAAAAAAATATATATCCCAATAAAGCCGCTGTTTTTCCGTGGGGTGATATAATTATGTATTCAAAATCATTTAATGGACTATTTTTATTTTCAAATGGTTCTCTGGATGAAAGCTTATTTATTAACTTTTTTAAAGAATTTGGTACTAATCTTTGTTTAAATGACTTAAATATAAATGAGAATGGTGATATAGGAATATTAAGTTGTGATGGGAAACTAACTATTTTTAATCAAAATGGTATGAAAAAAAATACATACTCAAATCAGTTAATTGATAGTAAATATTTAATTTCATACAGTTCTGATTGGCTAATTTTTAATAATCATGGTAATGCTTTCAAACTTGGTGATAAAACTAAATATTATATTGATCTTGGTTATAATACAATTATAGATATAAAAAATATTAACCAATCTTTAGCTGTTTTAACTAAAGACCATATATTGTTTATGGATGTTTATTAGAAAATGTTTATATATTAATTTATTTATTTTAGTTTGTTATAAAATATTTTCTCAAACTACAAGTACTCTAGCAATTGATACCTTCATATTGAATGATACGCTATCTGTCTTAAATTTATCGAAATCATTTATAATTGAATCTACAATAGATGTAAGAATAAAAGAAAAAAAAGTGGAAATTAAAAATTTCAACTTTTCTAAATCTAAGCTTTTTATAACAATTCCAGACACTATTGATAAAAAAATTGTAACTGTAGAATATCAATATTTAAAAGGAATTATTCCTAACTTAATAGGGCCAAGGTGGAAAAGTTTACCTTCTTTAAGTGATACCTCTAAACTTAATAAAAATAATATAACAGATAAAAAAGTATATTTTTATAACACAAATAATTTTTATTCATCAGGTTCATTTTTTCGAAATATAAATATGTCTCCTTATGGAGGTTCAAATCTGTCCGGAGGTATTCAAATGCAAATCAATGGAACATTAGGAGATGATATTAAGATTAGTGGTGTAATATCTGATCAGGATATCTCAATACAACCTGAGGGGACAACCAAAGACTTAGATGAATTAGATAGGGTATTTTTAAATATTAATCACCCTAATTTTAATTTAAATGCTGGTGATATTTATTTTAAGGATTCTCTAGAATCAATTAATATTCAAAAAAAACTTGTAGGATTACAGAGTTCTTTTGATGTGAATGATATAACTATTTCTTCCGTTTATTCTGGATCCAAAGGTATTTTCAGATCTTTAGAACTTTATGGAAGAGATGGAGATCAGGGGCCATATCAATTGATAAGTCTCAATGGTAGTAAAGATATTATTATTTTATCAGGTACAGAGAAAATATGGATTGATGGTAAAAAATTAATTAGGGGAGAAAATTATGATTATACGATAGATTATTCAATGGGAAGAGTTTTTTTTACACCAAAAAATTTAATTCACGATGATTCAAGGATATATGTTGAATTTGAATATTCTGACTTCAAATATGAAAAAAGTTTTATTGGTGGAAGCGTGAAAAATAAGAAGTTTGGATCTGGTGAAATATCATTTGGTTTATATGAGGAATCTGATATTTATAATAAAGATATAATTCCTAATAATTTTAATGAAAGCTTAATTAGTGAAAATTTAAATGAATTAAAAATTGAGACTTTTGAACTTGATGAAAATGGTAAATATATTTTTTTAGATTCAATATTTATTTTTGATCCATTAAAGAATTATAATGATTTAGAAAGATATACAGTTGTTTTTAATTATGATTCAAATGGTGAATATAAAAGAGAAATATCACAGGATGGTCAAATATATTACACCTATTTGCATCCAGACAATCAAATCAAAGGAAATGATTATTATAGTCCTTATGATATTTTTAGATTTCCAAAAAAGAAACAATTTGGATATGTAAATACAAATTATTCTATTAATAAATATTTTAATATAGGTTGGCAATTAAAAGGGACAAAAGTTAATAACAATTTAGAGGATGCTAATTCTTATAAAATTGGTCGAGCTTATAATTTTCATGCTAGGATTGATTCAATTAAAGTTTTAGATAATAGATTTAAATTAGAATATATTGAAAATATTCTTGGAGATGACTATTCACCAATATCAAGAGAAAATCAAATTCAGCGTTCTAGGTTTTGGAATTTAGATAGTGCGATAAATCAAAGTATTAAAGAAAGATCAATCAAATCATCAATAAATAATTTTTCTATCGGCAATTCTGTTTTAGAATTTGCAACTTTAAAACATAAAGCTATATTTCTTAAAAGGACAAAATTAAATTCTGAAATTAATTATAATTTATTAAAAGGCTCTTTTTTCAATTTTATAAAAGTAAAAAACTCAACTAGTAATCAATTTCATAGGTTAAACACTCAATTTCAAGTTAATAATCAAAGAATAACTCCTTATATTAATTTTCTTAATGAAGAAGAGAGCTCTTTTAAAAGATTTAATAAAATTGCAGTTGGAGTTAAAAAAACGTCCTCTAAATGGAGTATTAATTCTGGCATTGAAAATCGTATTAATGAAGAATATATTAACGATAAATTCGAAAAAAAAACTGGAGATATTGTATCAACTATCAATTATAACTATAAGTCAAATAGTGGTTGGGATAATAAATTATTATTCAAAAAAAGAATAAAAACATCATTAAATAAAGTAATAGGACAAGATAATTTAAACTATTCACTTGCTGATTATAAAATTGCATATGGGAATTATGAAAAAGGATTAAGTTTAAGTATTCAAGGTAGAAAAGAAATATCCCAAAGTGAGGAACTTGCCACTATATATGATTCAGTAGGTGTTGGACTCGGCGAGTATAGATATGATAATAATTTTAATATGTATATACTTGATCCGAATGGTGATTATATTTCTTATAATATTTATACTGGAGAAAAAAAGAAGAATACAAAATTTCAAGGAACACAGGATGTAAGATATAACCTGCCATGGTTTAATAAATTTTCAAACATTATTTTTCATATAAATACGAGACAAGATCTTTTAGGAAATTATAATCAATTATTTGAATTTTATAAGGTGAGTATTCAAAACGAAGATATCCTTTTCGCAAACTTTCAGTTCAGATCTGAATTAATATTTAATTCTAAAAATAATTATAGATTTTGGATTAATAGTGATTGTACAATGTCTGGTTTAGACCCAAGAGGAAATGAATTAAGAAATAAAACAGTTTATGGAATTACATTTAATAAAAAAGTTCAAAAAGCGGTATTAATTGAAAATGAATTTTCAATTAAAAAGCAATCTTATGAAGCAGATTTTTTAAATAAACCTGTAAGAAAAGTTTCTAGTTTGTGGAATGAATTAGAATGGCAATATAGGTATAAAAAATATATGGATTTTAATGTAAGCATATTTGGTGGTTTTGATGAGGGCAAATTTCAAAATATAAAATTTGAAACTATTTCAAGAGGGGTTGCAATTAGAAGCAAATATTTTTTTATAAAAAGAGGTAGCTTTGATAATCAAATTAAACTGATATATGTAAATGAAAATAATAATTTGAATTATATCCCTCCAGAGGCATCGAATGGTTATGGCCTAGGAAAAAGTTTATTTATTCAATCAAGATTTCAATATTTTATAACTAAATCTTTTTCCTCCATTATTTCAATTAATGGCGTGGATGATAATAGATATAATAACTCTTTTAATTTTAAAGGCGAGCTTCGTGCGTATTTTTAGTTATTTAGTATTTTTCAACCTATTAATTTGTCAGGACAGTAAGATAGAGATATCATCTTTTGATAAAGAATTAATATCTGATACTTTAAATTTTTATTTAGATACTGAGAATGGTTTTGATATCTATTATCAAATAGATTCAATTATTTTAAGTCCTAAAACCGTTGTGTATAAAAAAAAAACAGAAGAAAAGATGATTGATTCAGTCTTTTTAAAAAATGATGATATAATGACAGAATTAATAAATAATCAGATTCTTCTCAATTACCAAAAAAAACATTTAAATACAAATTTTGAGGATATTGGAAGAAGAATGGTCTCTAAATATTATTTTGTAGATAATCCACCAAATACTAATTTGTTAATTTTTAATAAAAACAAGATTGCATTAGAGATAGATCTCTTTTCTAGATTTACAAACTCTGCCTCCGCTATTTTTGGAATAAATAAAAATTCAAAAAGTTGGAATTTGAATGGAGAATTTAATCTGCAACTTGAAAATTATTTAAAGCAAGCTGAGATATTTATAATTAATTGGAAAAAAATAGATTCATTATCTCAAAAATTAAATTTTGATATTTTATTCCCACATCCATTTGGTTACAATACAGGTATTCATTGGAAATATAATTTTGAAACTATTAATGGTATGTACATAAATGAAAAAAAAGAATATTCTTTAAAATCATTTTTTCCAATAATTAATAATTTAGAATTAGGTTATGTAATTGGATCAACAACTCCTACATATGAAGGAAAACAGAATGATTATAAAAAGAATACATTCCAAGCATTTTTATTAAAGACCACTAAAGATAATAGAAATAAAAGGTTCTTAGCTACTAATGGGTCGCTTTTTTCAAATGAAATAAATGTAGGAGTTCAGAATAGTACTTCTTATTTTGATTTTAAAAACGAATACTTTTTATATAAAATATTTAAAAATAATATTTTAATTAATTTTAAATATAAATCTGAAGGAATTATTGCTTTAAAAGGAGAAACACCAAAAAGTAGGTATAAAAGTTATGGTGGGGTAAAGTCCCTAAGAGGATACGATGAGAATCAATTTTTTTCAGAGCAATATAATATTTTTTGTTTAGAATTAGGTTACAATATAAATAATGCCTCTCAGATAAAATTTTTCACAGATTATTCATCAAATAGTCTATATAGTGTAGAGAAATTGAAAGTTGGATATGGATTTGGTTTTTATCAGATCACAAATAAATATTTAATTGAAGCTGAATATGCACTAAGCAACTTTAACCCTACAGATGGGAAGGTCCATTTTAAATTGGTGTCAATATTTTAATCCCATTATATTTTACTCAGTTATGAATAAAAAAAAACTAAAACTAAAACTAAAACTAAACTTCCTATTCTTCATAATTATTTACAGTTGTAATATAAAAAGAGATGCTTTGGGCGCTGATAATGAAATAAGAGTAATATGTTCGGATATAGATAGGAAAATAGTAAACCAGTACTTAAATCAAATTTTTAATGATACTCTTTTTTGCCCAGAACCAGAACCATTTTACCATTTTAAATTTTCATCGCCTGAAACTTATGATAATCTAAAAACTCAATCTAAAATTATAGTTGCTGCAGTTAATCAGGATTTAGCTAATCCTGGGAGAAAATTATTAAAAAAAATTTTACCAGAAAAACAGTATAATAGTACACTAAAAAATAATCCTGTAATCTTATCTAAAGATGTTTATTCTAATAAACAATTATTTATGGTTATTAATGCAAATACAGAAACATCTCTTTTTAAAGACATAAAAATAAAAAGAAATACATTTAGAAGAATATTTAATGAGCATTTTAACTTAAGGCAAAAGTATTATTTAGCTCATGAAAATAGGAACATAAATCTTGAGGATACTTTACAAACCAATTTTGGTTGGAAAATGAAAATTCCTTGGGGATGGATTAAAATTAAAAGTAATAAAGATTCAAACTTTGTATGGATTGGAAAAGAGATGCCTTTTCAATGGATTGGTATTAGTTATTCTAATGGTGATATAGTTTCAGAATTGAATTCTTTAGATGTAGGACAATATATATGGGATTGGCCAGAAAAATTTTATAAAAATATTCGATTCAATAACTATAAGTTTAGTCTTGATGAGATGCCTTTTAATGGCTCAATTGCATGGCGAGCAAAAGGAGTTTGGGAGACAATTAATAAAGTAGATGCCAAAGGTGGTCCCTTTTGTTCTTATTTATTTTACGATAAAGTTAGTAATAAAACTTATTATATCAATTATTTGATACATCACCCGGGAAATAACAAATCCATTTATATGAGGAAATTAGATTTAATGATTAAAACATTTTCTACAAACTTATAATGCGTATATTAATCACAGGAGCTTATGGCCAATTAGGAGTTTCATTATATCAAATTCTTAATATAAATCATGATATTTTTAATACAGGTATTAATATTCCAAAAAATAAAAAAGGTTTACATTTAAATATTTTAGATAAAGTTCAAGTCAAAAGTCTTGTAAATTATATAAAGCCTGATCTAATTATCAATTTAGCCGCATTAACAAATGTAGATTTTTGTGAGTCAAATTCTAATTTAGCAGCAGAGGTGAATACTAATGGTGTAAAGAATATTTATGATTCATTCGATGGAAAAATAATACATTTATCTACGGATTATGTTTTCGATGGTTTAAATGGACCATATTTTGAGGAAGATAAAGTAAATCCGATTTCTATTTATGGAAAAACAAAATTAGAATCAGAAAAGATAATACTAAAAAGGGAAGAGAATTTAGTTTTAAGAGTGAATGTTCTATATGATGCCTTTCCAAACAATAAGTTTAACTTTTTAAATTGGATAATTGAAAATTTAAAAAGTGGAAAACAAATTAATATTGTTGATGATCAGTACAATAATCCAACTTGGACAATGTCTATTGCGAAAGTAATAAATTTGTGTATCACAAATAATATTCATGGTTTATTTCACTGGGGTGATGATAGTTATTTAAGTAGATATGAATTTTCATTGAAAATTGCCAAAAAATTCAATCTAGATAGTTCTTTAATAAAGAAAATATCTACAAAAGAATTAGGTCAAATTGCACCAAGACCTTTGAAAGGAGGACTTAAAAAAGAAAATTTAGAAACTTTATTAAAAATAAAAGCTCCATCAGTTGATAACTGCCTGGACCAAATTTTCTTAAAGAGTATAAAATGAAGAACCTTATTATAACTCCTACTTATAATGAAAAAAAGAATATTGAATCATTGATAGAACAAATATTTTTAAATTCAAAAGAGTCTGATATCTTAGTTATTGATGATAATTCTCCTGACGGAACTTCAAAAAAAATCCAAGAACTTCAAAAAAAATATAAAAACTTATATCTTGAAGTACGCCCGTCAAAATCAGGTTTAGGAACAGCCTATATTTTTGGTTTTAAATGGGCAATTAATAAAAATTACAATACTGTCATTCAAATGGATGCAGATCTTTCTCATGATCCAAGGGAGATACCAGAACTTTTATCTGGTTTAAGAAAGAGTGAATTGGTTATTGGCAGTAGATATATTCAAGGTGTAAGTGTTGTGAATTGGCCTATAAGAAGATTACTCTTGAGCTATTGCGCAAATTTGTATTCTAGGTTAATTACAGGTATGCCAATAAAAGATGGAACAGGAGGCTTTAAGGCTTGGAGAATTAATCTGCTAAAAAAAATAGATCTAGATACTATCAAATCACAAGGATATTCATTTCAAATAGAGATGAATTTCAGAGCTTGGATTTTGGATGCAAAAATAAAAGAATGTCCAATTATATTTGTTGATAGAACAATCGGTGAATCAAAAATGTCTAAATCTATAATGTTTGAAGCAATATGGGTTGTATGGAGATTAAGAGTTTTAAAATTTTTTAAATGGTTTTAAAGTTTGATTAATATTTCTTTTTGTATTGTCAATCTAAATGCTAGAGATGTTCTTTTTAATTGTTTAAAGTCTATCCCTGGATCTATTAAGGATCTAACCTATGAGGTTATAATAGTAGATAATAATTCATCAGATAATTCTCAATTGATGGTAAAAACTCTTTTTAGAGATTATCAAATTATTCAAAATAAGAAGAATGAAGGCTATACTAAAGCCATAAATAAAGGACTTGTTCAAGCTAAAGGTGATTATTTAGTAGTTTTAAATCCAGATACAATTCTTCAAAAAGAATCGATTGCTAAATTAGTTAATGCGTTAAAAAATAATAAAAACATTGGAATTATTGGCCCTAAAGTTATTAACGAAGATGGTACTTTTCAAAAATCATGCAGGAGAGGGCTTGCAAAACCTCAAGCTGTCTTATCATACTTTTTTGGTTTATCTAAACTTTTTCCAGATAATAAAATTTTTACGGGCTATCAATTAAATCATTTAGATGAAAATAAAGAAAATGAAGTTTATGGAGTTTCTGGAAGTTGCATGGTAATTAAGAAAATAGTAATAAATGATATTGGATATTTTGATGAAAGATATTTTGCTTATCAAGAGGATTCTGACTATTGCCTGAGGGCAATAAATAAAGGTTGGAAAGTATTATATTTTCCTGGTGTCCAAATTATTCATAAAGGAGGAGTTGGAGGATCAAATTCTGTACCAATGAAAGCTATTTTCGAATGGCACAAATCTTATTATTTGTATTATAAAAAACATTTTCAAAGGAATTATTCTATATTTTTTAATATCTTTTATAAAATAATAATGTTAGTAAAATTAATTTTTTCTCAGATACTGTTTTTAATAAAATCTTAGATGCAAAATATTGAATACTTTGATAGTGGTATTTTTATGCTCTTTTGTAGTATTTTGATATCTACAATTTTATGTTGGATAAGTTTAATTATTGCACCAAAAATTAAGCTTATGGATGACCCCAAAACAGCTGACCATAAAAAACATAATAAACCAACACCCATAACAGGTGGATTAGTGCTCTTCGACACTATTTTAATTTTGATGGTATTTACTGGTTTATGGTCAAATACAAATATTTTTGCTATTATACTCTCTAGTTCTTTAATAGCTGGATTGGGTATTTTGGACGACTATTTCCATTTAAAGCCTTTACAAAAGTTACTTGGTCAGGCTCTTGGGTCAATTATATTAATTTATAATGGGGTGCAAGTAAATTTATTTAATTCTCCTGAATTCTTTTTTTCATTAGGACCTGATATAGCAAATCTATTAAATATTAGTTTTACGATATTCTGGTTATTAGCCATAACAAATGCATTTAATTTCATTGATAGTATTGACGGATTAACTATTGGATTAAGTGGGGTATCTACTTTATTTTTTTTTATAATTTCTTTAACCACAGGACAAGTTGAATTATTTTTATTTTGTTCAATTTTACTTGGGATATGTATTGGAATATATTTTTTCAATTCGCATCCTGCAAAATTATTTTTAGGAGATTCTGGTGCTCAGACCCTGGGGTTTATATTAGCTGCTATAGCAATAATATATAACCCATCTAAAGGTTTTCAATCTTCATCTTGGTTTTTACCCATATTAATATTCTATATGCCACTTTTTGATTTAGTTTTAGTTGTTCTATCAAGAATTAAAAGAAAAAAGAAAATTTATAAGGCCTCTAGAGATCATACTTTTCATCGTTTATCTAATTTTAATATTCCAATAAATCATTCTGTTTTAATTATTCATGGTATTTCACTTGTGATGAGCATGATTGGTTATTTATGTCTAAATTTATCAATCTTAAATGCTAATATTATTTTTATATTTACCATTGTGATAGGTGCTTTGGCTTTTATTAAACTTGATAAGAACTATAAATAAATTATGTCAAAATATTATTTAGAATTTGAAAAACCATTTGAACAGATTGATATAGAAATTCTTGAGATGGAGAGTCTTCAAAATCCTGATCAGAATATTTTAAATCAACTATATAATAAAAGAACCGATTTGATTAAAAATATATATTCTAAATTATCAAGATGGCAAAGAGTTCAACTAGCAAGACATCCAAATCGTCCATATTCAAAAGATTATATTGATATATTTTCAAGCGACTTTATTGAATTACATGGAGATAGACATTTCAGGGATGACCCTGCTGTCATAGCTGGTATTGGGCATTTTAGTGGGCAAAAAATTGCCTGGATTGGGCAGCAGAAGGGACGTAATACTAAGGAAAATTTGTATAGGAACTTTGGAATGATGCGTCCAGAAGGGTACCGGAAGGCAATAAGAATCATGAAAATTGCGGAAAAATTTAATCTGCCTATTATATCCTTTCTAGATACAATTGGAGCTTATCCTGGTTTAGGAGCTGAAGAAAGAGGGCAAGGAGAGGCAATTGCGAATAATTTAATTGAAATGTCAGGTATTGAAGTACCAATTATTTCAGTTGTAATTGGTGAAGGTGCTAGTGGAGGTGCGTTAGGAATAGGTATTTGCGATAGAATGTTGATGATGGAAAATACATGGTACTCAGTTATCAGCCCAGAAGGTTGTGCCTCTATCCTTTTTAGAGATGCAAAACGTGCTGAGGATGCAGCAGAAGCTCTAAAACCTACACCTGAAGATCTCCTAGAGCTTGGAATATGTGATAGGATTATAGAGGAACCAAATGGTGGAGCTCATCGTGATTTTAAAGCATCCTGTGATTCCTTAAAAAGAGTTTTGATAGAAGAGTTAGAACAATTATCTAATCTAGATAAAAGTGATTTTCTTCAAAATCGTATTTCTAAATACGATAAACTAGGATTTTTTGAAGAAGTATAATGATTGAACATCATTTTTATTGTAGGGTTTATTACAAAGATATTGATCAAATGGGTATTGTTTATTATTCTAGATATTTTGAATTTTTTGAACAAGCAAGAACGGAACTGTTAAAAAATAAAGGTTTAACAGTCACAGATATTGAAGAGAGTGGAATAACATTACCGGTGATTCTTGCACATTGTGAATATATTTCAAGTGCTAAGTTTGAAGATAAATTAGTTATAATATCGCAAATCAATGAAATCCCAGTTTCTAAATTAAAGATCAATTATATCATTAAAGTAAATAGTACAAATGAGATAATTGTAAAAGGGTATACCTGGCATGCATTTATGAAAAAAAATGGCAAACCAACTAGAGCACCTAAATTAGTTTTGAATAAAATAAATTCACATTTTAATAATGAATAAGATTATTCTTTCCTTTTTTACTTTTTTTTTAATTAGTAATTGTAGTAAAAAAATTGAATATCCTTGGTATCCTTACGAAGATCTGAATCAAATCTTTAATATCGAAACAGATAAATTAATTTTAATTGACTTTGAGACTGATTGGTGAACTTGGTGTGACCGGCTGGATGCCGATACATTTGGTGATAATAATGTAATAAAATATGCTTTCAATAATCTAATTAGTATTAAGGTTGATGCAGAGAGCGGGAATGGTCCTGAAATCGCAAAGCGATACAATATACGTGGTTATCCTACTGTTGTAATAACAAATAATAAAGGAACAGAAATAGATAGGATTGTTGGTTACAAAAAAGCACCTGATTTTTTAAAACAACTCAAGCGAATTAAAGGAGGAAAGAATACTATAAAATCTTTACTAAATAAGTTTCAATTAGATCCACGTAGCTTTAATACCATGTTCACATTAGCTAGAAAATATGAAGAAAAAGGTGATTTTATATCTGCAAAACAAATGATTGATGCTATTTTAGTTGAAAACGTTGATTCATCCGGTATTGCAGAATTTTTTTCCTATTTATATGATGCTAGAGAAAATCAAGATTATAATCTTCTTTTGACATATGTTGATGAAAATCCAGAAAGTCCTAATATTCAAACAGCTCTTTCAGAGGCTATGTATTTTATTCGTAAGAAGGGAGGATTAGAAAAGCTTGAAGCTGATATTTTTTTAAAGTTAATTGAATATGATGATAATGTTTCATTACGTATGTTAAATAGTTTCTCTTGGAGGATGAGTGAACTAGAAATAAAATTAGATATAGCATTAGAAAAAATAAATTATGCTATTTTAAAAGTGGAAGATGAAAAACAAAAATATATGTTTATAGATACAAAAGCTGAGATTTTATATAAGCTTAAAAAGTATAATCTGGCACTTAATGAAATAAAAAAATGTATAAAATTTAAACCAGATGATAAATACTATTTAAAACAGTTAGAAAAAATTAAAAAAGAGATATAAATAATACTGTTTAATAATTATTTAAAATGAATACCGCAACAATGCTTAAAATCCCTCCACAGATTACAAAGATATCAATAGATTCTCCTAAAATTAAGATTGCAAAAAAAGCAGCAGCTATTGGTACAATTAATATATAAGAACTCGCCTTTTTAGGCCCTAAAGTTGATGTTGCTTTGAAATAAATACCTTGACCAAATGCCATAGCTCCTACAGAAATTAATATAAAGTTAATCCAAAAAATATAATCAAAACTGTAAATAATAAATAAATCTTCATCAATAGAAAATAGTAGTGAAAATATAAATCCAGAAAAAAAGCTCCAAAAGGTATAAGGTATGAAGTGTATATAATCTTTCGAGAATGCCGTAATTATTGTAACACAAACCCAAGAAAAAGAAGCAAATATGAAAAATAGATTACCTGTTTTTAGCATTAAATCTATATCGAGTGACCATATTTTAATTAAAATACAACTCCCAACGAGGCCTATACCTAAACCAATTAAATCTGTATTTTTTATATAAGTTTTAAATATTATCCTTGTAAAAATTGCAGTTAGAATTGGATTCAATGTAGTAACCAAAATACCTCCAGTCGATGCATAACCAATTTTGGTACCTGAAAAATAGAATAAATTATAAGATATAATAAAAATTGAATTTAATAATATAAATGGAATACTTTTTTTAGGTGGAATTAATGGGTGTTCACTCGAAATAAGAAAAGGCAAAAATGCTATAAATGCAAAAAAGAATCTCCAAGAAATTATGACATTAACATTATCATAATTGCCTAAAACTTTACCATTAGTCCATGATAGTCCCCAGGTTAACATTCCAATAAGTAGCAATATTTGGAATATTAATTTGTCCCTAGTAATGTATATAGACATGACTTACATTCGAAATACTGGAGCTTTATTTAAAGAATTTGTATTTTGTATAACTTTTAAGGCCATTATAAGAATATCTCTAGTATCGATGGGATTTATAATACCATCATCCCACAAACGAGAACTGGAGTAGTATGGACTCCCCTCTTTTTCATATTTATCAATAATTGGTTTCTTGAGGCCTTCAATCTCTTCATTTGAAATTGTTTGATTCTTTTTTGACAGTTGATCTTCTTTTATAGTAGCCATAACATGAGCTGCCTGATTTCCACCCATTACTGATATTCTGGCATTTGGCCACATCCATAAAAATCTTGGTTGATATGCTCTTCCACACATTGCGTAATTTCCAGCTCCAAAACTACCACCAATTATTACAGTTAGTTTAGGAACACTAGCTGTCGCAACAGCCTGCACCATTTTTGCTCCATCTTTTGCGATACCATTTGACTCTGCATTTTTTCCAACCATAAAGCCGGTTATGTTTTGAAGAAATAATAAGGGGATTTTTCGCTGGGAACAAATCTCAATAAAATGAGCCCCTTTCAAAGAAGTTTGACTAATCAAGACTCCATTATTCGCAACAATTCCAATTGGGAATCCACCTATTTTTGCAAATCCAGTAACTAAAGTTTTTCCATATTCTTTTTTAAATTCTTCAAAATTTGATTCATCAACGATACGAGAAATTATTTCATGAACATCAAATGGCTTTTGAAATGTTCTAGATAAAATACCATAAATTTCATTTATATCGTGTAATGGTCTTTTATATGTATTATTTTCAATAATATTGTGTTCTGGAAAATGGTCTATTATTCCACGTAATATTTTTATTGCATGAGAATCATCTTTTGCAAAATGATCAGCTACTCCACTAATCTTAGTATGTAGTTTTGCACCGCCTAATTCCTCTGCTGTTGTAATTTCACCAATTGCAGCTTTAACTAATGGAGGCCCGCCTAAAAAAATTGTACCTGTTTTATTTACAATAATACATTCGTCACTCATTGCAGGAACATAAGCTCCCCCTGCGGTGCATGAGCCCATAACTGCAGAAAGTTGTGGAATACCATTTGAGCTCATCCTAGCTTGATTATAGAAAATTCTTCCAAAATGATTTTTATCAGGAAATACCTCATCTTGTTTAGGAAGAAATGCACCGCCACTATCGACTAGATAAATACAAGGTAGTTTGTTTTCGAAAGCAATTTCTTGCGCTCTAAGGTGTTTTTTTACTGTAATTGGATAATATGTACCGCCTTTTACAGTCGCGTCATTTGCTATGACAATACATAATCTTTGATGAATGTATATGAGACCAGTGATGATTCCTGCTGCAGGTATGTAATCATCATATAATTTATAACCACCCAAGCATGAGAATTCAAGAAATCTTGTATTCTCATCTTTCAATAAATTAATCCTATCTCGAGCTGTAATTTTTCCTTTTTCAATATGTTTTTCAACATATTTCTTTGGACCCATTTTTTTTATTTTTTCTTCTAATATTTTTAGTTCATTGGCTAAGGACTTATTATGCCTATAGTTCTTTTGGTATTCTTCTGAATTAATATCGGTTTTAGATTTGAGAGTAGGCATATAATTTTAACCAAAATGGGTAAACAATAAGCATTGAATTAAAAATAATACCTTCTATTATCAATTATTTTCGCACTTTCTTTCAGATCATTTAACCATGCTTGAAAATAGTTGTTTTGTTTTTTATTAAATATTGACCCTCTAATTAATTCTAATTGAACTTCGAATTCTGTAGAATCAAAAGTAGATATATCATTAATTTGTATAATTGCATGCCCATTTCGAGTCTCGAGAGGACCGATTAGATCACCGATTTTTCCATTTAGAACTGCACCGGTTATTCTATCATTTTTACCAATAGAGGTGAAACCTTCGGATAAGGTTTTTATATCTTCTTTAATTAGTTCTATTCCTTTTTCAGGTGTAAGCATTTTATCTAGAGTTAAATTTGTACCTGTTATATCTATTAAAATATCATTGGCATTATCTAAGGTTAATTGTTTTAATCTATCTTGTTTTATATTCTTAATTAAATTATCTCTTACATCATCTATTAATTTATAGCCTGGAGGCGTGATTGACTTTAATTGACATATTACAAAATAATCATCATTTTCAATAATATCTGAAATATCTCCAATTTTATTGTTAAATGCAAAACTTACTGCTGATCGTAGGCCACCAATTCCTTTTAAAGAATAATCTTCAATATTTAAATTATCAACAATTTCGGCTTTATAGTTGTATTCAGATAATGTTTTATCAAAACCATTATCTTGAGCATCATAGCTAAAAAGAGTTGCATCTCTTTTTAAGTTCGATAAGGTTGTTGAACTAGGTTCAATCTTTAATAGGATATGCGATGCTGAAACCTCTTTTTCATCAGTTTTATTGACCCTGAAATCTTTAACATAGATTACATGAACTCCAAAATTGGAAATTATTGGTTTAATTATATTATTTTTCTTTGAACTAAATGCTGCTTCCTCAAATTCTTTAACCATTTGACCTTTCTTAAACCAGCCTAAATCTCCTCCTTTTGTACCTAGATTACCTGGATCCATTGAATATTCATTTGCTAGAGAAGAAAAATCTTCACCTGATTTTGCCCTAGCATATAATTCATTTGCTAAGTTTTTTGTATTCAAAGAATCTTGCTTTGATGGCTGTTTTGCCCAAGATACATAATTTATTGATCTTAATTCATCATGCTTGAAATCTTCCTTTAATTCACTATATTTATTATCAATATCATCATCAGATGGTTCTAGAACATCTTTTTGAACTTTTGCGGATGTAACATGTATTGAAGAAACAGTATATTTGATATTACGTTTTAAAAACTCGTTTTTTATTTCTGAATTTGTTATAATGATACTTTCATCTACCATTTTTTGAAGTTTAAAATTTGGGATATATGTCTCACGCATGAATGATTCAATTGGAGCCCATTCATCACCTTGAGGATTTGCCAATGCTTGTCTATATTTTGTAATATCAAATTTATTATCTGTTTGAAAGTTTGGATTTTGTTGTAAAAAAGGAGGCGGATTATTTCTTAGGTGATATATAACTTCTTCATTGGTTGCCGAAATATTTAGTCTTTTTACTTCTTGTGAAACTAAAACATCTTGTATCAGGTTATCCCAAGCAGTCTTTCTAGCTCTTTGAAGGACAAAATCGTTTATAGGTCTTCCAGAGCTTCTCGCACTTTCAACTTGCTGGTTAACTAAACTATTAAATCTGTCTGGAGAAATATTTATTTCATTTATTTGTGCAATGGTAGTTTGAGGATTAACTCTACCGATAAGTTGATCAAGAATATTTGCTCCACCAACAAGACCTCCTATTGTCATACTTAAAAGGAACATAAACAAAAGTGCCCAGAGCACAACATGCATTTTTTCTCTCATTGAAGTCATTAAAGCCATAAAAAAGCCTCGAAATTTAAATTGATTTTAAAATTATCATTTTAATACTAATACAGCCTAATAATTTATATCTACGTTTTTCATGAAACAATGAGCAAGAATAAAATATAATCGAATTGGATCTAATTTATTCTTATTTTTATTAGTAAATAATAGGTCGTTGATAAGTTTTAAGAACACATGACAATAGATAAATTAGAAAAACAAATAATTAATTGTAGAAAATGTAGTCGACTAGTTGAATTTAGAGAAAAGATAGCATTTGAAAAAAGAAAATCATACCAAGATTGGGATTATTGGGGGAAGCCAGTGCCTGGATATGGGGATGTAAATAAGAAAATTATGATTTTAGGTTTAGCTCCTGCTGCTCATGGAGGTAATAGAACTGGTAGAGTTTTTACAGGAGATAAATCAGCAGATTTCTTATTTAAATGTTTACATCATGTTGGACTTTCTAATCAATCTAATTCAGATCACAGAAATGACGGGTTACAATTAAGCGGTTATATTACTGCTGCCGTTAAATGTGTTCCTCCAGGAGATAAACCATCATCAAGTGAAAAAGAAAACTGCGAGCCTTTTTTATCCAAGGAATTTAAAATGATGACAAATCTAAAGATTGTTTTAGCCTTAGGTAAAATTGGATTTGATTCATGTTTGAAATTTGTAAGAAAAAATCATTCAATAAAAATGAGAGATTATAAGTTTGGACATGGTGCGAAATATTTATTACCAAATGGATTGATTTTGATTGGTTCTTATCATCCAAGTCCACGAAATGTAAACACAAGAAAATTAACATTTGAAATGATGGTAAGTCTTCTAAAAAAAATAAAACAAAACATATAATTATGCGCTTATTCTTTTACAAAATATTATTGACAAAAACATTATTAGCTATTTGGCTCACTAAAGATCAAGCTGTGCTTGATTCACCATTTGATGTGGCTTCAATTGGTTGGAAAATAAATTACCCTGATGAAAGCTCTTATATTTTTAGAGGAAAAGGAGATAATTGGAGGTCTTGGTTTAAAGTCAATTTATTATCAGGTGATACAACTTTATTTTTAGATAGTTTAGCATTTAATTTTAAAGGGGATGATCTTTATGTAAATAATCTGATTTTTTCTTCAAACGGTAAGCGAATAATAATAGAAACAGATTCAAAACAAATATGGAGATATTCATCAAAAGGGACCTATTATTACTATGATAGAACCTTACAAATATTGAATCCACTAACTTTAAATAATTCCAATTTAAGAAACGTAAAATTTTCACCTGATGGAAACAAAATAGCATATATAAGAGATGATAATAACCTCTATTACTTTGATATCCATAGGAATAGAGAAAAGCAATTGACAAATAGTGGCTCTGAAACAGTGACTAATGGACACTTCGGATGGCTATATGAAGAAGAGTTAACAGGTTATGATGGTTATCGATGGTCTCCTGACAGTGAAGCAATTGCTTTCTGGGAAGAGGATGAGTCTCAAGTCCCAGAGTTCTCAATTGTAGATGAATTAGGTTTTTATCCAAAAGTAAAAAAAATTAGATATCCAAAGGTTGGTCAGGTAAATCCTTCACTGCGTATAGGGGTAGTAAGAGTGAAAGGGGCTGGGAAAAAGTGGATACCAGAGGCAGTAACTGACGATAATTATTTACCTTGGATGGAGTGGGTTGATAATAAAAAAATAAGCTTTTTAAAAATGAATAGGAAACAAAATCGCTGGGATTTATTTGTAGCTGACAAAAATACTGGAAAATCTAAGAAAATATTAACTGAAAATGATGATCAGGGATGGTTAGATAACGATGGTGAAATTTATTTTTTGAAGGATGGCAAAATATTATGGATTTCGGAACAATCAGGATTCAAACATATATGGTTATCAAAACATTCAGGTTCAAAAAAATGGGCAGTTACTAAAGGGAATTGGGAAGTCTCAAAAATAAAATTTATTGATGAGAAAGATCAAAAAATTTATTTTACAGCAAATAATAAATCAACATTTGAGCTGAATTTATATTCAATAAGGTATGATGGCACAGAAATGAAACTCCTTTCAAATGAAAGTGGCGTTCATAGAATTGAAGTTACAAATGATAAAAAATATTTTATTGATTATTTTTCAAGCTTATCAGTTCCTCCAAAAATTATCTTAAAAGAACTAAAAACAGGAAAAGTTGTAAGGGTCATAAAAGAAACTGATATTTCGCAATATCTCAATTATGAGTGGTCCCTACCAGAAATTGTTCATTTTCCTAGTTCAGATAAAGATGTTACACTTGATGGAACTCTTATTTTACCACCAAATTTTGATATTAATAAAAAATATCCTGTTATAATGCATGGTTATGGAATGCCTGGAACTCAGATAGTCTGGAACAAATGGGGGAAAATTTGGGATCAATTTTTAGCACAGCAAGGATATATTGTATTTTCAATGGATACAAGAGGTATGAGTGGAAGAGGTGAAAAATTTAAAAATTACAGTTATGGAGATATGGCAAAGTATTTAGCAAAAGATCAAATTGCAGGAATCGAATTTCTGACTAAAAAAAAATATATTGATAGTAATCGGATTGGTGCTTGGGGATGGAGTGGGGGTGGATACTTTACATGTTTGATGTTAACAAAAAATGGTAATTATTTTAAAGCCGGAGTAGCAATTGCACCTTGCACAGACTTTAAATTGTATGATACAGCATACACTGAGAGGTCAATGGGACTTATAACTGAAAATAACAATGGTTACGATTCAACTAATACATTATCTTGGTTACATCGAATGAAAGGAAAATTATTGATAATGCATGGTTCAAATGACGATAATGTCCATGCTCAACATACAACACATTTTGTTGACAAGGCATTGCGAAATGGAAAAGATGTTGTTTGGCATGAATACCCAGGAAGAAACCATGGAATTTATGGCGGAGGAGCGAGAAAAGATTTATATACTAAGATGATTAGATTTTTTAATAGAAATCTTTAAATTCATATATTATTAAATATATAGATTTATAAACATTGTAAAATTTTAAGTATTTTTAATTTATTTTATTAATTATTTTTATTATCTTTACATGTTAATAAAAACAATAAATAATACATAAAATGAGAATAAAAACTTTTACCTACATATACTTTCTGTGCAATATCATATCCGCTCAGACTTACAAGAATGTTAAGGCATACCAAGATGGCCTAAGTATAACTATTAAATATGATATGGTTGGAGAGCTATTTCGAGGTGATCAAGTAGCATTGACATATTCAATTGATGGTGGACAATCATATACGTTTATTAAAGACGCAGAAGGTGATCTTGGGATGAAAGTTTTACCTGGGAAAAATAACGAAATAAATTGGCTTTTAATTGACAAAGATTTTATTGTTGGAAAAATTTTAAATTTTAGAATTGTAACTGTTCCTGAGGGAATGGCTTATGTAGATGGAGGTCAATTTAAGCGCGTTAATATAAATGCGAAAAAAAATGAGAAATCAGAACATACAGTCACTCTAGATAGCTATTTGATAGATAAGACTGAAGTAACGCAAAGGGAATATCGACATGTCATGGGTAAGTTTGCATCGGATTATTCAGGCTGTATGGAATGTCCCGTAGAGAATGTTTCTTGGTATGATGCTATGGATTATGCAAAAAAAGTAGGTAAAAGGTTACCAACTGAAGCTGAATGGGAATTTGCAGCTAGAGGAGGGATTTATTTTAATGGTAAAAATTTGTATTCGGGGTCAAATAAATTAGATGAAGTTGCATGGTTCTTAGCTAACACTGATAGTAAGCAACCAGTTGGTAAAAAAAAACCAAACGAACTTGGAATCTACGATATGAGTGGTAATGTATGGGAATGGTGCTCAGATTGGTACCATGATGATTATTTTCAAATAGCAAATAACATTAATCCACCTGGTCCAGATTATGGAACCGAGAGAGTTGTAAGAGGTGGTTCATGGTTTAGTAATGATGTGTTTTGTAATGTAAGTAGAAGATATAAGTTAAAACCAGATTATAGGGACACAAATTTTGGTTTTAGATGTGTTAAAGATTTATAATAAGTTAGAGAAATAAAAATGAAATACTCACAAATTCTTTTTTCAATTATAATTACATTTTTAATTAATGCTTGCGGTTCGACAAAACCTCAATCATCTTCAACAGTTAAAAATAAAAAAAATAACATACATAATTCGTCCAATAAATCAGTAAAAACTAATAAATCTCATGTTAATAGTAATAAACTGAAAAATTGGAAAGATATTGACCTAGATAAATTAGAGTCTAATTATTTTTCTAATTCTGGTAATAATAAAGAGAACATATCTGCTAATTCAAATGTTGTACAAGAAAAACTTTCTAATTCAGACAAAAAAATGTCCTTAACTGATAACAAACCAATTATTGATACTGAATTATTTTCAGATATGTCAACTAGCAGAGATGGTTATAGTAATTCTATTAGAGTAAAAACAGTTTATGAGATTGCGAATGAAACTAAGCCCTCTCTTTTTATGCCTCATGATGAATTTGAAACTGCTAAGGAGTACAAATTAAGAGTTACTGAGCAAGTAAAACTCATGAAAGAAATAGTTCTTATGACTTCACAAAAAATGGAAATTAGAAATGCTCAAAGAATAAAAATCGCCAAAGATAAAGAGTTGAAAAAAGTTGAGTTAATTCAAAGCTTAATGACTGAATCTGCATCGAATCTCGAATTCACTCCAAATGATATTGGAAGATATAATCCTGAAAAAGAAACATTCCCCGTAGCATTACATAACGTCCAATACCAAATTTCTGTTCCTAGAGAAGAAGCAAGATCTTTTAAAGAAAATTTTAAATCAATTAAAATTAAGGGGATAAAACAATTAAAACCAAAGTATGATATCTTTATATCTGCTAAAAAAGCTCACATCAGAAGTCGGCCAAATGGATCAATTATAGGTATTGCTAATAAAGGGGATATTTTTGAGCATATTCAAGATGAGGATGAATGGCACAAAATAAATTATAAAGGGCAATTTGGTTTTACTCATCAAAATAATGCTGAATTAAAATTGGTAGATATTGCAAATGAGTATGAATATTTAGATTTAGTTGCTATTCATCCCATAACAGGTTCATTATTCGCAATGATTTCAGTCGATGACTTAGTTAAAGCTCCATTGAACTTAGCGTCTAGGAAGATTGCTGAGTCAGGTAATCCTGATGGGCCTAAATAAAATTTAAATTCTGTTTTGGGGCTGTAGCTCAGTTGGGAGAGCGCTTCAATGGCATTGAAGAGGTCATCGGTTCGATCCCGTTCAGCTCCACCATTTTACAATTTCCACCAATTACAAATAATCTTAGATTAGATCCGTTAGCATCTTTAATAAATTCTTGAATGATAAAAGGAGCATTTAATTTTTGAAAAGCACTTATAACACTAGATGCTGCTTTTTTTGTTTCTGCCAATGCAACCCCTTTGCCTTGAGAACTTTCAAGTAATTTAACAACTAATGGTGCCCCAGTTGTAAGATCAATAATATTTTCAGTATCACGAGGTGAATTAGCAAATGCTGTATCAGGCATGGGAATTCTATTAATAGCGAGCGCTTGATGAGCAGCTAACTTATCTCTAGAAGTTCCAATAGATGCTGAAGAATTTAAACAAAAGGTTCCCATCGCCTCAAATTGTCTCACAACTGCCATTCCATATTTTGTAATAGAAGGACCGATTCTTGGAATTATGACATCATAGTGAGGCAAAACTTTACCATCATAATGAACCTCCGGACTATCAGATTCTATATTTAGGTAACATCTTTTAGTGTCTAAAATTTCACAATAATGACCATTAATTTCTGCAGCTTCAATTATTTTTCTGTTTGAATAATTATTTGGTTCAAGACTAAGTATTCCAATTCTTAAAGATCTTCTATAGGTATCGTTTTTAGCTTTTTTATATAATTCATAGTTAAGAGTATTTTGTAAAAAACTCTTATCAGCTGAAATTTGAAATCCGTCTAGAGCACTTCTTCCTATGATCATCTTATACTTCATATTTTCTCTGTTAGTTAATGTAATAGGATTTTTTTTCTTAACTTCGCCAATTTTTATTTCAGTTTCAATAACGTACCTAAGTTCAGAGATACCATTTGATGATGTTACATTTCTTTGATCAATAATCTTTGCAGAGCAAAATACAGAAAATCTATCATCAGTATTAATTGGATTAATACCAAATCTAACCATTTTACTTTACCAAATGTTTGAATATTAAAAGCATGAAGAGCACAAGTTTCAGCACCAGTATCTGTTTTAGCAAGGAGAGCAGGGAGGTTTAGTTCAGGTAGGCTCACCCATTCTTCCCATCCAACATAATTGTTAATTTTCATAGGCAATAAATATAGTTATTTTTGAAATTTACAAAATAAAATTTAAAAAATATTTAATTAATCTTTGTCCATTTAATTATATTTAAATATGCTTTTTAAGTTTAAAAAGAATTACATAATATTCATTTTATTAATTATCTCTAATGTATCTACAAAAAATAATCAAAAATTTTACATCAACGATTTAATAGAAATAAATGATCAATTCTTCAAAAAATTTCAAAAAAAAGAAATAGAGGGATTAATCTTTAGAAAATTTAAAAGCGATAGAAATTATACCATTGAAAAATTTGTAGGAGAATACGTGAATAATGGTAAAATTGGGAAATGGACTAGAAGATGGAATAATGGAGAAAAAAAATCTGTAGGCTATTATAAAGACTCAATTAAAGACGGACTTTGGGAAGAATTTAATCAGTCAGGTGAGAAATATTATCAATTATATTATGAAAATGGAACCTTAATTCATTTAGAAAATATGAAAAATCAAAGATCTGCTCAAAATAAGTCCTATTAATACTTCTCTAACCAAAATTTAGTTCTTTTTAA
Organism: uncultured bacterium; assembly: GCA_965660855.1. Classification (GTDB taxonomy): domain Bacteria; phylum Fidelibacterota; class Marinisomatia; order Marinisomatales; family UBA1611; genus JAOLAV01. The sequence goes on along the minus strand of CBFIBM010000005.1, from coordinate 30,971 downwards.
ATAGTATTCAGGCTCCATATTTCCATAGTCATCAAAAATAAAGTTTTTCGTTTCTTTTGGTATTGCTGGTTCAACCTGAGTACCCTCATGCCATTCATTGAATGAAGTTATACCTATTATTTTTGGTTTAGAAAATAATGCAGTTTTGAATAATCTATCATAATAAAGTCCACTTTCTCTATCTTTAAAATTTTTTTTATTCCAAGGCCTTACTCTTTCATCGTTGTATCCAGGTCCAATACATGGAATAAAAATCTTACTGTTCTCATTTGCCCAAGTTGATAGGTATCCCCAATTTTCTGATGTAGATCCAAATGTGAAACCATCACTAGCAAAATAGGTATAAAATCCATCAAAGCCACTTTCATTAAAAAAAATACTATCTCTCTCCTCAACCCATAGTCCAATAAAGAAAGAGTTATAATGTGTTTTCCTAATTGAATTTTCTCCATTATCGTTTAGGAAATTACCCCAATCTTTTTTTGGTATTAAATAAGAATCATAAATATAAAATAAAGGTTTTTCCTCATAACTGTAAAAAGCATTATGATTGCCATATTTATCAATTATATACTTAATAGCATCTATTGTGGATGAAGCAGTTCTATTGACAAATGGTTCTATATGAAAGGTTATTTTAATATTAAAATTATCTGCTATATCCATGATAATCTGTATATTATTATCTTCAAAAGTATTTTGGCCCCACCAAGAAACTGATACCGTGCCAACGCCCGCTTCAGATATCATTTCCATATGCTTTTTAATAATATCAGGGTCATTACTACTATATGTACCAAGTTTAGGATAAAAATTAGAACCAATTGTTTCATATCCATCGTAGGATGGCAAATTATTCCAACTATTATCAGTCCAATGAGGTAAGATATCATGATTCCAATGCCTAAAAGATTTATCAAATTTTGGATTACCATACCAATTGTAATAAAAAATATGAGCATTATAATTAAGATTTAAATTTTTACTTTTCATATGATTCACAAATTCTATTACATAGATGCTAAATGAAATAATAATTATAAAACTTAGAATTATTAGATTGTATTTTCTCCTCTTAAATTTGTTCATAATTAAAAATAAATCAATTGATAATCATGAATTATTATTCAAATAATAGATAAATATTATGAAATATAGAATACTTGATGTAAATCAGCGAGATTTAAATTGTATTTTTGAGTTAAATCAAAAATACATTCCAATGGTAAGCAGTCTTTCCTATGAGCAGTTAAGTTGGTTTTTTGATAATTCTGTTTATTTTAAAGTAGTGAAATGTAATTACAGGATTATTGGATTTATAATAGCTTTGAATCCCAGTCTAAATTATAATAGTGATAATTATAATTGGTTTAATAATAGATATAATTCATTCATTTATATAGATAGAATAATAGTTGAAGAGAATAACCATGGAAAAGGTATTGGCAGTGCATTATATAATGATCTTATATTTTTTTCAAAAAATATAACCAACCGTTTAACATGTGAAGTAAATGTAAAACCTTTGAATAGAAGGTCAATCAATTTTCATAAAAGATTTAATTTTTTAGAAGTTGGTAGAGAAAAGTTAGAAAAAATTGAAAAAAAGGTAAGCTATTTAGTTTTAAATCATTATACAAAAAAATAAGTTAAGTTTAAGATTGAAGAATAAATATCCAACATCCTCATTTATATTTGAAAGAACTGGTCATAAAGTAAAAAATAGATCGGTTCTTGCCGCAATGACAAATAAACAAAGTTTTAAGAATGGAAATATTTCTAGTACTGAATTAAAATGGTTAATTAGAAGAGCAAAGGGCGGTTTTGGAATAATTACAACTGCAGCAATTCACGTTTCTAAATCGGGGCAAGGTTGGGATGGGGAAATTGGCCTTTTTAGTGATAAAAATATTGATGGTTTAAAAAATCTGAATTTTCAAATAAAAGGTTATGGTAGTTTAATTTTTGCTCAATTATTTCATGGAGGACAACGTGCTCCTCAAATATTAACCGGTCAGAAACCGTTATCTGCAAGCATTAATAAAACTGAATATTCAAATGATGGTTATTCTCAATCAGCATCCATACTTGATATAAAAAAAATAATTCAAGACTTTTCACAAGCCTCAGTACGGGCAGTTAAATCTGGTTTTGATGGTATCGAGTTGCATTGTGCACATGGATATTTATTATGTCAATTTTTAGGATCTAAAACAAATAGGAGAAAGGATGAGTGGGGAGGATCAATTGAAGCTAGATCTAAAATAATTATAGAGATTATCAAAGCAATTAAATTGGTAGTGCCTAAAAGTTTTATCATTGGAATTAGAATATCACCTGAAATCAAAGAAATGGGTATTGATCTAATTGAGATGTTAGCTTTCATTAAAAACTTAAGAAGGTATGATTTAGATTTCATTCACATTTCATGCTGGGATATTTATTCTACTTCAAATAAGTATATAGATAAAGAGTATACTTTAACTGAGTGGTTTACAAAATCAATTAAAAATTTACCCCCTATCATCAGCACTGGTAATATTTGGTCTACAAATGATGCTATAAATATTCTTAATCAGGGTGCATCATTTTTTGGAATTGGAAAAGCAGCAATCCCATATCCTGACATACCTATTAAAATGAAAGATCCATATTATAATCCATATAGAGGACCGTTTTCTTCCGATTATCTAAGAAAAAAAGATCTTGGAGACGTTTTTATTAATTACCTTAAGCTGTGGAAGGATTTTATAATTGATTAATTTTAACATGGGCGACTTTTATGCATTACTCACTGCAGTTTGTTGGTCAATTGCTGTTATTTTATTTGACATTTCATCAAAAAATATGGGAAGTCTTCAAATGAGTTTGATAAAAAATTTAATTGGAGTTATTGGTTTTATTTTTACTATAATTTTTCTCAAAATACCGGTTCCTCAATTCTCAAATTTAGAAATTATTTTATTACTTATAAGTGGCTTAATAGGTGTGGGTATCGCAGATTTAATGTTTTTAAGTTCTTTAAAAAAGCTCGGATCTGGTTTCTCTGCAATTATAGCAACTATATATTCCCCATCGATATTTTTATTTTCATTTCTTATGTTTAGCGATTCAATTTCTTTTAAAAGTTACATTGGTGGATTATTAGTTATTTTTGGAATAATTGTTAGTTCATTTGAATTACCAAAAACGAATAATAAAAAAACAATAATATTTGGAATCACATTTGGAATTTTTGCACAAATGTTCACAGCATTTTCTATTTTATTAGTTAAGCCAATTATGCTAGAAAATTCAATTATTTTTGTTGCACTTTATCGATTTAGTATTGGTTTATTATTTACTATTATCTTTTTAAAATATAGATCAAAAAACAAGGATTTATTCACAAATATTGTAGAGGGATTTAAAAATAAGTACATAATTATAGGGTCCTTTATGGGTACTTATTTATCTGTTATACTTTGGTTAGCTGGTTTTAAATATACACTAGCAGATAGAGCAGCCATTTACAACCAATTATCGACGATATTAATAATTTTATTTGCTTATTTTTTTTTAAAAGAGCCAATATCAGTAAAAAAATGGACTGGAGTTATATTATCTATTTTAGGTGCATTCATTATAAGTATAAATTGAATGATAAAGTTTAATAAAAATACTAATAAAACTGTTTATATTTGGATATTAGATAATCAATAGAAAAATGATAAAATACTTACAATATTATATTTCCCCAATTACTCTTTTATTTGGGTTTTTTTTTATTAATCAGGGCAGTTTATATCCCACATTTTTTTTTATTGGTTTTTCTTTATTTATTATTTTAGGAGATCACTTTTTTCAGAAAGATTCAAAACTTTTTAATTTTAACTATCCTTTTTTCTTAAATCTCCCAATATATATTAACCTTATCTTATTATATTTATTTACTTTAAATGTGGTATATCTATTTAGTTATAAAGCACAAAATAATTTATATCCTATTTTAGATCATATATCTCTTATAATGATTTTAAGTCTATTTATTGGTATAATGGGCACCGTACCTGGCCATGAATTAATCCACCGAAAAAAAGAAAAATTTGACCAGCTTATTGGAAACCTATTACTCGCATTATCATGGGATTGTACTTTTGCAATTGAACATGTTCAGGGACATCATAAAAATGTGGGATTTAAAAATGATCCCGCAACTGCTCGTCGCGGTGATAATATCTATAAGTTTGTTTTAAAAGCAATAATATCTGAGCATATAGATGCTTGGAGATTTCAATTAAATAATTTAAAGAAACATAACCAAGGCATCTTTAATTATCACAATAAAATCCTTCAAGGATATTTACTTAGTGTTTCATTCTGTATATCAACTTATTTAATTGGAGATATATACAGTTTGGTAATATTCTTAGTCTGCTCTTTTATAGCAAAATCATTTTTAGAAGTTATAAACTTCATCGAGCATTATGGCTTAGTTAGAGAAAAGGGAAAGGCTGTTGAAAGAAAACATTCATGGAATTCAAATAGTAAAATTAGCAGTTTATATTTATTTAATGTAACAAGACATTCTTCTCATCATGAGAAAGCAAATTTAAAATATTGGGAGTTAGAGCCTTACAATAAAAATACACCGATGTTACCTTATGGATATTTATCGATGTTATATTTAGCAATATTTATGCCTAAGAAATTTTTTAAAGTTATGGAGCCAAAATTAGCTCAGTGGGATAATAAATTTGCTTCATTGGAAGAGATAAATATAATCAAAAATAAATCGATAACGATTTAAGTATACATCATAAAAAAGAAGATGTATACTTTAACCACAAATAAAAAACTCAGAATATTTACACTCTGTATACTTTATTTTGCCCAAGGATTCCCATGGGGATTTATGTTAACAGCCTTAATCTCATATCTAGCTTCTGAAGGGCTCACAATGGTAGAATCAGGTCAACTCACCGCAATGGCCTATTTGCCATGGACTTTTAAATTATTTTGGGGACCTTTAATTGATTCTTTTGGATATCGCTATATGGGTAACAGACGTCCTTGGATAATATTTGCTCAAAGTGGTATGCTGATTACACTTTTGATTATGTGTTTTATTGGAGACTTATTAAATAACTTATATTTATTGGGTTGGATGTTTTTTTTACATAATTGCTTTGCATCTTTACAAGATGTTAGTTGTGATGCGCTGGCTGTTGATATTTTAGAGCCAGAGGAGCAAGGCAGAGTTAATGGCAGCATGTGGGGTTCGAAGGTGATTGGAACTGGCTTTGGTGCTGGGGTAATGGCTACGGTTCTTAACTCATATGGCTTAACTATAACAATTCTATCACAGGCAACTTTGATGGCCTTAATTATGCTTGTTCCATTATTAATTAAAGAAAGACCACATGAAAAGAGATTCCCTTGGAGCCATGATAATATTGATATGAAATTTAAATCTAATATTCAAAATCCTTTAATTATTATAATAGAACTATTTAAGGCATTTAAAATGAAGCCTGCTTTTTATACAGCAATTTTTATTTTACTATCTGCAATAAATCAAGGTGTTAATAGTGGAGTTTTACCTGTTTTTTATAATAATAATTTGAATTGGGAACCAGATACCTATTCGCAAATATCTGGAGGAGCTGGAGCACTTTTAGAGTTCTTAGGTGCTATTTTGGGTGGAGTTCTTGCAGATAAATTTGGAAGAAGGAAAATATTTTTTTTAGGGTGGGGTAGCTTTTCTGTTTTATCAGGATTATTCGGATATTCAATAATATTTTATAATGAAATACCATATTGGATTCAATTATCTTATCTCATCGTATTTCCTTGCCTAATTGCAATAGGCACTGTAGCCATGTTTTCTTTGACCATGGCACTATCATGGTCAAAAGCATCAGCAACTATGTTTACATCATATATGGCTATTTCAAATTTATCAGTTGTTATTGGAAGTAAGTTGATTGGCCCTTTAACAGAAAATTTTTCAACTGGAAATATTTATGTTCTTATGATGTTTGTTTGTTTATCACCAGTAGTGCTTCTAAAAAACATGAATCCAGAACCGATAATAATAATAAAAAATAAATTAAAAAACACAGGTACTTAATTTTAAAATAATGAGTTTTTTAATGTATATAATAATAAATAATCTTTTCAATTTTTTACAGATTTTAATAATGATTCGTGTAATTCTAAGTTGGATTTCATATAATTCGTATAACGGATTTACAAAAATACTTTTTCACATAACAGATGTGGTATTAGAGCCAATTAGAGAAGTAATTCCTTCTCAAATGGGTGGGGTTGATTTTTCTCCAATGGTTGCATTTATAATACTTGGCTTTTTGAAAAATTTCTTGCTGTCAGTTATCTAATCAATATTACTCTTTGAATGATAGTTAGAATCATTAAGAGTTATATTGTACTACCAAAAAATATACATTTATTATTTTTTTTAGAATTTAGCTTGAGCTTAATACACGTGGCTTTTATTCTAATTCTGAATATATTTTTGAGGAAAAAAGGATTTTCTGACCCCGAAATTGCCTCATTTAATTCATTAAGATTTATTAGCGCTTTGATTTTTGCATTACCACTTGGAATTTATATTAGAGGAAAAAAATTAAAACCATTTTTTATTTTTTCTTCTTTAATGGTACCAATCACGAGTGTTTTTATTATTCAATCTATTCATTATGATATAAATCATATAATAAAGTTTTCTTTTCTAATGTGGGGAGTAAGTATGATGGTGATGAGAGTTTGTTCATTACCTTTTATCATGAGAAATACAGATCCACAAAATACAACTGAGGCTCTTTCTTTAATTGCAGCGACATGGAGTTTATCAACTATTTTCTCAGGTATGATAATAAGTGGGATTAATTGGATTGATCATTTAATAATTTATGATACAATATTTTATCTTGACGAACGAATCATTCTTTTATTCATAACATTTTTGGGATTGGGAGGTCTATATTTTTCAATCCAAATTAATGAAAATAATATCAGAGATATTGAACAAATTAAAACTTTTAATATTCATAAAAATTATGATTGGAATTTAATTCTTAGAGCTATTTCACCATTGATATTAATTTCAATAGGAGCAGGTTTAACAATTCCATTTGTTAATTTATTTTTTAATTCGGTATTTAACCTTACAGCAAGTCAGTTCAGTATAATGGGTAGTTTTACAGCAATATTGGTTTTTTTATTTTCATTATTAGTCCCATCTTTACGGAAAAAGTACGGTTATTGGGTAAGTATCGTTATAGTTCAAAGTTTTGCAATCATATGCTTGGTTTTAATGGCACTAACTGAAGTTTATGCAGATCATGAATTTGCATTATTTGTTGCAATTATAGCGTACGTGTTACGTCAGCCACTTATGCATATGGCGCATCCTGCATCAAATGAGTTAATGATGAATTATGTGGGACAAAAAAATCAAGAATTAATAAGTGCACTAAGTTCAAGCTTATGGAGTATCTCATGGTTTTTTAGTGCTAAAATATTTGAATGGTTAAGAATATTAAATTTTAGTTATTACAAGATTTTTCTTATTACAGCATTACTATATTTCATAGGAGTTATATTTTATTTTTTCCTGATAAAAGACTACTATAGAAAAATAAAGAATAAATTTTAAATAATTTATTAATGAAATTTATTACCAAATCTAATAAATGAGTAAAAATCAAATTATAAAGGAAGCTTGCGTTGAAACATTTCAAGATGCACTGAAAATGGAGCACTTAAATGCTAATAGAATTGAATTATGCAGTAGATTAGATATTGGTGGTCTCACTCCTAATATTTTTCAAATAGAAGAGTGTTTGAATAAAATCTCAATTCCGACCAAGGTGATGATTCGTTGTCGAGGAGGAAGCTTCAACTATTCAACTGAAGAAATTGATAGAATGTTAATGGATATTCAAAAGATTAAAAAAGTAGGTGTCTCTGAAATTGTGTTCGGAGCATTAGATGAAGATAATTGTATTAATCTTAAATTAATGAAAATTATTAGTGATGCGGCTTCGCCGATGCTTATAACTTTTCATAAGGCAATTGATTTAACGAACAATATAAAAAACGAAATTGAAAAGCTATCTAATTTTAAAAATATTAAAAGTATTTTAACATCAGGAGGAGCTGCAACTGCGGAGGATGGTAAAAAGACGTTAAAAAAAATTATACAGGATTTTGAGGGGAAATTTAAAATAATTGTCGCAGGATCAGTTAACAAAAATAATTTTGATAACCTTCATAAGTTTCTGAATGGGAGGGAATACCATGGTAGAAAAATTGTTTAATTAGTAAGAACTAATTATTTAATCCATGAATAAATAGATTGGAAATATCACCACTCAAATTGAGAGTAATAATTGAACCCTGTCTTTTTAATGTTTTATTGTTCTCTTTTTCCCATTTTCTAATATATTTTCTGACACCGAGTGCTATTGGGTTTATTTTTATTGTTGAGTTACTAAGCATAATCTTCGGTTGAAATGTTCCATTTTGTTTGACAATCATATTTACATTTACATCAATTTTTAAAAAAGGTGTATAAATTTTAATAATTGCAGATCCCGTAAGCTCATTAATCATACTGATATCAATTTCAAATAATCTTATTTTAATTGAGTTATTCCATATACCTAATGTTTTCATTAATTTTTCTATCTCCGGTTCTTCAATTAACCCCTCCGGAAGTTTTAAATCAAAATTTCTTACTTTAAAATTACTTTTTAGACTATTTATTTCTGGGATATCTCCAAGAGTGCCATTGAAGAAAAAATCATTAATTTCAAATTTGATTGACGGTATTTTGAGATTTATTAAATCTTCAAATCTATTATTGGGAACAGCAGAGAACTTTAGGCTCTCCATTTTAAACTGACCATTAATTATTTCTACAGTAAAGTTTTTTCCATCAGGTGAAAATGACAGAAGAATAGATGATAAAATGTTTTGCACAACTTTTTGAACTGAAAACAAATAATTCCATTCGACATTAGGTATATTTATCAAGGAATCTAATTTTGGATTATTTTGAAATTTGTCTTCTTGGAAATTATAAATGATAATATCGGAATTAGGTGCAATATTTAAGTTTGTTGGTTTTGCTGTAATAATATTTGGTAAATCAATTTTATATTTCCATCCGTATTCGTTGAAAGGGTATTTATCGAATTCTAAATAATTTTCAATATCTAATTGATTAATATTGTTTGGATATATTTTATTATCGATTTTAAAAAGTTTTGAAGCTTCTTCAATTTTTTTTATAGCCAGCCTCGGAATATTTTGACGAATTCTATATCTTTTAATTTTTTCTTTTGTGATCCAATTTTCGGAAAAAATTTTTGCTTTAAATTCAAATTTATTAATATCGATTATTGGCCCAATTATCTTAATATCTGATAAGAGATTATCTGAATTATAATTATTTTTAATATTAATTTCTGAAAAACTAAATTTGTAGTCTTTCATTGTTACGGTATAACTATAATCATTCTCCTGATTTGAATTCCAAGTTGTATTTAAGTTAGAAAAATATAATTCTAAGTTTTGTAAGTCAAATTTGATTTCACTATCACCTTGAGCAAATGGAACAAAATTGAAGAAAAAAAGTATAAGAAAATGTTTGGTTAATTGAGTTGTTATTTTTTTCATTATTTTGAACAATAATTTATCGTTTTAATTATAAAAGTTAGTATTTTTGATTAATATCAAATGTGATAATTATTAAACAATAGATTTAATTTAATATTTTTTAAGATGAATAAGACCAATATTGTTTACTCAACAGACACCTCTATAAAAAAAATAGATGATGATACTGGATTGTATAAAAATATTAACCCAAATCAGCAGCATTTACGTTTGCACTTAGATCGAAGAGGTGGTGGAAAGGTTGTAACCGTAATTAAAGGCTTATCAGAGTCAAAGAAAAATATTACCACTCTATCAAAAGAACTAAAGAAAAAATGTGGAGTTGGAGGAGCTATTAAAAATAACGAAATTTTAATTCAAGGAAATAAAAGAGAGTTTATACAAAAAGAATTAATTAAAAAGGGTTATAACGTAAAATTAAGTGGTGGTTAAAAAATGAAACGGAAAATACAAGGCACAGTAATTTATATTCTATGTTGTTTAATATTTTGGTCTTGCTCTGAAACATCGGCAGGGTCTTTTACAATGATTCTATCAGGTAGTGTGCATGGTCAATTAGATCCTTGTGGTTGAAAGAAAAATCCTCTTGGCGGTCTGTCAAGAAGACTTGTAAAAATTAATGAAATGAAAGCGAGTGGAATTGATCCTTTAATTTTGGATGCAGGTGATATCTTTTTTAGTACCTCAAAATTAAATGATAAAAATTTAAAATCTGAAATTCATAGAGCAAAATCCATTATCAATGGATATGAAAAAATTGGTTGTAATATTATCAATGTTGGACATTATGAAGTGTTGAATGGATTAAATTTTTTAGAAGATATAACTCAAAATACAGAAATACCATTTATCTCTGCAAATTTAAGAAATGCAAAATCAAAAGATTTATTATTTCAACCTTATAAAATTTTTAAAAGGGATGGTTTGAAAATTGGGGTTATTGGAGTCACAAGTAATTTACCTGACACATCCACAACTATGATAGCCGATAATTATATTGATGCTGGTAATAATTTTATAAATACTTTATCTAAAGATGTTGATGTTACTGTTCTCCTTGCTAATTGTACTAGGAGTGAACAATCAAGCTTAAATGAAAACTTTCCTAACGCAGACTTTATTATTGCCAGTGGAAGTACAAATATGACTCGCTCCAGCAACTCTCAAGCATCAGATGGGCCATTAGTTTATTCTTGTGGTAAGCAGGGTAAGTACTTAATCACTGCAGATTTAACAATTAAAGACAAGAATGAAAACTTTGTAGATATTACAGCAGAAGAGAAAAAAATAAATCAGATAAAGAAAAGATTTGAGCGTTTACAGAAAAAGAATCCCAATAAGACTCTTGAACAAATATATGCTGACCAATCAAATGTTTTAAAGTTGATTGATGGATATAAAGAAGATGAAATTGTCTCAAAAGAATTAATAGAAAAAGCAGTTAATAAACTAAGGTATAAAACTATAGCATTAAATCAAAAAATAGGAGAAGATCCGGCTATGCTTAAGTTTGTTAATTCAGCAGTTTCTACTTGCGATATTTTAAACCCCAAGAGTAAAAATAAAAAAAATAGTAAAGCAAAAAAATCACCACTCGATCATTCTAGTCATGACGGGCATAATCACTAATTGAAAAGCAATTCTAAATGAATTTTAGGCTTCAATTTATTTACCTTATTATCGTACCTTCATTTTTAGGACTAGGAGTAAATTTTATAAATCAGAATAGTTTACCGCTTGTTGCGAAATCGATTGAGGAAATAACTTCCTCAGATTATTTAAAGTCTATTAATCAATTAGCAAATATTCGTAAAATTGATATTAAACTAGCTCTAGATTTGTACTCAAAAAAAACTCTATTTGTGGATGCGCGAGCAGAAGAATATCTTTCTGATGGAATAATTCCTGGAGCTATTTTTAATGACGATATTGAGATATTAAGCTCTAAAATTGACAGTGTTATAGGTCTTGATTCTGCTTTTGTTGTCTATTGTAGTGATGATGATTGTGGTTCTAGTGAGGATTTAGCATTTGAACTCCAAGATTTAGGTTTCACAAATATTCTTGTTTTTAGCGGAGGTTGGAAATCATGGACGGATTCAGGTTATGAAATTCAAAAATATGAATAAGGTACATCCATATATAATTCTCTTCATGCGTATAGTATTAGGGTTAGTATTTATAGTTGCTAGTTATGATAAATTATTAAATCCTCAGCAATTTGCAAGGGATATTTCAAACTATCATTTTATTCCTTTTGGTCTTGAAAATTTTGTAGCTATCATATTGCCGTGGATAGAACTTTTTATTGGAACCAGCTTAATATTAGGGATCATGATAGATGGTTCAGTTCTAACCACTGGAGTGCTTTTAATCATGTTTAATTTTTTAGTTTTTCAAGCGATGATTAGAGGATTTAATATAGAGTGTGGCTGTGGTTTAAAGGAAGGAGAAATGGTCGGTGTTCAAAAATTAATAGAAAATTTCACATTACTTATATTTTCTTATACTATATTTATCAACAAAAAAAGAATTTTTGAATTTTACCCAAAAACAACATTGTCTTAATTGTGATGAGGTCATAAATTTTAAACAACTTATTAACTCAATTGCGAGAGTAGCTCAGCTGGTAGAGCATCACCTTGCCAAGGTGGGGGTCGCGAGTTCGAATCTCGTCTCTCGCTCAAAAAGCCTCAAATATGAGGCTTTTTTTTTTCCATCTAAATTTAGTAAAGTTCTTAATGAGAAAACTTATATCATTTATAGTTTGCATCTTTTTTATAAGTTGTGATCTAGATGAAGAGGCACCCGATGAACCTACAAATATCCGAGGGTACTTCACTATGTCAGAGTCCAATCCTCGAATACGTATTTTATGGAATTCACCATTAAATAACGATATAAAAGAATATCATATTTTTAAATCTTCCGATAATGGATTCACTTTTGACTCACTTGATTTAGTACCTGTATCAAATACATTTTATGAAGATACATCAATTATTTGGATGGAAAATTTTGGATATAAAATTAGAGCGAAAGATCATTCAACAAATATTGGAGAATTCTCTGATTCTATATACATAAATTGCTTTAAACCTGGTGGTTACTGGGCTTTATCTGATTATGACTCTATAAAATTATGTTTAGATCCAAAAACAAATCAAACCCAAGAGACATTGCAATTAGATTATTACGGCGGATTTTTGAATGATACTCTAAAGCTGATGGACTTTCCCTCTATTCAAATTGATACATTAACTTGGAGTTCGAATGGTTGGATGTATTTAACTATAATGACTTTAGAAATGTCTTCAGATAGTTCAAATTATGATACTATTGTTTTTTCAAATACTATTGCACCTGAATATTATTTTATTAACTTAGAAAATCCTGAGGAAGGGAAAATAATATTTAATTCAGAACAGTTTGATGATATTGATTTATATCATTCTTTAAAAGGTTGTGATGGAGTTGATTTATTTCCTTAAGATCCTGTTTGGCATTCTTCATTTGAAAAAATACTCTCAGCTCCTAATGTATTTATGGATGTAATTTTAAAGCATGATTGGATACCAGGTAATATATCAATTTCATATGTCAAAGCATCAGTTTCAGTTAAGAAAGAATCATCTTTATAAATTCTGTAAGTCTGAGCAGTTTCAATTGATGTCCAGTTTAATGTAGCAGATGTTCCAGTAATTGACGATGCTAATATTGGAGGTAATATTTCAGGTACTGTTAAAACTGAAATTATATTTGATAAAGCACCAGCTGTATCTTGAAAATCAAATGCATTGATAGTGTAGCTATATATAGTATCAAAATTTATATTATTATCAGTATAGTTTAAGTTATTACCAGTCCAAATAATTAAATCATTTCTTCTTAATTGATATCCTGATGCGTTAGTAACTGAAGACCAGTTTAATTCTATATCTTCATAATTTAAATTGACATTAAAAGATGAGGGAGAATTAAGTATTGCAACACCACAAATCTGTTCAGATTTTTCACCTTCAATATTAACAGAATTAACTGCAGATATTTCGAAGCAATGTTCAACACCGCCAGGTGTTGAGTGGACTAAAAACTGTTCGGTCACTTCCTCTATAAAAGTTCCATCGCGATATATTTTGTATCTTTCAGCACCGAAAGGAGCATCCCAATTTAATTTAAAGGTATCAATGCTACTTTCAAGATATATGTCAGATACTATGGATTCATATTCATTCTGAACAATAACATATACCGGTTGGGAGATGTACTCATTTCCTGCAGGGTCATTTGCAATCATTGTTATAGTATGATTAGAATTATTTGGGTATGAATAAGTATTCCACTTAGTTGCGTAAGGTGTATCAATTAAGGTTTCAAATAAATTACCATTTATAAAGTATTTTATCTCTTCAATTCCAACATTATCTGTTGCAAATCCAGAAATAAGTACTGTATCTGATACTATTTGGCTTGATATTGGAGATATTATACTGGCAAATGGATAAATATTATCATCTTCAATAATATCATCATTGTCAACAAAAACAACAATAGGATTTAAATCGACAATATTATTTGCGTTATCAGATATAGATGAAAAAATAACAGTTTCACTATTTTCTTCTTCCAATAAGGTATTCCATGAATACGAAAATGGTTCAATGTTATCTGTAAAAACTAAATTACCATTTATAAAAAATTTAGCTTCTGTTACAGCTATATTATCATTTGTAGATAATTGTATTTCTATCTCTCCACTTACACTTTGACCTGCATATGGAAAGGATATATATCCTGAGGGTGGAATATTATCTATATTATCTATAGTAACTGCAAGTGGTTGAGATTGTGAAGAATTTTCACTTGTATCAAAAGCTTTGACATACCATATATGTTGGCTTTCATCACTATGAACAGAGGTATTCCAACTATATTCATACGGGTTTGATGAGGCAGTATGTACTATATCATAATTTTGGTAAAATTCAACTCGGCTAATACCAATATTATCAAAAACGAGTGTTTTTATATTAACTGTACCATTTACAGTTTGATTAGCAGCTGGTTCAGTAATAATGATTGTTGGTGGAGTATTATCAGGATCAATGGAATTATTTACAAAAACACTTACTGGGAAAAGTGTGGTTGTATTACCTGATAAATCAGTTATGTTTACATTTATAACATGGTGAACGTCTTCAATCTCATTTAAAGTATTCCAATTATAGCTATATGGAGGAATAGAATCAGTATCGACTAATGATCCATCAATAATTATATCTACATATTTGACTGCGGTATTATCAAATGCATTGATATCAATATTTACATTACCTGAAACAGATGCTGCTGATGCAGGATTTGTGATAGTACCAGTAGGGGGAATATTATCTGTGGGTTCTTCATTATCAATTAGAACATTAATCGGACCCAAAGTAATTTGGTTGGAATTATTATCAATGACATGTGCATGAATTGTGTAAACAATATCATCAACTAAGCCAGTAGTATTCCATGTAAATCTGTAAGGTTGATCTGTAAAAGTTTGTACAACATTTCCGTCTATATAAAGTATCAATGATGCAACCTCCTCATTATCCGAGGCTTCAATCACGATTGTAACTTCACCATTTAAAGTTTGTCCAGTAAATGGGAAAATAATAGCACCAGTAGGAGGAGAATTATCTACGTTATCTACAGTAACACTAATGGTGTTTGTAAAGTTGATATTCCCTTGCAAGTCAATGGCTTTTGCACGGATTGTATGAGATACGTCTTCTTGATAATCATTTGTAATCCATTGATATGAAAAAGGAGGCTCTTTACTAGAGTGGATAACGGAATCATTTAAAAATATTTGCACTGTGTCCAATTCAACATTATCAAAAGCATATGCAGTAATTAACACGGTGTCTGATACTATTGACTTATCAGCTGGGTAAGTGATTGTTAATGTTGGTGGTATTGTATCCTTATCATTTGGAACATCAAAAATTGGACCTTCGCAATTAATAAAAAAGAAAAAGTATATAAAAATAATTTTTTTCATCATTCGTTTTCTACTGTAACTATAATTGGTTGCAATAAAATACTATTACTAGCATTGTCTTTAACCGTTGCAGATAGAGTATGTTGTGAACTATCTGATAGAATAGTTGTATCCCATTGATAAATATAAGGTTCGGAATTATCGCTGTAGACTTGAATACCATCGATAAAAAATAAAACTTCATCTATACTAACATCATCTTGTGCTAGAATTGTAAAGCTAACAACGCCATTAACAATTTGACCTGAAACTGGATTTGAAATAGAACCTGTTGGTGGACTAAGATCATCAATTTCATTATTCACAAATACACTTATTGGTGGAACAGAAAATTGGTTTTCAGAATTATCTCTTATTATTGCACTTATAACGCTATACTCGTCTTCATTCTCTAGCTCAGTATTCCATAAATAGGAAAATGGACTTGAAAATAAACTATCCACAATATTACCATTAATGGATAATTCAATATTGTTAATTGCTACATTATCTTCAGCAGACATTTGTATTGTAATTACACCATTTACAATTTGCCCTGGTATAGGATTCTGAATTTGACCATATGGTTGTATATCATCATTGTTATCAACGAATACCGCAATTGGTTGATGATGGGAGAAATTACCTTCAATATCATAAGCAATAACATATATGATATGCTCTTGATCATCGGTGTAATCATTTGTAATCCAATCATAGCTAAATGGTGAAAGAGTATCTGTATGAACAAGAATTCCATTTATGAAGTATTCTATATGACTAATTCCTGAATCGTCTTCAGCGCTAACTTTAATGGGTACAATCCCAGATACATTTTGACCAGCTACTGGCTCCATAATAATAATATCTGGGGGACTAATATCACTACTTGGATTATTATCTACCGTAACTGATATTGGGTTAAGAGGCGTTTCATTACCTGCCAGATCACTTAGGATAACACTTATTATATGATCTGAATCCTCTTCTTCATTATTTGTATTCCATATATATGAATAGGGTTCGTTTTCTATGATATCTATAAGTTCATTATTAATAGATAAAAAAACCTCTCCCATAGCTCTATTATCCGTAGCACTTATAATAATTTGAACATCCCCACTAACACTTATCCCTGCTGGAGGACTAACTATCGCTCCGTTGGGAGGTGTTATGTCTATTTGAGTTCCATTATCTACATACACACTGATTGGAGGAATGATTGTATTATTATTATTATTGTCTCGCACATTTGCATAAATTGAATAATAATCTCCGCTTTGGACAAGAGTGGTATTCCATGAATATTCAAAAGATGATGAATTTTCTTCAGGAAGAATATAACCTTGGAGAACATTATTGACAAAAAAGCTTACATATTGTATTCCAACATTATCAGTAGCGACTACAGTAATACTAGCTATACCAGTTAGATACTGCCCAGAGAAAGGCGTAAGAAAAAAAGCACTTGGAGGTTCGCTGTCTATATTATCTACAAAACTACGAATTGGGACTGAAGAATATTCATTATCACTAATGTCACGTGCTATAACTGAAATAAAATGAAAATTATCATCTGCATATTTTCTTGTAGGATTTTCACCTTCATTGTTTTGCTCATATAGGTTGGTATCCCAATCAAAAGTTGCAATATCATTTTTGGTTGTAGTATCTTTCCCAACGTATTCTTGATTTATGTAAAATAAAACTTCTTCAATACCTTCATTATCATTTGCGCGTGCTTGAACGGTAACAATTCCTGATACAGGTTCACCATCAATGGGAAAAATCACAAGAGCTTGAGGTGGTGTAGTATCAGGTTCAGGAATTTCATAAGGGTCTTCCGTACAAGAAAAAATTGATAAAATAATAATCGTAAATACAATTAAAAAAATATTCTTGGGCTTAAACATAATTGAAATATACGAAAATTTTAAATTTTTTTTAGATTGATCGTCAGATCATTACTATTATTTTCTAAACCTAAATATTAATTTTTTTAGTTTATTATCCAATATTTGTTTGAATGAAAATATTTTCATATTTCTTTTAAACTTCTTTTGAGTGTATTTGGGAGTGAAATAAAAAATATTTTTATCTTTTATATAATCATAAATCATTGATAAAAGAACAGAAGCAGGTATTAGCGCTGTAAATGATTCATAACTTACACCAGTTTTTTGCAGCCCAATTGTAGCGATACTTGGAAATAAATCATTATAGTTATCCCAAATTTGAGGAGTAATTCTTCTTTTTGAATCCCAGTTTACAAATAAATCTAATGTAGTTAATATTAAAAATGGGTAGTATGAATAATAGAATCCTCTTTTTACAGAATAATTAAGTACTGAGAAGTCAGTTTTAATTTTTTCTATTGAAAACAAAGAAATATATTTTGATGATTTAATGCCAGTTTTTATAAAAACTTCAGGATTAATCATATCTTTGTTAAACTTTATATCAATGTAATTTATTGAATCACCATTTACTAAATATACAATTCCAGTTGTATTTTGTATTCTTCTTAAATTTTCTTCAAAGCTCCAACTAAAAAAAAATATTCTTTGAAAATCATTATAAGCATAGTAAACATCATTTAAAGATATTGAATCTGTGTCGACTGAATCTTTAGCAATATAAAACAAATATTCTTTATCAATAGAATCAATAAAGCATTCATTTGTTAAGCCATTATAATTGACAAACATATGGTTTACATCTTGATCTCTGTTACTACTGTGTAGAAAAGAAAAAGATAGAAGGATTATGCACCAGTTTAGTTTCATACGTCTTAAATTACCACGTGATTATTAAGAGTCAAATTCAAGTATTCATTTTATATTTACTATTATTTAGTCCTTTATTAAATGCACAGCCAAAGCTAAGTGTTGATTTTGGAATGGGGTTTTATGAACCCTTATTAACTGGATTTGATGAGAATGAATCTGTTCAGTTTCCAACAAAAACAATAATTAATAGAAACCTTATGCTTAACTGGGGAATCTATTATGAATTTTTTAACAATGCTCGAATTGGATATAATTCATTTACATCTTTTGAAATAGGTAAAAATGTATTACTTGTTAATTCTGAAGCAGCTTATTCAAGATCTATTAAGTATAGAATGTTTCCTGTAGAAACGTATTTCAGATGGCGTCCTAAAATTGAATTAAATTTCACATTATCACCAATCTGGGGGAGAGGAAGAATTGAAATAGACACAACCCCCGGGGATAAAGAAGAAGATTGGGACTATATAATAACTAGTTTTGGAGGTGACAGTACACAGTTGAATGACATGGGTGCAACGGATGTAATGTTAAATGATTGGTTTGGATATTCAAGTATGCTAGGATTTAGATATTATATTTCTTCAAGGATGGCAGTTGATATAAAGGGTGGATTTATGAATAATTTTTACAATAAAAAAAGCTGGAGAGTTCAACGTCAAAAAGTAAATGGACCAGAAATGAAAATTGATGATCTTCCTATCTTTTCAGTAAAGTTTATATATGGAATTAGATGAAAAAGTATTTTTTAAGTATTTATATCTTATCTTTCATTTTTAATCAACTATGTAGTCAAAGTTTACCTTTACCATGCAATGATCCATTAATCATTTTAGCAGAAGAAAAAGGAATAAAAGCAATACCATTAGTAGACATAAAAAGATATAAGAAATTAGTAAAAGAATGCGAAAATTTAGGAGAGAAAGAAAAAATTCAAAGATTAATTTATAATGATTGGCAAAGAGATTATGAGAAAGCAAAAAAAATGCAATCATGGACATCAACCCATGCAATGTGTGTTTTTGTTTCATTTGCATATTATTTTATGGGCCAAGTTTTAGCAACAAAGCCTAATTAAGCAATGAATGTAATTTTTCGTCTATTTTTTATTCTCGTGTTTACTAAGTTTCAACCTTTAATTTCAAAATCAATAAACCTTTTCGGGAAAACATGAATAAACGTATTATACTAATAACCATTACAGTTTTCTTCTTCTTTAATTGTGGAGGAAACGACAGCAAAAACAAAGTGGTAAAAAATTCAGAAACATTTTCATATGAGAAAGATTTAAACACATCTCCAGAAGATGGTGGGTATGGCTTTGAAAGTATTTCTGAAAAACTGGGATATGTGACTTATGAATGGTCAGAAGAAATTGACGCAACATTCTTTGGTGATCCAAAAGCTAAGAAAGGGGGAACCTTGAATTATATTCATTCATTGTTCCCGAGAACTATGAGGATTATTGGCCAAAATTCTAGTCAAGTTTTGAACTCTAGAACCATAAGTGCGTTATGTTATGAAGGCTTATTATCACAACATCCTACGACATTGGATTTTATTCCAAGTCTTGCCTCACATTGGTTTGTTTCTGAGGATAAAATGCTTTTTAAATTTAGAATAAATCCAGATGCTAGATGGTGGGATGGTAAACCAGTCACTGCGAAGGATGTAATTGCAACCTGGGATTTGAGAATGGATGAAACTATATTATCGCCATCAGAGCAAATAACATATGGCAAGTTTGAAAGGCCTATTGCTGAATCAAAATATATAGTCTCAGTTCGTGCAAATTCAATCAGTTGGAGGAACTTCTTATACTTTGCCACAATGGCTCTGCATCCAAATCATATTCTAAAAGATCTTGATGGAACTGCTTTCTTGGAAGAATATGCTTTTTCAGTTATTCCAGGAACAGGACCATATATTATAAAAGAGGAAAAAATTAAAAATCAAGAATCATATACTTTTGATAGAAGAAAAGACTATTGGGCTGTTAATAGTCCTTTTAATAAGTACAAATTTAATTTTGATAAAATTAAAGTTTCAGCTGTTAAAGACAATGATGCTCTCCAATATGAAAAATTTAAAAAAGGGGAGCAAGATTTATTCAATGTCAATAGATCTAGAAGGTGGATTGAAGAGACTGATTTTGAAGCTACACAAAAGGGTTGGATGAAAAAGCAAAGAATCTTTTCAGAAAAACCTGCTGGAACATCTGGCTACTTTTTTAATATGAGAGAATGGCCATTTGATGATAAAAGAGTGAGATATGCTTTTTGTTATTTGTATGATAGAGAAAAAATGAATAGAGAAATGTATTATAATGAATATAGCATGATGAACTCTCTCTACTCAGGAACTGTTTATGAAAATTTAAATAATAATTCTTTTGAATATAATCCTCAAGAAGCGATCAAATTGCTTAGAGAAGCAGGTTATACATCTAGAAATAGTGATGGATGGTTAGTTCAAGAAGAAACCAATAAAATTCTTTCTTTTGAGATTCCAATTCAAAAAACCAGTGCTTACATGGTCACTCCAGTACAGCAAATGTTGAAAGAATATGGAATAGACATGCAAATAAAATTTATGGATTACAATACAACCATAAAAAATGTAAATGCTCGTAATTTCAATGTCTGTATGTTAGCATATTCTGGCTTGGTTTTTCCTAATCCAGAATCGTCATTACGTTCAGATTTAGCAGATCAAAATGACAATAACAATGTTTGGGGTTTTAAAAATGAAAGAGTTGATGAATTATTGGATGAATATGATATCTGTTTTGATCAAAAAAGAAGAATTGAAATTATTCAAGAAATTGATGGCATTTTTGGAGAAGAGCATCCAATAGCTTTTAGTATTGCAAGGAACTATTCACGGATGATGTGGTGGGATAAATTTGGTTATCCTGAATGGATGTTATCCAGATACGTAGGAGAATACTGGGACGCTATTTATTACTGGTGGGTTGATGATGAAAAAGTAAAACAATTAAATGATGCCATGGCTAATGATAAAAAATTACCAATAGTTCCAATTGATATGAAATATTGGCCACAATATTTATTGAATAATAACAAAAATTAAATAGTATTTTGGCCACTTACTTTCTGAGAAGAATCCTGTTGATGATTCCAACATTTTTGGGATCAACTATTTTAGTTTTCATTATTTTACAAATGGCTCCTGGAGGTCCGATAGAACAAATAATGCTTCAAATGCAAATGGGTGGAGCAATGGGCTCAGAGGGAGGAGGGGGAGCATCCTCCTCCATGACAAATGAGGGTATGTCTTTGCCACCTGAAGCGATGAAAGAATTAGAAAGGTTTTATGGTTTTGATAAACCTATATATCAAAGATATCTCATTTGGCTAGGTATTTGGCCCAGAGAAATAAAACATAGAGATTTTATCATTCCTTATGATGAAATCTTTTATGAGAAAAGAGTGGGAAAGAAAGATGGTCAAATTTGGAAAGTAGATGTCAATGTAATCAATGGTAACGAGCTCAAAGTTTTTGAAAAAGATAAAAAAATAAAGTCCCCATGGCATGCTAAAATTGAAAAAGTTGAAACAAATGGCAATTTGAGTTCTGTAATATTTCAAAAAGAATTTTCGGGTATCTTAACAGGTAACCTAGGAAAATCATATACCTATTTACAGCCCGTTACTGAAGTAATGCGACCAAGATTTAAGATTTCATTATTATATGGTTTAACTGGAATTCTTATTTCATACCTAATTTGTATTCCGTTAGGAATAAAGAAAGCTCTTAATCATGGTTCAGCATTTGATTTTGGATCAAGCGTTGCTATTTTTGTTGCATATTCAATACCTGGATGGGCACTTGGTGGTGTTCTATTAGTTTTATTTGGAGGTGGTAGTTTTTTTGATATTTTTCCGTTAGGCGGTTTTAGAAGTCCATCTGAAATCTGGGAAACATTAACTCCAATTCAAAAATTTATTGATCAAGTTCATCATATGATTCTACCAGTCATAGCATGGACTATAGGTAGCTTTGCTACTATGACTGTTTTAATGAAAAATAGTCTCATGGAGAACTTAAGCCAAGATTACATTCGTACAGCATTTGCAAAAGGACTTAGTGAAAAAAGAGTAATTTGGCTACATGCTATACGAAATAGTCTCATTCCAATTGCTTCTGGAATTGGTCATATTTTAGGAGTTGTCATTGCTGGATCATATTTTATTGAAAGAATGTTTAATATTGATGGTTTTGGGAGATTGGCATATGAAGCTATATTGTCAAGAGATTACCCAATTACACTTGGATTTTTAGTTATTGTTGTTATAATTAGACTAATTGGAAATATTATATCAGATCTAGCATTAGCAATAGTGGATCCTAGAATAAGATTTAAATAAAATGAATAAAAAAATCAAAAACAAATCTATTTTTCAAAGAAGGTGGCAAAAATTTAAATCGTTAAAAAGAGGTTATTACTCATTAATTATCTTATCTTTTTTTTACATTTTATCATTTCTTCTTCCTATTATAATTAATAATAAAGCGTTGATTGTTAAATACAATGATCAATATTATTTTCCTATCTTAATGGGATATATCCCTGGAGAAACCTTTGGGCAAAATGTACCTGGTGAAGCAAAATATAGATCCTTAAAAGAGAATTTTAAGAGCACTGATTCAGAAAATTGGCTTATATTGCCACCCTATCCTTATTCCCCATATGAAGATATAACTTCAGATGGAAACAAGATGTATGAACCACCATCTCTGAAACATTGGTTGGGCACAGATAATACGGGAAGAGATGTTTTTTCTAGGCTATGTTACGCTTTTAACATTTCAATCTCTTTTGCACTTCTATTGACTGTCTTAAATTATATTTTTGGAATTCTTATAGGCGGTTGTATGGGATATTATGGTGGAAAGTTTGATTTATTTTTTCAAAGGTTAATAGAAATTTGGTCAAGCCTACCTATGCTCTTTGTAATTATTATAATTTCATCAATTTTAAAACCCTCTTTTTTCTTATTAATTGGAATTTATACTCTTGTTAATTGGATTAGTATGACCTACTTAATGCGTGCTGAATTTTATAGGGAAAAATCAAAAGATTATGTTGCAGCGGCTCTAAGTATGGGGCAATCAGATTTTAAGGTAATGTTTAAACATATTTTACCAAACTCTTTAGTTCCAATTATAACATATTTTCCATTTTCAGTTGTTGCAGGAATATCCGCTTTAGTAGGTCTAGATTATTTAGGATTTGGTTTAGCACCACCAACACCATCATGGGGACAAATGCTTGATGTTGGGTTACAGAATATTACAAAGTGGTGGATGGTATTTTCTCCAGTATCCGCTCAATTTTTAACTTTATTATCTATTGTTTTTATAGGTGAAGGTGTTCGTGAAGCTTTTGATCCAAAAGTTTATTCGAGGTTGAAATGAGTCAAAATAAACTATTCCAAATAAAAAATCTTCAAACACATTTTTATACAGAATCAGGTACTGTCAAGGCAGTTAATAATGTGTCATTTGATATATATAAAAATGAAGTTTTAGGTATAGTTGGTGAATCAGGTTCTGGAAAATCAGTTACATCATTATCTATAAATAGATTAATACCTAACCCACCAGGAAAAATTGTCGGTGGGGAGGTAATTTACAATGGGAAAAATTTACTTGATCTAAGTTATGAAGAGATGAGCAAATATAGAGGAAAGCATATATCAATGATCTTTCAAGAACCAATGACTTCCCTTAACCCAGTCCTTAAAATTCAAACACAAATGAATGAAATTTTAATTAAGCATAAAGGACTTAATCCCGATGAGGCCACTATAAAAAGCATTAAAATGTTGAAAAGTGTTGGTATTCCTGAGGCAGAGAGACGAATTTATAATTATCCTCATCAATTTTCAGGTGGAATGCGTCAGAGAATTATGATTGCAATGTCACTTCAATGTAATCCTTCACTTCTTATTGCAGATGAACCAACTACAGCATTGGATGTTACAATTCAAGCTCAAATTTTAGACCTTATGATGGAGTTAAAAGAGAAACGAAAAGATGCAGCCATACTTCTAATTACACACGACCTTGCTGTAATTGCTGAAACTTGCGATAGGGTTATCGTTATGTATGGTGGAGTAATTCATGAGGTTGCTTCGGTGCATGAATTATTTAAAAACCCAATTCATCCATATACAAAAGCATTAATGGATTCCATTCCAAAAATGGATAATTCTTCTAAAAGATTAAAAACTTTAAAGGGAATGGTTCCATCTATTTTAGACCTCGGAGACAAATGTAAATTATGTTCAAGGTTTGATGCTCATGAATGTGCTTGTGGAGGAACAAAGATTGAGCCAGACTTGATTGAGGTTGAAAAAGATCATTTTGTAAGAATTAATCAAAAACTTATCGATAATGTCTAAAAAAGAATCAATCCTTGAAGTACGAAATCTCTTTGTAGATTTTCCTTTTTATAGTGGAATTTTACAAAGAAGAGCTGGAGCTGTTCATGCAGTTAAAAATGTTAGCTTTAATCTTATTAAAGGAGAGACCTTAGGAATTGTAGGAGAATCTGGGTCAGGAAAATCAACACTAGGTAACGCAATATTAAATGTATTAAGACTTACCGCTCCTGAAGTAGAGATTACAGGAGAAGTTCATCTCTCAATTGATTCAAATCAAATTGATTTATTGAATTTATCCAGAAAAAAAATTAAGCCGTTTAGAAGGCACATTCAGATGATTTTTCAAGATCCATATTCCTCGTTAAATCCAAGGATGTTAGTCAAAGATATCATTAAAGAACCACTTGATATAAATGATGATCTTACAAAAAACAAAAAATTAGAAAAAATTAAATGGTTACTTAATAAAGTAGGTTTATCGCAAGAACAATCAAATAGATATCCTCATGAATTTTCTGGAGGACAAAGACAAAGAATTGCAATTGCACGTGCTCTTGCTACTGATCCAGAGATAATAATTGCTGATGAATCGGTATCTGCATTAGATGTTTCAATTCAAGCACAAATAATTAATTTAATGATGGATCTTCAAGAAGAGCTAAATTTATCAATTATATTTATTGCACATGATTTATCTGTGGTAAAGCATATTTCTGATAGGGTAGGAGTGATGTATTCTGGAGAATTGGTAGAAATTAATAAAACTGATTCTATTTTTAATAATCCAAAACACGAGTATACTAAAGAGCTGCTAAGAGCTATTCCTAAACCAAACCCTGAAGGAAGAGATGAAAGAAAAAAAGTAAGACAATCTTCAAAAGCGTAATATGTTTAATCCTATTTATCAAATATTTTTTAATTCACTTTTTCTTGTTGTTTTATCATTGAATTTTGCAGAGTGCAAATCCCCTGATATTTTAACACGATTTGTTGATAATCATTTAATTTTAGTTGAAAGTAAAATGGAAGATAGCCCAAAATTATGGTTGGATTTAAGAGAAGGATACTCAAGGCAAAAAGCAATTTATTTTTCCAATTTAATTATGGATAGTCTAGATATTGGCCTATCTGGATATCATGCAGCAATTAGGCATATACCAAAAATAGATAGCTTAAGAAAAGTTGCTTTAAGTGGTGAGGAATTTGAATATTTTATTGAAAAGAAAGAAAAGATGAATGTTAGAGAAAACTATTTTTCAACTTCATTTAAATAATCTGGATCTATATCGAGGTCTTTAAAAATAATATTAGCAATTTTTCCAGCTGCTTCATCTTTAGTATAATTATCATCGAGTAATGACTGAAAAGCTTCTTCTAAAATTTTAACATCATTATTCTCAGAAAAAATATTATCTAAAACTGTATTTGGTACTCGGAAGTCTCTTAAACGTTCAT
This sequence comes from uncultured bacterium, assembly GCA_965660855.1. Lineage (GTDB taxonomy): Bacteria > Fidelibacterota > Marinisomatia > Marinisomatales > UBA1611 > JAOLAV01. Next base: position 4,599 of record CBFIBM010000005.1, on the reverse strand, counting down.
ATAAATTCAATCTGTCGATATCCATTAATGAATTTATGATTATAAAAGTTTTAAAAAAAACGGAATTGTTCAACGCCAAACCTGTTATAAATTTAGATACTACTTTTTTCAGTTTTATGGCGTCGTACCCAAGTGGTTTAAGGGACCAGTTTGCAAAACTGTCATTCGCCGGTTCGAATCCGGCCGACGCCTCAGATGTTAGCCCGGGTGGTGGAATTGGTAGACACTATGGACTTAAAATCCATTGTCCGTAAGGACGTGCCGGTTCGAGTCCGGCCCCGGGTACTTGAATAGAAAAAGAGTACTACCCCTCTTTTTTACCTTTAAAGTGCAAGAAAGCCTCGATTAATCGAGGCTTTTTGTTTTTATATTATAAAAGTAATATGATTGTCTTATTACAATACGGGCTGGGAAAAATAGTAAGAAATAATTTAGTATTTCTTATATGTTAAAAAAGTATTTTATTAGTTTTAATAAATAGAGATAATTAAATAAATTGATAATGAGATTTATTATTAATTAGTTTTTATTCAAAACATAATCGAGGGTTTGATGGTTTGTAATATAAATTTAAAAATTAGTTTTCTTTTTTTAATTATATCTTTTCTATATGGAGAAATAAACCTTTACACACATAGACATTACAGCTCAGATAAGTTATTATTTAAAGCTTTTACGGAAAAAACTGGAATTGAAATTAATGTTATTAAAGGAAGCGCAGATCAACTAATCCAAAGGCTAATAAATGAAGGGAATAAATCACCAGCAGATGTATTATTAACTGTAGATGCTGGTCGTTTGGCACGAGCAAAAGATTTAAACCTACTACAACCAATTTCATCATTACTTTTAGAAAAACAAGTACCCAAACCAATGAAGGATGATGAAAATTATTGGTTTGGTTTAACAGTTAGAAATAGAGCAATAATATACTCTAAAGAGAAGGTTAAACCTTCTGAACTTTCTACTTATGAAGATTTAACGTCAAAAAAATGGAAGGGACGTATTGTAGTTAGGTCTTCTAATAATATTTACAATCAATCACTTCTTGCATCAATCATTGCAGCTAATGGAGAAAAAAATGCCTTAAAATGGGCAAAGGGTGTTCGCGAAAATATGGCAAGATCTCCCAGAGGAAGCGATAGAGATCAAGCAAGAGCTGTCGCATCGGGTTTAGCTGATATCGCAATAATGAATACATATTATTTAGGTGTAATGGCAAACTCTCCTAGTAAAAAAGACCAAGATGTAGTTAAAAAATTAGGTGTATTTTTCCCAAATCAGAATGGAAGAGGTTCTCATATTAATGTTAGTGGTGCCGGAGTAACAGCTAGTTCGAAAAATATCAAAGAGGCTATTCAATTTTTAGAGTTTCTTACAAATCCAACTTCCCAAGAAGTTTTTTCAACTGCTAATTATGAATATCCAATAAAAATAGAAAATAGTAATTCACCTATTTTAAAATCTTGGGGAAAATTTAAATCTGACACATTAAATCTTTCAAAACTTGGTGAATATAATTCAAAAGCAGTTAAAATATTTGATGAGGCAGGTTGGGAATAAATAAAGAATAGAATGATGATAAAAAATCAATTATTTCACTACATGAAGAGTGAATTCTATTTCAAATTAAATATTTGGACCTTTACCTCTATAATAATATGTTTTTTTATTATAGTACCAATAGCAGCAATTGGGTTCCAATTTGACAATTATTCTGAAAATTGGAATCATTTAAGGAGTACTGTTCTGGGTAAATATGTATTTTCAACCGCAATTCTTGTTTTTGGTACCTCTTTTTTTTCAGTTATTATAGGAGTTCTGTGCGCATTTTTTGTATCATTTTGTAGATTCCCAGGTAGAAAATTTTTTGAATGGGCGCTTATTCTACCACTCACTATTCCTACTTATATAGCTGCTTACAGCTATTATGATATTTTAGAATTTTTTAATCCATTAATGATTTTAATTAGAGAATATTTAGGCTTTCAAGCTATGAATTTGACTAATGATATTTTAGTATATATATGTATAATTCTTATTTTGACATCTGTACTCTTCCCATATGTATACCTTTCTACTCGTGCTTCATTTTTATCTCAAGGTAATAAATTAATCGAAGCTGCCAATACTTTGGGATATTCACCATTAGATGCTTTCTGGAAAGTAATTTTACCTTTATCACGTCCTGCTATAATTGCAGGCCTGAGTTTGGTTGTAATGGAGACTGTAAATGACTATGGTGCTGTAGAATATTTTGGTATTCCAACATTTACTGTTGGGATATTTAGAAGTTGGTTAGGTATGAATGACTTTGATAGTGCTTTAAAACTATCGAGCTATCTCTTATTTTTTATTTTTATTTTTTTATTTCTTGAGAAAAAAAGTCGTGGGAACGCAAAGTTCGATCAAAAAAATGATTCTATAATGACTCATAGGTATATAAACTTAAATTCTTATCAAAAAAAATTATTAATTTTTTTATGTTCAATTCCATTCTTATTTGGTTTTATCATTCCAGTTAGTAGACTTATTATATGGTCAATTTCAGCATCACCAGATTTTTTAGATTTTGATCTATTTAAAATAATTGTTAACAGTATTTTCTTGGCATTGATTACAAGTCCCATAATTGTTATTCTATCAATATTTCTTCTATTTTCTACAAAATATTTTCAAAGTCATATTGTTAAATTTTTTAATAAATTTGCTATTCTTGGTTATTCTATGCCTGGTGCAATAATAGCTATGGGTATGCTTCTTATCTTCTCAAGATTTAATCAAATAACAGATATCTTAATGACAGGAACAATTTTATCACTATTGATTGCATATATTGTCAGGTTTTTAGCAGTTGCTTGGCAGCCAATTGATTCAAACTTCGAAAAAAAATGCTCAGATATCAACGAGGCTTCAAGAAACATGGGCAATCCCCCAATTTCAACATTATTTAAATTAAATTTACCCCTTATTCAAAAATCAATTTTAATTTCATTTATTTTAGTTTTTATAGATATTTTTAAAGAATTACCATTAACTTTAATTTTAAGGCCTTTCAATTTTGATACTTTAGCGACTCTTACTTTTGATTTAAATAAACAAGCTCAAATTTATGAAGCAGCAATACCTGCATT
>CBFIBM010000005.1:0-1365 GCA_965660855.1 uncultured bacterium | reverse complement strand
AATTTTGATACTTTAGCGACTCTTACTTTTGATTTAAATAAACAAGCTCAAATTTATGAGGCAGCAATACCTGCATTGATAATCATAATGGTAACCGTACTTCCTATTATTCTCCTAAATAAAAAAATAGAAGGAAAAATTTGAAAAAAATATTAGAAATTTCTAATTTATCTAAAAAATATCAGTCTGGTAAAGTTGTTGCAGTTGAAAATATAAGTTTAGACTTAAATAAAGGTGAAATCGCTACAATTGTTGGAAGCAGTGGGAGTGGAAAGACTACTTTATTAAGAATTATCTCTGGATTAGAGATCCCAGAAAATGGAACAATAACTTTAGAAAAAGAAATTTTAAATAATGATAAAATTTTTATTGTTCCTGAAAAAAGAAATTGCTCTTTGGTGTTTCAAAGTTATGCTTTATTTCCAAATCTAACAGTTAATGAAAATATTTTATTTGGAAAAAATAGTAGTCAAAATAAAGAATTAATACAAAGTCTTTTTGAAATAACACGTATTGAAAAATTAAAGAATAGATACCCACATGAAATATCTGGAGGACAACAGCAGCGCGTATCTCTTGTGAGGGCATTGGCAACCAATCCTAGTTTATTATTAATGGATGAACCACTTAGTAATTTAGATCAAGAGTTACGATATAGAATTCGGTCTGAAATAGTGCAATTACTCAGGAATTTAGGGACTACAACACTTATTGTTTCGCATGATACTGAGGATGCTCTAGCCATTTCTGATAAAATTATTATACTAAAGAATGGTAGCGTTGTTCAGGAAGGTTCACCTCAAGAAATATACAATAAACCCAGCAGTAAGTATGCTGCGCTACTTTTTGGGAAAAGTAATTTTATTCCTTCTAAATCTTCTCCTGTTATAACTAAAAACATCATTAGGAATGAAAATGGTGAAAAATTTATTTCTATTAGGCCAGGACAATTAAGAATTTTTCATAAGAGTGAAATAAAGAACAAAGGATTCCTTGCAACGGGATATGTAATTGGAGAGTGTATTTTAGGTGTATTTAAACAATTAACCATTGACTGTAAAGTGTTTGTTGTGGATGTAAATGTTATTAATTTGGAGAACTATAAAATTGGCGAGAAAGTAAATGTTGGAATAGATGATGCTTTTTTAGAAAATTTTTAAATTTCGGGGTATAGCGTAGTCCGGTTAACGCGCCTGCTTTGGGAGCAGGAGATCGGGAGTTCAAATCTCTCTACCCCGACACTCGAGGAACCCATTTCCTCCTCTTAAAAGCCTTATCAAATGATAGGGCTTTTTTGTTTCATATTTATCCATTTATTGTCATTGATAACCGGAAGTCGTACAAAAAAAGTCGTACATACCCATA
>CBFIBM010000004.1:127682-135346 GCA_965660855.1 uncultured bacterium | reverse complement strand
CTTTATAAAAAAAGAAATAAGAAAAATAAAGATTCAGGAGTTTATGACAATTTGATTATTAGATCTCTTTTTGGAAATATTAATGCTGCGAGAAACTCTGCATAAACCTTTTCATTAGAATAAAGTTTTCAATATTATTTTTCTCCACTCCTTTTAACCTCAATAGGGATTTCTATTCCGGGATTTACTCCTTCAAGTTTTCAATAGAGTTATAAATACTATTTGTTTTTTCACCATGTACAGTTTTCATTAGATCTCCTTTTAAAAACCCAGCTCTTGATGCAAGGCTTTCGCTATTCACAAGTTTATCTAAATCAATGCCAATGGCAGAACTATATTAATTTGGAATTATTTCCAACGGCACTTTTAATGATGTATTCATTTTATCTTCTTTTGGTTCAGCTTCATTAAAAACAGGTGGTTTTTCAGATCGTGATAAATAAAAAACAATATTATAAATAAAATCTAATATATATTTTTCGCCTTTTAAGTTTATCAGTTTCCATGTGTCTTTTGGTGTATGATATTCATCGTGAAAACCAGAAAAAAAGAACAGAACAGGTATGTTTTCAGAATAAAAAGGCGCATGATCACTCAAACCAGAACCAGGGTTGGACTTTATTAACTTGAAAGGTTTTTTAAATGAAAGGCTGTCCAGCAATTTATCAAAAACAGGACTAGTTCCAATACCTCCAACTGTAAAAACAGAATCTTTGACTCGGCCAATCATATCCATATTAATCATTACTTTAATTTTTTCTAAATCAACAATTGGGTTTTTGATAAAATACTTTGACCCGAGAAGCCCTTTTTCTTCTGCATCAAATGCAACAAGGAGAATACTTCTTTTTAATCGTCCTTTTTGTGATGATAGTTTCTGCGCTATTTCCATTAACCCAGCTGTTCCCGATGCATTATCATCTGCACCAGGATGTACTTGCTCTTTTTCAGGAACCCTTGAACCAGAAAAGGGTCCTCCCTTTCCTACATGATCAAAATGTGCACCAATTACTATATACTCATCTCTATACTCACGATTTCCACTTTTTATTAGACCAATTATATTTGCTGCTCTAGAATTAATAGCTGAAAAGTTAATTTTTGCTTTGATCTTTACTTTGGGTAATGGAAAACTCAATGGTTTTAAATTTTTATTCATGTACGACTGAATTCTTTTCCTATCCCAACCGGTATCTTTAAGTAAATTGTCAGCATTGGTATTTGATAAATGAATAACGGGTATACCCGAATCTTTATAATCATCTAAATATTTCAGTGGAAAGAGTTTTTCATCCTCAACTTGAGAAATGAATATTACTCCAAGCGCACCTTGATCTCGAGCTACTATCATTTTTTTATGGAGCGAAGAATGTTCTAGAAACAAAGAGTTTTGTTTTTCTCTTCCAGGGCTGTGCCTCATTATAATCACCCACTTTCCATTAACATCAACTGTTTTATAATCATCCCATACTAAATCAGTAGAGTTAATTTGAAAACCGTATCCAGCAAAAACAACTTCTCCAGAATATTCTCCGATAGAGCTGAAAGAAAGAGGGTTATAATCTAATTCTGGAATCAATAAACGGTTATTATACCTTACATAATTTGAATCGCTAAACTGTAGCCCTGTCTTAAATTCAAATGGTTGTAAAAATGAATTATTGATGCCAGGTCGAAGGCCATAAGATTTAAACTGTTTTGTAATGTAAGAGATTACATCTTTTGATCCTCGAGATCCGGGAGATCGACCGGCTCTGTTTTCATGAGATAAATATTTGATATGAGACATTATCTCATTTTCTGTTATTTCAGAATCGGTTCTAGAACGTTTATTCTGTATTAAAGCAAACCCAATAAGAAAAAATATAAGAATTGCATATAATGTTTTTTTGTTTTCGTTCATGTATGATTAAAATAAAAATCTTAAATTATATATCTAAAGCTCAACTGCTTTTGTTTAAAATATGAAAAATAGAATAATAGTAGAAGTTAATTCTGAATATGTACCACATCAATCTAACCCCGTAAAAGAGTATTATCTTTTTTCTTATCATGTCATAATAAGAAACAAAGCAAAAATATCTGCCAAACTCTTAAGTAGATACTGGAGTATAAATGATTGCCTAGGAAATACAGAAGATATTCATGGGCCCGGTGTTGTTGGAAAAACTCCAATAATTAGGCCAGGAGAAGCTTTTGAGTATACAAGTTTTTGTCCTTTAAAAACACCAATAGGAACGATGGAGGGATCTTTTAGAATGATAGACGAAAATAAAATCAAGTTTAATGTTGAAATTAAGCCATTTAAGCTCGTTGCATCTCAAGTTCTCAATTAAAACTTAATAACTTCAAATGAACTAAATGATGAAAAAAAACAAACAAAACAATTAACTTATCAATATGAAAACACAAAAAACAAAAATAATTGCAACGGTTGGGCCAAGTTGTTCAACTCAGCCTGTTTTACAATCTTTAGTAAATGCTGGTGTTGATTGCTTTAGAGTCAATTTATCACATGGAACAATGGAAGAAAAGGGGAACTTTTTTGATTTAGTGAAAAGTGTTAAAACAAAAACTGGAGAAAGACCAGCAATATTAGCTGATTTGTCTGGACCTAAAATACGTGTTAATGGTTTAAAAGATATCATAAATCTATCTAAGGGAGATATTGTAAGAATTAGCAATGAAGAAAAAGGTGAAGGTGTAATTCCTGTTTCTAATGTTGTTCGTTTTCAATCTGTAAATCAAGGAGCAAAAATTTTAATTAATGACGGCCTAGTAACATTAAAAGTTAAAGAGCATGTTTCTAACAGAACTCTAATTTGTGAAACCCTGATATCAGGAAAAGTAGAGGACAGAAAGGGTGTTAATTTTCCTGGAATTGACTTGGATGTTCCTCCTTTAACCAAGCAAGATGAATTAGATTTAAAATTATCATTAGAAAAAGGAGCGGATTGGATTGCACTATCATTTGTCCGATCTGCATCAGATTATGATTTAGTAAAAGCAAAAGTAAAAGAGCAAGGATTTTTAACCCCAATCATGGCAAAAATAGAGAAATGGGAAGCGGTTGTTAACTTAGATTCTATCATAAATACTTTTGATGCTGTAATGGTTGCAAGAGGTGACTTAGGGGTTGAACTTCCTTTAGAACGCGTACCCCTCATCCAAAAAGATGTTATTGCGAAAGCAAGTCAAGCAAGTAAACCAGTTATCATAGCCACTCAAATTCTTGATTCCATGACAGAAAGGCCTGTGCCTACTAGGGCTGAAGTGAGCGATATAGCAAATGCCATTCTTGATGGGGCAGATACATTAATGGTTACTGGTGAGACTGCAGCAGGGAAACATCCGGAGAAAGTTATCAAAGTTTTAAATCGAGTTATCAAAGAAACAGAATCATCTATTGATTATAAAGAATTTTACATTGAACCTGATAGTCAAAACATAGATACGGCTCAAGCAATTAGTCATGCTGCCTGTTCAGTAGCTCAAGATCAAGGAATTAAAATCTTAGTAACCATGACACACAGTGGAAGTACTGCAAGAATGGCAGCAAGGTATAGACCAAATGCAAGAATTATTGCGATGACTCCTAAAAAAACAACTTGTCGTCAGTTATCAATAGTTTGGGGGGTTAGTTCAATTCTTGTTGATAAATATAGTTCTTCCAATGAAATACCTGATTTAGCAAACAAGGTTTTGAAAAGTAAAAAATTATTAAAAAAGAATGAAAAATATGTTATAACCGGTGGTGTTCCCGTTGGTATTGCCGGGACAACAAATTTTTTGTCAGTTTCAGAAATAAAATAAGTTTTAATTTGGATTAATTAGTTTTCCTAATTCAGAGTAAGACTCTTCTAGTTCTTTTTTACCTTCTTTATTAAAATAAAACCAATTTCCTGTTTGGAGTCCATTTGTATACTTCCCTTCATATTTTTTTTTACCATTTGGATGAAAGCCAACCCAAAGTCCATTTTCTTTTCCTTCTTTATATTCTCCTGTAAACCTTTTGTTTCCTTCTTTATCCCACCCGGTCCAAGAACCACTTTTAAAACCATTTTTTAATATTCCCTGTTCTCTTTTTTCACCCGTACGATACTTAGTATAAGCTGGTCCATTATATACTTTTTGATTAAAAAAGAAATAGGGGCTAAAGTTATCAGCAGTAATATATTGGCCACCTCTTTCAAAAAGGACCTCTTCCATATTAACAGGTTCATCTGAGCAACTAAAAAAAACGATAATAAACGATAATAACAAACATTTCATTTTTGTAGAACTCCTCTTTATATAAATTAAGGCCTGTGATGAATTATTGCTAGTTTCTTGATTTTTATGTGGAATTAATTGATAATAATTTCATCTACAAATAACCAACAGTGTTTACCACTAGCAGAATGCCATTCCGGGCAAACTTTTTGTCCAACACCTACTACTTTTATATACCTTGCTAATTGGTCAATATTATTAATTAGAAATTCGAATCTGTTTTTTTCTCTATTTTTTAGTATTGGATCTAATTTCTTTTCAAGTGTTTTTGAAAAATTAGATCCGTCTTTAGAGAAAGAAAGAACAATTTTTTCTGGAAGGAAGATTCTTGAAGTGTGGTCTTCTAAAAAGCTAGGTATTATAGAATTAATCTTAGTTTCCTGTTCTAAGTCAATAATGATATCAAGATTATTACTTTTCCAACCTTGCCAAGAACCATCAGAAAAATCATTAGATCCTTTTAAACCATCCACTAATGTTGAATTAGAATTTCCAGAGTATTTTTCATTATACATGGTGTTGTACTTAACCTTTTTCCCTATAGCTTTATGAAAAATGAAAGATTGCTTAGAATATTCTAGATCAGCTTTAGTTTCAGTAATTATAGCAGCTATCACTGTTTTTGAATCTTTAATAGAAAAAGGTTTTTTATAAAGGAAAGAAGAGCTGTCTGGATTATCACCATTTAGAGTATATCTTATCTCTCTTCCTGGATGCTCGGTAGAAAAAGAAATATTAATTGAGTTTAATTTTTTATCGTATTGACCTTTAATCTGAACACTAAAACTTCCGGGAGCAAAATTCCAGTTTAAAATTTCGAATCTATGTTTTAAAAAACTCAATCTTTTATAAAAGTTATCAAAAGAGTTTACTCCCGGACCAGACCAAAGAACTTCTGAAAGAGCAGTCATTCTAGGCAAAACCCGGTATTGTGCTCGTTCTGGAGTTTGTACATATTCTGTCCATAAATTACCCTGAGCTCCAATAATATACTTTTTATTTTCTTCCAATAATTTATCAGGAATTGGGTTGAACGAATAAACCTTTTTAAGGGTGATTAAACCGCCAAAAGCAATGGGAGAATTGATTGGGTTAGCTTGATAATAGTCAAAATAACAATGAGATGTAGGGCACATTATTACCTCATGGCCTGCAGTTGCAGCTTCGATTCCACCATCCATTCCTCGCCAACTCATTACAGTTGCAGACTTTGCTAAGCCACCTTCTAGTATTTCATCCCACCCAATTAATTTTTTATTTTTAGACAAAATAAATTTTTCTATTCTTTTAACAAACCAACTTTGTAATTCATGTTCGTCCTTCAGCTTTTGATTTGCAATTCGTCTTTGACATTTCTTACATGTTTTCCAAAAAGTTTTTTCAGCTTCATCTCCACCTATATGTATGTATTTTGATGGGAAGAGATCAAATACTTCCTCTAAAACATTTTCTAGGAAACTAAAAACTGAATCATTCCCAGCACAAAAAATATCAACAGTAGGCCAATATGTACCAGGCTGAACAGGTAGAGTGTCTCCTTTGCATGATAGCTCAGGGTATGCAGCAAAGACCTCTGAAGTGTGACCAGGCATTTCTATTTCAGGAATTACATCTATATTTTTTTTTGCAGCATAACTCACAACTTCTCGTATTTCTTCTTGTGTGTAAAACCCGCCATAGGTCGATTTTTCGCCCTTTTTAATTGGCGACTGTTCTTTCCATGGCTGGTGCGTTCTGTCTACCCTCCATGCTGAATTTTCAGTTAATCTAGGATATTTTTTTATTTCAATTCGCCAGCCATTATCATCAGTTAAATGCCAATGGAATACATTCATCTTGTGTAACGCAATCATATCAATATAGGTTTTTATAAAGTCAATATTAAAAAAATGCCTTGAAACATCTAAATGCATTCCTCTGTATGAAAATTTTGGAGAATCTTTAATTAGACATGTTGGAATATTTGTTTTAATTGGTAATTCATGATTTTCTAATTCGATTGGGCAAATTTGTCTAAAGCTTTGAAAGGCATAAAATAATCCGGACTTTGAAGAAGCTTTAATATAAATATTTCCATTTTTGTTTATTTCTAAAAAATAAGCCTCTTTTTTTAGTTCAAAGTCAGGGCTTAGCTCAATAAAGACTTTCCCTTCAGCATTATCACGCTCTCTTTTATTGGAGCTCAAAATTGGTTTTAAAAAATCTTCAACTAAAGCAACAATTTGTTGCTCTTCATTGGAATTGTTTTTTGGAATAATTTTTTTTATAAGTTTAAGGTCAATAAATCCAGAAGTTAATTTTATACTTGTTGGTTTTGGAATTATAACAATCTGATCATTATTCATTTTTAACACCTTATTTGTACAATTATTTAATAAAAGTAAAAAGAGTAGAAATGGTTTAATATTCATTAATTTATATTAGTTAAAATATGTTTTTTTAAATTACTTGTCTAAACATTTATAAAAAATATCTAACTCTACTTAAACAACAACAACCATAGAATACAATGGATCAGTATTATTTCATATACCAATTTATAAACTCAAGTGACTTTTTAAGAACTATTTTTGCTATTTTGAGCTCAATAATTTTGGCAAAAGTAGTAGATATAATTTTTACAATAATTTTTAAAAGGATTGTAAGTAGAACTCAAACGTCCCTTGATGACCAGATTCTCCAATTGCTCCATAAGCCAGTTTTTTTCACAATATTATTTTTAGGATTTAGCATAGCAATAAAAACAGCGAAACTATCAGAAGAATTGGATTTTGCTTTTGTTGGAGTTCTTAAAACCATTACTACTATAATTTGGTTATTTGTAAGTATAAAAATTTTAGTTTTATCTATGGAGTGGATCTCAAGACAGAGAGTTAGTAGTTTTCTTCAAAAGAATACTCTTCCATTATTTATTAATTTAGGGAAAATTGCAATTGGTCTTTTTGCTATATATTTTATTTTCCTGAGCTGGGATATAAATATTAATGGTATTCTTGCATCTGCTGGGGTTTTAGGAGTTGTACTTGGGCTGGCTGCAAAAGATACTGTTTCAAATTTTTTTGCTGGAATTTTCTTGATGGCAGACTCCCCTTTTAAAGAGGGTGATTATATATTATTGGATAGTGGTGAGAGGGGGTACGTAAAACAAATGGGCCTTCGTTCTACGCGTTTTATGACAAGAGATGATATTGAGATTACAATCCCAAACTCCGTTATTGCATCATCAAAAATTGTTAATGAAAGTGGAGGGCCTGGAGAGAGTGAGCGAGTAAGGATTACGGTTCATATTTCCTACGGTTCAGATCTAGATCATGCAAAAAAAGTCTTAGTAAACTTGGCGTCTAAAAACGATGAAGTTTTAGAGAAGCCTGTCCCGAGGGTTCGGTTTAGAG
>CBFIBM010000004.1:124653-127583 GCA_965660855.1 uncultured bacterium | reverse complement strand
CGTTCTCTGAGTATGGTCTAAAGCTTCAGTTATTGTTTTGGATACAAAAACCAGAGAATCGAGGGAAAACAGTAGATATAATCAATACAAATATTTACAAAGAGTTTGCTAGAGAAAAAATTTCGATTCCATATCCTAAAATGGAAATATTAATTCCTAAATAAAATTACAAACTATTTGCTGAATTACGTGTTGCAAAGTTATTCCAACCTCGTAGAACTAATTGCACATTTGTATGGTTTGTATTTAAAACTTGATCATTTCCTGAGTAAAGCTGTATTAAAATTGTTTTTCTTGGTTTTTCGCTTGTGTTTTGCATAGAGCCATGTAATGTACAAGAATGGAAAAACAAAACATCTCCGGCATTAGCAGTTATCGACTTTGCCTTTTCCAAAGTGAATGAACCATGAATTTTCTTATTAAACTTATGGCCGTCAGAATTTTTTATTTGTCCAAAATTATGAGATTTTGGAATTAGTTTAAAACAACCCATATTTTCAAATGTATCTGTTAGGTGGATAACTGCAGCAATCATTGATTTATTTTTAGTAGGGAAATATGACCAGTCTTGGTGAAGTGGGAAAGCAGACCCAATTTTGGGTGGTTTTAAAAACAGTTTAGAATGATGAAGGATGATATTTGATCCTATTATTTTTTCGACACAATCTAAAAACCCACTATTCTGGATCATTTCCATCATTTTTGAAGAAAAGCTTTGGACATTGTGAGTATGAAGAACAGAAGTATTTTTATTTTCTAAATTTTTTGTTAAATCACTTCCCCATCGAGCATTGATATTCTCACCACTTCTTTTTAATTGTTTGATAATTTTATCAAACTCAGCTTCATAAAGCAAAGTGTCACTTTTAGTATAAAGACCTTTTTTTAGTAAAAAACCATATTTTTTGAACTTTATTTGCGTATCATTTTTCATAAATTAATGGCGCAACCCATTCATCGTTTAAAAATCCTAAATATTCTGTTTCTTCATTTTGTACCTTAATCTGTTTTGCATGCTCATTACAAAAGTGAACAACTAACCCAATTCGAGGTTTTTCATCTAAGTTCTTTCCTGAAGAATGATATGTCAAGGATGAATGAATCGATACTTCTCCTTTATTTATTGTTCCAGAAATTATTTCTTCCGTTTTGCGCTTACCTTCGATTATTCTATTTTGTTTGTTTAAATCTTTATTAAAAAAATCTAAACCAAAGATATCATTCCAACGATGTGAATTGACAATATAATTAACAGGCCCAGATCTACTTGTAACATTTGTTAGTGCAATCCAAGCTGTAAAAAGGCCTTTTTTTGACCAAAAAGGCCAATACTGTGAATCTCTATGCCATCCAGCATTTCCACTTTGCCCCTTGCTTTTTGGTTTCCAAACTAGCTGAGTATGCCAAACCTTTATCTTTTTTGAATTTGTAGCTTTTGCAAGGGCATTTCCAAATTTTTGTTTTGTAATAAACTCCCAAATTACCTGATTGCATAAATGAGGTTTATCAATTTTAATAATAGAACTTGGATCATCTCCAACTTCCCAAAACCTAGTTTCGGGAGGGTGACCAGATTGATATATCCCACCAATCACATCCTGGAGCCCTTTTATACAAGATAAAACTTCTTTTTTGGGAAAAATTTTTGGTAAAAAACAAACCCCATTTTTTTTTAAGTTATATTTTAGAAGTGATTCCAATTAAAACCTTTTTCTAATTATTAATATTATAGATTTCTTTAACCCATAAGGCATCTTCTGTGTCAATTATCTCTCCAAGTAAACATGCTGCTTGAACTTGAGTCTCATTACGTTGTCCCAATAAGACACAGCCTGTTTTTGAATCTGTGAACAAAGAATTAACTAAACCATATAAAACAGGATTTTTTTGTAATTGGAACCGTTCTTCAAGCAACAGTTTATTTTCTTTTAACCTATGAAGAATTTTTAAGTCTTGAAAATCTTTGATGTTTGAGCGATGGTCGCCAGCTTCAAAGGTCGTTGGCTTGTTATATTTCCCTGTTAACAATCCATGTTTTAAAGGTGAAAAAAAACAAACTCCTATATTTTTATCATTTACATAATCTTTTAAACCTGAGGTAGAGTAATTGCTGTCCATAACATTGTGGTATGGTTGAATTATATCTGGATCAAAACGCTTTGCATATTTGAGGACTCTTTCCGATGACCAATCGGATAGTCCAAGATATTTAACCTTACCATCATCCTGAAACTGTTTAATTACTGAAACTGCATCATCAAAGTATTCGTCTTTTTTTCCAAAGTTACAATGATGAAGATATAATAAATCTATGTGATTGGTTTTTAAATTTTTTAAAGAACGTTCAATGTTTTTTATCATTTTTTTCGGATGATACCATTCTTTGAATGGCCCTTTATCCCAACCAACTTTTGTAGCAATAAATATTTCATCGCGAGGAATCTCTGCCCACATTTCGCCAATAATTGATTCGGAAAGACCATCGCCATAGACATCTGCAGTATCCCAGTGGTTAATCTGCCCTTCCCAGGATTTTAAAAGTGCCTGCTTTGAATCCTTTTTAGTTTGGCCACCCCAACCCACGGAAAACTTTCCACTCATGTTTTCACCTCCAAAAGCCCAAGTGCCTAAGCTTATGGCAGAAACACGAACTCCTGTTCTACCTAAAACAACTTTTCTCATACTACATTCCTCTTAAATAAAGTCTTAATTTATAACAGTCTATAAAAAACTATCCTTTTATTATGATGAAAAATAAATTTAAAAAATTAGATATTGGGCATTCAAACTTTAGAATAGATCAAGCGATTTCAGTATTAGAAACAACAGTAAGTCAAACCTCTTATGAAAATAATATTCGTGTAATCAAAATAATTACTGGTCATGGGTCAGGTAAATTAAAGAAGGCAGTCAGAACATGGTGTGAAGAG
>CBFIBM010000004.1:114658-124554 GCA_965660855.1 uncultured bacterium | reverse complement strand
CAAGAAGGACGATTCCGTGCAGTCATTAGCGGAGAAGATTATAATATTTTCAATAAAGAGGCATCAGACATGCGATCAGATGCAAATATTAAAAATGATCCAGACTTTGGGCGTAACAATTCAGCAATAACTTACATTTGGCTTTGGTAAAAATCTTAATCTTGTATAGATTTTTATATAAGGATACCATATGAGTATAGAAAAGAACAAATTCAACTCACTTTTTAGAAACGTAATACCAAATAGTATTAGTGGCATTAAGATTTATAACCAAAATGAAAAATACATAAAAAATCAGAATTATGACGATGTAACTAATCTTGAAAATAGAATTTGGTCAGAGCTATATCAAAAATTAGAATTTTCACTTGATCAATATGCCTCTAAAGAATATTTACTTGGTTTAAGAACTCTTCCCATACCGAATAATATGTTTCCAAATTTTAATTTAATATCCCCACTAATAGAAAACGCAACAGGATGGACTTTGTTACCCGTTGCTGGATTTTTAGATGAAGACTTGTTCTTTGAAATTAATAAAGATAAAAAATTTCCAGTAACTGATATTATTAGAAAATCTCCAAGATTTGATAAAAAATATTTTGGAGTTGATATTCAAAACAAGAGAGGTTATACGCCAGAGCCAGATATTTTTCATGATATACAAGGGCATATTCCATTTTTAATGAATAATAAGTATGCAGATTTCATGCATCAAATAGGAATTCTGGGTTTTGAAATAATAAAAGACAAGAGAGGTTTAGGAAAGGATCTTGTATACCATAATTTAAAAAGGTTGCAAAACTTTGCATGGTGGACATATGAGTATGGTCTTTTAATAAATAATAGTGAAACAGATATTTATCGTCGCGTAAAGAATGATATAGAATATGAAATATATGGAGCCGGTATAATTTCTTCTTTTGATGAAGTAAATAATATTATTGACTGTGCTAAAAAGAAGTCAAACAAGTCTCTATTTTTAAAATATGAAATTGAAGAAATAATATTAACTTGTTTTGATTACAGCCACATTCAAGATCGGTACTTTGTTATTGAGTCAATGGATCATCTTTATCAATCTTTTTTGAAAAACAAAGAGTTATTTTATTTTGAAGGATAAAATTTTAGAAAGCGTATTTTTTCTCTTTATTTTCTTTAATTGCTCTAACACTAACTATATTAAAATAGCTGAAGAAAACCCTAAGTTTCTTGTTAATATGCAAGATTCTTTAATACAAGGAAGTATGAATGAAAAACTTCAAATTGCTTTGGTAAAAGCAAACAATAATCTTGGTCTTATTGAATTTAGAAAAGAGTCTTATGATAATGCGCGCAGTTTTTTTTTAAATACTAAAACGATTAGTAGCTCAGACAGCTTAGCAAATTTTTTTCTTCTTTTATCTGAGGGTAATTTGCTCTATAAAACAGGGGACAAGGACAATCTTTGGTCGGCAATTCAAAAATATAATAGAGCAATTCAATTTGATCCCCTCAACGGCCTACCTTATTATTTTATAGGTCTGTCTTATCAGAAGATAGATGATAAAGACTTTGACCTTATAATAGAAGCACTTCAGAAAGCTATGTTATTATCGTTAGATGAAAAAACAAGAAATAAAACAAAACAGGCTTTAGAAAACGTTAGAGAAAGAGAGAGAGTATTAAAAGATTTTTGGCAATAATTGGTTATTTATAAATTCTTGACACATTCCTAAATTTGCATTAAAATCAGAAAGCTTTAGCGCATTTAGTTGCTAAAAGTGTTCATAATCCGAGGTAAAACATGACACTATTACAAAGCCAACAAAAGCGATTTGTTTTCGCTATGGTCATCTTTATGTTCATAGGCAATTTTGCTTATACAAAAACGTATACTCTAAATGGAAGAGTGTTTGATGCAGATGGGAAAAAAGCTAAAAACACCACACTTAGCCTATTCATGGATGGTGACCTACTTAAAGAAGAGAAAACAGGTGGTAACGGCAAATTTAAATTTAAAAAATTAGAAGAAGGAGAATATGTTCTCCAAGCTTCGCACGATGTTTTTGGTTCTAATGAAACTATCGTAAGTTTAACAGATGATAAAGACTTGGGTCAGATAATACTATCTACTAAAAAAGTAGAAAAACCCAGTACTCTTGAAGTTACAACTTCTAGCCAAAATTTACCATCACAACCAAAACAAATTTCTGTTGCGGTTCCTCAGACGATGGAAGCTATGGGCAGTCCCAGTAAAGATTTTATTTTAAATGAGTTAAATTTTGAAATAAAGAAATTAAGTGCAGAATTTAAACATTTAACTCAAGAAATAGACGATTTAAAAGCCCTTAGTAAAATGTGGGTTAATCCTTTAACTATATATTCTAAAGAAATTATTTTAAAAAATGGTAGTACGGTTTTTGGTAAAATAATATATCAAGATGACAAGTCTTTAAAAGTGGAAACTCTTGTGGGCTATTTGATTGTGGACCGGGCACAGGTTGTGAGAATAGTTGACAACGTAATAACCGAAGATACTCAAGAGTATGTTCCTGAACAAATCAGAGACAGCTATACCCCACCACCGATGCCTAAACTCGCACAACCAAAGTACACCTCTTCTAATAACTCCGCAAGAAATGCAAGCGCAAAGTTTTCTGCAAATTGTGTTTTAGTAGGTAATATAACTGAGAAAAAAGATGGCCAGGGAAATATTATCTTTGAAGGAGAAATTAAGAACATAGGTGGAAGAAGATCAGACTTTGTGAAAGTTGATTTTGTTTTTAGGAAAAATTGGAGTGGAGAAACAAAAACATTAACTACATTTGTTAAAGGATCCTACAATACATTTGATACTGGTATTGTTTCGGACGCAAGTTTGCTTCCAGGAGCCGTCGGAAAATTTGATTTATATGTACCGCAAGATTTTGGAGCGTTCATAGGGTATTCTTATGTTATTGATTGGGAGGAATATCAGTAAATATTCTGATTAAAATATATATATGTTAAAAAGCTGTAGATATATAATTTTTTCGATCTTAATTATGTCTTTTTCTTATGGTGGAACTAGAGTTGCCTATTCTCGTCCAGGTTTAATGATGAAAATTCCGACATCTAGCAATAAAAAAGCACCATATTTATTCCGGACAGGATTTGGAGCAGAAGTACATAATTTTAATCCATTTAACACTGCAAAAGGTGTTTACTTTGATATGGAATTAAGTAGAGGGTTTGGTTTTGGTTTTTCTGCTGCCATGGGTGGAGATACAACAAGGCTTTCTAAATTGGAAGAGTCACAGTATAATGCACCAGTTGAATTTGGATTTCATCTTCAACAAAAAGTATATACGTATAATGACATAAGTTTATCTGTAGGGCTTCAAGATGTCGTATTTGAGAGTGAACAAACATCTGAAGAAATGCTTAGTTTAAATACTTCACTTCTATCCTTTTTTGTTGTTTTAGCAAGCGAAAAAGATCTTGGTGAATATAAAATGAATACTTATATGGGATTTGGTACAGGAGGGTTAGCTCCTCTGAAAGCAGATACCATTAACACAATTAATCCTTTATCTGAAGTTGGTTCTATTGACTCAACAGATGAAGAAACAAACTCTGGGGTATTCCTAGGGTTTTTGTTAAAAACCCCATACTTTTCAAGTAGGGGTGGAATGGATATTGTGGGTGAATTTGACGGAACAGGTGTCAATGTGGGACTCCGCATCCCCCTTACCTCGGATTACCGCCTGAACTTAGGGTTCACCCACATAGAAAAATTGCCAGAGTTTGGAGATCGATATTGGCAAGGTCATCCAGCTTTCACAGTTGGATTAGATATGGCAGTACCAAGAGATCCTAGACGAAGGATTCAATCGGGGCCATCAAGCCCTACTAATTTGTATGGTAGTCCGAATAAAAGTGTTTCTAATTTAAATTCAATTCCACTGCACAAAGATTCAACAATTGCTATGGCAAACGTAGCGGTTGAAACACTCAGAGATTCTATGGCCTTGATGAATAATGAGATGAGAAATTTACTTGTAAGACTTTCCGCTATGGAGCAAAACAGTCAATTTTTAGCAGACTCACTTAGTGCATTAAAGTTGGAAACAAATGTTTCTGAAAAAAACATGAATGAAGCAATGAGACATTTATCTCGCTCATTGAGATATTTTTACGCAGGAGATTACAGGGAGGCATTAAAAGAAGTTGACTTAGCATTAGAATTAAATCCAGACCTTGCACTAGCTTATGCAAGAAGGGGATCTATATATTATAAATTAGGAGATGTTCAGAGAGCAACAATTAACTGGAATCTCGCACTTAGACTTGACCCTGAGTATTCAGATGTGAGAAATATATTAAAAGCTTTAAGTGAAAATAAATTAAATTCAGCTAGTTTTATAGAGGAGTGAACCTATGGATATAGCTCTAATTGTTGGTGTGATTTTTGGAATGGCGGCTATGATAGGCAGTATTGCCTATGCCTTATTTGTTGAAGGCTCAGCAGGAGGATTTGGCGACTTTCTTTCAGCACCGAGTTTTGGAATTGTTTTTGGAGGAATGATAGCGTCAATTTTTGTTGCATTTCCAATGTATCATGTTACAGCACTTGGAAAAGCTATTGGAGCGGTTCTTAAACCGGCTGATGATGCAATGGGTCCACTGGTGGATGAGGCTTGTGACGTTGCAGAGCAAGCAAGAAAAGGTCCAGCTGATTTAGAAAAAGCTGTAGATACAATTAAAACATATTTTTTTAAAGATGGTGTCCAAATGGTTGTTGATGGTTATTCACTAGATGAAGTTTCTGATATTTTAGAAACAAGAATTGAATATCGTGAAAAACGAGAGAAAACCCAAACAGATATGTTAAAATCTATGGGTGATCTTGCTCCAGCATGGGGGATGGTCGGTACATTAATCGGATTGGTTCTTATGTTAGCCGGGTTTGGTGGTGAAGGTGGAGCAGACAACCTAGGTGGAGGTATGGCGGCGGCCTTAATTACAACTCTTTATGGTGCGGTTTTTGCAAATTTATTTTTTCTTCCCATGGCTCAAAAAATGGGAAACAAAACTACTCAGACTTCGATGTCAGCAAATTTATTAGTTGAAGCTGCGCGACTTATTCATCAGAAAAAGCATCCAATTATTGTAAGAGAAAAGTTAAATTCATATATACCTCCAGCAGAATGGAAACGAGAGTAATATAAATGGGAATGACAGCAGGCGAAAAAAAAGCCTATAACAAAGGCTTTGAATCAGGAGCTGATTCTGTTGAAGAGGGCTTGCCAGGTTGGTTTGGCACATTTGCTGACATGATGACTCTCCTTTTTGCGTTTTTTGTACTACTGGCTGCTATTTCTACTATGGATCCTGTCAAATTACAAGAAATGGCAAACTCAGAAGGTAAATCCTTAGGTAGTGAAATTGAAGCGAGTGGAAAAGCAGAAGAATCTGGGGAATTTGAGCCAATTAAAAATCTGGCTGCAATGAAGCAACAAATGGAAGAAGCAATTGAAGAAATGAAAAAAGAAGATCCTTCTGGCGATCCACCACTAGATATTCAAACAAGTTCCAAAGGCTTAATAGTAAATATTAAAGGCGATTTTGCTTTCCCCTCTGGAAAAGCAGATATGAAGCCAGAACTTGGAACTTTGCTTGACGAAGAAATCATACCTAGAATTCAAGCAAGTCCTTTTCAAATAGAAGTTGCTGGGCATTCTGATAGCGATGCTATGCCTAAAAAATGGCAAAAATTTTATAAAAGCAACTGGGAACTCTCAGCTGCTCGTGGAGCTACAGTTGTTCGATATATGATTGAAAAAGGTGTTCCCGCACCACGGATGCTTGCTGCTGGTTATGGAGATTGGTACCCAAAAGGAATTGATAGTATTAAATCAATTAACCCAATGTATAACCCTTTAACATTAACTTGGGGTGATGGTGAACAGCCAACTGATAGTAAAGGGAGGCCACTCCCCACAGTTTTATCCTTGAATAAAACTAAAAAACAAAAGTCGTCTAATCGAAGAATTCAAATTACATTTATTCAACCTCCTCACCATGGTAAGGGGCGTTCTGCAACAAGTATGGACGAATAAAATTTTTTAATGCGGAGTAAAAAAACACATACCAAGGAGTTTCAAATGAAAAAGGGTAAGACATATATAATACCCGTTTTAGGATTTGTTTTAGCAACAATTCTATATTCCCAAGGAAGCGGCTATCTTTCTCAAAAATTAATGGTAGAGAACAATATTAGGGATCGTGTAAAAGACGCGCTTTCTAAGGTTATAGACTCTCATAAATATGTTATTAACGTAGATGTTGAATTAGAAATATTAGATGAGGTTAATGAGCAAATAACGGTATTTGCTCCAAGAGAAAACAATAATAAAATAATACAAAGCCCTGCTCAAGAAACCGCGTCAGCATTAGTAAGAATTCAAGAAAAAATGATGCAGGAGACATCTTCATCTGAAGCAGAAAATTACTCAATTGGTCTTCCAATACCTGGCTTTGAAGTTGATGTAACAAGATCAAATAATGAATCGCGCCCCCTCTCTCAATCAAAACCTATTTCTCCAAAAACAATGAAAGCTGTCGATGAAGATAATGAAGTTGATGAATCAAATAAAGAAGTGGTAGATAAAGTGTTGTCAAGGAAAAGACCCTCTAGAGCAGAAATTAAGAGAATGGATTTATCTTTGATACTACAAGAAGGAGCTGCACCAGAATTAATTGAAAACATACGTCAGTTAACTATGACAGCATCAAAGTTTGACAGAGATCGAGGTGATAAACTCACTATCATGACAGCTAGTTTCAAAGAACGCAGAGACCAAAGATCTGCTGAGCAAATTATGCTAAAAAATATTGCAGAAAAAATTGATCTTCTTGAGAAAAAAAGGGTCGCAGAGTCAACAGACTGGCGCTCTGATATAGAAAAATATAAAGAAGAAATTACAACTAGAAGAGAAGAAGATATGGCCGCTCTTGAGGATCAACTCCAAGAGCTTGATAAAAAACGTCTTGCTGAAGCAGCTGAATATGAAAAGAAAGAAATGGCTAGACGAGACTCTGTTAGAAATTCAAAATTAGAAACAGAAATCAAAGCACTAAAAGAAATGTTAACAGTTAATGAAGAAAGTAAGCTTGACAAAGAAAAAGAATTAGACTCTTCAAGGTTTGCAATGTTAGATAATGAATTGCAAGGTTTGAGAAAAATGCTGTTGTCTGCAATGTTGCAGGACTCTCTCGAAGCTCAAAAACTAGCACAGCAAAAAATAGAAGCAGAACTACAGAAGCGGGAGCAAGAAAAAGCATCAAGAGATTCATTAATAGCTGAAAAAATTGCAGCACTAGATGCCGCTGCAGAAAAAGTATCTTTAGAGGCCGAGACTTCTTCGGGGTTCAATGCGACAACGGTTATTTTAGTTGCTCTGGGAATTTTATCAGTCTTATTACTGGTTGCGTTAATTATTGTTTTAACAAAAAATAAACAGCAAGCTATACCTCCAATGCAACCATACATGTATCCACCACCACCTAGAAGACGTAAGAGAAAAAAGCAAGTTCGATCTACTAAAAAAGAAGAGCCAAAGGTTGCTGAAGAAGTAAAAAAAGAAGAACCACCCGAAGTTCCTCCAACTGAACCTGCAGCGGAAAAAAATAACACTGAAATTTTAGAAGAAAAAAGTGTTGAAGAAGAATTAGATGATCCAGTGAGTATTGGAGATGATCCAAATGTGCTTAAAAGTGAGATAGATGATATTAGGAAGTCTATAGTCTCTATGAGTGTTGGGCAACCAGAGAGGACATCAAACATTGTAAAAGAATGGTTAGAACAACCAGCACCAGAACCTCCCGCTGCAACAGAACCAACTGAAGATAGTGCTGTTCCAGCTGAAGAGACAACTGAAGATAAATAAAGAGGAATAAGGACATGATTAAAGATTATCATATGCTATCAGGAATACAAAAGGTTGCAGTTCTTTTCTCAGTTGTTGGGGAGAGCCTTGCAATGTCTTTGATAAAAGGATTATCTAAGACTGAAATTAGGAAAATAAGATCAACATTAAAGTCTATGGGGACTATATCTTTTTCTGTTAAGAAACAGGTTATGGAAGAATTTTATTTTGGTTTTTTAAGTGAGCAATTTAATGAAGAGAAAACAGAAGATGGGCCAATTCAACCATTCGAATTTTTAACATCTTTAAATGATGAACAACTTATTGCATTATTAGATAAGGAAGACCCTCCTGTTATTGCAATGATTTTAGCGCAACTTGAACCTGAAAAAAAGATGTTGATTTTAAATAAACTTGAACCTGAATTAAAAGGACAAGTATTGATTGAGCTTGGTTCTTTAGAAGGTATTCCATTAGAAGGTATTATTGAAGTAGGAGCTAGGTTGAAAGAAAAGTCAACATATTTACCAAGGACTGCAGATTTTTCTAGAGGTGGCGCCAAGGAAATAGCAGATATGTTAAGTGGTATGTCATCTAATGAGCAGGATAGATATATGCAAACCTTACAAAATGAAGATCAAGAGCTATATGCTGCAGTAAAAACTTTTTTCTTAACTTTTGATGATATTATGGAAAAATTTCCAAACGATGTCATTAGAGGACTTTTAAATGAAATCGAGCTTGATTTACTTCCTATTGCATTTAAAGGTTTAGATGAAGAAAAAGTAAAAGAGCTTAAAGATATGTTACCAGGTAAAAAGCAAGCTATGTATAATGAAGATTTAGGTGCAAAGCCTCAGCCGAAAAGAGAGGTTGATAATGCTAGAAAACTTTTTGTCGATGCTGCAAAGGCACAAGAAAAATCAGGAGCTTTTAATCTAGAAGATATTTTATCTGGCGGTGAAATGGTTGAATAAGTCTATTAATTTATAAAAATCATTAAAAAAGCCCTTATCTCAAGGGCTTTTTTAATTGAGAAAATTAATATGGATGAGTTAAAAGTCTGGTGAAAAGTAACGAATTTCTTTGAGATTTCCTTTTTTATCATAGAAAAACCATTTATCAATCATTTTACCATCTTTGTAAGAACCTTGCATCTCTTTGCGACTTCTATCATAATCCCACCAGCTTGTCCATGTATCTACTTTTTTACCATTATAATAATATCCTTCACTCAATCTCCCATCTTCAAACCATGCTGTCCATTGACCTTCTTTAGTTCCTTCCTTAAAGGTCCCTTCCTGTATTTTTTTAGAATCTTCATTCCAAAAAACCCATAATCCTTCAGCATTACCATTTTTTAAGTTACCTTCTTTTTCTTTTATACCATTTTCATGATAAAAAGTCCAAGATCCGTTCATTATGCCTAAGTCATAAACTCCATGTGATTTGATATGTTCGTTATCATACCACTCTGTCCATTTCCCATGTTTTTTCCCTTCTTTATATCCACCTTGTTCTTGTTTTCCACCAGACCAAGGCATTTTTGGCTCAGGTTCTGGAACATCAACTAATATTATTTCAGGAACTTCTTTACCACCAGGGAACCACTTTACCCATTGACCATCTTTCTTACCCTCTTTAGTCCGTCCTAAAAATAAATAATCTGCTTCCAGGTTTTCTTGAGTAATAATTCCAGTAAATGGCTTATCTTCCCCTATTTTATAAAAAACTGATTTTCTTTCTGCTAGGTCTTCTAATGCAATATGCTGTAAACCTGTTCCGAAATCAAAATCAAAATCTCTTTCTCCTTTTGTATTCCAATATGTCCAAATACCATCTGGTAAACCAGCTTTAAAAAAACCCTCTCTTTGCATAGTGCCATTATCATAGTAATATGTAGTTAGGCCTTCTTTAATTCCTTCTTGGTGGAACCCTTGCTCTTTCATTTGATCACTTTCGGAGTACCAGATAACCCATGGACCCTCTGGTAAGTCAGATTTG
>CBFIBM010000004.1:113207-114559 GCA_965660855.1 uncultured bacterium | reverse complement strand
TGGTGGAACCCTTGCTCTTTCATTTGATCACTTTCGGAGTACCAGATAACCCATGGACCCTCTGGTAAGTCAGATTTATAAGTAGTCATTGTTTTTCGATATCCATTTTCCCAAAAAGTACTTGGTCCATCAAGCTTCCCATTCTTAAAAAATTTTTCTTCCTGTTTTTCTTCAGGAGTGAGCCACAGTGTTGATCGGCCATCTCTTTTCCCTTGAGAGAATGTAATCTCTTCTGCAATAGACCCGTCTTTAGAAAAATAACTCCATAAGCCATTTTGTTCATCTTCAAGATAATTACCCTCAGACTGCTTTATACCATCAGCATACCACCATGTCCATGTACCATTTTTACGCCCTTCTACATAGTACCCTTCCATTTCTTTATTATCATTTAAATACCACCACCAATTCCATAATTCTTCATCATTTTCCGCTTTATAAGAACCTCCGTTATAGCTCCATTTTCCATCTGTAAATATTAAGTTATGATCGTGTTCGAACCACCATGTCCATTTTCCGTGAGGTTTACCTTTCTGATATGACTGCTCCATGTGTAAATGGCC
Organism: uncultured bacterium; assembly: GCA_965660855.1. Lineage (GTDB taxonomy): Bacteria > Fidelibacterota > Marinisomatia > Marinisomatales > UBA1611 > JAOLAV01. The sequence goes on along the minus strand of CBFIBM010000004.1, from coordinate 113,996 downwards.
ATTGGAATACCAATATTTATAAATACCATCTGTTTGCCCCATTGAAAATTGACCTCTTTCTTTCAAAGTTCCATCTTCATACCATAGAGTCCAATCACCATTTTTTTTCCCTCTAAAATAAACGCCTTCTACTTCTTTTTGTCCATTTCTATACCACTGAACCCATTGACCATCTTTCCTACCAGCTTGAAATCTACCTAAAAGAAGGTAATCTTTCACACCACCAGATTCTACTACTATACCAGTATAAGGTTTATGTTTTCCAATTTTATAAAATATTCCATCTCTCTCTTCCAACTCAGAAATACGGGATCGATCAAGCCCAGATCCATAGTCAAATGAGAAATCTTTATTACCATCAGGGAAATAGTATGTCCAAACTGCTTCAGGTTCATTTCCTCTAATAATTCCTTCTCTATCTTTTTTACCATTGTCATGCCAGACCGTTACTAATCCATCAAGTGTTCCATTGACATATGTTTCTTCACCTTTTTTATGGTCATTATTTGTCCATGTAGTCCATAATCCGTGTTTGACACCTGTTTTGTAGCTCCCTTCCTTATCTTTTACTCCATCAGGTCTCCACCATGACCACTTTCCATCTTTTTCACCATATAAAAAATGTTCATTTGCCTTTAAGGATCCGTCATCGTACCATAATGTCCATAACTCATGTTTTTTACCTTTTGAATACTCACCTTCAATTATTTTAAAATTATCGGTATTCCACTCAATATAAAGACCTTCAAGTATCCCGTCCTTGTAAGTTGACTCTTTTGTTTTTCGACC
>CBFIBM010000004.1:108797-113108 GCA_965660855.1 uncultured bacterium | reverse complement strand
ATCTTCAGCCCAGAAAGTCCATTTTTTATCTAATTTATTACTTTTATAACTTCCTGTTTTTTCTTTAATTATACCATTTTGATACCAAGACGTCCAACTTCCGTTTAATTTTCCCTCAGAGTATGTTGCTTGAAATTTTTTATTTCCATTATCATACCAAGAAGTCCAAACACTATCTCTTTCTCCATCAGTAAACTTTTTCTCGGATTTTTTTGAACCATCGTTAAACCATTGTAACCATAAACCATTTTGTTGGCCATCAGAAAATTGAGTTTGTTCTTTCTTAATTCCTGTTTCAAAATACCAAATCCATTTTCCATTTTGTTTTCCTGAGCTATAGGCTCCTTCCTCTGATTTATTACCATTTTCAAACCACCTTATTATGGTGCCATCTAGTTTTCCACTCGAATAGTTTGATTCTTCTTTTCTCATATTGTTAAGATACCAAGTAGTCCAGAGTCCTTCTCTGTTCCCATTGGAGTAAGATCCTTCACTCTTTTTAAGAGGAGGATCATAAAATGTATCTCCATCCAAATCTAAGATAACGGTCTCTGTTGAATCCCATAAACCATTGTTCTCTCCAGGATCATTAGTATTTGGTTCAGCATCTTCTCCAAAATCTTGGAAGACTTCTCCTTCGTACCAAAACACCCAAAGTCCATCTCGAACACCATTGGAGTAATTTCCTTCGGTTTCTAAAGCTCCATTAGGGTAGTAAGTTTTAACTAGACCATCATTCTGAGCTAACCCGAATGATAATAGAATAATTGAAATAACCAGTAATTTCCGCATGGTCATATCCTCATTGTCATCATAAAGAAAAGTAGTATTAAGCAGAAAAACAATTGTTTTAACTGCCTCTCGGATACCTTTTGTTCCTATTAACTTAATACAACAAGTTGATAAAGTCAAAAAATGTATATAAAAATTTATTCACCCTTATTTAGACGAATCCAAAAGCTTTGACCAAACTTATCGTTCAAATTTATCAATCCTTCATTTGAATTATTTGTCCCAAGAAAAGCTGTTTCAGTCTCAAATTTATTATTTGTTCTTAAATAACCGCCTCCATCACGACCATTTCCTAAATAAGTTGTCATCTTTCCAAACTGATTATATGTTCTAAAATAACCACTTCCAAGGAAGGTTCCTGTTTCTCCTGCTGCATCGTAGACTCTTAATTGACCAGTGCTATCCGCTCCAGTTCCTAGGTAAACAGTTTCCTGACCATCAAAATTATATGTTCTTAAATAACCGCCTCCACTATTTCCAGACCCAAGAAACAATGTTCTTTCACCAAATTGGTTATATGCTTGGAAATATCCTTCACCTAAGTATGAGGATGTTTCACCATCTTTATTATATATTCTTAATTGCCCTGCATGATCAGATCCTGTTCCAAGGTATGCTGTTTCTTTCTGGGAATTATTATATGTTCTTATATAACCACCCCCCATTCTACCGGTTCCAACATATGCAGATTCATCTCCATTTCCATTGTACGCACGCATATATCCTCCACCATCTTTTCCAGTTCCAATAAATAAAGTTGGCTCACCTTGTTGATTATATGTTTGCATATAACCGTTGCCTAGGTAACCCATAATAACACCTCTGTCATCTTCAATTGTTAGGCTTCTAACAACTAAATGACCAAGTTCATCAGTTTTGGGCCTAAGGCCTAATGTTGATAGCAAAAGTAGCGTGAGCAGACCGCCAATAATCATACTTTTTGTATCAATGACTTTCATTTGTTTCTCCTTTTTTGATTGTCATTGTAATTATATACACAATTTAATCATATTCATAGGTATGAAGCATAATAGGAATTTCATCATTATGACCTTTCCCTTTCCTCACCATATCGTATATTTTTATTCTAGAAATTCTATTTTTTTCATCATAATAATATACTTCTTTTTCTAGAATTTTCTCATTTCCTTCTAACTTAATTTTTATATATTTATTGTGGAGGTCGTTGAGAATGACCTCTTTGATCCGTGTCTTTTTTAATGAAGAATCTGAGTGATAATAATATTTTTTTAAGTCGTCATCATCATATGTAGTGTTTAAAATATAATCAACTAAACCACTTTCATTATATATTTTACTTTTAACTATTCTTCCCATGAAATCATATTCAAACAGCTTTGAGCCTAATGATTTTCCAAATCTATCAATACTGATTTCATGATTTATTTGGTTTTTCAAATTATGAAAGTAGGTAGTTTGATATATTATGGAGGGATCAAAATATTCACTTCTTTTTTTAGCTCCTTTTGATGAATCAATATCAAAAGTAGTTATAGATAAGATATAATTATTATAAACTTCTTTTCGCTCTAAAATAGTACCAGTTGAATCGTAATTATAAATTTCTGCCCACGTCATTTCATAAGTATTTTCTGAGTCTATTACCATTTCTGGATTTGTTGCTTTAGAAGGGTCATATTTTAACTTTTTAATTAATTTTTGATCACTGTCATATTTTAAGAATTCTATCCAAAGAATTTTACTATCGCTTCCAATTAAAGTAGTGCTTACTCTTTTACCTACTTTATTGTAATCAAAAAGGTAAGAAAGAATCATTTCTTTTTTAAAAGTATGTTCCAACTTTAGCCCTTCATCATCTCCTGAAACATATACATATTTTTTATTTAGAGGCGTCGTATGAGAATAAATAGTGCTATCTGACATCAAACCACGATCATTAAAATTCATAATAATAGAATTTTTTAATTCTTGAATCGGACGACCAACCTGTTCAAATAGATGATAAACTTTAATTGTGGTTTTTGAGCAAAAAACAATTGAGTTTATGATTAAAAGGAGTGTAATTATTTGTTTAATCAAAATAGTATTTTTCTTTTTACTTGTCAGTTTTTAAAAATATTTGATGAACTTACGAAACCTTACTGATATTGTAGATTAAATTTTTAAAATTAGTTCAATTATAGTTGTTCAATTTAGCAACTAAATACATATATAATAAGATTTAACGTGTTTTAGTTATCTCTTGCTTTAAATACAAATTAAAGTTTAAAATATAACAAGCTATAATAGCTTACTCATGCGGAGTTCTTTTTGATTAAAACATTAATAATAAGTGTGCTAGTTCTGTGCGCTTCAGTTCTTTACGGTACAAACCTTAAAGATGTTAGCTATAGCATCAAGCAGAATGGTATAATGGTTAATCTCGATTATTCTAATCCAATAAAGGATGATGATATTATTGGCTGGAAGTCAGATCGAGGATGGGTTTATTTAACCCTTTTAGGAGTCCGTGCACCTAAAAATAAAGTTCCTCAACAAAAGTATAGAGGATCAGTTAAAAAAATAGTAATTGATGATTTTGATGAATCTACCCAGCTTGCTATTTTAGTTAGTAAACCAGTATTAGGGTATGATATAATAAACTCAAAAGCTTCACCGAGTACTGTTATATTTATTCATACAGAAATGAGAAAATCTGAAGTTGCTAATCTTAAAAAGCATATTGATGAAGAAGGTGTTTCTGTTTTTAATGTTGCAAAAAGCTCTGGTTTCCCTAAATATAATACAAATTTTAAAACAGCTTTTGACCGAGCAAGAAAAGAATTAGGACCAAATTCAATATTTGAATATCATGGGAATTTATATACAACAAACCATCCTGGGGAGAAAGGTTCAGAAGCAAACTCTTTATTAGTGAATAGAAAAGAAAAAATTGATGAGGATTTAACTCTTGTCACACCAGAACCTGAAAAAGTTAAAAAAGAATATTATGTTGATAAAAATAGTGGAGAGATTTTAACCGAATCAATCAATGATATAGTGAACTTAGAAAAATTTGTTTTTGGTGAAAATAAGAAAAATATAAACGAAGATTCAAAACCCAACTATTATCAAAATTCAAATAAAGTAGATTATGAAAACAAAAAAAATGATGCTATAGTTAAAACAAAATCAAACAAAAAGCCACAGGCCTATAAAAAGAAACAAAACTTCTTTTCAAATTTTATAAATCGATTTTCAAAAAGAAAAACTTTTATAAGTAGCGAAGATACTCAGAATCAATCTAAGGAATTGGTGTCAAATAAAAACCCTCGAAAGAATATAGAGCTTCAAGGAAAGTATGTTCCATCAATTACACAAAATTTAAGCACGAATGATAAAGATAGTATATCCGTAGATTTAACGGGTACGCAAGAATCAGATATAAACAAAGTGGATCCGTGGTTTGATGGCTCCTATGATGAAGATTTTCAGAAGAAGAATATAGAGCTTCAAGGAAAATATATTCCGAGCTTTGCTGAGGATATTAATTTAGAC
>CBFIBM010000004.1:0-108697 GCA_965660855.1 uncultured bacterium | reverse complement strand
ACTACTCAAAGTTTACCATATGTAGAATCTCCCACACAAATGCCAGATACTAATGTGATACAAGCTTGGTTTAAAGATGATTCATTTATTCCGGATAAATATGACCCAACAAGACTTCAAAAGCAGTATATACCTCGCTTCACAGAAAATATTAATTTAGACACTACTCAAAGTTTACCATATGTAGAATCTCCCACACAAATGCCAGATACTAATGTGATACAAGCTTGGTTTAAAGACGATTCATTTATTTCGGACGAATATGATGTTACAAACCTCCAACAAAAATATGTTCCTTCAAATAAAAATAATTTTATATATAATAAAAAAGATAGTTCAAATCTCTTGCTTTCAATGCCCCAAAAACCAGAATTTACTGACCCAGACGTTTTAGATAATCGATTCAAAACGCGTTTTAAAAACAATAGGTTTTCTAATAAAGCTATTAAAAAAGAAGTGGAAAGACCATTTGAAGAAAAAAAGGACCAAAACACTTGGTTGAGTTTTTTCCCTTCCCAGACTGATTCAGCCAAAGAATCTTTAAATTGGGAATTTAAAAGAGAAAAGGAAGTACCAAATTTTTTACAGACTGAAAGAGAATCATTAAATTATTCATCTAACGATAACGAAAGATATCATTGGAAGGACCGCGTTGGAATTGAAGAACCTGAACAATTATCACTAAGGCAAATGGATCCTGGTTTTATGTATTATAACAATAGTGGAATAAATGTAAAAGCAAATATTGATGGAATACCGATTTATATTGACGGGAACTATGTTGGAGAAACACCATTGTCGAGACCAATTGAAGTAGAGCCAGGATGGCATCAGGTTAGTGGTTTTTCTCCTGTATATACGCAATTAATTGCGAGGAAAGGGTTGCAATATGTCGGGTATGATCCAATTATAGAAAATAACAAGTTATATGGAGCAACAACTGTTTACATTGAAAGTGGTAAAATGGAAACGGTTGAATTAAGGTTTAATCAGATGGGGAATACACCTAAAAAATGGGAAGAAATTTCAGGAGGTATGAATATTGGAATACCGATGATTTTACTTTTATTTGGATTCATAACATGGGGAATTGGTTAAAACCTTATTAAAAAAACTTCCATGCAAATTCAAAAAGAGATTAAAAGATTTCTTCTTTCAAACATAGCAACTCCAAAAGAAAGGAAAATAGGAATTGAAGAAGAATTTATAATTTACAACTCTGAGGGACATCGAATCCCGGTTAATAAAGGGTCTGAGTTTTCTGCAGTAGAACTATTAGAAATTATAAATAAAAAAACTATTAATAATGGGCAATATACGCTAGAGCCAGGAGGACAACTAGAGTGGTCTAGTCCACCATTAAAAGATTTAAACCAACTTAATAAATCTTTACTTTTCCACAAGTCTGTTTTATCAGAGTTAGTTAATCGCTATAACCTAAAGATCGTCAGCTTATCAACTGAACCTATATTTAGACCTGAAATAATAGATTTAATTGACAGTAATAAGTACCGGTTAATGGATGAGAGATTTAAATCTACAGGGAAATTAGGAATTTGGATGATGCGAAATACTGCAAGTATCCAAATAAATTTTGACATTACAAGTGAACGTGATTTCGAGGAAATGGCTTTTATTTCAGACGCTCTTCACCCTATTGCATCATATATTTTTTCAAATAGTCCATTCAAATTGGGTAATCCGGTAGGAACTAAAAACCTGAGAAATATAATATGGGAGGATACAGATAAAGATCGATGTACTAATTTATTTAATCATGGTATATACCATTCAAAAAATCTGATAAATGATTATATTTCTTATGTTTTAAAAGTCCCTTCACTTTTTAGTATTAATGAACATGGTGGTATTGAAAATTCTAATGGTACTATTGGAGAAGAATTAGAGATAGTTAACTCAAATCAAAAACTAGATTCCAACATAATTAAGTTTTATCTACAACAAATATTCACAAATGTAAGATTAAAACATGTATTAGAAGTGAGAGGAGCAGATAGAACCCCTTTTGGCTATGAATTAGCCCCTGTTGCGTTCTGGACTGGAATATTAACAGATTACAAAACAAAAAATATTATATTAAATGAAATTAATCAATGGACTAAAGAAGATCGGATTAAATTAAATGATGCTGCTCATGTTTTAAATTCTTCTCAGAAAGGCCCTGCAAATAAATCATTCCAGCATTTTATTACCTGGGCATCAGAGTTGGCAATTCAAGGATTAAAAAATAGAAATTTAGGAGAAGAAATTTATTTTGAGAAATTTATTAACATAATTAATAATAAGGGTCCCTTTAGTCTTCAACTTCAGATGAAAACAATTAAAAGCTTTATTTAAGTTTTTAAATTGCTATTTTGTTTATTGTTTCATCTTAACTATAAAAATTTCATAACTCGAAACCTTTTCAAGGAAATTATTTTAGATTGTTTGTGTGCGAGACTTATAATTGCATTAATTTATTATACACAATTCATTAAACAATTAAATGAAAACATATTTCAATTCAACAATTTTTAGAAAAACCTTAGCATCTCTTTCTGGTTGTTTTTTAGTTTTATTCTTAGTAGGGCACTTAGTGGGCAATCTTCAGTTATTTATTTCTGGAGAAACTGGACAAAAACAATTTAATCAATATGCCCTTTTTATGACAACTAACCCAGTAGTCAATATTTTATCTTTGATTACATATTCATCTATAATTTTACATATTGTCTTGACATTTTATCTCACTATTCAATCTAAAAATGCACGTCCGATAAAGTACGCAGTGCCTAATAGAATAACAAATAGTAGCTGGGCTTCAAACAACATGGCTGTTCTGGGCACCCTACTTCTATTTTTTCTCGTTATTCATTTAAGAAGCTTTTGGTATGAAATGCATTTTGGTTCAATAAAATTAGACCCATGGGGAAATAAAGATTTACATACTGTTACAGTCACTGCATTCAATGAATTATGGTATGTGTTAATTTATGTTTTAAGTATGATTGTTTTAGGCTTTCATTTGAAACATGGAATTGAGTCTGCTTTTCAAACATTAGGTATTAAAACTAGAAAATATAGTTTAGTTATAAAAAACTTAACAACGGGTTTAGTATTACTTATTCCAACACTTTTTGCAAGTATTCCAATATATATATATATAAATAGCTTATGAAATTAAATAGTAAAATTCCTCCGGGTCCATTGCAAGACAAATGGACAAATTATAAATCAAAAGTTCCTTTAGTTAGTCCTTCAAATAAGAGAAATTTGGAAGTGATTGTTATTGGGACAGGGTTAGCTGGAGCTTCTGCAGCTGCTTCTTTGGGAGAAATGGGATATAAGGTAAAAACTTTTTGCTTTCAAGATAGTCCAAGAAGGGCTCATTCTATAGCCGCTCAGGGAGGGATAAATGCTGCAAAAAATTACCAAAATGATGGTGATTCAATTTATCGTCTTTTTTATGACACAATTAAAGGAGGAGATTATAGAGCTAGAGAAGCAAATGTATATAGGCTTGCTGAAGTAAGCACAAGTATTATTGACCAATGTGTGGCTCAAGGAGTCCCTTTTGCAAGAGAATATGGAGGGACATTAGATAATAGATCATTTGGTGGTGTTCAAGTTTCTAGAACATTTTATGCCAGAGGACAAACAGGGCAGCAATTACTTTTAGGTGCATATAGTGCGTTAAGTAGACAGATTAGCAAAGGCACTGTTCAGATGTTTAACCGTCACGAAATGTTAGACATTGTAAAAATTGAAGGGAAAGCAAGGGGTGTTATTGTAAGAAATTTAGTTACAGGTGAATACCAGAGACATTTTGGACATGCTGTTATACTTGCAACTGGTGGATATGGAAATGTCTATTATTTATCAACAAATGCTATGGGTAGTAATGTTACTGCTTCTTGGAAAGCTCATAAAAAAGGAGCAATGTTCGCTAATCCTAGTTATACCCAAATTCACCCAACATGTATTCCTGTTTCTGGAGAATATCAATCAAAATTAACATTAATGTCTGAATCTCTTCGAAATGATGGCCGTATTTGGGTTCCAAAGAAAAAAGGTGATAGTAGGCTTGCAGTAGATATCCCAGAGGAAGATAGAGATTATTATTTAGAAAGAAGATACCCTGCTTTTGGGAATTTAGTTCCTAGAGATGTTGCATCAAGAGCAGCAAAAGAGAGGTGTGATGCGGGATATGGAGTTGGTTCTACTGGCTTAGCTGTTTATCTTGACTTTGAAGATGCTATAAAAAGACTTGGTAAAGAGGTTGTTTCATCTCGATACGGAAATTTATTTGAAATGTATGAAAAAATAACTGGAGAAAATCCGTACGAAATGCCAATGCGTATTTTTCCAGCAGTACATTATACAATGGGAGGACTATGGGTTGATTATGACCTAATGACAACAGTTCCGGGTCTATATGCTATTGGAGAATGTAATTTTTCAGATCATGGCGCAAACCGATTAGGAGCATCTGCTTTGATGCAAGGTTTAGCTGATGGTTATTTTGTACTTCCTTATACATTAGGAAAGTATTTGTCAGATGATATTAGAACACCTGCAATTAGCACGAATCACGAACAATTTGAAAAAGCAGAACGAGAAGCTAAGTCCAGAGTTAATCAATTGCTTAATAATAAGGGTAATAAATCTGTTGAAAGCTTTCATCGAGAGCTTGGGAAAATTATTTGGGATAATTGCGGTATGTCTCGAAATAAAGAAGGCTTACAGAAGGCTATAAATGATATAAAAAATTTGAAAAATGAATTCTGGAACAAAGTTAGTGTTCCCGGAAGTGATAATGTTATTAACCCAGAATTAGCAAAAGCTGGAAGAGTTGCTGATTTTATTGAGCTAGGTGAATTGATGATGAGAGATGCATTAGATAGAGAAGAATCATGTGGTGGCCATTTTAGGGAAGAATATCAAACTGAAGAAGGTGAAGCCTTGCGAGATGATAAAAATTTTGCTTTTACATCTGCTTGGGAGTTTTGTGGAGAAAATAGTGACCCTAAATTAAATAAAGAAACTTTAGAGTTTGAAAATGTTAAACTAACACAACGCAGTTATAAATAATATGGAAAATTTAAATTTAAAATTAAAAGTTTGGAGACAGCCAGGACCAAAAGAAAAGGGTAGTTTTATTTCTTATGATGTTAATGGCTTGAATTCACACATGTCTTTTTTAGAAATGTTAGATGTTTTAAATGAAAAGCTAGTAATTGAAGGGCAAGATCCAATTGCTTTTGATCATGATTGTAGAGAAGGAATTTGTGGTATGTGTTCCATGGTTATAAATGGAAAGCCTCATGGACCTCAAAAAGCTACTACGACTTGTCAATTACATATGCGGCATTTTAAAGATGGAGATACTATAACAATAGAACCTTGGAGAGCAAAGCCGTTTCCGGTACTAAAAGATTTAGTTGTTGATAGGTCTTCATTTGATAGAATTATACAGTCTGGTGGTTATATTTCCGTAAATACAGGAAGTGCACCAGACGGGAACGCTATTCCCATTTCAAAAGAGATTGCAGAAGATGCTTTTGATGCTGCTGCATGTATTGGTTGTGGAGCCTGTGTGGCTGCATGTAAGAATGCATCAGCAAGCTTATTTGTTTCTGCCAAAGTTTCTCAACTCTCACTTCTTCCTCAAGGTCAACCTGAAAGAGAAGAGAGAGTCAAAAATATGGTTTTAAAGATGGAAGAGGAAGGTTTTGGTCATTGTACTAATACTGGTGCATGTGAAGCTGAGTGCCCTAAAGAAATATCACTAGAATACATAAGAAAAATGAACTGGGAGTATCATAGAAGCAACGTAAAAGGTTAAGAGTTACCTCTTAATTTTTGGTAAAAAATTTATAGCTTATTTTAGTCTGAAATTAACAGGTATTGAAATCCAAACTCCAACAGCTCTTTCTCTTTGTTTAGCGGGCCTGAATCTCGTTTTTTTAATAGCTTCCATAGCTGCTTCGTCTAACCCTGTATTGGGTACACCTTTTAAAATTAGAGTTTCTTTAACCCTTCCTTTTTCATCAATAAAAGCTTGAACAATTACAACTCCTTCAATCCCTGCTTCTTGAGCAATCTCTGGATATACTGGTCTTATTGGTGACATAGCAACTGGCGGATCATCATAAGGGATAAAAACAACTTTAGGGCCAGATGGAGGAGGTGGAGGAGCATCTAAGTTTGAAAAATCATCAAAATCAAGCTCATCTAAAGTTAAATCTTCAGCAATGTCTTCATCATCAGATGGGACAGGTATTGACGGCCTAGCTGGTGGTGGAGTATTATCAATTTGTTGTGTTTGCGGGATATCTATGTTTTCAATGATTACTTGGTCGACACTTTCAAATTCTATTGTATTTCCAAATCTGGGGAATAATAAAAAATTAGCAATAACTAAACCTATCCCAAATAAAGCGGTTATTCTTACAACTATTTCATACCGTTTTTTTAAAGGGTTTATAAAATTCATTAGTCAACTAAAGTTTTTGTAGAATAATTTAATTTAAGAGCCTCAACCTCTCTTAAGTTTTCATGAATATCTGATATTAATCCCATTTCTGCTTCTTCATCGCCTTTTAATGAAACAACTATTTGAGGGTCAGCAACTCTTTTATCGTACATAACCATTGAAACATCCTCAACAGACATTAATCTATCATCAATAGATATAAGACCTTCTTTAGACACCCATACCTGGACGGTATGTCTTTTTGACTTAAGCTTCTCAATTCTTTTAGCTTTTGGAAGATTTACTGGTAGTCCTGAGTACTCTTTTAATACTGTAGTCACCATAAAGAAAATAAGTAACATAAATATGATGTCTGGCATTGATGCTGTTGGTATTTCGCTTGAGACTTTAGTTTTTTTTGAAAATTTCATTAATTACTATTTGCAATTGAGATTCTTTTTGCATCTGCTCTTTTTAGCTGGTCAATTACTTTAACATAATCATTATAAGCTGTTTTTGGATGTGCTTTAACAGAGATAACAAGTTTATTGTTTGCTCTAAGTTTTTCACCCACTATTCTATGTATCTGATCAATATTTGTTGGTTCCTCATCTAGGAGAACTTTTCCTTGAGAATTAATTAAACAGTTCATTATATTATCTTTTCTGATTTCAATTTCCATATCTCCAGGTGGAGGCAATACAATCCCAAGTCCTTTGTCTGTATCAATAGTTGTTGTTACCAGGAAGAAGATTAAAAGTAAGAAAGCAATATCTGCCATAGATGAAGTGGGTATTTCACCACCTTTAAACCTTCGATTCTTTTTCATAAAGTACTTGAGTTAAGTGAGATTATTTCTTTTTATCTAGATCGTAAAAGAAATCCATAAATCTATTTGATTGTTCTTCCATGTCTAATACAAGTTTATCAATTCTAGAAACAAAAACATTTTGGAATACTTGGATTATCATAGCAACAATTAGTCCAAAAGCAGTAGTAAGAAGAGCTTGTGAAATACCACCAGCTACAACTGCAGGAGAAATATCATTAGCTGCTTTAATAGCATCAAACGCTCCAATCATACCTACAACCGTACCTGTAAAACCAAGCATGGGAGCAACAGTAATTACTGCATTGAGCCAAATCATGTTTTTTTCTAAAAAAGCCATTTCAATTGCACCTGCATTTTCAATACCCTTTTCTACATCTCCTAGACCTCTGTCTATTTTAATTAACCCAGCATGAAAAATTGCAGCGATAGGACCATCAGTTTGTTTGCAAATTGATACAGTCTCTTCAATACCTTTTTCTTGCACAGTTGAGGTAATTTCATCATAAAATTTTTGTGAATCCACTCCAGACATCATAAGTGAATATGCTCGTTCGATTACAAATGCAAGACCAAAAATTAATGTCATTAATATAGGCCACATGAAAGCCCCACCTTCTAAAAAATAGTATACCATTACTTTTCTCCGTATCTGAATTTGATAATTTTAATAAAAATATTTATAAAAATTTAATAATAAGATTGTGAATTTAACTTAATCAATCTAAAAATGCATCAGCTTCATTAAAATGTTTTAAAGCTTCAATAACTTGATTGTCAAGTTGTAATCTAATATTTGCGGCTTCATCTTTTCCCCAAATTGAACCAGCTATTTCACTTTTAATTGTGGTTCTAATATAATCACTATCAAGCATTATTGAATCTAAATTTACAAAAATAGAATCCTCACTTAGGTTGTTTAAAAATGAATTGAAGAGTGAGTCACTTACAACCCAACTTTCTTTAAAGCTTAAAAAAGAATTAAAATTACTCTTTTCTTTAGAGCTAAATTTGGATGCAAAATTAAAAATGGGTCTTTTTGCATTTCTGACTATTTTATTTGTTTCTAAATTTATTGAATTTTTATATGGTATATAGATATCTGGAGTGATTCCCCCTCCTCCATACACAGTTCTTCCTGATTTTGTTTTATATTTTGGCCTTAGCTCTTTCAAGCTATCAATTTTAGCTTCTCTATCTTTTTCATATAATTCACGGTAATAAGCTAGGTCATTACCATCTTCATATGGCCTTTGTATTAACCTGCCAGAAGGTGTATAATATCTAGCAATTGTAACTCGAAGGGCAGCACCAGAATCTAGTGGTAACTGACGTTGCACTAGACCTTTTCCAAAGCTAGTTTCTCCAACAACAAGTCCTCTATCTAAGTCTTGTACTGCACCGGAAACAATTTCAGCTGCACTTGCAGAACCTCGATTAATCATTATTATAATAGAAAAGTCATTGTGCCCTTTACTTTCAGTACTTATAAACTCTTGGTTTGATTCTTTTATTTTACCTTTGGTGTAGACTAAAGTATCGATGCTTGTAATAAATTGATCTGAAATAGCTGCCGCTTGTTCCAAAAACCCTCCACTATTTCCCCTTAAATCAAACAAGAGCCTCTTCATACCTTGTTCTATTAATGTATCAATTGCATTTACAACCTCTTTTTCAGTTGTTGCAGAAAAACGTCTTAAAAAAATATAACCGGTCTCATCATCTAGCATAGTAGCAGCTCCTACACTATAAATTGGAATATTATCTCTAATAATTGTAACATCAAAAGGCTTTGGAACTCCTATTCTTCCTATAGTTACAACAACTTTTGTTCCCTTTTTCCCTCTCAGTTGTTCAAAAACTTCATTTTTTGTTATTTTATATGCATCTCTTCCATTTATAGAAATAATTTTGTCCCCAGGCATTAATCCAACAATATCTGAAGGGCTATCAGGCACTGGAGAGATAACGGTAATAAAACCATCTAAAATATCAAATTCAATGCCTATACCCTGAAATTTTCCCTTGAAAACTTCATTAATGTTTTCCTGTTCTTTTGCTGGAATATAAGTTGAATGAGGGTCGAGTTCCTCCATTAAACCATGAAAGGACCCGTCTAAGATTTTTTCCATATCGACCGTATCAAAATAAAAATGATTTACATAAGATATTATTTGTTGCAGGACGTTTATTTTTTCTCTTAGTATTTTATAAACATTTTGGTTGCTAGAGTATACTTGAGGTAAGAAAATAATAGTAGCTATAATAAATCCAAAGGCTGTAGATAATAATAAAGGCCAGGCTTGGCGTAGTTTTTGGAGCATATGTTTAAGTTTTTTTAAAGGCCAATGTAGAGCATTGTTCTGAAAGTTAGTCCTGATAGAGATGATCTAGGAGAATCACTAACTGAGGTTCTACCATTTAACTTCCAACTACCTGCAGGCACTGTGCCTTTATTCGCACCCATACTTATTCTTAGTCCGAGGCGTTCTAAAAATTGCCATTTTACCGCAACATATGGTTGGAAATTGAAAAAAGTTGCACTTACATCTCTCTGTAAACCAGCAACCTCACCAGGAACAATTTGTTGATCCGTGTCGTTTATATCTGCAACTGGATAGTAAAGAGTTCCTTCATTCATTATTCCATATGCATTAGAAAATATTTTATTCCACCTTGGGTTACCGCTTTGTTGGTCAATGGCCATACTCACTCTCCCTAAACCCATAAGTGCTCCAGAGGACAATTCTAAATCTTGCAATAAAGGCATAACATATTCTACTGAGGCAGCACCTAGCAGAAATGAAAATTTTGCTTTGATTGAAGGATTAAAATCATCTGTATATACGACAGATGAATCTCCAGCATCATAACCTGTAGGACCAGTATCTTGGAATAATACTATGTCTGGTATTGTACTAACGGAAGAGGCACCCATACCTGCATACCCGCCTATGCGCCATCTTCCAGTAACATGAGCAAATCCTTCTCCTCCATGAATGACGAATGGATCTGAAAAATTACTTGGATTTAATCCTAGAGCTGTTAGATAGCTGGCACCTGGAATAGAGTCTAAAGATATGTACATCGGACTGTAACCAATACCGCCACCAAGGAAATCTTCAGCTGGATAGCTAAATTGCCCGTACGCAAATGTAAATTTAAATATTAATATGAAAATTATTTTTTTTATCATGAAATTTATGTTCTTAGCAAAGAAACACATATCAAATTAAGATTCAAGTTGCAAACTAGAAAGAAAATATTCATCAAAAATGAACAAAAGTCATAGCGGGTGTTTTACTTGTATAAATTGTATCATTATCCTATATTTTTCGAAGAGTAAACGAGGTAAGGGAGGTTATAACGTGTATTATCTCCCCAAAAAAATCCAATTTTGGCTTGGACCATGATGCATATTACGTTAAAAAGTGCCTTTAGAGGTGTTTTATACATAGTTATTGTGTGGTTGTTCAACTTGTCTATCCTGATAGGTAGAGGTGATCTCCGCATAAAAAATGGGTCTTACGATCTAAATAGCGACGGTAAAATTGAAAGATTTACCCTGAATGGGGGTACGTCTAGTATTGTATTGACCCAGAATAATTCAGATACTTTGTGGTCATTTAGGGGTAATAGAAATTTAAAATTCACAGATATTGAACTAATTGATATTAATGGAGATGGTTTAAAAGACCTTGTTGGTACGCCTAACCTTTTCACTTCAATTGGTGCTAATGATTGGCTATATGTTTTTTTAGGTGTTAAAAACAGTGTTTTTTCCAAGAAACCATATACTTATAGGGAAGTACCACTTGGACAAAATAGTCTCAAACCGACAAATTTAGCTTTGGTATCAAATAATCCAACTATGCTATCTGTTTCTTTTGGATCCCCAGTAAGGTCTGCAATTCTTTTTACTATAAGTTTTAAGGATAGCCAATTAATTCTTAAAAAATTTAATAAATTGTCAGCTCCAATAATTGAAAATGGATATTCACCTGTTTATACAAAAAGATTTTCTAGCAATTCTACTAATTATGTTGCTATGTTATCTTTAGAGAACAACAAAGTGAATTCTGTATTGTTTAATGTGGAAAAAGAATTTCTTTTATCTCATAGTAAGTCGTTACCGGTTGGAAATGTAAAATCAATCATTGGATCAGGAATAAAAAGGCAGCCATTATCAAATGATTCTTCAGATGAAGGTTTAATTATCCCTTTTTTATCTGGTGATTCACTTCTTCTATACTTAGAAAAAAATGAGCTTAAAATAAAAGAAAAAAAGTTAGTTAAAAGAATAGCCCTTCCTGAAAAGAAGAAAAAAGTATTTAAAGAAATAGAAAAAATACGAGAAAACCTTGAAAGTGAAAAAATTAAAACTCTTGTTAAAAAAGCTTTTAATCCTCCAATAAAAGAAGAACCCTCAGTACAGAAATCTTACGAAAAATACCAAAAAAGTGTTCAAGATATTCCTGTAATTCAAACTGAATTAGGTTTTGATATCAAACCTGAAAACAAAAGTGATTATTCATCATTAAGCCCAACTTTAGGAGATTTTCTTGAAAGCGTAAAAAGTACAGCAAAAA
The DNA here is from genome assembly GCA_965660855.1 of uncultured bacterium. GTDB lineage: Bacteria > Fidelibacterota > Marinisomatia > Marinisomatales > UBA1611 > JAOLAV01. The sequence goes on along the minus strand of CBFIBM010000004.1, from coordinate 96,804 downwards.
AAGAAAAATCCTCAGAAACTAAATTTGAAATACCGAATGTCAACAATGACATGTCTAGTGTAAACTGGGCAGATGAAGCAGGTTTCACAAAATTAGATCTTGGAGAATATTCAAATGTTAATTTAGATACAGTCAAAGAAAATATAGATTTACCTCAGATAGACTCAGAAATAGTGTCTTTCACTAAAGACGCTAGACAAGCTATTAGTCCAAAACTTTCTGAAATAGACACGTCAGTTTTAGAAACATCTGGTGATGATATCGATCTTTATTATGTCTTAGCAATGACTCCATCAAGTGGAAGAAGAGATAGATATGTTTTTGATGGTGAAGCCCCATTTGGCATTGCAGTTAATCAAATACCTCCTAAAGGAGAGGCAACTCACATTCAGCATGGTATTTCAGCAAATTTGGCTAATTTGACTTTTGGTGAGACATTTGACTTTGCTTATTCTTTAAGAGATTCGAGGCTTGATAGTATTACAACTTTAACCATGGTTCATGATATGCAAAAAAATGTTATTTTCATGTCAATAAGCCCTAGTGATGATTCTGTTTCTCATTCATATCAACCAGAGGCTTTTGATCCAAAGCTATTCGAATTTCCAGAATATTTTTTTGAAGGATTTCCAAATTCATTAGATACGGATTTTACTGAAAAATTAATAAGGTTTAGTTTTGACGGGGTCAAAGATTCACTATATCAAGGAATATACCTTTCTTCTACAACTCCATCTATTCCCACTCAATCTTTAGCTGTATTTATGGACCAAGGAAAACTCCAAGCAATTAGAGGAGAAATTATTGTACGCCCAAACGGTTTTAAAAAAGTCACCACTGAATTTGATCTAACAGGAAAAGTACAACCTGAAGTACTTTTTTCGAGGCTGATTAAAGAATTCTTCCCAGATGAATTGAAAATTAGGTTGTTACAAGGAGGGTCTTTGGAAGAGCCTTTATTTGGCCCTAAGGGGAAGATACCTAAAGTATTCAGAGAGCCAAGATTACCAGATGCTCAGACTGAACAATTAGAACCACTAATTCCAATAAAACCAAAACAAAGTAATATCCCATTTGAAGAAGTGGAGGAGACAGAGGCTGTTAAAACAGATTCACTAAAAAGCTTACCTCAAACACAAGAAAGCGAGGATAATAATATAGAATTCGAAGATATTGTTCCTAAAACAGATACACTAAAACTTGAAAATAGAAAAAATACGTTACCAACAAAGAAGATAGAATTTCCTTCAAAGTCTCAAGGTGATAAAAAAGTCATTGACGATAAAGAGCTAATAGAGGGTAAAAAGTAGTTATTTTGTTAAGTCTAAATATTAAAACTAGTAATAAAAATATTACAACAGTTTTTATGTCCTTTGTTATTTTTTCATTTTTATTTGGACAAAAAATTTCTCACATGAATGGAGCATATGATCTTGATGGGGATCAAATGTTAGAGTTTATAGCTTTAGAACTAAATCCAAAAGAAGGTGTGTTTCCTAATAAGGTTAGATACTATGAAATTGATGCAGATAACTATCAGACATTAATCTGGGAGTTTAAACCTCCGGTTGAGTTAGCAGGAGATTTTGTTGATGCTAAGATTGGTGATGTAGATGGGGATGGTTTTCCTGAAATCATTATTGTAATGAATCTTTCTCGCTTTGAAAACAATACAACGCCACACGTTTTTATAGCAACTTATTCATGGAATGGAACAAATTTTTCAGAAATTCCAAGCTCTACACTAGATTTAGGAAAGGAAAATAGATCTTTACGATGTAATAACTTTCAACTTCTTGACCAGGACTCAGACGGTGATCAAGAAATAGTTCTAGCCTTGGGCAGTCCATTTCGAGGTTTTGCGGTTGTGAACTTTAATGCGAATGGGATGTCGCTCTCAAAAAAAATACGTCCAGATCAGCTGTTAGTTGGATCTGGGTTGCTATATGTTGGCGTAGTTGATTATGATGGAGACGGTTATGATGATGTATTAGCTTTAAGTCCTGATGGTAACACAATAAAGGCACAGCCATTTTATAATATTGGAGGCGTTTTTGATTCAGGGCATCTTGTACGCAAACAAATTGATGGTTTGAGTGGAATTTTGCCAAATTCAATTCAACTAACGGATTGGGATGCTGATGGATTTTCTGATGTTCTCGTTCCTTTTAATTCTGGCGATATTGTTGCTTTTACTCTTACACCTGCCACTTTGGTAATTGAAGAAGTCCCAATCGTAAGCGGTCCTCTTACACAAATTGCATTAGAAGATTTTGATCAAGACACCTATGAAGACATACTCACTCTTTCTTCTGACCTCAACACAATTACTTTGATATCGGGTAAAAATGGGGGATCAAAGCAGGTTCAAAATGCTTTAAAAAATGTTCCAAACGAAATGCAGATTTTTTCAATGCTTCCATTAACAAAAGCAGGTCTTTATAGTGGTAGTATTTTAGTTTCTGGCTGGAATGGAGATCAAAACTCTACATACATAGTAGAGTTGGGTTCGAAGTCAAGCCAGTTAGACCAAGGATATCTTATTACTCCTGATTTTATTCAAAAACAATTACCAGCTCTTCTTTCAAATGTTGATGATTTAAAACCTGAAATACCAGAAGTTTTTATAGAATTACCACCAGAAGAAAAAATCCCGTTGGAACCACAAAAAGAAGAGATAATTATAACAGACTTGGGAGAATCACCAAGTAGTTATTTACCAAGTACAATATACCCTGATCAAAAAGAAGGTAAAGTTCTTAGGGAGCAGCCAAGAATGCCAATACCAAAAAAAATTGTCAGAACCTTAGAACAGCCTAAATTACCAAAGCCAAAAGAGGCGCTTGGACAAAGGCTACCTAAATATATTTTACCAAGGTACGTTCTCAGGCCAGGACAACCATTCTTATATGAAATTCCTAAAGATAGTAGTGATGAGTTTTACAGTTTTAGATGGGAAAAACAGCCACCAAAAGGAATGTATTTTTTATATGAGAGTAAATCAATTAATTGGGTTCCAACAGAAAAACAATTAGATGCATTTTCACTTTCATACATGGTTAGAATGAAAGTAGATGAAACAATGGAAGCAACAACAGGAGTAAATGAAGTTGAGCAAGTTTTTAAGGCTGTTCCAGTTCTAGAAAGCCGCGATGAAAGTTTGTGGGTTTATGTTAATGACCCTCCACGTTTCTTAACTCAACCAACTATAACAGAATTTATTGCAGGATCAACCTTTAGATATGAACCAATTATTCAAGACTTAAATAAAGATAGCTCAATAAAGCTTGAGTTAGAAGTTGCTCCTGAAGGTATGTATATTGAAGATGATGTAATTGTTTGGAAAACAGATAGTAATCATGTTGAGGTTTATGATGTAAGGCTTATTGCCTCCGATGGTTTTGAAAGAACAGCACAAGAGTTTCAATTATTTTCAAGAGCTGGAGTTAAGATATTATCCAAAGCACCTGGAAAGGCAAGTGTAGGTACACCTTATAATTATACCGTTAAAGTATGGAAACAAAGACCTGATGAAAAAATAAGCTACAAGCTGTTTTCGGGTCCTGATGGAATGAAATTACAGCCTGATGGTACTATATCCTGGACTCCAAACCCTGTCCAGGTAGACACGGTTGACTATAGTATTATTGTAAGCCATGGTGTCGCTACTGATACGCAGAATGTCAAGTTATTTGTGAATCATCCTCCAATAATAAAATCAGCTCCTATGATAATGAATACTATAAATGTCGGAGGAATTTGGGATTTTGATCTAGTAATTGAAGAGCCAAATAAGAAGGATAGATTAATATATACCGCCCATGAGCTTCCAGAAGGTATGCGCATGGACCCTCAAACTGGATTTTTACGCTGGGAGCCAACAATGAATGAATTGGACTTTCACAAATTAAAAATTGAAATTTCAGACGGACATGAATCAAGAATAATTGAGTCAGAGTTTTTTGTTAATGCACCTACTAAAATAGTATCTGTCCCTCCTATGTCTTCTACAGTTGGAGAAGAATACGCATATAAAATAATGATAAATGATAAAAATAAAGGTGCACTACTACCATTTAAACGAGTAGTAAAAGTACATGATGTTTCTGCAATTAGAATGTATTCAATCAATATTACAGATGATGTTGCCCTATCAAATATAGATAGATTTTTAGGGGATTGGCATAACAGTGATGCGATATATTATGTAGATCCTAAATATCCAGCTGATAGTTTAGTCTCAAGATTGAATTTAAAAAAATATACCCATTCTGTATTTTTTGAGGATGATCGACTTTGGGTTTTATTAGAAACTATTGATGGTAGAACTATAAAGATGAAAGACTTTTTATGGGAGTTTTTCCATGGATCAAAAGGTAAGCCTCCACGAGTTGTTGTCGAAAAAGTAAACCCTTTTCGTTTTAATTTATTAGATTTTCCTGAAGGCATGGTTGTTGAAAAATCTTCAGGTACATTACGTTGGACTCCAACGGTTGAACAAGCTGACGCACATAGAATTACCGTTGTTGTATCTGATGGGTACACTAAAGATGAACAAACTTATGAAGTTTATGCAAATCATTTACCAACAATTGTTTCAAATCCTCCACACATGGGACTTGCTGGCGAGTTATTTAAATATCAAGTAAGAGTAGAAGATAAAAATGAAAACACAAAATTGGAATATACACTTCTCAAGGGGCCTCACGGAATGCAAATGGATAGGTATGGAAAGATTTTGTGGGTACCCAAAGCGGCGCAGATAAATAATAATACTTTTGAAGTTGCAGTTAGCGATGGTTATGGTACTGATGTACAAAAAGGTAAAATATTTGTAAATAACGCTCCAACCGTTATTTCAAGCCCAAAACCAGTAGGATTAACGGGTCATTCATGGAGGTATAAAATAACTACTGAAGACCTTAATGGGGATAAAGTAGCATATAGATCAGTTCGATTGCCAAAATATGCTAGATTTGATAAAAACAGAGCAACTTTAGAGTGGACACCAAGAAAAAATCAAATGGGAATGAATGATTTCATTTTGATGGCTGTGGATGAACATGGAGCAACTTCAACACATGAGTTTCAAGTACACGTTTTTCATGACCCAAGTTCAAAACAGTTAGTTAATACAGGATGGCCGCTTATGCTTACGTTTGTTGGTGTCGTTTTTGCTTATGGGATGTCTCAGATTTAATTTCTTTTAAAATGAAAGTTATAAGCTTTTTAGCCTCCTCCCTTTCTCTGATATTAAAAATTAATTCTAATGGAATAATAGGAAGCCTTATGTTAAACTTTTCTATTTTAACTAAGTCTTTTTCAGTTGTTAAAATAAAATCTGCGTTTTTAATATAATTATTATTTAATATTTTTTTTAGGTTTTCTTTTGTGTATTGAAAATGGTCCTTAAGTCTTACATGCCCTACTATATTAATTCCAAGTTGACTGGAGCTTATGTCAAAACTTTTAGAATCGCCAATCCCAGATAGTAAAACAGCTTTTTTACCATCAAATTTCATTAATAAACTTTTTTTACTTTGAATAACTTTATTATATGAATCAGAAATAATCACGTTGGATTCATTTTTTAATTTATTGTGTATATATTCACTCTCTTTTACTAATAAATTTGCTTTAGTTAAGATGATAAAATCCGATCTTTTTATGGCATTCCAAGGTTCTCTTAAATTCCCAACTGGCAAAAGTTTATAATTGGATTTTTGATCAAGTGAATTAATTAAAAGTATATCAATATCTCTCTTAATGTACCTGTGCTGAAAACCATCATCTAGAATAATTGCGTCAAGTTCATATTTTTGTACAATTAATTTTCCCGCGCTCATACGATTCTTAGAAACCGCTATTGGGACATTAATTAGTTTTTTATACAGTAGAACTGGTTCATCACCTATTTCAAATGGATTAAGATGATCAGTGTTTTCTTTTCCATCATTACATATAATAAATGTCTTTTTTGAGTTTCGGCCATATCCTCTGGTAAGTATCCCAATCTTTAAGCCCTTTTTCATAAGTTCTTTAGCAAGAAAAATTGTCATAGGGGTTTTCCCTACCCCACCTGTTGAAAGATTTCCAATACTAATTACAGTACATTTAAGATGGTGGATTTTAATAAGTCTTAAATCAAATAAAATATTTCTAACAGAAACTATAACCCAATAGAGCGGCAATAAAGGATAAAGAAGCTGCCTTAGGAAGTTAATTTTTAGTTGCATTACGCAAATTAATTTTATCTGATCTATCCATAGCTTTGTTAAATTTTAAAACAGCGTTTTTAAAATTTATATTTTTATCGATGAAAATTGGATCACTATAATTTATAAATATCTTTCCAAAAGGTTTTTCTAAGTAAAAAGTATCCCAATTTGTAAACCCCCAATGTCTGGTTGAAATAACGCTAGTTGGTATTATTGCTGCTTGTGTTGCTTGAGCTGCTCGAATAATACCTGGTTTTGGCTGTTTTGCAGGCCCTGTTGGTCCGTCTGGTGTTATAAATAGAATATTACTGGGTTTAGATAGTGTCTTTAAAATTTCTTTATAAGCTTTAGATCCATCTTCTTTGCTCGAACCTCGAATCATTTTCCAACCCCATTTAAGTGCAACTTGAGATATTAACTCAGCATCATTATGTGTCCCTGCTAAAGCATGAACATCTAACTTCCTTAATTCATAAAAAACAGATAATAAGTTTGAGTGCCATGTTGAAATTATAATTGATGTTCCTGAATTTCTTATTTTTTGGATGTTTTTTTTACCAGAAACATGGTATTTATTTGTACTATACAATAATTTTAAAATCAAACTTATTCCCAACGTTTTTATTTCTGATTTTTTATGTTTTTTCAAGTATTAATGTCTCTTTATAATTGATTTTGCTATTCTATCATAAACACCTGGATTTCCAAGTGAGATTTTGATTTGTTGAAGATCTTCAATCATTGTTTTTCTTTCAATTGAATTTGCGGCTAAAAGTGATTCAAGTTTTTTTAATATCAAATTTGTATTCATTTTATCTTGTAAGAATTCAGGGAAGATTTCTTTATCAGCAATTATGTTTACAATACTTGAATATTTTAAATTTGTTAAGTACTTAGCAATGGTCCATGAAATAGAAGACATTTTATAACAAACAATTGTTGGTAATTCTTCAATTGCACACTCTAGTGTTGCAGTACCTGAAGCTGTAATAGCTGCTGTAGAAACAACCATAGCTTTATTAGCATTATTTTCAATTTTTATATAATCTGGAATATCTAAAATCTTAACTGTATCTGATTTTCCCAGAATAAATTGAAAGTTTGGATTCTTCTTTTTAATAATTTTGATTAAAGATAAAAATATTGGCCAATGATAATTAATTTCTTGCTGTCGACTTCCAGGAAGAAGTAAAAGAATTGGGTGTTCAATAGTAAGGTCGTGCCTCGTAAAAAAAGATTTTGAGGTTTCATTTAAATGTCTTTGATCTAATAATGGGTGACCAAAAAAATCTACATTAATTTTATTTTTTAAAAACCAGGATGTCTCAAATTTGAAGATAGAAATAGGGTGATCAATATATTTTTTAATTAGTTTAATACGATTCTTTTTCCATGCCCAAACCTGTGGTAAAATAAAATAAGACACTGGTATATTTAAATGAAAAATTTTTTTTGCAATTCTTAAATTAAATCCAGGATAGTCAATTAAAATAACTCTGTTTGGTTTTGATTTTTCTATGGCTTTAATCGTTTTTTTAAAAATAATCCTTAACCGTGGTAGATGTTTTATTACTTCAGTAAAACCCATAATAGATAAACTGTTTATATGTTCTAAGATCAACATTCCCTCAGATTTCATGAGGTTTCCACCATGTCCCATAAATGTACTATTTGGCTCTAAAGCTTTAATTCTATTAATTAGCTTAGCTCCATGAAAATCACCAGAGCTCTCCCCTGCTATAATAAAGAATTTCTTTATTTTAGACATAAAAGTTTTTAATTATTATCAATGATATAATTAGAAAGATATTTTGTAAAGACCTTTTTTCAGTTTTGAATATTTTTATCAACTTCATCGGTTTACGATCATCTTCATTTTCCCAACGATTTAATCGAGGAATTAATCGAGGTACATTTTTAGTGTAATCAGAATAAGAATTTTCAAACTTCTTATACAAGGTTTTTTCTTCAAGATTGATAATCATAAAATATTGAAATGAAAAATAAAAAAAGACAAACAATAATAGTTCAAACATATAAGCTCCACCAGAAAAAAGGACGAACCCTAGATAAATTATCATATTACCTAAATACAAAGGGTTCCGAGTGAAAGCATAAGGACCACTTGTACATAATGATGGTGCGCCAACTTTTAGCGTTCGAGTAGCTCCTCCAGCATAGCGAACCGCATTAAATCTAATGGTCTCCCCAAAGAAAATAAGAATGGCTCCACCTAAATAAAATGGATATATAAAAGATGAAAAAAAAATCATGGCAATAGCAATTGGAATTGGTGTGTAGCTTCTATTCGCGAAAATAATTTTTTTAAAATTCATTAATTCACCTCTTTAATAATTTCGTTTTGAATCTCAATTGCTATTTTTAATGCTTCTCGTCCGGCATATCCATCTACAATAGGCTTTTCGTGCCCTTTAATTGACCTTACAAAATTAATAAGTTCTAATTTTAAAGCATCACTTTTAAGTACCGTAGGCTTGTCATAGTGAATAAGTTTTTTTTCACCTTTGTAATTAAAAGGTACGTTCATTATGGTTTTATTTTTTTCTGAACTTTCATTATTTATTGAATAAACCTCAGTAAGTCCTTTATATAAATCTATAGTAGAATAAAGATTTTTTTGAAATATTTTTATTTTTCGTATTTCATCTTTTGCTACTCTGCTAGAAGTTATATTTGCTACACATCCATTCTTAAATTCAATTCTAGCATTTGCAATATCAATTGAATCAGTTAATATTGATAATCCAGATGCTGAAACAGTATTAACCTCTGAACCTGCAAGGAATAATGCAATATCAATATCATGAATCATTTTATCTAAAACAACTGGGACGTCTGTCCCCCGTGTGTTGTATGGAGACAATCGCTGTATTTCTAAATACTTTGGTTGCAATAAATATTTGTCCAATGCTTTTAATGCAGGGTTTAGTCGCTCAATGTGTCCAACTTGAATTATTATGTTTTTCTTTTCAGAAAGCTGGATTAATCTATCAGCTTCTTCTACAGTTGACGCAATTGGTTTTTCAATAAAAACATGTTTTTTTAAAAGAATACAACTTTCTGCAATTTTAGAATGATATATTGTAGGTGAAACAATAGAAACTGCATCTACGGATAATAACAGTTTTTCTAAGCTCCTGAATGCTTTTGTTTTAAATTGTTGAGATATTTCATAAGCTCTTTGAGAATCAGGATCATAAAAGCCTACAAACTCAATATCATTAATATTACAATAGTGCTTGACATGATGTTGCCCTAGATGGCCCACTCCGATAACGCCAAATTTTAATAGATTTGTTTTCATTTTAATCCCTTAAATTACAATAATAGATACTTGTATTATAGCAATGAAAATATATGATATTTTTAATAATGAAAAATCTTGCATTTAATAAATACAAACAGCAATTTTAAACTTAATTCGAGGTGTTTTTGGAGTTTTGACATGGCTAGTGATGTAAAATCAGGAGTTGGTTTCATAATTCCGGCAATTGGAGTTGTCGGTTTTTTTATCTCTCTTCTAATGGGAGAGTTCTTGTTGAGTATTATTATTTCCGTGATGGTAATATTAATTTGGTTTCTTTATATGCTTGTAATGGAATCTCACATTCCCAGAGAAATGGGTAATATGATTATGCTTTTTGGCGTGATGCTCTCCCTTGGGATTTTCTTTGGTTTTGGTATTCAGCAAAATATGTGGGGTGGCTTTGATTTAAAGCCAGAAGGTGCAATTTTTTCATTGATAATTCTTTTTTTCTCAGTACTTACAGGGTTGAACTTTAGAAATCAAAATAAAAATATTCAAAGCAGTCCAACATCGATAAGTGGCTTATCAGATGAGGATAGAAATCTTGTGATGGATGCGATAAATCAGAATAAACAGAATAAAGAAACAATTGTAAATGATCCTAAAGTAATAATCGTAAAACAAGAACAAGCAGCTGCTGAAAACCAATCAAATTTAAGTGATGCTACTACAAATCAACTAAATCCGCATTCACCATATGGGGTTTCTAATAATCCTTATTTTGCATACCCAGCTGATTACTATGATGATGATTATGACGAATATGAAGATGATGAGTATGAAGGTGATCAGTACGATGAAGAAGAATGGGAAGACGAGGATAAATAGAGACTATACTATAGAAATCTTTAACAAAAGTCTTTAGACATTAAACTTAAAGAATATGCAATCTCCATCCTGAACTATATAATTTTTTCCTTCTTGCCTTATTAATCCAAGCTCAGATAGTTTTTTTTCAGATTCATATTTTAAAATATCATCATAGTGAAAAACTTCTGCTTTGATAAATCCTCTTTCGAAATCAGAATGTATAGCGCCTGCAGCTTTAGGAGCGTTTGAATTAATAGGGATTGTCCATGCTCGAACTTCTTTTTCACCACAAGTAAAATATGTTTGAAGTCCAAGTAATTTAAAACCATGTTTAATTACTTTATTTAAGCCGGGTTCTTTTAAATGATACTCTTGTAAAAAAAGATGTTTTTCTTTTAATGGCAATGTAGCAATCTCTTGTTCTAATGAAGCGCAAATCCGAATTGCATTATTACCCTGCTGTTGAGCAAAGTTAAATAGATCATTAACGTATTTATTATTTTCTTTTTCAATAATTTCGTCTTCGCTTATATTTGCTATATAGAGGATCGGCTTGCTAGTCAATAAATGAAAACTATTAAATACATTTCTCATTTTTTCATCTAAAATGTTAAAGGTCCGTGATTGGTTTCCATCAGAGCAATATTTAGTTAGTTCTTCAATCAGTTTTAATTCAGCAATAGCATCTTTTTCATTTGATCTTGCAGCTTTTACTGTTTTCCTATGCCTTTTTTCGAGTGTTTCTATATCTGCTAACAAGAGTTCTGTTTCTATTGTTTCAGCATCTCTAACAGGGTTAATATTTCCGTCAACATGTGTGATATTTTCATTTTCAAAACACCTAATTACATGAATGATTGCGGATGTTTGCCGAATTTGTCCTAAAAATTGATTCCCTAAACCCTCCCCTTTGCTTGCGCCTCGTACTAAACCTGCTATATCTGTAAACTCAACTATTGCAGGTATTACTTTTTTTGGTTTATAAATACCTGCTAAATAGTTTAATCGATTATCAGGTAGAGGCACAATCCCGGTATGGGGTTCAATCGTACAAAAAGGGTAGTTTTCTGCAGGAACATCTGATTCAGTAAGTGCATTAAACAAAGTTGATTTTCCAACGTTTGGAAGACCAACTATTCCACATTTTAAAGACATTATAGTTTTCGTATTTTCTTGTTAAAATGTATCTTGTGACGGATCTCCGCCAAAATCATAGGTTAAGTTGTCAAATAAACCAACCTGAAGGTTTTTTGCAAAATATATAGCTCTGTTATCAGAGGTACTTAACTCACCATCTGCCCAAACCATTAATTTTCCATTTCTATCTAAAACTTTTTTAATATCAATTTTATAAACAATTTTATCATGATATGGTCTTACTTGGCCTTTAAACTTTAAATCACCAACGCCCAATGCACGACCTCTTCCTTTTCCATTCATCCACGTAAGGAAAAAGCCAACCAATTGCCACATTCCATCCAAACCTAAACAGCCAGGCATTACTGGATCGCCTTTAAAATGGCAGTGGAAAAACCAATTTTCTTCTTTTATATCGAGCTCTGCTAAAATCTCACCCTTTTTATATTTACCACCAATATCATTTATAGTGAGGATCCGATCTACCATAAGCATGGGAGGTTGTGGTAATTTACCAGTATCATTTCCCATTAGTGTTCCGTTACCACTCTTAATCAACTCTTTTTTTGTATAACTATTTTTCTGATTCATTTTTTTATAATTAATTTTTAATCATAAAGAGTACAACAAAAAAATCAATTTTTAAACTCACAATTCATAACAATTAAATAAAAATAAAAAGTTAAATTAGAATTAATTATTTTGGAGAAAAAAAATGCGTCAATGGGTTTTATTGCTTGGAGGTTCAACTGGACATGGAGCTGCAACAGCTAAAAGATTAGCAAAAGATGGATATGGAATAATTGCTTTTCATTTTGATAGAGGAGAAGCAAAAAAAATTGCTTTAAAAAATATTGAAGAAGTAGAGCAGTTGTCAAGTGGTTGCTGTCATTATTTTAATACAAATGCAGCTTCTGAAGATACCATCCAGAAATATATTCCAAAAATAAAAGAAATTACTGAAGGAAAACCACTTAAGCTGCTATTACATTCTATTGCTTTTGGAACAACAACTAACTTTTTTGGTGAGAAGCCGGTTACTCAAAGACAGATGGATATGACAGTGCATGTGATGGGTAATTCATTACTTTATTGGACTCAAAACCTTTTTCTTAATGAGCTCTTATCTCAAGGCTCACGGATTATGGGATTAACAAGTGAAGGAAATTATTTGGCGATGGAAGGATACGGTCCTGTAAGTGTTGCAAAAGTTGCAATGGAAGCAATCATTAGACAAATTGGTTGGGAGCTAGGGAAATATGGAATAACTGCAAATTCTGTGCAAGCTGGAGTGACTCCAACAAGAGCTTTAACAAAGATTACGGAAAATTGGGAAACTTGGGTTGAAAATACTAAAAAAAGGAACCCAATGGGGAGAACAACAACACCTGACGATATCGCAGCAACAATATCTATGTTATTAAATAAAGACGCAGACTTTATTAATTGTTCAATAATATATTGTGATGGGGGCGAATCAAGATCAGGGACAATTTAAAAGAGGAATTGTCTAATTATCAGTCTTTTGTAATAGTTTTTCTTCAATGAGAACAATAAGATCATGACAATCTTTATTAGGGGTAATTTCGAAACTTCTTTTTGCTTCATTTAACGCATATTCCCACCAACCTTTTTTTGTATATGCTATCGCTAATTTTAAATGAGCTTTACCAAGTACTTGGAATTGCTCTCTCTTAAGTTTGTCTTGGTCTCCTGAGTAAAGTCGAGAGACTTCGCGATATTCCATTATTGCTTCATCTAATAGACCGCGTTGTAGGTACCAATCTCCAAGGTTTAAGTGCCTTGACGGGTCTTCCTGACATGAGCTCAGAACTATAAAGAACCCTGAAAGGAAAGTAAAAAGCATGCGATGACGTTTAATTTTACACATATTGATAGTCCAATTTTTAGCCTGATAGATAGTAAAATCAAGAAGAAAATAAATCAATTTTAAGAAATGCCTCCTTGTCCTAGGTTTTCACTGATTGAATTGAGTGTGTTCTTCCACATTTCAATTGAATTGCTTTTGAAAATAAAATCATTATTCATCTCTTTAATTATTCAATCACCAGCTCTTAACTCAGATTCTAATTGCCCTTTTCCCCAAGCAGAATAACCAAAAAAAACCTTATAAAGAATTGTTTTTTTATCACACAAATATTTTAGGGCATTTTTATTATTTGAATAAAATAGGTTCTCGCTTAGTGGATTTGAGTCCACTATTTTATTTTTTGACTCATAAATTATAATTCCTTTATTTAAATGTAATGGCCCTCCCATTAAAAATGTTTTATCTATTTTAGCTTTATACTTCTTTAAAAATTTAGTTCTAAATAATTTTTTGAACTTAGGTGTATCAATTTTTTTATTTAATATGAACCCAGTTGCACCGTTGATACCATGGTCAGAAATATAAGCAATCGATTTCTCAAAGAAGTAGTCTTTCATTGTTGGCATTGAAATTATAATTTTATTTTTTAATGAATTCATATTTAAATCATATTAGGGCTTAAGTTATTTTATATTGTAATTTTAAAGCTGGCAATTTTTAAATTATTAGAAAAGAAGGCTTTGTGAAAGAATCTAAAGACAAAATTATAATTAAAGGCGCAAGGCAGCATAACTTAAAAGATATAAATGTTACTATTCCTAGAGATCAGTTTGTAGTAATAACCGGTTTATCTGGATCAGGAAAATCTTCATTAGCATTTGATACAATTTATGCAGAAGGTCAAAGGCGATATGTTGAATCTCTTTCGTCTTACGCTAGACAATTCTTAGGTTTAATGGAAAAGCCAGATTTAGACTCTATAGAAGGACTCTCACCTGCGATTTCAATTGAGCAGAAAGCGACAGCTAGAAATCCTAGGTCAACTGTAGGTACCGTAACAGAAATTCACGATTATTTACGATTGTTATATGCCCATATTGGAATACCACATTGTTGGAAATGTGAAAAACCGATTCAAAAACAAACAGTGCAAGAAATTGTAGATAGGGTAAAAAAATTCAAAACTGGAAGTAAAATGCATATTCTAGCCCCTATTGTTAAAGGGAAAAAAGGACAGCATAAATCAATTATTGAAGAAATAAAAAAAGATGGCTTTTTAAGATTACGTGTTGATGGAGAAATTTTATCTGTTAATGAAAATATAAAATTAAATAAAAATAAAAAACATCATATTGAAGTAGTAGTTGATAGGTTGATAGTTAATGATTCTGTCCATGAACGAATGACTGAATCGATTGAGCTTGCTCTAAAGATTGGCTCTGGTTCCATTATTATAAATGTACTCCCTAAAAATGAATATTTATTCTCTGAACATTTATCATGCGCGGGTTGTGACGTTTCTATGGAAGAAATTGTTCCTAGAATTTTTTCGTTTAACTCCCCATATGGAGCTTGTCATAAATGTGATGGTTTAGGGTCTCATATGGAAGTTGACCCTAATTTAATTGTACCAGATAAAAACAAGAGTCTAATTCAAGGAGCAATAGCTCCATTAGGTGAGCAACCACGAGGAAACTGGTATGGAAGTATTTTAAAAAGTCTATCTAAACATTACAAATTTAATTTTTCTACACCATGGATAAAGTTAGATCATAAGGTTAAACAAGTTCTTTTGAATGGAACAGGTAAAGAAAAATTTAAAATGGAATATGCTTCATCTCGATGGGAGGGGACTTATTCTGGTGGATGGGAAGGAGCAATCCCTAATTTGATGAGGCGCTATAAACAAACAAAATCACAAGGAATACGTCAATGGATAGAACAATTCATGAGCATGCGTTCATGCTCTCATTGCAGAGGCACTCGTTTTAGGAAAGAAACATTATCAGTCTTAGTTAATGGGAAAAATATTGGAGATATCTCTGCAATGCCTATTTTACCACTTAGTAATTTTTTCAATAGTCTTAAATTAACTGAAATGCAGAAAAGTATTGCTGAGCAGATATTAAAAGAAGTTCAGCAAAGACTTAGTTTTTTGGTAAATGTTGGACTCAGTTATCTAACTTTAGACCGATCTGCCGTTACACTTTCAGGAGGAGAAGCTCAGAGGATACGGCTCGCCACTCAAATAGGCTCTCAACTAATGGGGGTATTATACATATTAGATGAACCTTCTATTGGACTGCATCCAAGAGATAATAATAAATTACTAAAGACCTTACAAGCATTGCGAGACATTGGAAATTCTATACTTGTTGTCGAGCATGACCAAGAGACAATTGAAGCCGCTGATTATGTTTTAGATATTGGTCCAGGAGCAGGTAAATATGGTGGTGAAATTACTTTTTCAGGAAAACCTGAAGACTTACAAAAAACGAAAAAATCATTAACAGCACAATATTTAACTGGTAAAAGGAGAATAGAAATCCCTTCAAAGAGAAGACCGGGGAATAAGAAATTTTTAAAACTAGACGGTGCAAGTGGAAATAATTTAAATAGTATTAATGTACAATTTCCATTAGGCGTTTTCATTTCTGTAACAGGAGTATCTGGAAGTGGAAAGAGTTCATTGGTTAATGGAACATTATACCCCCTTCTTGCAAAAGAACTTAACAGGTCAAGGGCCTACCCTTTAAACTATAACTCTTTTGATGGCTCTCAATTTTTAGATAAAATTGTTGATATTGATCAAAAGCCAATTGGAAGAACACCTAGGTCAAATCCTGCAACTTATACAGGTTTATTTACATTTATAAGAGATCTCTTCTCAAAGTTGCCAGAATCAAAAATTAGAGGCTACAAGCCCGGAAGGTTTTCGTTCAATGTCAAAGGAGGACGTTGCGAATCATGTGAAGGTGATGGAATTATAAAAATTGAAATGAATTTTTTACCAGACGTTTATGTTTCTTGTGAAGTTTGCTTAGGGAAAAGATATAATAGAGAAACTTTAGAAGTTAAATATAAAGGTAAATCTATTGCTGAAATATTGAATATGCCAGTTTCAGAAGCATTAGTTTTTTTTGATAGTATTCCATCAATCAAAAAAAAATTAAAAACACTAGATGATGTTGGTCTTAGCTATATTCATTTGGGCCAGCAAGCGACTACCTTATCTGGTGGTGAAGCCCAAAGAGTGAAGCTTGCAACTGAGTTATCTAAGGTTTCAACAACCAAGACATTATACATTTTAGATGAACCCACAACAGGTCTGCATTTTGAAGATATAAGAATGTTATTAAAGGTATTAAATAGATTAGTAGATAAAGGGAATACAGTAATTGTAATCGAACACAACCTTGATGTAGTAAAAACTGCAGATTGGATTATTGATCTTGGCCCTGAAGGTGGGGTGGGAGGCGGTAATGTTATTGGTTGTGGTACGCCAGAAGAATTATCTAAAATAAAAGGTTCTTATACTGGTGAATTTTTAAAGCCAATTTTAAAAAAAGGATACTAATATATTTTTATTCTGAATTCTTTACGTATGCTGTTTCAGATTGTAGTTTCCATAACAAAAATTTAATGTTTAATTAATATTTTGCAATATGACTGAAATACACATAACAGATCCTGCCCCTCAAGAAGATGACCTTGCGATAGAGAAGTCTCTTAGGCCTTCAAAGTTTGATGATTTCATTGGTCAAAAAGAACTTGTTGACAATTTAAAGCTTTATATTGAAGCCTCAAATAATAGAGGTGATGCACTAGATCATGTACTTCTCTTTGGACCGCCAGGCTTAGGAAAGACAACTATTGCAAACATAGTTTCAAAAGAGCTTAATTCTGAAATTAAACAAGCTTCTGGTCCAGTAGTTGAGCGAGCCGGAGACTTAGCAGGTATGATAACAAACCTAGGGCACCGAGACGTTTTTTTCATTGATGAAATTCATCGCTTGAATAGCGTTGTTGAAGAATACTTGTATTCAGCTATGGAGGACTTTTCTATAGATATTATGATAGATAAAGGACCAAGTGCTAGAAGCGTACAACTATCTGTTGAGCCATTTACTCTAGTGGGGGCGACAACACAGTTAGGAAATTTAACTTCTCCGTTAAGAGATAGGTTTGGAGTTGTTCTCAGAGTTGATTATTACGAACCGAAGGATCTTTTCCATATAATAAATAGATCTGCCCAAATTCTTGAGGTTGATATAGATGATGATGGAGCGATGGAATTAGCAAGAAGAAGTAGAGGAACGCCGAGACTAGCAAATAGGATATTGCGTCGTGCAAGGGATTTCGCGCAAGTAAAAGCAGAAGGTAAAATAAATTTAGAAGTTGCTAAGTTTTCATTAGAAAAACTTGGAATAGATTCGATAGGCTTGGATGAAATGGATAGAAAAATTTTAAGCGTGATAATTGAAAAGTTTTCTGGGGGTCCTGTAGGTGTAAAATCTCTCGCGGTTGCTATAGGTGAAGATCCAAGTACAATTGAAGATGTTTATGAACCATTTCTAATTAAAGAAGGTTTTTTACTCAGGACCTCAAGAGGACGTATTGCACAAGAAACTGCGTATAAATTATTAAATAAAGAACCAATCAAAGACCAACAGGGGTTATTCAAATGATAGATAAGAAAAAAAAATATAAGCTTGGTGATTTTAATTACCGATTACCAAAAAACTTTATAGCTCAGAATCCTGAAGCAAGAAGAGATTACTCTAAGCTAATGGTGATACATAAAGATACCGGTGAAATTGAACATAGAAAATTTTATAATGTAATTGATTATATGAGAAAGAATGACCTTTTAGTTCTGAATAATACCAAAGTTTTTCCTGCTCGTCTTTTTGCAACCAAAGACAGAACAGATGCAAAAGTAGAGGTTTTTTTATTAAGAGAGCTATCAACTGACTTATGGGAAGTAATGGTTCGTCCTGCAAGAAAGGTCCGGATTGGGAATAAATTAGTTTTTAATAAAAACCTTATGTGTGATGTGATTGATAATACAGTTTCAGGAGGCAGGGTCGTTCGGTTTGAGCATAATGCAGATAGCCTTCATGATATTATTGACAAAATTGGGATTTCACCACTTCCTCCATATATTAATAGAGATGCTGATAATAGAGATAAAAAAAGATATCAAACTGTATATGCTACTGAAAAGGGTGCAGTCGCGGCTCCAACCGCCGGATTACATTTTACAGATTCTCTTCTTAGCAAAGCTAAAAAAAAGGGCGTAAAAATAGAAACAGTTACGTTACATATAGGGCTTGGTACATTTAGACCAGTTCAAGTGGAGGACCTTAATCGTCATCAGATGGATTCAGAATATTTTGAAGTTTCTCCTGCTACATCAATGGCTATAAATCAGGCGAGGAAAAGGCACAGAAAAATCATTGCTGTTGGTACTTCCACAGTTAGAGCCTTAGAAACAATAGCGATTTCTGGGTTTCAAGTTACGCCAAAAAGAGGATGGACAGATAAGTTTATTTATCCCCCTTATGAATACAAAATGGTTGATAAAATGATTACTAATTTCCACACTCCTCAATCAACCCTTTTAATGATGGTTAGTGCTTTTGCTGATAGGAAGCTAATCAAAAAAGCATACAATGAAGCCAAGAAGAAAGATTATAGATTTTTGAGTTATGGCGACGCAATGATAATTGTTTAATTA
Source organism: uncultured bacterium (assembly GCA_965660855.1). GTDB lineage: Bacteria > Fidelibacterota > Marinisomatia > Marinisomatales > UBA1611 > JAOLAV01. The sequence goes on along the minus strand of CBFIBM010000004.1, from coordinate 77,740 downwards.
TTATAATGAAAGTAGCTGTTATAATACCTGCTGCTGGCTCAGGAAATAGATTTGGTGGCGAAAAACAATTTAAACTATTTAGAGGAAAGCCTTTATTAAGTTATTCAGTTGATAAATTTCTTAAGATTTCTTTAGTCAAAGAAATAATAATTGCTGTTCCTGAAGGACAAGTTGAAAAAATAAAAAAATCTTTTGAATATATATTTTTAAAAAATAAAAACTTAAAAGTAGTTGTAGGGGGTCAAACTCGACAAGGCTCGGTTAATAATGGTTTAAATGTTTTAGCAGAAGATATAGAGTTAGTCTGTATTCATGATGCAGCTCGCCCTTTTGTAACAGAAAAATTAATTAATAAGACTATAGAAAAATCTTTTATGTATGATGGTGCAATTGCCGCTATTCAACCGGTAGATACTGTAAAATTAATTTTTAATGATAAAATAAAACAAAGTTTAGATCGAAAAAATATTTGGTTGGCGCAAACACCCCAAGTTTTTAAAAAAGATAAATTAATTAGTGCATTTGAAAATGCATTGAATAAAAAGATAATAGGTACAGATGAGTCTAGCTTAATGGAGGAAGCGGGTTTTTTTGTAGTACCTGTTGATGGGGATATCTCAAATTTTAAGGTAACATCTCCTGAAGATTGGGAAAGATTGAAAAAGGCAGGGAAATGATTAAAACAGGAATTGGATATGATGTTCATCAATTAGTTAGAGGGGAAAGCCTTATTATCGGTTCTGTTCCTATTCAAGCAGAGTTTGGATCTTTAGGCCACTCCGATGGCGATGCCTTAATACATTCTATATGCGATGCGTTACTTGGGGCTGCTTCATTGGGAGACCTAGGTGTCTTTTTTCCAAGCGATAAAGATGAATGGGAAAATGTTGAAAGTAAGATGTTTTTAATAGATGTTATATCTAAAGTGAGAAAAGAAGGGTACTCAATTAATAATATTGATGCAACTATTGTTCTTCAAACACCAATGCTAAGACCTTACATTCCTCAAATAAAAAATTCCCTATCAGACATTTTAGAGTTAGACAAATCACAAGTTTCAATAAAGGCGACAACAACCGACTACTTAGGATTTATAGGTAAAAAGTTAGGCTGGTCAGTATTGGCTATTGCAACCTTATCAAAGTAAATGGCAAGTGTTTTAAAATTAAAATCAAAATCAAAGGTAAATATAGGCCTTAGAATAATTAATAAAAGAAAGGATGGATTTCATAATATTCATACAGTTTTTCAAGAATTAGATTTTCATGACATATTAACTATTTCTAAATTAAGCTCTGGATGTTCTTTTTCTTCAAATGTTGATTGGTTAGATGATAGTTCGGATAATTTGTGTATTAAGGCGTATAATCTAATGAATGAGAATTATGACATTGGAGGAATCTCAATAGGTTTGAATAAAATGATACCTCCTGGAAGTGGCTTAGGAGGAGGCTCTTCAAATGCCGCTTCTATTATTAAGGCAATTAATGAGTTGTATGAGTTGAAGGCTAGTTATAGTGATTTAGAAAAAATTAGTTCTCAGATTGGAGCAGATGTACCATTTTTTATTAGAGGAGGCGTTCAGCTTGGTGAAGGACTTGGGACTAAGCTTACTCAAATAAAAAAAAAGATTAACGGTTTTTTTATGTTGGTCATTCCAGATTTTCAAATTAATACCAGCTGGGCTTACAGCAAATCGAAAATCCTTTTGGAGAAACCATCAAAAGCAGTTAATTTTAAATATCAGATGGAAAAAAAACATATTCCATTTGAGCTTTTTGAGAATGATTTTGAATCAATTATTTGTCCATCATATCCAGAGATTGGGGTTATAAAAGATGAGTTACAGGCTTATAATGCTTGTTATACCAGTCTGTCGGGTTCAGGCTCGACTGTGTATGCGATTTTTAACGATAAAGCTGATGCTAAATCAGCCGAGTTACAATTAAGTAAATCACATATTACGTTTATTACCACACCTTGATGTGGAATGAGTACATAACTTAATTGGGGCGTAGTATAATGGTAGTACACCTGGTTTTGGTCCAGGCAGTAGGAGTTCGACTCTCTTCGCCCCAGCATTAATTAAACGGTATTAATGAATAAAAATAAATTAAAAATATTTAGCGGTCGGAGTAATCTTCCCTTAGCAGAGAAAGTATCTTCTTGTCTAGGTCAAGAACTAGGCAAAGTTTCTATTCAAACTTTTTCTGATGGCGAGTTATGGATTAAATACGAAGAAAACATAAGAGGGCATGATGTTTTTATAATCCAATCTACTAATGGTCCGTCTGAGAATATAATCGAGTTAGCCCTGATGATCGATGCTGCAGTAAGAGCTTCAGCAGATACTGTAACTGTAGTAGTGCCTTATTTTGGGTACGGGAGACAAGACCGTAAAGATCAACCTCGAGTTCCAATTTCTTCAAGAGTAATGATTGATATATTCACTGCGATGGGTGCTGATAGGATTATAACAATGGATTTGCATTCAACTCAAATACAGGGTTTTGCAAAAATTCCATTTGATAATTTATACAGTAGGAGTATCATTCTAGATTCTATATCTGCAGAGAATTTTAAACCTAAAAACTCAGTTGTTCTAGCTCCAGATGTTGGCTCAGCAAAAATGAGTCAAGGATATGCTAAAAACCTTGGAATGCATTTTGCTTTAATTGACAAAAGAAGATATGCGCCAAATAAAGCAGAAGTTAGTCACCTGATTGGTGATTTAGAGGGGCTAGATGTTTTAATCATTGATGATATGATTGATACAGCTGGCACAACAGTAAATGCTGCTAAAGCAGCATTAAAAAAAGGTGCGAAATCAGTAACCGCAATTGCAACACACGGAGTTTTATCCGGACCAGCAATTGAAAGATTAAAAGATTCCCCAATAAATAAAATTATAATCACAGATACAATATTTATACCAAATAATAAAAAGTTTGAGAAAATGAAGGTTGTATCCGTAAGTAAAGTATTTGCAGAAGCAGTTAGTAGAGTTCATAATGGAGAATCTGTTAGTGCTCTGTTTGAATTTTAATAAGGAGTTAAAAAATGCCATCATCTTACTATAAACTAGAGATATCAGATCGAGTAGATCTTAAGAAAAAAGGTTCAAAAGCCTTAAGAAAGAAAGGTGTAATTCCTGGCATATTGTACTATGCTGGAGAGGATAATGTCAATATTGAGATCAATAAATCTACGTTATTTCACGCAATGCAATCTGGTCAGAGAATTTTTGAAATAAATCAAGGAGGCGAAAGCCAGTATACAATGATAAAAGAGGTACAATACCATCCAGTCTTGGATGAGGTCATTCATGTTGATTTAATGCGTGTAAGAAGATCGGAAAAATTGACTATAGTTGTTCCACTAATTCTGGTAGGAGACGCAAAGGGAGTAAAAGAAGGTGGACTTCTTTCTCAGTCAATAAATCAGTTGGAAATTAGTTGTTTCCCCACTGATGTCCCAGAGCAGGTTGAGTTAAATGTTGAGGAGTTAGGGCTCAGTTCTTCTATGAATGTTTCTGATATTAAGCTTGAAAATGAGGATATAGAAATAATTACAGATAAAGAAGTAAATATTGTAACGGTTTCTCAAATTGTTCAAGAAGATGAGATTGAAGAAGAAGATTCTGAAACAGCGGATACATCTGAAGAAACTCCTAATGAAACTAAAGAGGGGGATGACTCTGAAGGTGGTGTAGAGTAAAGTGGTTGCGTTTGTAGGGCTTGGAAATCCTGGTGAAAAATATTCAAACACGAAACATAATGCAGGGTTTTGGGTAATAACTGAATGGGCAAAGCGGCACAATTTGACATTTGAACCAGGTAAAGGGGATTATATAATAGCAAAGCATAAAAGGCGTGAAGCTCTGCTGATTAAACCATTAAGTGGAATGAATTTAAGTGGTTCTGTTGTAAAAGAGGTTTCAAAAATATGGAATTTACTTCCCAATGAAATATATGTTGTTGTAGATGATGTTGATCTTCCTCTAGGGAAAATTCGGTTAAAACCAAAAGGCGGAGACGGATGCCATAGAGGGATGGAGAATATTATATATCATTTAAAGACAAATTGTTTTCCAAGAATTCGCCTTGGAATTGGTACAGAAGAGGATATGAGACCAGCAGAAAAATATGTATTGAAACCATTTAAAACCGATAAAAAATCAGAAGTAAATAGGATGATAAATAGTGGAGCAGATATTTTAGATTCAATTCTAATAAAAGGGCTTAATTATTCTATGAATAAATTTAATTCGTAATGAAGGAGAATGTGGGAAATGGAATATAGTTTAACACTTGTACTAGGAGCAGGGCTAATAGCTATGGTTTATGCTTTCTGGAAATCAAGCTGGATAGATTTACAAGATGAGGGAACCTCTAAAATGAAAGCCATTGGTGCTAGCATTTCTGAGGGTGCTATGTCTTTTTTAAAAGCAGAATATAGGGTCCTAGCATTATTTGTTATTTTGATTTCTATATTTCTTGGCTTTGCTAACGCTGGAAGAGAATTTTCAAGTGCATTAATTTCTTTTTCATTTATTGTTGGTGCTATCGCTTCAGGCTTTGCAGGTTATTTAGGCATGCGAGTCGCTACCAAAGCAAACAATAGAACTACTAATGCTGCGCGAGAAAGCCTTTCCAAAGCTTTAAATGTTGCCTTCAGCGGGGGTTCAGTAATGGGGTTGTGTGTAGTTGGACTTGGTGTCCTAGGATTAACAGGTCTTTTTATTCTCTATACTGATATGTATGGTGAAGATCAGAATAGCATGAAAACAGTTCTAAATGTAATCTCAGGTTTTTCTCTTGGAGCATCTTCTATAGCTCTCTTCGCTAGAGTTGGAGGAGGCATTTATACAAAAGCTGCTGATGTTGGAGCGGACTTAGTGGGAAAAGTTGAAGCTGGAATTCCTGAAGATCATCCGCTTAACCCAGCGACAATTGCAGATAATGTTGGTGATAATGTTGGAGATGTTGCTGGTATGGGTGCAGATTTGTTCGAATCATATGTTGGTTCGATTATTGGAGCAATGGTTCTTGGTTCAAGTATTTTAGTAGCGGGATCTTTTGATATAAATTTTATTGTTTTACCTCTTTTTATTGCGGGTTTAGGAATAATAGTATCAATAATAGGAACTTTTATGGTCTCTGTTAGAGATGGTGGAGATCCTCAAAAAGCATTAAATAAAGGTGAATTCGGAAGCGCGCTTATTATGATTGCTGGAATTTTATATTTAATAAATGTTTTTTTACCTTCAGAGTTTATGCAACAAGGACAAGTTTACTCAAAAATGGGAGTTTTTTATGCTACTATAATAGGATTAGCTTCTGGCTTGGGGATTGGGTTAATTACAGAGCATTATACGGGAACTGGAACAAGTCCTGTGAAATCGATAACAGAACAGTCTTTAACTGGTCCAGCCACCAATATTATAGCTGGGCTATCTGTAGGTATGCAATCAACTGCTATTCCAGTTTTAATAATTGCATCAGCAATTTATAGTGCCCATCATTTTGCAGGTCTTTATGGAATTGCTATGGCTGCCTTAGGAATGTTGGCTAATACCGGGATTCAATTAGCGGTTGATGCATATGGACCAATATCTGATAATGCAGGTGGAATTGCAGAGATGGCAGGACTTCCAAAAGAAGTTCGAGAAAGAACCGATAAATTAGATGCTGTTGGCAATACAACTGCTGCAATAGGAAAAGGGTTTGCTATTGGGTCTGCCGCATTAACTGCATTAGCTCTATTTGCAGCATTTATGGTTCAAACTGGTATAACTACAATTGATATTTCAGAACCCAACGTAATGGCCGGTCTTTTCGTTGGTGGTATGCTACCTTTTTTATTCTCTTCAATGGCAATGAGTGCAGTCGGTAGAGCGGCAATGGCTATGATCGAGGAAGTAAGGCGTCAATTTAGAGAGATTCCAGAATTGAAAAAGGCTCTTGAGTTAATGAACTTAAAAGAGGAAGATAGTTGGAGCGATGCTGATAAGGCTCTTTATGAAGACGCATTGAGCAAGGCTGAGCACGGGCGATGCGTAGAGATTTCAACTCAATCAGCAATCAAAGAAATGGTTGCACCTGGTGTTTTAGCCGTTACTTCGCCGGTTTTGGTTGGTTTTGTATTTGGACCTGAAACATTAGGCGGGCTTCTAGCGGGTGTTACTGTATGTGGGGTATTAATGGCAATTTTTCAGTCTAATTCTGGAGGAGCGTGGGATAATGCTAAAAAGATGATAGAGGAAGGTCTTGAAATTAACGGAGAAAAAATTACTAAAGGCTCAGAAGCTCATAAAGCGGCGGTTGTGGGAGATACTGTTGGAGATCCGTTTAAAGACACTTCAGGCCCTTCATTGAATATTTTAATTAAACTAATGTCAGTGGTTTCACTGGTCATTGCACCGCTGCTAGTCGGCTAAAATTAGAGGAGTTATCATGCGGTATTATGAAACTATATATATTGTTGATCCTAACCTAGACAATAACGTCCTAGATAAAATAATGGATGAAATTTCTAAGGAATTATTAAAAACAGAATCAAAAATAATAAACCATAGAGTATGGGGAAAGAAAAGGCTTGCTTACCAAATAGAAAACCAAAAATATGGCACTTATGTTCTCATTCATTTTCAAGTAGGTAATCAAAGCAAAATGATTGAGTTCTCAACATGGATGAAATTGAATAATTCTGTAATTAGACATATGACAGTTCTTTTAGATGATAAGCCAGAGCTTTACACGGAAGAAGAAAAGAAAGAAGAAGCTTCAGTGAAAGATAATTCTGTTGAAAATGAAGAGTCTTTATCTCAAGCAGATAAAGTAGAAAAGGTCCCTGAAAAAGAGAAAGATAAAGATACGGTTGAAAAACTAGAGGAGGAAAAGTAATGGCTTTTCAAAATAGAAATAAATTTTGTTATTTCAAGGAAAATGGTATACATGAAATTGACTATAAAGATGTAAAATTGTTAAGAAGGTTTGTCAATGATCAAGGTAAAATAATGCCTAGGAGAATTACTGGAACAAGCGCTAAAATGCACCGTAAATTAATCAAGGCAATAAAGCGTTCTCGTTCTATTGCTTTAATGCCATATGTCGAAAGAGGAATTGACTAGGAGGTTATAATGGAAATAATATTATTAAAAAATCATGAAGGTCTTGGTACTGCTGGAGATATTGTAAATGTAAAGCCTGGTTTTGCAAGGAATAAATTAATTCCTGAAGGGATTGGTCTTAGAGCTTCGAATAAGAATTTAGCATTATCAAAAGAGAAAAAACTTGCAGAGAGAAATCGTTTGACTAGGGAAGTTGCTGCGCATGAAAAAATTGTAAAAAAGCTTTCAAAAATTGAAATTACAATTGAAGCTCAGGTTGGTGAAGAAGATAAAATGTTTGGCTCTGTAACTACTATAGATATCCAAAAAGCACTTGAAGATAAGAGGATTACAGTAGAACGAAGTTCTATATTACTTGAAGAACCTATAAAATCTTTGGGTATTTATCATGTACCAGTCAGAGTTACATCTGAATTAAGTGGAGATGTAAAAGTGTATGTAATTAAGTCATAATTTTAAATAAAACTAAAAAACCCCTGGTTCAAAATTGCAAGCTCAGGGGTTTTTTTGTATAATATGTAAACAATAAAAAAAATTATATTAAATGTACGCTAAAATAGCATTCCCAATTTCAAATTATAAAACCTTCAGCTACAGAATACCAAATGAATTAATTGACAAATTAAAACTTGGGACACGAGTTGAAGCTCCCTTTGGTAGTAGATTAGTAAAAGGTATAGTTGTTGAGTTTGAGAAGAAGGTTTCTTTTAAAGGAAAAGTTAAAAATATAATTAGTATTGTAGATGATATATCAATAATAACACCTGAAATATGGAAATTAATAAACTGGATCAGTTCTTATTATTTGACTCCAATTGGACAAGTTGCAAAAACAGTGTTTCCAAAATCTTTATCTACAAAATATATACCTGCAACAGCATGGTATGTGACAAAGAAGCCTATTAAAGATAAAAATAATATCAAAAATATACTAAAGCGAGCTCCAAAACAATATTTGATATTAAATTATTTAATAGAGGGTCAATCAACCAAAGTATCGGGGTTAAAAGAATATTGTAGTTCACCATTACAAGTATGTAGGTCGCTTGAAAAGAGTAATTTAGTCAAGCTAACTGAAAAAGTATTGCTTCCGGATTCTACTGGTTTCACTTTTGACCCAATTCATAAAAAAGTTGTATTTAATTATGAGCAAGATTTTGCTATGAAAAAGCTTATTAAGTCTATTAATGAAAATAAGTTTAAATCATTTTTGCTCCACGGTGTTACAGGAAGTGGGAAAACTGAAATTTATATTGAGGCTGTTAAAAATTGTTTATTAAATGGTAAAACTGCAATTATACTACTCCCTGAAATTTCATTGACACCTCAGATAGCAGGTCGATTTAGAGCGGTGTTTGGAGATGAAATTGCATTATGGCATTCAAAACTAACGATGTCTCAGAGATCGTGGACTTGGAATCAGATTTGCAGGGGTAATTTTAAAGTTGTTATAGGAGCAAGAAGTGCTGTTTTTTCTCCTTTGAAAAATTTAGGTTTAATAGTTGTAGATGAAGAGCAAGAAAGCTCTTTTCGTCAAGACTCTCCCGAACCAAGGTATCATGCTCGAGACGTTTCTCTTGTTAGAGGTACATATGAAAAAGCTGTTATAATTCTTTCAAGTGCTACTCCTAGTCTAGAAACTTATTACAATTACAAGAAAGGAAAAGTTGAATATCTTCAGCTGACTAAGAGGTTTGGTGGCGCAAAATACCCAAATGTTCATTTAGTTGATATGATAAAAGAGCAAAAGGAAACGGGAAAATTTGACCAAATTATTTCAGGTCTCCTTCAAGATAAAATTGAAAATAGGTTACAAAAAAAAGAACAGATTATTCTTCTTCATAACAGAAGAGGATATTCACCAATTATTAGTTGTGCAGACTGTGGAGAAGTTTCAAATTGTCAACAATGTAGTATTTCTTTAACGTATCATCAAAGTAATAGCAAGCTTTTATGTCATTACTGTGGGTATAGTGAGGTCTTGGAACAAAAAGTGTGCACTTCTTGTAAGAGTAATAATTTATTGTATAGAGGAACAGGTACACAAAAAGTAGAATTTTTACTTAATAAAATCTTTACTGATGCAATTATAGCTAGAATTGATAATGATACATCTCGCGGCGGACAGGGAATAACATCAGTGCTAAAATCTTTTGCTAAGGGAGAAATAGATATACTTCTAGGCACTCAAATGATTGCAAAGGGCTTAGACTTTCCTAACACTACCTTAGTCGGTATAATAAACTCAGACCTAGGACTCTATTTGCCGGACTTTAGATCTGGGGAGAGAATTTTTCAACTTATCTACCAAGCTTCTGGTCGAGCTGGCCGTAAAAATAAGCCTGGAGAGGTTGTTATACAAAGTTTTGTTCCAGAAAACTCAATTATTTCTATGGCCTCTAAATTAGATGTAATTGAATATTATGATTATGAATTAAAAGAGAGAGAATATTTAAATTACCCTCCTTATAGTTGGTTGGTTAAAATTGAAATTACTGGTATCAAAGAATTTTCTGTTAATAAAATTTCAAACAAAATTGTTAAAAAACTCGATAATAAATTTGAAGGTTTAGAGATACTAGGACCGGCTCCTTGTTTTTTAGAAAAAGTAAAAAAAAGATATAGGTATCAAATCGTTTTAAAGTCTTTAAAAACAAATGACCAAAATGGAAAACTTTTGCATAAATTTGTAGATGAAAACATAAGTTCTTTTAAAAAACAATACCCATTAAAACAAAATCGTATAAATATTCATTTTGATCCTTTGAGTTTAATATAATGAGCTACATATATTTTCTATTTCTTTTAATAATGATTCCCAATTTAAATGGGAAAACGACTTATCCTGGTTTTAATATTTTCACATCATCCGTTGATTTATCTTTAGGAGGTTCAGGGTTTTTAATTGGATCATCTATTTCTACAAAATTAAATCCAGGCATAAACCATGAAAATAAAATAATTTCAACATCTTTAATAAGGTACCCTGCACAGATAACATCCGAAAATATTGGTATAGGCATTCCACTTAAAGAAGGAAGTGCTTCCGTATCTATATTTCACATTACATATGGAGTATTTCAGGGGTATAATGAGTTAGCAGAAAAAACATCTAAGTATATATCTCAAGATCTTTCAATACGGGTTTCGTATTCAAAATCATTTAAAAAATTACCAGTTCAATATGGTTTGGGCACACAATTATTCAGATCTTCTCTAAACGGAATTAATAATTATTTTGTAGATATTTCTTTTGGTTCTATTCTTAAGCTAGACAAAAATAATACAAAGTTAGGCTACTCTATTCATCATATTGGAAATCATATCTATAATGATTCAGGCATAGAAAATTCAATTCAATTAGTTTTTAGTATTTCAAAAAATTTAAATTATTTACCAGTAGAGGTTTTTATAGATTATATTAAAAAAGGTAAAAGAAAAAATGATGAATTTTTTATTGGTGGACGATTATCAGCCAATAAAAAATTAAAGATCAATTTTGGTACATCAACAAGAAAATTAACTCAGAACTTAGAACAGAGTTTAGCACAGTCTATTTTGGGAGACACTGGTTTTGGATTTTCATATACTATCAATAAAGTTGTAATTAATTATGGTTCATTTATATATAATAATGGTTTCCTTATTCACTCACTTGGAATAGAAATACCTATCTGATGATTGTGTATTTTTTATTTGCGTTAGCTTTATTTTCTCCAGTAAAGAGTATGAATAATTATCCTATAGTATTGGTTCATGGATTTATGGGTTGGGGTGAAGATGAAATGGGGGGGTATAGTTATTGGGGTGGAAAGAATGATTATATAAAAATGATGAGGGAGAAAGGCTTCGATATAATTGAAGCTTCAGTAGGTCCGATATCTTCAAATTGGGAGCGCGCAATTGAACTTTATTATCAACTAAAAGGTGGACAAGTTGACTATGGTGCGCTCCATTCTGAAAAATTTAATATAATTCAGAAACCTAAAGGAAAATTTTATAAAGGTAAATATCCTAAATGGAGTTCAGATTATCCCATTCATATCATTGGGCACAGTATGGGTGGGCAAACGGCTAGAATGTTAGACTATCTGTTAAAGCAAGAATTTTACATTGATTCCAAAACCAGATTAAGGGAGGAGTCAAATCTTTTAGGATCTTCCAAAAATGGCCATATTAAAAGTATAACTGCTCTATCAACGCCTCATAATGGAACAACGCTAGCGCATATCGTAACTAAAACTATTCCATTTGTTCAATATTTCGTGGGTATTGCTGGTGTTGTTGGGACAAATTTTTATAATTTTGATCTTGAGCAATGGGGTTTTGCAAGAAAGTCAAATGAAAGTTGGTCAAATTATTTATTTAGAATGCGAAATCATAAAGCTTGGGACACAAAAAATATAAGTTCTTGGGATTTAAGTCTTTCAGGCGCAGAAGAGCTTAATAGTATTTTACAAATATCCCCAGAGATATACTATTTTTCAATAGTTACTTCAACAACTGAAAAAAAACAAGGATCTGACTTTCATATACCAGTCAAAGGCACATCAATCATTGCAAGAACTAGATCTAAAATTCTAGGCTCTAGAGTTGGTTATTGGTCTGATGGAAGAGAAACAGACAATGACTGGTATGAAAATGATGGTGTCGTTAATTCTGTATCAATGATTGCCCCTAAATCAAAAGAAAGCGGTGCAGACCCAAGTTCTAAATTTTCGAGAGAAGAGCTTTTTATTTCAGGTCAATGGTATTGGCTTAAGATTGAATCTATGGATCATTGGAATATAATTGGACATTTAGTTAATAAAGATAGAGAATCTCGATCCAAGGATTTTTTTCGCTCTCATATAGAAATATTAAAAAATTTACCAAAAAATTAAAGTAGTTTTTTTATAATATTATTGTAATATACAACTATGAATTATAGTGAGATTTTTACTACGTTTTTAATTGATTTACAAAGTTATTTTAGACAAAGAGTTTCTTACCCTGGAGCGTCTTATCAACAATTGATAGCTATAATTATTATTCCTAATGATGGGATTGAAATGAATCAGCTTGCTTTTAAAATAGGTATCAAAAATAGTACTTTAACTAGATTAGTTGATGGTTTAAAGCATAAAAAATGGATTAAAAAAAAACAGCAATTAGATGATAAAAGAATTACCAAAGTTTTTTTATCTCCTCGAGGAATTGAAGTTCAAAGAAATTTAATTAAACAAATTGAAAAATTAGGTGGGGAGGTTGAAAAAAATGTAGGTGGTTCTATATCACAAGAAATAATTGAAAATTTATCGATGTTACATTGGGGGGTTCTTAAGTCCAAGAGAAAAAAATTTGTATAATGCAATTAAAATATTTAGAAACATCTATTTTAAAGTGGTTCAAGTTTGAGAAAAGAGATTTACCATTCAGATGGACAAAAGATCCATATAAAATCTGGCTCTCTGAAGTTATGCTTCAGCAAACAAAAGTTGTAACCGCAATTCCATATTATAATAAATGGTTAAAAAAATATCCAACTCTATTTTCAGTTTCGCAAGAAAATTTAAACAACCTTCTAAAATTATGGGAAGGACTTGGGTATTACAGTCGGTGTAGAAACTTTCATCAAGCCGCCAAAATAGTTTGTAAAAAATACGATGGTAATGTACCGAGTGATTGGGAAACGTTTATTTCTTTACCCGGAGTGGGTGATTATACCGCTTCCGCAGTACTATCTATTGCATTCGGTAAAAAGTATGTAACTATTGATGGAAATGTTAAGCGAGTAATTTATAGATTACTAGGTCTAAAAAGAGCTACTCCTTTTAATGAAAAACGAGTAAAAAAAACTCTGGAAAGATTAATTCCTAATATATCACCAGGTGACTTTAATCAAAGTATGATGGAATTGGGAGCGTTAATTTGTAACCCAAGAAATCCAAAATGTGGTAGTTGTCCCCTCAATTACATGTGCAAGGCCTTCAAATCAAAAAATCCTGAAAATTATCCACAAAGAATTAAGAAATTAAAAGCACCAACATATCAATATATTGCAGGTATTATAAGGCATAATAAAAAATTTTTAATTACAAAGAGAAATGAAAATTCTATGTTGGGCGGTCTGTGGGAGTTACCCAACTTTAGAGTTGATGATCTAAGTGATTTGGAAAAAATATACCAAGAAAAAATAAAAGATTTATTTAATATAAAAATTATGAAATTCAATACAATTGGAATTATATCCCACAAATATTCACACTTCACAGCTACTGTTAAAGTTTTTAATTGTATGTTGTTTAACTTAGAAAGTTTTAATGGTAAAAAATATAAATGGATTTCTTTAAAAGAAGTAACTTTATATCCATTTTCAAAAATAAATCACAAAATATTTGGTATGATGAGAAAAAAAAATATAAATGTTTAAATTTTTTATTTCATTAATAATATGGCCAATATGGTTAATATACACTGTATTATCCTTGATGATTATATTTTTATTAATTTTAATAATCCCATCTAAAAAACTATATTTTCTTCTAAGACCGATTTGTTGGTTTTGGTGCTTATTTGGAGGACAACTTTTAAATAAAAAAAACTTACAACCACCTAAAAAGGATCAGCCGTATATATATATGTTTAACCATTGTTCTATGTTTGATCAATTTATGATTGGAGCATATGTTGAGCATTATTTAACTGCTGTTGCCGCTGTTGAAATTTTCAAATATCCATTATGGGGGCATGTTTTAAGAAAGTATGGGATAATCCCTATTCATAGGAAAAAATTAAAAAAAGCATTAAATAGTCTATCTTTAGCGGAAGATAAACTAAGACAAGGAGATTCTTTAATTATTGCTCCTGAAGGAACGAGAACTATAAACGGTGAATTAGGGTTATTTAAAAAAGGTCCATTTCATTTAGCAAAAAATTCAGGAGCAACGATTATACCGGTAGGGTTAGTTGGTGCTTTTGAGGCTAAGAACAAAACAGATTGGCGAATAAGACCTGGTAGATTAACAATAATATTCGGAAAGCCAATTTTCAAAGAAGATTACTCTGAAATGTCTATTGTTGACTTAAAAGAGCATGTTAGAAATCAAGTTTTAAAACTTATAACCTAGAAGAGGTATTACATTGTTAAAATATTATTTAAAATTAGTTTTTACTAGTATAATCATATTTAATTACAGTTTGGCACAGTCTGTAGCTGAGCGATATGGAGATAGAATTGAACTCTTAGGTGTAGCATTTAAGGACCCTCTGGTCCTATGTCAAATTTTAATTGCAATTTTTATAGCAATAGTTTTTATCCAATCAGGATTAGATAAAATTTTTTACCGAGAAGAAAATTTAGAATATTTTAAAGTTCAGTTCTCAAAAAGTATTTTTAGGAAAATATATCCATTATTACTTTCAATTTTAACGATTCTTGAATTAATTGGCGGGTTAATATTGGTTTATGGCGTCTATTTTTCATTTTCAGAAAGAACAACTTTATGGATTTTTTATGGTTTTGTTCATATTGCAATTACTTTAATTTTTCTGTTATTGGGGCAAAGAATAGCAAAAGATTATATTGGCGCAGCTGATTTAGTTCCATATTTTATTTTAATAATTCTTGGTATTATGAGTATGTACTAATTATTTTCAAATATAATTAATGCACTTATAATCTTCTTTAACATTAAATAAAATACATTCTATGAAAAAAGAGAACACAACTACTGCACTTCTAGCTTTTAATATTTTTTTAGTACTGATTGGCCTTTTTATGATCAACTCTAGAGTTATAAATAGTAATGATCAGTCAGATAGTTTAAAAGCGAAAATAAATCAAATTGAAAATCAGCTTGATGTGTTAATTGAAGATGCGAATACATCAAAAGATAAAGTCATAGTTGCAAATAAGGACTTTATACAGCTAAGTAATAATATGGCCACCAATGATAAAATTTTGAAAAAGTTAGATGATAAAATAAAAGGTGCAGTCGAAGAGATTAAACAAGTTAAAACAATGACTGAATTACAAAATAGAAAATTATATATTTCTGAATAATGCTTAAAAAATTAGTTTTCAGATAATTTTTCTGATGAACTATGTAAAATGTTTTTAAGAAGAATATTTTCCTATTAAATTTTAAATTGAATCAAGTAATAAAATAATTAACTAAGTAGGAGTACTATTATGACTTATATCATTGCGGAACCTTGTGTTGGGACTTGTGACACCGCTTGCGTCGAGGTTTGCCCAGTGGATTGTATCCATGGTCCTCATGATAAAGAAGGAGCCGGTGCTGAGGCAAAAGTAGATGGTTTTGTTCCAGATGAAAAAGATTCTCTTTACATTGACCCTGAAGAGTGTATTGATTGTGGTGCTTGTGAACCTGAGTGCCCTGTTGAAGCAATATTTGAAGAAAGTGAAGTTCCTGAAGAATGGAATAAGTATATAAAAATAAATTATGAGTGGTTCGGAAGGGATTACCCAGGATAAATAACTCTTATAAACTTATCGGAAGCGGCTGTTTATAAACAGCCGTTTTTTTTTATTAAAAGATTATGAATAAAGAAGAAATATTAAAAAAGTTATCAACGATTAATTACCCAGGTTTTTCAAGGGATATAATTTCCTTTGGAATGGTTAAAGATATTGAAATTGTAGGTCAAAGAGTTGTGATTACACTTAATTTGTCTACAAAAAATGAAGACAAAAAATCTCAAGTAATTGAAAGTATTAAGGCTACATTAAAAAAAGATTATAATGAGGTCGAGATTGCTTTAGCAAACACAGATTCTTCACCAAATGCTTCATTAACACCACAAAAACCATCACTAAGTAATGTAAAAAATATAATAGCAGTCGCAAGTGGGAAAGGAGGTGTTGGAAAATCAACTGTTGCTGTTAACCTTGCTTGTTCGCTTGCTAAAAAAGGTTATAAAGTTGGTCTTCTTGACTTAGATATATATGGTCCTTCATTACCTATAGCATTAGGTATAAATGAGCAACCAGAAATGACCAATGACAAAAAACTTATCCCCTTAGAAAAATATGGTATGAAAGTGATGAGCTTTGGGTTTATAAGCGGTAATGAGACTCCTGTAATATGGAGAGGGCCTTTAGTATCTAGAATGACTGAGCAATTTTTTAAGGATGTAGAGTGGGGTGACCTTGATTTTATGATTTTAGATCTTCCTCCTGGCACTGGAGATATACAACTTACTTTAACTCAAAAGTTAAAGATGACTGGAGCCGTGATTGTAACAACACCACAAGATATGGCATTAGCAGATGTTAGAAAAGGAGCAGATATGTTTACAAAAGTAAACACACCTGTTTTAGGTGTCATTGAGAACATGTCAGGTCTTTCTATAAATGGTTCCCTTTCTGAATTAAATAAAGATACTAAATTGGAAGTAAATGGAAAAAATATAGAAATATCTAAAGAGGGTAAGTTTAATGTTGTTCTTGATCTGTTCAAAAAAGGTGGTGGAGAGATAGAAAGTAAGCGATTAGATGTCCCTCTCTTAGGTAAAATTCCGATATTAGAAAGAATAATGCTAGCAACTGATGATGGCGTGCCTATTACTGCCCAAGAAACAGATTCATCGTCAAAAAATTTTTATACAAGAATTACTGAGAACCTCTTAATCCAAATAGATTTCCAGAGCAAATAGAATTTTTCTAGATTGGAACAATTCTAATTTTTTTTAAGTATAAAATTGTATATACTATTAAATTTTATCCTTTAAAAAATAGGCAATCATAAAATATCTCATTATAAATCCATGAAACTCGATATAAAAAACAGAATTTCATTAGATCATGTTCCAAGACACATAGCTATAATAATGGATGGAAATGGTAGATGGGCTAGAAAAAAACTATTACCCCGAATTGCAGGACATCGGGAAGGAATCAATTCTGTCAGAGAGGTCACACGTATATGTGGAGAAATTGGGGTAAAATTTTTAACCTTGTATACTTTTTCGAAAGAGAACTGGAAGAGGCCAAAGGCAGAGGTGACAGCTTTGATGAAATTATTATTGAAAACAATTAATAAAGAAGTTAAGGATCTCCATAGAAACAATGTAAAATTTAATGTGATTGGAGATCTAGATATGTTACCCAAAAGTACAAGTGGAGGTTTACAAAAAGGAATAGATTTAACTAGACAAAACACAGGTTTAAGCCTTTCTCTTGCTTTAAATTATGGAAGTCGTCATGAAATAATACAAGCCACAAAAATTTTAGCAAAAAATGTTCTTAAGGGCTCAATAAATCTGGATGATATAAATGAACAACTCTTCTCTAAGCATCTTTACACCAATTTGATTCCTGATCCTGATTTAATGATAAGGACAAGCGGGGAAAGTAGACTTAGTAATTTTCTTTTATGGCAGAGTGCATATACTGAAATTTATATGACCGATACATACTGGCCAGATTTTAGGAAGGAGGAATTAATAAAAGCATTAATTGATTATCAAAGTAGGGAAAGAAGGTTTGGTAAGGTTAGTGAACAAGTTGGTAATTCTTAATGAAGATTTTATTTATTTATCTTTTTTTTCATTTATTTTGTTTTACTCAAAATGCAAATCAGAAGATTATAATTAATAAAGTTAGCGTTAGGGGAAATATTATTACTTCTGAAAATACAATTTTATTTACTGCAGGAATTAAGGAAGGGCAAAGTATATCGCCTGTTGATTTTCCTAGAGCAATAAAGCGATTGTGGAAACTAGGTCTATTCCAAGATATACAAATAGAATACGATGAAGAATCTTCCAAAGGTCTATCTATAATCATTGCAGTTTCAGAAAACTATGTGTTGAATAAAATATTGTATAACGGTAATAGAAAATTAAAAAATTCTAAACTTGATGAAGAATTATCTTTTTCTGAAGGGCAAAGAATAAAACCTAATACCATTAAAAAAGCGGAAGAAATAATAAAAAGACTATACGCGGAGAAGGGGTTTTTAAATATTCAGGTTAGCTCATCATTAGTAGTTCCAAAAGAAAAAATTACTTTATTTGGAGGAAGAGGTAAAGAGTTAGCTAGAAATATACGTTTTACTATTAAAGAAAATAATAAAACTAAAATTGGTAAAGTAGTATTTGAAGGAAATGAAACTTTTTCTGATTTTAGACTTAGATGGCAATTAAAAGAAACAAAGCAACAGCCCTGGTATTTCTTTTGGAGATCTACATTTGATAATAAGAAATTTGATGAAGATCTTCTTCTGCTATCCGCATTTTATAAGAACAAAGGATATAGAGACTTTAGTATTGTTAGTGATTCAATAAATTATTCTAAGAATAAAAGAAAGATGAATTTAATAATTAAAGTTGAAGAAGGTCCCCCGTATAAATACAGAAATTTTTCCTGGGAAGGTATGTCTTTATTTACTCAAACAGAATTGAATAGAGCGCTTGCCTTAGAGAAAGGCGATATTTATAATGAAGAGGCCTTCAATATGGCTGTTTTTTCTAGAGTTCAAGGTCTTTATCTAGATAGGGGATACATCTATAGTCGTATTGAGCCTCAAGTAACACCAGTAGAAAAAGATTCTTTGGATGTAAAGTTTTCAATAGTTGAAAATCATAAAGTATATATAGATAATATTTCTATAGTTGGGAATACAAGAACACGTGAAAATGTCATAAGAAGGCAGTTAAGAATTTTCCCAGGTGATGTATACAACCAAGATAGAATTGCTCGTAGTTATCGAGAAGTTATGATGCTAAATTTTTTTGCGAATGCAAATCCAAATATTTTACCAGTTTCTGAAGACAAGGTAGATATTGAATTTACGGTTGAAGAAAAACCAGCAGGACAAGCTAGCGCAAACATGGGCTATACCCAATCCTTGGGAATGACAGGTGGTGGTGGACTTGCACTTCCTAACTTTAGAGGGAAAGGACAAAGTTTTAGTTTTAGTTTTAATGTAGGAACAAATGTTGGTGGATCAAATTCATCGTATAATTATCAAAATTTTAATTCGAATCAACCAAAATACAGAACAGCTAGCATCAGCTTCACAGACCCGATGGTTAATGATACTAAAAACTTATTAGGTGGGTCTGTTTTTTATAGATTACAAGGAGGAGGTTCAACTGCTTATTATTCCCCGTTACTTACAACACTCGCTGGTGGAAGTATTATGTGGGGTAGAATTTTTAAGTGGCCAGATGACTTTTTTAGAGGAACATGGTCCTTTCAAATGGCTAGAAGAATTAATAAAGGGACTCAAGAAGATCTTGATAGATATGCAGGTGGTATGAAACAATCCGATGGTATCTCTTTGACTCAATCTTTAAGGAGGGATAGTAGAGATCATCCTGAATTCCCAACATTAGGTTCCCATTTCTCCTTAAACTCAACATTATCCGGTTGGGCTTTAGGAGGACAAGAAAATTTTCACAAACACACATTAAACTTAGAATGGTATACACCTACTTTTTGGAAATTTGTATTGACAAATTCTTTTAAAATTGGTGTTATAAAGGAACTCCCTTCAAAAAATGGGGGGATTTCTTTTATTCCCTACAATGATCGTTTTATAATGGGAGGAAATGGAATTCCATATGGTAATCCTCTAAGGGGATACGATGACAATAGAGTGGGGCCTCTCACTACAAGTGGTAATCCTATTGGTGGAAATACTATGGTGAAAATTGGGACAGAATTTAGAGTGCCATTTGCAGAAAATCCCGTAGTTTACGGTATAGTATTTGCCGAAATGGGAAATATTTGGTCTTCAAATGATTTAATGGAGAGATTAAACCTTCCAAGAAATGGCCCTATGGATTTAAAAAGGTCTGTTGGAGCAGGAATTAGGTTTTTTATGCCAATGATAGGAAAACTTGGATTTGATATTGGATATGGATTCGACAGAGTTGATTCTTCTGGGGAATTGGATCCTGCCTGGAAAACAACATTGACATTTGGACAACAATTTTAATTAATAGGAGGGAAGTGTGAAAGGTTTATCACGTATAATTATTTTTTTTATAGCATATTTAGGTATGATAAGTACCGTATCAGCACAATTAAAAATTGGATATATTTTATCAGAGCGTATTAGGACAGAATTTGAAGAATTTAAAGAGGCTGAATCACAATTACAGTTAGAGTATAGAAAAGTTCAGTTAGAGTTTGATCAGATGGTTCTAAAAATGGATAGTTTAAAACAAGATTATGAGGTTAAACGCTTGATGGCTCTTGATAAAGGAGAAAGTATAAAACAAGAATTAGCTCAAATGGAAAGATCTATCCAAAATTATCAGGCTGAGAAAGTTGGTCCACAAGGTGAATTAATGAAAAAACAAGCTCAAATGGAATATGAAATTTTAGGAAAAGTTAAAGAAGCAGTCGATAAAGTTGCTATTGATGGAGGATTTGATTATATCATTGACGCATCGGTTGGTCTACTTTATTTTAAGCCAAAGTATGATATGACAGATGATGTCTTGCATGAATTAAGAAACTTAGAATCTAAAAAGTAACTTAGTTTGAAACTCACATTAGGTGAGATATCCGATCACGTTAATGGTCAATTATTTGGAAACGAAAAGCTCTTGATCAACGGTGTCTCTGAAATTCAAAATAGTCGTAAAGGAACAATTACTTTTCTTTCTAATCCAATTTATAAGAAATATTTAGCAAAAACAAAATCTTCAGCGGTATTAGTTAATAGCTCATCCCTGCTCAAGAATAGAGATGGAATTGTCGTTGAAAACCCTCAACTAGCAATGGCTAAGACACTAGAGCTTTTTTTCCCTAAAAAAAAGAGAAAAGGCTCTATTCATAAAAATTCAAATATAAGTAAAAACTCAATAATAGAAGAAGATGTAGTAATTGAATCAGGCGTTAATATTATGTCTAAATCCATTATTAATAAAAATACTATTATTGGGTCAAATACTTTCATCGGAGAGCATGTTAAAATTGGTCAAAATACCATTATCCATCCGAATGTAACAATATATAATGATACCATTATTGGGGAAAATGTTGAAATTCACAGCGGTAGTGTAATTGGTTCAGATGGATTTGGTTATGTAACACATAAAAATTACCATTATAAGATACTTCAAACTGGTAATGTAAAAATTGAAAATAATGTTGAAATAGGATCAAATTGTTCAATTGATAGAGGTACAATTGGGAGTACTTTAATTGGTGAGGGCTCTAAGTTAGATAACTTAATCCATATAGCTCATAATGTAAATATTGGGAAGGGGTGTCTAATAGCTGCTCAATTTGGTATTTCAGGTAGTACTTTGGTAGGAGATTTTTGTACTTTTGCTGGTAAGGTGGGTGTAGCTGGCCATATTCAAATAGGACCTAAATCAATATTTGCAGCCAAATCGGGTGTAACAAAGTCACTCAAGGGTGGGAGAGTCTATGCCGGGTACCCTGCAAGAGAAATTAGAGAGCATAATAAAAGAGAAGCTATAATTAATAAGGTTAGTAAAATTTTTAAAGAACAGGATAGTTTAAAAGAATAACTATGGAAAGAAAACAAAGAACAATAAGGTCTTCCCAATCATGTGAAGGTGTTGGATTACATACTGGAGTTAAAACAAAAATAACATTTCATCCTGCTCCTGAAAATTATGGAATCAGATTCATAAGGTCAGATATACCTGGTCGTACAGAAATAAAGGCAGATATTGACCATGTAGTTGATATTTCTAGAGGAACAACTATTGAAGAGAATGATGTTAGAATCCACACAGTAGAACATGCTTTGGCTGCGGTAAGTGGATTAAGAATTGACAACATACTGATCGAATTAACAGGTAAAGAGCCTCCAGTAATGGATGGTAGTGCAAAGGATTTTGTGGAGTGCTTAATTAAAGCCGGAATTAAACTACAAAAGAAAGAACGAAAAGTTCTTGAAATAACAAGAGCAGTAAACTACACAAATCCTTACAGAGATATAGATATACATGTAATTCCATCTGATAGGTTTAGAATTACTTTTATGGTTGAATATCCACTTCCGGCTTTAGGAACTCAATATGAGGCAATTTATAACATGGAAGAAGATTTTGCGTTTGAGGTTGCTCCAGCAAGGACTTTTTGCTTTTTAAGTGAAGTGGAAATGCTTAAAGAAAAAGGACTAATAAGAGGCGGCGCCTTAGATAATGCAGTTGTGATAATAGATAAAGTAATTGATAATATAGAAATGGAAAGATTAAAAGATTTATTCGGAATAGAAGATAATATAATCCAAGGAGCTAACGGTATTTTAAATGGAAAAGTTCTACGTTTTAAGAATGAACCAGTTAGACATAAAACTTTGGATCTCATTGGAGACTTAGCGTTGTTAGGTGTTCCAATTAAAGGACATGTTACTGCAGCAAGAGCTGGGCATGCAAGTAATGTTGAGTTTGTAAAAAAAGTAAAAAAAGAATATGCAAAAGAATTAAATGAATTATGGTTGGGGGATTAGTAATGAATAGTTTAATAAATCAAAAAGATTTTGATATAAATGATATTATAAAAATATTACCTCATAGATATCCATTTATTCTAATAGATAGAATAAATATAATAGAAGAAGGTAAATCACTTGTAGCATTAAAAAATATGACAATAAATGAACCCTTTTTTCAAGGGCACTTTCCAGGACAGCCAGTTATGCCAGGCGTTCTCTCTCTTGAGATTATGGCACAGGCAGGGTCCTTTTTAATGTTAAGCCAAATTAAGGACCCTTTATCTATGAATATGTTCTTCTCAACTGTTGAAAGTGCAAAGTTTAGAAAACCGATTACTCCCGGAGATCAATTAAAAGTCCATATGGAGTTAGCAAAAAGAAAATTAAATTTATGTAAGTTTCACGGGAAATGCTACGTAGACGATACCCTTGTAGCAGAAGCAAAATTTGCAGCGAACCTTGTAGATAGAGCGAGAGAATAACATTTCAAATTTGATACATAAAACAGCAATTATCGATAGAAAAGCCAATCTAGGAGATAATGTAAAGATTGGTCCTTATTCTATAGTTGAAGGTGATGTTGATATTGGAGATAATACGATTATAGGGAATCATGTTAATATTTTTTCTAATACTAAAATTGGGTCTAATTGTAGAATATTTCACGCATCTTCAATTGGAGAGATTCCACAAGATTTAAAATTTGATGGTGAAAAGACCAAAACTATTATTGGTAGAGCAACGACAATACGTGAATATGTTACTATTAATAGGGGTACTTCGGCTTCAGGAGAAACTCGAGTGGGATCTGAGTGTTTATTAATGGCTTCCACACATGTTGCTCATGATTGTATAATAGGTGATAATGTAATTATGTCAAACCTAACAACTTTAGGCGGACATGTTGAAGTTGAAAACTGGGTTGTGCTTGGTGGTGGCGTTCTTGTTCATCAATTTACCAAAATTGGTGAACATGCTTTTGTTGGAGGAGGGTTTAGAGTTGTACAAGATATACCACCATATATTTTAGCTGCGGAAACTCCCTTATCATATCAAGGTATAAATGGGACAGGGTTAAAAAGAAGAGGATTCTCGCCAGTTGATAGAAAAATAATTAAAGAGATCTATAAAGAATATTTCCATTCAAAACGGAACAGAAATGAATCTATTTTAAAAATAAAAGAAAAGTTTCCAGACTCCCCATTTAAAAAACAGATATTATATTTTATTGATACATCAAAACGTGGAATAATTTAATTTAAATTAATGAAACCTTTAATGAAGTATTGGATTTTTTTTGTTGTCCTTATTTCATCGGCATCATCTAATTTTGATTTAGAAAATTGTGACAACTGTGAGGAGCATATTTTATTAAGTACAGGTTATTTGCTTTCACAAACACCAACTATAAACCCCAATAGTAAAGCAAAAATTCACTTTCAAAATTCGTATCTTACAATAAGTGGGTTTAAAAATAATACATTTTATCCTAAAATAAATTTTTCTGCCCAGATATCAAAAAACTTAATGCTTTCATCTAAGGTTTTTAGTTTTCAATTTGATGATGAAACACCTCAAATTTTAGGAGCAGGAGTTCAGTATTATTTTGGAACGAATGATGATACCTTAAATAATTTATTTATAGTTCAAAGAACGGATATAAAAGGATTAGAACATTTTTTTTTAAGTTCAATTAATATTGAACTTAAAAAATGGGTGGAGTTGAAAAATTTTCATTTTCGATATGGGGCTGGTTCAATGTTTATAAAAACTTCAATTTTTCGAATTTCAAATGATATACAGCGAAAAAAAGGGCAGTTAAACTATTTTGAGATTGATTGCTTATATAAAAATTATTTTTTAGATCTTGGTTTTGGCTTAAAACTAAGTAATCAAATAATTTCATTATCAATAAATTTATGTAAGGAAATATTTTAATGTTAAAAAGGATATCATTACTTGGATCAACAGGGTCTATTGGAGTTTCTTCACTGAAAGTGATTTCTCATCTTAAAGATAGCATTGAAGTAGTTTACCTGACTGCAAACAACAATTCAGACCTTTTAATTGAACAAGCTTTAAAGTTTAGACCTCAAGCAGTATGTATTTCAAATGAACTTAAATATGATGAAGTAAAATCCTATTTAAGTAACACTTCAATTAAGGTATTTAAAGGAAGAGAAGGTCTTTTAGAGATAGCATCTAGAGATAATGTTGATATAATGTTAAATGGTTTAGTTGGCTCGGCAGGAATGAGACCCACGCTAAATGCTATAAATTCTGGTGTTAATGTAGCACTTTCAAATAAAGAAAGCTTAGTAATGGCTGGACAAATCATAAAAGAAGCTTTAGAGAAATCTGAAGCAGAACTTTTTCCGGTAGATAGCGAGCATTCTGCAATTTGGCAATGTCTACAGGGAGAGCAACTAGAGGATGTAAGAAATTTAATTTTAACAGGTAGTGGTGGGCCATTTAGACAAAGAAAACTTTCAACTTTTTCTGAAATTTCAGTTGAGGAGGCCCTTAAACACCCTAATTGGGATATGGGAAAAAAAATATCTATTGATAGTGCAACAATGATGAATAAAGGATTAGAGGTAATAGAAGCATATTGGCTATTTAATTTTGAATTAGAAAACATTAAAATTATTGTCCATCCACAATCGATTGTGCACTCAATGATAGAATTAAAAGACGGATCAATAAAAGCGCAAATGGGTGTTCCAGATATGAAAGTACCTATTCAATATGCTTTGATGTATCCAAGACATGTAGACTCGCCTTGGGAAAGATTAAATTTTTTTGAATGTCAAGATTTAACATTTCAAAAACCTGATTTTCAAAGATTCCCTTGTATTGAATTAGCATTCCAATCATTACGTAGGAAAGGGACTGCTGGTGCGGCACTCAACTTAGCAAATGATTATTCTGTAGATTTATTTTTAAAAAATAAAATAAAATTCACTGATATTTTTAAAATTAATAAATCTTGTCTTGATAAACATGATTGGGAACAAAAACCTGATTTAAAAAATTTAGTAGAATTAGAATTATGGGTAAAAGAACACGTAAAAGGTTTTTCATAGGTAAGTGGATTTTATGTATTTTAAGATATTAATTTTACTTATATGACAACTTTAATTTCATTTATAATACTACTCGGTATTCTTGTTACAATCCATGAGTTGGGTCATTTTCTTGCTGCAAGATCCGTTGGTGTGTATGTAGAAAAGTTTTCTATTGGTATGCCACCTCGAATCTTCACTATCACCTCAAAAAACAAAGGCTGGTTATTTAGACTTTTCTTCTATAAACGAGTAGGGGACTCCTTTAAGTGGGCACCTATTTTTGAAACTTTTTTCAATAAAAGGAATAGAATTGGTACAAATACAGAATATGTTATAGCATTATTACCATTGGGCGGATATGTAAAAATGGCTGGAATGCTTGATGAAAATATGGATGCAACTATTTATGGTAAAGATGATGAATTTATGTCCAAACCCTTATGGGCAAAAATTTGGATTCTAAGTGCTGGGGTATTGATGAATATACTTTTAGCCATTTTTATCTTTTCATCTATAGGATATTTTCAAGGAATTCCAGAATATAGTAAAGATCCAGTTGTGTTTCAACTTCAAGAAAATATGCCGGCAGAACAAGCAGGAATTTTACCCGGAGATAGAATTACAAAAATAGGCAATACATACATATCCACTTGGGAAGATATGACTACTGTTATCCATGCTAAGCCACTAGAAAATTTAGAAATTACAATTGATAGAGATGGACAATCAAAAAACTTTAGTTTAAAAACTTCATTCACTTTAATCCCTCAAAAGGGTGTAATTGATACCATTGGGATAATTGGAATTTCACCAGAATTTTATTATAAAAATATAGACCTTACCGCATCTATACTAATTGGAATAGATAGAACAATATCTAGTTTTGACTTGATTATTTCTAGTATTGGGATGTTATTTTCAGGTTCTGCATCGGTTCGAGATTTAGGTGGACCAATTATGATTGCCCAATTAGCAGGGCAGACAGCTGAGGCAGGTTTGATACCATATTTTACTTTTATGGCTTTATTAAGTGTAAACTTAGCTTTTTTAAATATTTTACCAATTCCCGGATTAGACGGTGGTCATATCTTTATCCATTTAATTGAAGGAGTTATAAGAAAGCCGTTAACAATCAAAACAAAAATGGTTATTCAGCAAATTGGGATGGCATTTCTTCTAATATTAATGTTTACAGTTATATTTTCAGATATAACGAGGTTATTTAATTAGATATTTCTTTCAGCTTAAGAATCAAAGATCCAAAGTTTAATTTAATTTTAATTTTTACTGGATATGATTTTACATCATCCGAAAAATAAATATCCATCTTTGCATCATTTTTAAATTTTTCCCCTTCTATTTGCGATGGCGTAACGCGGATACATTTAAAATTTCCTGCTGGGACAAAAATATTTACATCCTTTTTAATATTCACATTTAATGTTTTAACTTTATCTCCTTGTAAGGTATTTATATTTTTTTTAACAAAATTTTTTAAATCTATACTTCTAAAAAAATAAAAAAGTGAGAAAGGGGAGTGGGTATTTTCTTTGATTAAAATTTTTTTATCATCCTTTAATGCATAGTTCTCTTTTTGAAATAAATAAATATCTTCCTCCTTACGATATCGTCCTTCTCGAATACTTGACTTAACTCTTAATGGAAGAAGACTTTTTTTATCGAGCCAGAGATCAATTACATCTCTTATGGGAAAAATTTTATTTGTAAGCCCTTTTGTATTTGCTTTAAACTGAACGTGGTATGTTTCGCTATCTCTGATTTTTTCAATTCCAAAAACTTTTAAACTTCCTTCTCCAGCATTTATATTTGAGAAAGATGCTTCATATTTTAAAACTTCACCAATGTTTAGTTTTCCACTAAATGGGAATATAAGGACCATGGATAGCAGCGCAATAATTACTTTTCTCATCTAATTTTTTCCCAAGTGCTATCGCCTTTATACAGATTAATAGTAGAGCCTTTACCCTTAATTATTCCGTCTTCGATTATGAGATCAACGCTATTTGAAAATTCTTCATAAATTTTAAATGGGTCAGTCATAGGAGGTGTTTTGGTGCGATTTACGCTTGTGGTTGTGATGGGGTTAGGGTAAAGACGAGTTAATTTTTTACAGAAAGGATGATTTGGAATTCGTATTCCTAGACTGTTATTTGGGCCGCAAATTAAATTAGAAACAATATTAACTTTAATTGGAACAATTATAGTACCCCCTCCACTAAGCATATCCAATATCTTAGTTTTCGCAGAAGTTTTAACATTTAGCCATGGTTTTACCATTTTTTTTGAATTTACAATGATGCTCATTGGAGCTATTCGATTTTTAAGTTCATTTATTTTTTTTATCGAGTCATTATTATTAGCATCACAGCCAAAACCATATAATGTATCGGTTGGATATACAATTATGCCACCTGCTTTTAGAATTTGACAGGCTCTTTTCAAAGCTGTTTTATTTTTATAATTAAGGTTCTTAATCATTTTTTAGGACTCTTTAGTTTTCCATCTTTTATGAAACCAAAAATATTGTTCAGGATATTTCTTGATATAATTTTCAAGGAACGTAGTATATGTTTGTGTTATGTTTTCAACATCTTTATCATTGAGATACTCCTTTTTGATTTCAATTGGAATAAATTCAATCTTATAATTTTGGAATGATAATTGAATACATGATGCAAATATCATTGGAGATTTTGTATTCAGAAAAAATAAAGCAGCTCCTTTTGGAGTTGATGCCTTACTACCAAAAAAATTTACAAAAGTGCCTTTTTTACCAGCATCTTGATCACTCACAAGTCCAAGTATTCCATTCAACTCTAAAACTCTATACATTTTTTTAATGGACTCTTTTTTAAAAATATGTTGTGTCTTAGATAGCTCTCTTTGTTCTATGAAAAATTTATGTGCCCCTAAGTTTTTCTGTTTAAACGCAACTCCAGTAAATAGGTTTGCATAATCACCTAACCATTTACCAAGTATTTCCCATGCTCCAAAATGACCGGTAATCATTATTATTCCATTACCTTTTTTAAAAGAACTATCAAGAAAATTTGACCCGCTTACATTAAAGGTTGAATTCTTCCAAGTAAATGGAAACCCAATAAAATTGATGAGGTTATTACTGAAAAAAATATAAGTCTTTTCTAATGTTCTATTAATTTTTTCATTGTTCCACAATGGGAATGCTCTCTTTATATTATTTTCAGCTACGCCCCTTCTCACTTTAAAAATATGAAAAAGAATTTTACCAATATAAGTTGATAATTTATATCTCGTTCTATCAGACAAATTAGATATAAGTTTTTTAAAAATAATAAGAACAAAATATGTAAATTGATGTTTGGGTTTCATTAGCTACATAAATTACAATTTATAAGGGTTTTATTATATTCGATTTTTGTTTTTCTAAAGATGTTTTATCCTCAAATTTGATAGTATGAAAAAACCAGTTTTTATATTTTTATTATTAATATCATCATTAGTATCCGAAATTATTTACAAAGTTCCAATTGAAGGAACGAT
Organism: uncultured bacterium; assembly: GCA_965660855.1. Lineage (GTDB taxonomy): Bacteria > Fidelibacterota > Marinisomatia > Marinisomatales > UBA1611 > JAOLAV01. The sequence goes on along the minus strand of CBFIBM010000004.1, from coordinate 48,563 downwards.
TGATTTAGGACTACCTCCTTTTATTAAACGTGTAATATCTCAAGCTGAATCAGAAAATGCAGAAGCAATAATTTTTGAAATAAACACCTTTGGAGGAAGAGTAGATGCTGCAACACAAATTAAAGATGCAATTTTGAGCTCTAAAATTACGACGATAGCCTTTATTAATAGAAGAGCTATTTCGGCAGGCGCACTAATATCACTATCTTGCGAAAAAATATATATGACTGAAGGTGGCCTTATTGGTGCAGCTACTGCAGTCGATATGTCTGGTAAAAAAGGTAGCGAGAAAGTAATTAGTTTTATGCGAGAGGAAATGGCCTCAACTGCGGAAAAAAGAGGAAGGAATGCTGAAATTGCCAGAGGCATGGTTGATGAAGAATTGAAGTTTACACATTTAGTAATAAATAGTGATTCAATTGCGGTGAATGATATCGAAGGAAGAAAAGATGGAAAGTTGATTTCTTTGACGACTGAACAAGCATTAAAGTATAAAATTTCTGATGGGAAAGCAGAAACATTTAATGACTTAATAATTAAGTTAGATTATTCAAAATATAAAGTGAGACAAAATATTGAAAATTGGTCGGAAAACTTAGTACGCTTTTTAACCAACCCCGTTGTTGCTTCGCTATTAACAACATTTGGTTTTTTAGGTATACTCTTTGAGCTTCAGAGTCCAGGATGGGGTATCCCAGGTTTTGTCGGTATAGTTTGCTTAATTTTATCTTTAAGTGCCTCATATATAGCTCAATTAGCAACTATGTCCGATATGCTCTTAATTATTACGGGTTTTGCACTAATAATGCTTGAGGCTTTTGTTATACCGGGTTTTGGCATTGTTGGTGTTTCTGGATTAGGTGTCATCATATATGGTTTATATTTACTTTTGATTCCTGATGTCCCTGTAAGTGAAGAAGTTTTAGGTAGTGCCATGGATGGTTTTACAATAGGTCTTCTGGGAGCGTTAGTTGGAATATATTTATTATTAAAAGTTATGATAAAAACAAAATTTTGGAAGCAATTAACAGCTCCAGGATCCCAAAAAAAAGAAGATGGTTTCACAAACTCATTTGGTTGGGAGACCTTAGTTAATGAAATTGGTAAAACTGATACCGATTTAAATCCTTCAGGATGGGTAAATGTGGAAAAAAATCGTGTTTTTGTTGTTAGTGAAGGTGGTTTTATTGATAAAGGAGAAAAAGTTAAAATTTTATCAGTCGATGGAAATAGAATATTAGTGAGAAAACTATAAATAAAATGAGGAATTAATTATGCCGTTTATACAAATGTTTATGCTTGGAGTAATTGTTTTTGTGACTCTAACAGTTTTTTATTTTGTTCCAGTTGGAATGTGGATTCAAGGTATAGTCTCTCTTGGGATAGGAAGAATTAGAATTGTGGATTTAATTAGAATGCGACTACGAAAAATATCACCTAGGTTGGTAACTGATGGAGTTATAAATCTTCATAAAGCAGGCCTACAGGATATCTCTACAGATATGTTAGAAACACATTACCTAGCAGGTGGGAATGTTCAGAATATCGTCTCAGCTCTTATTGCTGCTGACAAAGCCGATATAGCTTTAAAATTTGAAACAGCTACAGCTATTGATTTAGCTGGGCGCGATGTTTTAAATGCAGTCCAGACATCTGTATATCCTAAAGTTATCAATGCTCCTAAAGAAGGTTATTTAGCAGCGGTTGCAAAAGATGGAATTGAGCTAAAAGCCAGAGCGAGAGTTACTGTTAGAACGAACTTACCTGGCTTAGTTGGAGGTGCAACAGATGATACGATTATTGCAAGAGTTGGTGAAGGCATTGTTTCAGCCATTGGTTCTGCTAAAAATTATTCTCAGGTTCTAGAAAATCCAGACAATATTTCACGCGCTGTTCTAGACAAAGGGCTTGATGCGGGAACCGCATTTGAAATTTTATCAATTGATATTGCGGATTTAGATGTTGGGAAAAATATTGGCGCTTCTTTACAAGCTGATCAAGCAGAAGCGGATTTAAGAGTTGCTCAAGCAAAAGCAGAAACTCGAAGAGCAATGGCAGTTGCAGAAGAGCAAGAGATGACTGCTAAAACACAAGAGATGAGAGCTAAAGTCGTTGAATCTGAAGCAACAGTTCCTAAAGCAATGGCTCAAGCATTTAGAGATGGTAATTTGGGGATTATGGATTATTATAAAATGGAAAATATAAAATCAGATACAATAATGAGAGATGCAATCTCTGATACTAGTTCTGCTGATGCTAGCGGCGATTCCAACGAAAATTAATAATTTATGTACAATTAGAATAAGATACATAAAGCATCGTTGTGGATAAAATTTCGGATAGATGTCTTAGGTGCTATAGTGAGCAGGAATGGTATGGGAAAAATTTTTTACATTCATTTTTAGAAGAAAAAGATTTATATGGGAAAAAGATTTTAGAAGTTGGTTGTGCAGAAGCAGGACTTTTAAAATATTTTACAAATAAGGGTGCTAATTGTCATGGAATAGAGCTTTCTGATATTCGTTTTGGGAATGCATTGGAGCTGAATAAAAATAATTCTATTAATATTTTTCAAGCAAATATTTGTAATTCAGAATCATACAAAAATGAAATACCCATAAAATTTGATATAATTATTTTAAGAGATGTAATTGAACATATTCCTAATAAGGAACTAGCATTGAAAAATATTTTTAAATTATTGAAAAAAAAAGGAAAACTTTTCATGTCGTATCCTCCTAAATATTGTGCTTATGCAGGGCATCAGCAGACTATACCAAATATTTTAGGAAAACTTCCATATTTGCACATCTTTCCTAATTTCTTATATGTGAATTATTTAAAGCTAATTAATTGCCCACAAAAAAAAATTGAATACCTTATTGAGACAAAGAAGACAAGGGTTTCAATTAAAGAAATGAAACGAATATTAAGTAAAACAGGTTTTAATATTATCAAGGAAAGTAATTGGCTGCTCAGGCCTGCATATTCTTATCGTTTTAATCTACCTAAAATAAAAAATCCTTTTCACTGGGTGCCGTTAATTAACGAAATATTATGCAATGGAATATTATTTCTGATAGAGAGGCCAAATAAATAATGTGGGAAAGCGTTGGTTTATTATTTTTATATCTTATATCTGGTTATTTAAATAAAAGGAAAAAAGATCAAAAGAATCGTGAAATAGAATCTGATTCAGACTGGGATACCCCAAAGAAAGAAGAAGGCATAGATGATCTTCTATTAAACCTTTTTAATCAAAAAGAAACATTGGATACGTTTGAAGAACAATCAATAGATTCGGAACAAATTACAGACGATTTTGAGGTTCTAAATAAAGAAGTTAAAAATGAATTAATTGAAGAAGAGCTTAATCTAGATAAATCTGAGACAAGTATTGAATTAAACAAAAAAGAGAATTTTGAAGATAAAATCTACCATTCAGACTTAGCTGACAGAAAAGAATTACACCTAGGTAATAAATGGAATAACAAGAAAAGTCTTAAGAAGAAGTTGTTTAGTTCATCAAATAGCATAAAGAGAGCCTTCGTATTGAAAGAAATACTAGATAAACCTATCGCTCTTAAAAAGTAAAGTTAAGTTAATAAGTCGTATGTTTTTTTTGTTTCATTCAATAAGTCTTCTTCAGATCCGTTATTTTGAATAACAAAATCAGCTAAGTGTATTTTATCTTCATCTGGCCATTGTAGGTCTGCACGCTTCAAGAACTCTTCTCTACTTAAATCTCCTTTGGATAAAGCTCTTTCAATTCTTAAACCCAAGTGAGAAGTTACCACTAATACATAATCCATATGTGTATCAGCTCCAGATTCATAAATCAAAGCTGCATCAACAACAAAAATATCATGTTTCCCTTTATTTAAGACTGTCTCAAATTCTTTATCAATTTCAGAGAATACATATGGGTGAATAATTGCATTTAGCTTTATCTGATGGTCTTCATCATGGAATACAACCCTTGAAAGTTTTGTTTTGTCAATTTTTCCGTCTGCACCTAATACATCCGTACCAAATTCAGTTATTACTTCATTCTGAGCACTTTCATTTTCATTGAGTATGCTTTTTGCTATTTTATCTGCATCAAAAACATATGCACCCCAAGATTTTAAAATTGCGCTAACAGAGCTTTTTCCTGAACCTATTCCTCCAGTTAATCCAATTTTTAGCATTTTATTTGATACTTTTAAGTATTCGGTTTGTAATGATCTCTATGTCTCCTAATCCATCCACTTCTTTCAGAATATATTTATCTTTGTAAAAATCTAATAAGGGAGCAGTGTTTTCCCAGTAAATTTTTTGCCTATTCCTTATAACTTCGGGTGTATCATCACTTCGACCTAACTCAGCACCTCTATTAATAAGTCTAGTGATTAATTCTTCTTCATTTGCTGTTAAACTAATTGCAAAATCTAATAATTGATTAATTGATTCTAGAATTTTATCCAAACCAATTGCTTGTTTTAAGGTTCTTGGAAATCCGTCCAATAAGAATCCATTTTCACAATCTTTTTGGATAATACGTTCAGCAATAATATCTAATAGAATTTTATCGGGTACTAATTTACCTTCATTCATAAAGGTTTGTGCTTTAAGACCAATTATAGAATTTTTTTTAATTTCATCTCTTAAAATATCACCAGTAGAAAGGTGAATTATATCCAAACTTTTTTTTAGTAATGCTGCCTGAGTACCTTTTCCAACCCCTGGAGGACCCATTATTAATAATTTCATTTTTTTCTCATATTAAATTAAAATTCCTGCTAAAGTTGCTGTCAAAAAAGAGGCTAGAGCACCGCCGATCATTGCTCTAAATACTATTTTAGATAAATCTTTTTTTCTCTTGGGAGCAATAGTAGTTAGACCTCCTAATTGGATTCCAATTGAGCTAAAATTAGCAAATCCACATAATGCATAGCTAGAGATTATTGCAGACCTCTCTGAAATTAATTCGCTTTTAATAATTTGGCTAAGGTTTGAATATGCAATTAATTCAGTCAGTACTATTTTTTCAGACATTAATGTTCCAACAATATTTGCTTCTTCCCATGGGATTCCCATACTCCAAGCTAGAGGACTCAATATTAGACCCAAAGTTTGTTGCAGAGTTTGATTAAACATAAAACTAAAAATATAGTTAATCATAGCAATCATTGAAACAAATGCGATTAACATTGCACCAACATTAGCTGCTAACTTTAACCCATCTGATGCTCCTCTTACAATAGCATCTATAATGTTTTCATCTTTTTTTAATTCATTAAGATTAATATCATCTAAGAATAATGGTTTATCAAATTCTGGAAAAATTATCTTTGAAATGACTATTGAGGCTGGAGCACTCATAATACTTGCGGCTAATAAATGCCCTGCTATTCCCGGTATAGATTCTAGCCAAAGGACATAAAGAGCTAATACAGAACCTGCTGCTGTTGCAAAGCCACCTGTCATTATTGTTCCTAATTCTGAACTAGTCATTTTAGCTATGTAAGGACGTACTAAAATGGGAGCTTCAGTTTGCCCAATAAATATATTTGCTGAGACGCTTAATGTTTCAGGAGCACTAGTTTTCATTGTTTTTTGCATAATTTTAGAAAAAAATTGAATTACTATTTGGGTTAATCCTAAATGATAAAGCATAGAGACCAGGCTAGAAAAAAATATAATAACTGGAAGTGCTCTAAAAGCAAAATTCACTAGAGCACCATGATATCCAATTTCAGGAATAAATGACTCAAATAAAAAATTACTACCAGCATCAGAAAAACTGATTAATTTTTTAAAAAATAAATCAACATATAAGAATTGATTTTTAATAAAAGGTACTTTTAAAATAATTAATGAGAAAAAAAGCTGTAGACTTAACCCCCATATAATAATTTTAATTTTAATTTTTTTTCTTTTTACAGATAGAAGGATTGCTAATCCCAAGATAACTAATATACCTAAAAGTCCTGAAAGATTATCCATAAATTAAATATTTGGCGGTTTATTAAAACAAGATCGGCACCTTGCTTCATAAATATCGAGTTCGCCAATAACCACTCTTTCTATGTCTTCTGTCATTCTCTGACTATTGGATGCTGAACGTCCGCAGAGTGTACATATAGCTCTTAATTTATCTAAATAATCTGCTTCTGCCATAAGATATGGCATAGGGCCAAAGGGGCTTCCTTTGAAATCTTTATCTAAACCAGCAACAATAACACGTTTATTCATATTTGCAAGTTTTTGACAAACTTTAACAAGTCTATTATCAAAAAATTGAGCTTCGTCAATCCCAATGACATCATATTTTTCTGCCTCATTTAAGATAGCTTCACATTCGTTGACTAAGGTTGAATTCATTGCTGTTTTATTGTGACTTATAATTTGTTTTTTCTTAAACCTAGTATCTAATTGTGGTTTGAATATAGCAATGGTTAATCTGGCAATTTCTGCTCTACGAAGTCTTCGTATTAACTCTTCTGTTTTTCCAGAAAACATACCTCCGCAGATGACTTCAATTCTACCATAAATTTGCGTTTTTGCTTTCAACTATTTTTGTCCATTAAAAAATTTACCTTATCAATTAATTTTGAAAAATCATGATCATGTTCCATAACTATATCGGCTAGATTTTGAGTTGGTTTTATATATTCATCATACATAGGGCGTACTGAATTTAAATATTGTTTTATTGTAGAATCTAGAGATCGTCCTCGATGAGCAATATCACGTTCTAATCTCCTAATTAAACTTATATCTCTTGGGGTATTTAAGAAAATTTTTATATCTAATAATTCATATATCTCCTCAAAATATAAAGCAAAAATACCATCAACTATTATGATTTCTTTAGGTATGATTTTATTTTTTGAACTCATTCTAGTATGGTTTGAGAAATTATAATTTGGAATTTGAACATTCTCCCAATTACGCAATTGAAGCAATTGTTTTTCAATTAGTTTTCGGTCCACAGATTCTGGATGATCATAGTTTATTTTTTCTCGATCAATTAAACTTAAATTAGAATTATCTTTGTAGTAAGAGTCTAGTTCAACTCTTGTAGTATTCTTGTTACCAAATTCTTTTACAAATAATTTGCTCAAATAAGTTTTTCCTGAACCTGTACCACCTGTAATTCCAATAAAAGTTGGTTTCATTATTTAATATTCTACTTGGAATTTTTGAAATTTTTTTATTAAAAGTGCTCCAAAGATAAAACCGCCAATATGTGCAAACCAAGCTGTTCCACCTTTTGAAATAACACCAAATTCAGAAAATCCTCCATTTATTTGGACTAAAAACCAAATACCGAGTACAATTTTAGCAGGTATTATAAAAGTGGTAAAGAAAATAAATAACATTACAAAGACATGTACCTTGGCTTTTGGAAAACTTATTAAATATGCACCTAAGATTCCAGCAATTGCTCCACTTGCACCAATCATTGGGAGTTCTGAATTAGGGTTTGTGGCATATTGGCCCAATGCAGCAAATAGCCCTGAGGATAAATAAAAAATAAAATATTTTACATGTCCTAATATGCTTTCAACATTATCTCCAAAAATATAAAGAAACCACATATTACCAACAATATGTCCAAAACCTCCATGAAGAAACATGGAGGTGAAAATACTGATAATATTAAATCTCTCTGGAGTAAAGCCAAATATGTAAACAAGTTTACTCGCTAAAGAGGCATCTGTTGAGTTTAGAAATATTTGACATAAGAAAATAAATACACTAAAATAAATTATTCCGAACGTAACATATGGATATAAAACTCTCGGATTATCATCTTTGTATGGGAAGAACATTAAAAAACAACAAAATAAATTACTTCATTAGATTCATTTCCAGCTCGATCCACTACTTTAAAATCAATTTTATGTTGTCCTTTTGATAAACGCTGATCCAAAATATAGCTAATTTGTTTTTTGAGTGGTTGGTAAGCAGCAAACAACTTTTTATCATTTAACTTAAGCTCAAAAGAAGATTCTTCAGATTCTATGCCTGATATTGGATCATCCACTGTAATTTTTATTGTATTTACATCTTTAACATGGTATCTGCCACTATTCCCAGGGAAAGTATTAATAATTTTTGGAGAATCTAAATCTTGTATAATAGTGACAGCGTTCATTTGTTCTAATTCAGCGGTTAATACTTGTTTTCTTTTATTATTTTCAGTTGGTGTATATATCCATTTTTTTGATTTAGGATCAAAATAGTAGATTCCTAGATTTGAATGTTCTGCTAAACCTTTATTATACTTAATTCTAATATGAAAGCTTCCTTTTAATGCTAAATCATAGGGCTGCAATTGATAAACAGGTGCCATATGAAACCCATCCTCAACGGGGTTAAAAACATCAGTTTTTTCGATCCAAGAAATGTTTGTTTGAAAAAATGTATTAGGTTTGGTTTCAATAGCACAGTTTCTATCTGTAGAAAATATCTGATTTTTTAAACCTGGACCAACAGCTTGCATCTCATAGTTAAACCTTGTTTCTCTTAATAAATTTTCGTGAGATAGCTCTACATCTATATATTTCATATTATCAACAATTTGATGAGAGAGCATTTCTGACAGAAAAGTGTTTGGTCCTATTTGGTTTAAATTGTAAGATGAGAATGTATTATCATTAGCAAGTTTTATTTGTACTTTAGTAGGAACATATTGATCCAAGCTAACTTGAAAAAAAAGTCCTCGTTCGGTATTTGAAATCTCAAGCTCAGGTTGTATATCGACTACACTTATTTTTGAATTAAATGAAGTCCAATGATAGGGGTTTACCACTCCACCTAATTGATTTATACCAATTATTTGTAAAATACGATTTTTAATATCTTTAGATGATAAGGTTACATGTAAATCGTTTTTAACTTTTTCAGAATGTAGAATATCTAATTTTTGATCTGGAAATCCATAAGAAGTAAAGCTATAAATAATTGCATTTCTTATAGGAAGACCTCCTCTTTTTGGACTTAAAGCAAGAACAGTAACTTTATTATCTTTTAAAATTTCTTTCGCATCTAAAACCATTGGGAAAGACCCTGCAACGACTCCTTTTACAATGGTTTTATTTCCATAAGCGTCAAATATATTTATAATAATAGAATGAAAACCTGGAGGTAATTTTAAAATTCCTGTTTTTTCAGAGTTATGAATTGAAATACTTCTATGCTCAGGTAATCTATAGAGCTTTTGAAACTCACCTAAATTTTTTCTTTTCATATCGTACTGGATAATTGTTTTTGCAAACTTCCCCTCATTAAAGGGAATCTTATTATACTCAATCTCAAATTCTTTCTCACCGTCAACTACTAATTCAGCACGATAGAATTGATATTTATTTTTCGATCCTTGTCTTTTATCAATTGTTTCTATTGAAAAACCAAATTCACCAAAAACACTAATTGTATCTGCAAAATGATAAATTCCCTTTTTATCTCTAAAAAGAGGGAATGTTTGTGCTAGAGGACTTGCATTTATTAAAGAACCTTGAGAAATGGGAATTAGTGCTATTTTTTTAGCAACGGGCATTGAATTATCTTCTAAATCAAATGCCATGGTCAAGGGATTTAGAGGGACACTCTTACTTGAACGATATTCAAAGTGTAAATGAGGCGCAAAAGAATGGCCGGTATTTCCAGAAAACCCAATTAAGTCACCTTTTTGTACTTGAAATTCTCTAGGAGAGAATTGAGCATCAACTTTGTAACTTTTTCTTTTAGCTTGTTGTAACCTCCACACTTTTTCCATCACAGGTGTAAAAGACTCTAAATGGGCATAAACAACTTCATGCCCAGATACTGTGCGCTGGTATACAGCTTTACCATAGCCATTATAATCTGATTTTATCCTACTTATATACCCATCTTCAACAGCTAGAATCTCCATGCCGATTTTTCCACCAGTTTTAATATCAATTCCCATATGAAAATGATCATCTCTATTTTCTCCAAAATTTGAAGAAAAATACTTTCCCATCTGAGTTGGCCAACCCGCATCTTGAGGAAAAGCAATTTTACCTAGTAGTAGAAAAAATATTAAGAAGTATTGTTTCATGATATCAAATTTATTTAGAAAGTGATAGTGTTAACAACGAGTGATTTGTTTACTAAAAAGACTTACCGTAAACTCTATAAATTATATGAACAAATAAAAGGAATAAAAATGAAAAAATTGTTAACTAGAATTATACTTTTAGCCGTGCCTTCCTATATTTTTGCTTTAGCGGGGTTCGGGTTACAATTTGGACAAGACTACTCAAAGCTGGATGGAAGCATTGAATATCAAAATGAAGGGACTAATACTCAAGTCACCGTAGAGTCTAAGGAGATGGAAACCTTCCCAATTGGTCTTGGCGGATATGCCTTTATTGATTTATTTGGTTTTGCCCTAGAAGCTGAAGGTGATTTTGCATTTGGAGAGTACCAATTTGACTTCATATCTCCTTCTGGTATACCAAATTTAGAAAATATACCTTTCGGCTGGGGAAGAGTTTCTTATGCTTTTACTTTGAAAAAGAACTTAATGGACATTACAATTCCAATTTTAGCAAAGGCTGCAATAAATGCGGGTATTGGAATTAACGGACACACATCAACTCCAAGAGCAAATATAGATATGGTTAAAGAGATATTTGAAATTGAAGACTTGAGCGAGTTTAATCCTAACGACAATGATTTAGAAAATGAATTAATTAATTATTTAAAAGATAATAGAATTGACGCAAGCGGTTTTCACGTGCAAGCAGGATTACGTTTTAAAATTTTAGTATTAGACAGCCATTTAAACTTTAGATATACTATTGCAGAAAATGTTTATGATGGCTCTAATGGTTTTGCACAAGCTATGTTTAAAATAGGCATGGCTTTCTAAGCTTATAGTATCTTTTGAAAAGGGCATGCTTTTATGCCCTTTTTTATAATTCATTTGTTACGCAATGAATCGAGCCACCACTTAATTCAAATTGAGTAGTAGGTGTTATAATGCACTTTACACCAATTTTAGAAAGTTTTTCATCAATAGTTGGATCGGTAAATTTATGAGGTCTAATAAGAACGCCTGGTAGTGGTAGGGCATTTACAGCAAAATTTCCAAGTTTATTTTTTGTTCCAATTGCATCATTTTGAGGTACATCATAGATCGGTACATCTTCATTATCTGCAAATTTATATAAATCCTTTTTTGATTGATTAGATAGTATTTTCGTACAAACAATTAATGCAACAAGAAAACCCTCACTATTATAAGCTGGTGTGAAAAAAGTATCTAAATGATATCCAAGCCCATCAAGGATAAGAAGTTTTTTTACATTTAACAAACTTGCAACTGCTGAAATACCTTCCCGTGTATTTCTTTGTATTCCTGCAAAAAGGATATCACCTTTACTACAAAAATAAAATTCACCACCATCTGCTCTAATACCTGGTTTATCAGGTATAGATTCAGGAGCAAAACCCATCTTCTCTAAAATATTTTTTGTTAAATGGTTTTCCTTTCGCCTTAGAGGCTCTCCAGACCTCAAAATAACGATTTTCCCTTTTTGATTTGAAATAAATGGGTCTCTGATAAAAACAAAATCATGAAGTGGTTCTTCTTGATCAAATTCACTGGGGAAATCTAATTCAATGACCTTGTTGCCTGTTTTTTGAATAATACGTATTAATTGGTCACGCTCTTTGTTTAAAATTTTAAGGTTGGGAACTTTACCTTCTTGCATAGCGGGGTTATCTTCATATTTTGGAATTCCAGTACTCCACCATCCAGAAAGAGGTAGTTTTGTCGTTAATATTTGCATTAAAAAATATTGTAGTCAATATCAAGTGCAAATCGAATCTGTCCATTTTCAAAGTAGATACGTTCATCTTTTATTAAAACATCAAATTTTATTTTTCCTAACTTTGTTTTCATTTTAAAAAAATCAATTGGTGATTTTGGACCTGAAAAAACTAGTCCAGTTTGATAAATTTGACTTAGGTCAAGCTTCCCAAGTACTTTTCCACGACGTTCCATTTTTACAAGAGCGTTTTTGATTAAAAGTTGTATTTCATTAAGTTTTTCATCATATTCAATATCTACATATTTTTTTATATCTTTTTTGATATAAACTTTATTTTTTTCAAATAAAACTGTTGCAAGAAATTCAGCGCTCCCTTCATTAAATTTAACTCTAGGATTTTTTATAGACCAGAGGGCTTGAGACTCTTTTTTCCCTGCAAAAATTTGATGATCTCCCACAATAGTAAAATATTCATTAACAACTACCTCAGAAATAGTAGTAGAGACTTCGCCTCCATATATAATTTTAAATGCTAATATAGTAGAAAATATTATTTTTTTCATTTTCTAACGCTCCATTCATTCTAAAAATAATCTTTTTATTAACCGTGCTAAATTTTCTGCAAATCCATTTATTGAATGGGTTTATAATAGTACAAATTAATCTTCTAGTTTTATTGTTAAATTTAGTTAATCGTTTTTTTTAATAAAAAAACATATTGTAAAAGTTATAAAACATTTTATTTTATTTTTTTAAATTTTATCATGTCAAATAACACCGAAAAAAGAATATCATCAATTTCCTTAAACCCCCTTGAAACATATCCAGGGCTAAATATTGATGATTTAAATAAATATTTGCCAGCAATTAGAACTGTAGAAGACATTAATATGACAATTGAGAAAATGTTTGAAGGCATGTTCCTCTCTAAATGCTTAGATGGAATCCAACGAATACCGAGTGACTCAATAGATTTAATCATAGCAGATCCACCTCAAGACATATGGGGTGATATTTCTGATAATGAGCTAGGGCAAACATTGCAACAATATTATGAATGGAATAACTTATGGCTTGGAGAAGCACAAAGAGTATTGAAAAACACAGGTGCAATTTATGTATTCTCACCTTGGCAATATTCAGGCATGTACCATGGATTATTAAGTAATTTATTCAATGTACAATCAAGAATTACCTGGCGTAAAGTAAATCAAAGCGACAGCAGTAAAACTTGGAAAAATCATATTTCTGATATTTGGTATGCAACTAAAACAGAGGGTTTTCTCTTTAAACAAAATCCAGTTGGGTTAAACAGAAATGAAGAAAATCAGAATAATCACAATTTAGAATCAAACCTTTGGATTGATTTGCCATTTGGAATCGATGATGGTGGACGTTACCCTCAAAAATTATTTGAGAGAATACTAGACGCAAGTAGCTTTAAATTAAATTGGGTGCTTGATCCTTTTATGGGTTTTGGAGATGTAGCACTCACTTGTAAAAAGAATGGTAGAAGATTCATTGGGTTTGAAACTAACAAAGACCACCTACTTTTAGGAATGAAAAGAGTTGATAAGAGTTAAAATGAAATTTAATGAAAAAATAAAAGTTGATATGTATGAAGCTATGAAACTTGAGGAAAAAGAGAGAGTAATAGCTTTGAGAAATTTACTAGCAAAATTAAAAGATAAAGAAATTAGTTTAGGAGGTAATTTATCTGAAAAAGATGGAATGAGTGTCCTAAAAACACTAGTAAAACAAAGGAAAGAATCATACTCAATCTACGAAGAAGCAGGAAGAAATGATTTGGCATTAAAAGAAAAAACTGAACTTAAAATATTTGAGAGATACCTACCTAAAGCTATGAGTCAAGATGAAATAAAAACTCTTGTACAGGATTTAATCCATGAAACAGGGGTAATCGATATTTCAGAAATAGGTAAGATAATGCCTCTTATTATGAAACGTGGTGGAGGCTCTATCGATGGGAAAATAGCTAACCAAGTTTTGAGAGAATTGCTGAGTTAAATGCATTGGCTGCTTGATAGCATAGCTGTCATATTTATTCTATTTTGGGGTGTTAAGGGTTATAAAAATGGTTTAATAGAAGAACTGGGTAGACTGATAGGGCTAGTTGCAGCGATTATGATATCAATATCTAATAGTTCAAATCTTTCTATAAAGATTTTAAATCTAGTGCAAACTGATTATTGGCTATCTATATTCTTATCTTTTTCAATCATCTTTGTGGGTGTAATATTTATTGGACGAATATTTACAAGGCTTGTTAAAATTGCTTTTCTAACTGGTGGAAATCAATTAATCAATCAATCTTTAGGATTCTTTTTTGGATCAATAAAAGGAAGTTTTACATTAATTGTCTTTATATGGTTAATAGCAATATTACCACTTCCAAAATGGACAATTTTTATTGATAATAACTCACGATTAGCAAAAGCAGGTAATGAAGCAAGGGAGATGATTATTTCATTTTTTCACTGGGAAGACCCAATTGTATTAAGTGAGTCTTATATTAAAAAGTTTACAAAGCCTTAATAGTGAAAATATCTCAAGATATTATTGAAAGAGTAAGAGATTCAGCAGATATCTTAGATGTAGTATCTCAATTTGTAGATTTAAAACAGAGAGGCTCAAATTATTTTGGTTTATGCCCATTCCATGGAGAAAAAACAGCTTCTTTTAGTGTTGCTCCATCTAAACAAATATATCACTGTTTTGGTTGTGGTGTTGGCGGAAATGTTTTCTCATTTGTAATGGAGTATCAAAAAGTTCCATTCCCTGAATCAATAAAGATTCTTGCAGAAAGATATAATATTCCAATCCAGATTGAAGAATCTAAAGGCCCTAATGAATTATTTTCTTCTTTATATGAACTACATGAAATTGCAACAAGCCTTTATCAGAAAAATTTATTTTCTTCAAAAAATATAAAAGTTTTATCGTATTTAAAAAGCAGAGGTTTAACCGAGGACATTATTACTCAATTTAAAATAGGCTTTGCAATAAATAGTTGGGATCAGTTAGTAAAGAAATGTAAAGGTAAAGGTTATTCTAAATCACAAATAGTTCAATCAGGATTATTTAGCAACTCTGATAAAGGAATATTTGATCGATTTAGGTCAAGAGTTATGTTTCCGATTTTTAACTCATCGGGAAAGGTAATTGCATTTGGTGGACGGATATATGATGTTGATGATATAGCAAAATATTTAAACTCTCCCGAAACGCCACTTTATAGAAAGAGTGATGTTTTTTATGGATTAAATACTTCTCGTGATTCAATTCGGAAAAAAGGTTTTGCAATCCTTGTTGAGGGGTATATGGATTACCTTAAATTATATCAAAATTCAGTTCATAATGTAATCGCTGTCTCGGGAACTTCTTTTACAGAAAGACACGGGGCTATCATTAATAGATTTGCGGAGAAAGTCATATTACTTTTTGATGGGGATAATGCGGGAGCAAATGCTACAATTAAGACTGGTTGGGTTTTATTTCGATCAGGAATTGAACCACTAATTGTTCGCCCTCCGAAGGGAATGGATCCTGATGATTGGATTACAAATGAAAAAAAAGAAAATGTAATAAGTAAAATTAATTCTCCTAAATCATATTTGGATTTTCATTTAGAACATAATCAAGCTCTTTCTCTTCAGGGCTCTGACCGGCGTAATTACATAATTGAATTTGTAAAAGAGATCAGCAGTATTGAGGATATCATAATTAAAAATGAGATGATTCGAATTTTTTCGGAAAGAATGCAAGTTGACACCAAAGATTTAATGCAGACTTTGAAGAGTCAGAATATAAGAACGACATATCAAGCTGGAAAAGATGACTCAACTCATGAAGAAGAGCTTTTTACTACAAAAATAGAAAAAGCTCAGCTTGAATTAATTAAATTACTTTCTAATGAAGATAAAAATATAAGAGATTATGCTATAGCTAATGTTTCAATTAATTTATTTACAAATAAATCGTTAAAAAAATTAGCTCGGTATTTATTAAATGAAAATTTAGAAGTAAAATCTTCTAGTATAATAGAGCAATTCAATAATATTAATGAAAGAAACTTTATTGCAAAAATACTTTTTGAAGCAGAAAAAAATATTTTAACTGAAGAAATTGTAAGTGACTGTTTAAAAATCTTAAAATCAGAACCTATCAAACAACAGATTAAAAATATTAGAATTCAAATTAGAGAAAAAGAATTAAAAGGTCAAGATTCTGATTTTGAGCTTAAGGAACTAACTAAATTACAAAAAGCGTTAGATGAAATTTAAGAAATCAAATATCAAATTATGCTCTGCAATCTTATTTTTTTGCTTTTCATTTGTCTTTTCTAACCAAGTCCAGTTGATTACAACGCATAAAAAAAATAATGGAACTTTATTAAGGATTGTTACAAGTACAATCCTTGAAATTGAAAATATTGCCGGTTGGAAAGGGCAGGAGAATTGGTTTTATATTACATTAAACGGTACCAGACTTAGCTCATCATCAAGAGACTATATTACGTTTGAACCCCCATTAATTGACATTGAAATAACAGAAAATAATGAATCAGTGCAATTAGGGTATTTATTTGAAAAACCCATTGAAGATTTTGAAATATTCCATTCAAATGCAAGCCGAGTAATCTTAATTCAAGTCTGGGAATCTTTAAATGATAGCGTAAGGTATGAGTTGAGATCTTCAGAAGAAGTCAACCAAAATAGAGTTTTTTCTCTGCCAAAAAATGAATCCAAAGGATCACCATTCTACGATTCTTTTGTTTATGCAAAAGAAAAATATGGTTCTGAAAAATACTTTGTGTGGTATAATAACTGGTATTCTACTGAAGACGATCCAAACAAAATAAACGAAGAAGACAGAGTTAAAAAGGGCTCTGATTTTGTAGAATCTGCTTCAAAAAGAAAAAAAGAGGATCGAATACTTCCAAAAGATCCAAAACCGTTGATAGTTAAGAAGAAAAAAATAGAAGTAAGTGGGCCACCATTACCTGAACCCCAGAAGAGAGAAGTTGAATCAATAGACATCTCAAATATTCTTGAAAATGGTTTGTTATTTTCAGGCATAAACAGACCTAAAGAAGTAAAAATATTACAAAAATCACTCTTATCACTTGGGTATTACCTTGGCTCTTCGGGTATAGGGAGTGATGGAATTGATGGCGATTTTGGTCCAGCTACAGAAGCAGCAGTCATACAATTTCAATTAGATAGAGGGTTTAACAGTTTTAATGTTGATGGTGTTGTAGGAGATGAAACCTATAGAGAATTATTAAGAGCGTTATCTGGCGAAAAATCAGTAGTTGTGAAGAAAAAATCTCAAAGAGAAGTATTAAAAACTACAAAAAGTGATAATGATTTAGGACCACTTAATAAAGATCTTCGTGTTGTTATGGATAATAACTTTGGAAGTTTAATACAAAAAGAACACCAAACTGCTAAAGAACTTTTAAACCAAACCCCTGTTAAAACAGAAATAAAAAGAGTTACTAGAAAATTAAAAAATTCTGAAGAAGTTAGGTTGTTACCTACTGACATGACTGCAAGGAAAACATTTCTTAAGTTATCTTGCAATTTAGATGGAGCAAATGTTTTTATTGATGGAACTCTAATAGGGAAGACTCCATTGCCAAAAAAATTAACAGTTACTCCAGGCTGGCATCGAGTTCGAGTTATTAACCCAAATGCACCCCCTCAAAAATACGCAATGGCAATCCCAGATTATCAAGATATATATGTTCCTCAAGGTAAAACTCAAAAAGTTCGAATTAACCTTGCTACGGAAGAAGAGGAAGAATAAAAAAAAATGAATGTTGTCTTCCCGTTTAAAATTTATCGGGGAATTATAGCATTTATTATTTTTGTTAGACTTTTATTTTCTCAGGATATTCCAACTATTTTATCTTCAAAAGTTCAATCTATAGAAAAAGGAGTAAAAATAGAGTTCGTTTTCTCTAGTTATATAGAAAAAGCAGATGTTTCTAGTTGGATAGAACAGGAAAACTGGTTCATAATTAATTTTTATAATATTATTAAACCTAATTCGGCTTTTTTTGAAGAGATGGTTTCATATCCAATTCAAGAAGTTCAACAAGTTTGGTCTCAAAACTCATTACAATTATCAATACAGATTAGTCGTAGTATTGGAATGTTTGATGTAATGTTTGATGACCAAGGTCAAGAGGTAGTACTTGTATTAACTTATTCTGATTTTGTCGAGCAAAAAAACGTAAACCCATCGTATGTTTTTCCTGAGCTGAAAAACGCTCAGAAAAAATATCACCCTACGTCATGGAAAGATTCACGTATGCGTACAACATTAGAAATTCTTTGTGATACAGAAGGCTTACCTATTTATGTAGATAACCAATTAGTAGGTTATTCACCCCTGAAAAATTACGTTGATGTGCTCCCTGGTTGGCATAAGGTTGGATATTTTTCTAATGATTATACTCGGGATTCGAATTCGTTAACAAGTAAAGATAAAATGTTAAATGATATTTTGGTTATGGGGCGTTTAGATGTGTTTGTAGATGAGGGAAAGCATGAAACAATTGCTTTAAACTATCAAACATTAGATAGAGAAGTGATAGATTTTAATAATAAGTTCAAAACAGGTGGATTTATAGGTTTTTCATTATTCTTAACTATGATAATATTAATGGCATGGGGATTAGCCTGAAATTTTCAGTTATTTTTTTTTTCGTTTTTCTTTTTGTATCTTACCTTTTTGGAATAAATGATATTGTAGAAAATAAAATATCTAAGTCGGCTTCAATTTCATATTACAAATATTGGAATCCATATAGAAGAGTTTTAGACCTAAAAGGAGAACCTCAAAGTTTTTATGGTCAAGAATACTATGAAGTTCAATACAATAAAGATAAGAGGATAAAAAAAGTTATAAAATTTGGAGAAGATAGAAATCCAAAAGAAACATATCACTTAAAATGGTCAAAATCAGGAGCAAGATCTGAATACAAGGTAGAATTTCATACCACAGGTAATACATCGAGATTGGATAAAAATTTATATGCAAATCAATTAAGCTATGTAAGACCCGGTTGGATTGCAGAATTTAGAAGTCGGAGCGATGGACGACCAAAAAAGGTTTTATTTAAAGATGAAATTGGTTATCAATATTTTTCATATAATTTTAATTATACTTTTGAAAAAAATAATGATAAAATTTCTGAAGTCGTAGAATCCTCTTATTTTGACTCTGATGAAAATTTTGTGGGAAGACATTTATTATTTTGGGAGAAAGGTTCTTATTTAAGGATGATACAGTATTTTAATTCAGAAAATAATTTAATTAAAACAGTAGAGTTCTTGCATGATCGTATAAACGAAGAAACAGTGAGAATTATTTCAAATAAAAAAAACAAAGAACTTGAAAGAAAAATTATACCTTACTATAAACCTGACAAATATGCTTATAGATATGAATGGGATGGTGAAAAAATTATTGATCATGGTTTAAAAGACATTAACAATATTAATTTAGCGATTGAGTTCTCAAAAAGAGCAGAAGAGGCTTTAAAATTAGCAAATGAAGAGCTAGTTAAAGCAAATGAAGAGCTAATTAAAGCAAATGAATTAGCAAAAGAAACTGCAAAAATTTTAAAGAAAGCGGAAAAAGAAGCAAGAAATGTTGAAGCTTTCGCAAAAAAAATGAATGAAGCTAAAGATAAAGCTCAAAAAGCAATAGAAAAAATGTATGACGCTGAAAGAGACGCAGAGCTAGCTCGTTTGGAGGCAGCAGCAGCGACTGCAACACTTGGAGCAATAGAAAAAACAAAAGAAGTGGAAGATTATGCTAGAAAACAAGCTAAATCTGAAAAGAAAAAAGCAAAGGATGATAGAAAAGAGGCAAGAAAATTAGCGAGACAGGCAAAAATAGCACTTCAAGACTCTATACTTGGGTCAACACCTAAATCTTTTTTGACATTATCTTATGGCCAACCATTTTTTGTAGAAAAAACATTAGGAAACCATGATCATGGTATAAATTATGCTTTTTCCTTAGGTCGAAGAAAATTGTTTTCAATTGGAGAAACCCCAATTGATATAGGTCTTGAAATAAATAGATTTAACTTTGACTATGATATTGATGAACAAAAATTTCAAACAATATCCTATTATTTAACTGCTCAAATAAATCCTAGATTAGGGTGGTTTTGGATTCCTCCTACTCTTGAAACAGGGATTAAAGTGGGTGGAGGACTGATATCTCCAGGTTATGGTTTTACAATTGCAAATTCAAACGTTTTTAATCTACTCCCAACACCGCTGATAATTGGGTTTAATACTCAGCTTCACTATGTTTCTGGTGTAATAAATGAGGATTCAAAAACATATTGGACTACTATTGGACTTATTTTTGGGGTAAATCTACAAGATAAATTACCTTCTATATTTGATATTAATTTTCCAGAAATTTTTTAATAATAAAATTTTTGGTTCTAAAGATTATATTTGATTTTAATTTTTCTTTTTCTAATAATACTTCACAAGGAATTGTGAAAAGGAAGATTTTTGATCTCGAAAATCAACTTTTACTTTTAGATGTTAATATAATGATTAAAGGTACAAAATTTAGTTCAATTTCAGATACTGATGGGTATTTCATAACTCCACAAAATTATTCATTTCTGTAAATCATATTACTTTAAAAATAAAGTCTATAGCGGATGTTTGGATCAGAACAGATGCATATAATCGGAAGAAGTTAAAAACATATTTTTGAAGTGAAGCATCAAAAAAAGTGGATCTAGTACAATATTTTGATTTTACTCCGGTAGGTGGTTTTGAATTAGAATTATAATTCAAAATAAAAATTTATCAAAATAGATTGATTGTACATAGATTATTTATTTTTAGTATGCACTTCTTACTATTATTTTTTGTGGAGTTAACCAATGTAGAAACATTGTGAAAAATTAAATCCGATGAATGTGGTTTTAAAAACTTTTGAACAGCGGGGAAATTGTATTTTTCACTATTTATCCATTTTTCAATATTATTTCTTTTTAAAATTATAGGCATTCGATGGTGTATGTTTTCTAAACTACTTTGTGCTTTACCCGTAATAATTGTATAACTATGAATTAATTCAGACTTTTTTGATTTCCATGTTGTCCATAAACCAGCAAGTGGTAAAATTTTGTTTGTAGATTTTGTAATATAAAATGGGTGTTTTTTATTATTAAGTGTTTTCCATTCAAAATATCCAGATGAAAAGATTATACATCGATTTTTATTAACTAGATTTTGAAAAGAAGGTTTTTCTAAAATACTTTCTGATCGAGCATTAATCATTTGATTCCCAATTGAACTATTTGATGACCAACTTGGAATTAATCCCCATTTCATATCTCTTACAATTCTTGTATTATTTTTAGATATTAAAACAGGCGTATAGGAAGATGGACAAATATTATAATGAGGGATAATTTGTTTTGAATCCCAACTATCAATAGAAAAATCTTTAATTATTGATTTGGTATTTTCAGTTAAAGTATTTCTTCCACACATACGAATTTTTTAATAAAAACCCTTTTCTAATACACAAGAGATTAAGAAATTTTAACTATTAAATTATTTACTTTTTAACTTAAATCTAACTTATATGAAAAAATTAATTTTGTTGAGACATGGTGAAAGTCAATGGAATTTAGAAAATAGGTTTACCGGTTGGACAGATGTTGATCTTACAAAAAAAGGTGAAAAAGAGGCTAAAGAATCAGGAAGATTAATTAAAAATCAAGGCCTATCTGTTGATACTGTTCATACATCTTTATTGAAAAGAGCTAATAATACAATGAACATTTGTTTAAGAGAAATGGGTCTTGATTTAGATAAAATTTCAATAAATTATAACTGGAGATTGAATGAAAGACACTATGGTGCTCTTCAGGGTTTAAATAAATCAGAGACTGCTGAAAAATATGGAGATGAACAAGTACATATATGGAGGCGAAGTTATACAACTCCTCCTCCATCTTTAGATTATGATGATAAAAGACATCCTAGGTTCGATGAAAAGTATAATAGCTTAGATAAAGAGGATTTACCATTAGCTGAATGTTTGAAAGATACGGTTACCAGGTTTTTGCCTTACTGGAACGAGCATATTAAAAAAGATTTAGAATCTGGTAAAAATATACTTATTGTTGCACATGGAAACTCTTTAAGAGCATTGGTTAAATTTTTAGATAATATTTCTGATGAAGAAATTTTGAAACTCAATATTCCTACTGGATCACCTCTTGTTTATAAACTAGACGACAACCTAAAACCTCTAGATAGTTATTATTTAGGAAATCAGGACCTTATAGCAAAAAAAGAAGCTGAGGTAGCGAACCAGGGGAAAAAATAATATTATTTAAAAATTCTATTTAATTCTCCAGATAAGCGAATACCTGATTGGAGAAGTCTTCTTTCTAATAGTGCTTTATTTTTATAAAAATATTCCCATTTAAGGTTTTCTGTTTCAAAATCATAGCATTGTCTCCGAGCCTCTTGTGACTCATAAACATACTCTAAAACAGTAGCTTTCTGCCATTTTCTGATGGTACTTCTATCTTCTTGTAATGTTAAATAGTTCGAATACTCCGTATAACTTAATTTTTGAAATTCAATTAATTTAGTATCCCATATAGAATGAATATTTGTTGGTTCATTAAACCAATTAACTTTTACATTATTTCCGCCTCTATCAAGCCCATTGCCAACGTGAAGTGGTTGATGTAAATCTCCAATGAGATGAATTAAAAACTTTAATGCTACTACTTTTTCATTTTTAGTAGAATTTTTATTTTTTAATGTTTTTATAAATTCATTAACTTTTTCTACTGCTTTTCCTCCACCGATATTTGGATCATATTTTTCACCATCAGGTATTGTACAATAATGCCAATCATTAGCATCTCTCCATTTAGGATCAGATTTTATTTCATCAGCCCAATTTGCTAATCTAGAGATATTATGGTGTCCAATTAATTTTTTAATTTGTATTTTGGCATTTTCTGTGAGATATTTTTCTGAAATTTCCCCTGTAATTCTATGACCTATTTTACCCCAGCCAAGTAATATGTTTAGAAAAAATAAAACTATTATAAAATTTTTCAATTGATTAACTCCTAATTATTTTTTTACCATACCTAAAATCATTCGAGGGTATTTATCTGTAACAATTAAAAAAGAATCTTTGCCATATCGAACAATGCCTTCCCAGTTACGAGAAATATCATTCTCCAACTCAAAATTTATGGGTTCATTTTCTGTAAGTAAAATTTTTCCATTCTTTAATTCAAATTCTATAAGACGTTCAATTTGCTTATAATTGTTATTTTTTTCAATCTCATTCAAGTAAAATTCTTTATGAGGTTTTAATTTTATCTTATCTCCTGGCCATAAATAATTTATACACCAAAATTTCCCATTCGAATCAATTTTTGTAGCATCCGTAATTCGATATTCAATATTGCTACTGATTATTTTAGAAGTCGAAAATTCAATAATAGAAAATACTTTGTGTTCAGGACTTTTTTGAAGATTAACTCCATTGGCTTCATATAAAAGAATTAAATCATTTCCGTTAGCAATAATACTTTCGTAAGACATATTATCAATTTGAATTGGTGTTTCTATCTCTATTAGATTATCTAATGGGATAAAAATTTCTTGCGTTAAAGGATCAGATGTTCCCCAGGCAATAAAGCCTTTCATATGATTATTACTTTTAGCTTCTATTGAAAGGAAAACGTTATCTTTATAAAAGGCTATTGCTTCAAATCCATCAAAACCATTAATTAAATTATTATAATTAGGGGTTTTAAGTCTAATCTTCCTCGGAATTATAGGAATTGGATTAGTTGATAGAAAATAATTATCAAGCTCAATTTTAGGTATTGCATAAATGAATTTATTTAAATTTTCAGGTATCATAAAAAGTAAGCCTTGATACCAATCCATGCCAGAGATTTCATTATCCGGGTTTGTAATATCTCCTGATAGTAAAATTTCTTCAATCTTTACTGTTTTCGCATTAAGGAGAGGGAAACATAAAAAAAGATAAGCTAAATAATTATATTTTCGGTGCTTAAAAAAATGCATTAAGAATACAAATTAACTGTCCAAAGCAATGCATAATTGCTTTAGAAAGTCAAATGGATAGATACCATCGCTATGTCCATCATTCCAGAATGGACGAATTGCATAATGCCCAACAGGATGTATTCCTTTTAATTTATAACTTTCAGAGTTCATTGATTGAGGAGGGCCTTTATAAATATTACCAAAGACATCTGTTTCACCAGAACAATTAGCACAAGGACAATTATCTCTCATCGATTTTAAAGATAGTATGTTTTCGGTATTGTCATCCCATTGTAATAAAAGAAGGTCATTAACGACTTCATGGTATTTTAATTGGACATTTTTCATTATTTATTTAATGTTATTTTTTTTGTTTTAGTATATGATTTATTTCTCAAAACTGATAAATATATACCACTTGAAAAGTTTTTTGCATTCCATTCAAAAATTTGTTCTCCAGGTTCAACTGTGCCTTCATAAATTGTTTTTATTTTTCGACCTTTGATATCGTAAATATCTAATGAAATATCAGATTTTAAATCTGATTCAAATTGGAATTGAATGATTGGATTGAAAGGGTTTGGATAAGTATTGAATAGTTTATAATCATTTACACTTATTTTTGAGTCTTCTAATTTTAATATAGGAGTGGTCAGAGCTTTATTAAAAGAGAATTCACCATCGTTTATTGTAACTAAATGAGGTGGTATATGAAATGCAGGTTTAAATAGGATAGAATTAAAATTTCCAACGATAGAACTATCATTTAAAACTTCGAGTTCTAGATTTCCTTGCAGACCTAAATACAGCTGATCACTTAAGGTTGTAAAAATTTCATTAAATAAATCATCTGAATTTTGATTTTCAGATGTATCAGAAAAAGTCTCCAAAAAGTTTAAAACAAAAGATGAATCTAATCCAGGCATAAGAACTAAAATTGTTTCTAGACTTAATGGATTCTCTTCATCTCCTTCGCCTGGGACTTGCCATGATCGTGATTCAACTGGAAAAGTTGTATCCCTTAAAACACTTAAAAATAAATCAAATTCATTAGTTTCTTGCTGGGTAATTGCTGCAAATAAAAAAAAAGAAGAATCTCCATTATCTTGATTAAAGGCAATACTTGTCAGGGTGGAATCCCCTGAAATTGAGGAGAAGTAATTATTTACGGTTCCACTATAATTGAATGAGACCTCACCCAGATATGCTTCATTTTGAGATATAGAATAACTCAATAAAAATAGTAAAAATATTTTTTTATAATTCAAAAAATATTGTGTTTTTTAATTTAAAATTCATAACCGATTGATATACCGGCATCTAGCCAACCAGTCGCACCATCCGATTTCTGGATTAAATTGCTTCTACTCGTAATTCTTAATTCCACAGACTCGAGGTATTCTTCAAAGCTTTCTATAATATCCTTATCGCCATATCGATCTATAAGAAAAGATCCTAGGGGTATGTCAACGCTACCCCCTATGATAAAACCAGTTTTCCATTCTTGCTTTTCTGTTTGATATGCACCTGAACAGGCAGTCAAGCTAATGCTAGCAGATCCTAAAAAAAAACCTGGGCTTACTCCTAATTGCAAAGCTGATCCACCAAAACTCTGCGCTAAGCCCGTAGGATCATTTTTTTGCTTAAAAGTATAATGAGCAAATTCAAAAATGACATTCATAAAAAAATCTCCTGCAAATACTCCGTATGGAGATCCTACGGAGAAACCGTTTAGGACAGACCAGTCATCATATTCTTTGAAAGA
This sequence comes from uncultured bacterium, assembly GCA_965660855.1. Classification (GTDB taxonomy): domain Bacteria; phylum Fidelibacterota; class Marinisomatia; order Marinisomatales; family UBA1611; genus JAOLAV01. The sequence goes on along the minus strand of CBFIBM010000004.1, from coordinate 22,869 downwards.
CGAAGCTCCATATATTGGATGGCCTGTATACAAATTAACACTCCAATTTGGAACCAATACATATTCAAGTTCATAATCATCTTCATAGATTATTTCATCTTTAATATTACTTGGCTCAAGAAATTCACCGTTTTGGTAAAGATAAACTACAATACTGTTTTCTATCAAGATGTTACCATCATCAAGTTTTAAAGTATCAATATTTTCTACCTGGATATTTTCAGGAAAAGTAAGACCGTCAGGGACCAAGTTTACTGCATCTTTAGTAATTGTATTTATTTTACCTTCAATAGTTGTTCCGTCATTAAATATTAATTTTCCACTAATAGAAAATAAAAAACTACTAAATATTAAATTTACTAAAATGATTTTCATTAAAGAGCTCCTTCTAATTGCGAATTCAACACATAAATAGAACTAGAGTAAATGCTTATACTATAAAATATAATACAAAAAAATAATTTCTTATTGTATAATATTTTTTAGAAAAAATTGATATTTAACTAAAGATAGAGTGGGCCCACAGGGATTCGAACCCCGAACCAACAGATTATGAGTCTGGTGCTCTAACCGTTGAGCTATGGGCCCATTTAATTATAAAAATTACACTATATTTTCTTTTAATGAACTAGAAATCAAAATCTTTTATTTAAATTTTAGCCTAAAAATTAACCATTCAAACCTTTATGAAAAAAGTATATACAAATTCTTTTACACTGCTTGGACTTAATAACACTATCGCAGTTCTAAAATCAAACTTATTTCAAATCCATAAAATTGATATATTAGAAAATGGTCGAGCGAATAAAAGTATCGAGCTTCAAAATTTGATAAAAAATAAAAAATTTAACTTGATGAATAAAAATCAATTTAATCAAAAATATTATGAAGGAAAATCTCAGGGAGTGGCTATATGTTTTTCAGGAGAAATTATTAAAAAAGATCTACCAGCTTTAACTAATAAAAAAAATGCATGTTTATTAGTTTTAGATCAGATTGAAGATCCCCAAAATTTAGGCCAAATTATACGAACAGCAGAATGTGCTGGTGTTGATGGTATTATAATTCCAAAACATAATTCTGCTCCAATAAATGAAACTTCTCTTCAAGTAAGCCAAGGGGCATTTACAAGCATTAATATTTACGAAGTGACAAACTTAAGAAATACGTTTCAAGAATATAAAAGTATTGGTTTTTGGGTAATAGGTGTAGAAAATAGTATTAACACTAAGCTATGGTTTGAAACAGAATACAAAGGAAAAATCCTTATCGTTCTGGGAAGCGAAGGTAGGGGAATTAGGAAAAAAGTTTTAGAATCTTGTGATTTTATTGCCACAATTCCGATGATAGGAAAAACTAACTCATTGAATGTGAGTGCTACCGCATCAGCAATATTGTTTGAGAGAATACGACAAATAGAGGGGAAATAAAATGGCTTCTACACATGATTATAAACCAGATTCAAGAAATAAAAATATTCAAATATATGTAAATGGAAAATTTTTCAGGAGGGAGAAAGCTTTAATTTCAGTAATGGACAGTGGTTACCTTCTTGGAGATGGTGTATGGGAAGGAATAAGATTACACAAAAATAAGCTCATACATATAAATGAACATTTAAATAGACTATATAAAGGTGCTGATTTAATTTCAATGAATATTGGGATTAAGCCCGAGGATTTAAAAAATATTATTTACCTAACAGTTAAAAAGAATAAGATGGAGTCAGATGTTCATGTTCGTTTAATAGTCTCAAGGGGCCTAAAATCCACACCATATCAGCACCCAAAGGTTACTATTGGAGATCCATCGATTGTAATAATCCCTGAATATAAAGTTGCAAATCCCGATGTCATAAAAAAAGGGATTACAATCGGTCTGGTAAAAACAATAAGAGATACTAGAGTACAAGATCCAAGGATAAACTCTTTAAGTAAACATAATTGTATTTCGGCATGCATTGAAGCTGAAAAATTAGGAGTTGATGAGGGTTTAATGAGAGACCCTCATGGTTTTATATCAACATGTAATTCAACTAACTTTTTTATTTTTAAAAATGAGGAGGTATGGACTTCAACTGGGGAGTATTGTTTAAATGGTATAACTCGTGGTTCAATCATAAGGTTATGCATTGAAAATAAAATCCCTGTATATGAAAAAAACTTTTCAATTGAAGATGTATACAATTCTAGTGAAGTTTTCGTTACGGGAACTTTTTCAGGAGTGATACCAGTAATATCTATTGATGGTCATAAAATTGGGGATGGCAATAGAGGAAAAATCACGAAGTTTTTACAGGGTAAATATTTAGAAGATATTGAAGGTAAGATATCATAAAAAATAAGAAGAAAAGGATTTTAATGTGGTCAGGGCCAAGAAATATTTCTACCGCGTTAATGAGATCTTTTGAAAATAGAGATGACACAGCAGTATTAGATGAACCATTCTATGCTTATTACCTAAAAAGAACAGGTTTTCATCATCCTGGAAGGAATTCAATATTAAAATCCCAGAGCTCTAACTGGACTGAAGTAGCATCATTTTGTTTGAATGAAATTCCTTATAATAAAACGATTTGGTACCAAAAGCATATGGCGCATCATTTTTTTGATAATAATAATATGGATTGGATAATTGGATCGAATAATTGTTTGCTAATCAGAGATCCAAAGGCAGTAATAGGAAGTTATAAAAAAAAATTTCCAATTAATGCAATTTCACAATTAGGTTATCCTCAGCAGATAAAAATTTATGATATAGTAGTAAAACATTCAGGAGAACCTCCAATTATAATTGACTCTAGGGATCTTCTACTACATCCAAAAGTAATCATAAAAAAACTTTGTCAATCATTAGGAATATCATTTTCACAAAAGATGTTAAGCTGGCCAAAAGGAAAAAGAAAATCTGATGGTGTTTGGGCAAAGTATTGGTATGAAAATGTAGAAAAATCAACAGAATTTAAGAAATATGAGAAAAAGAAAATCACTTTAAATATTAATGAAAAAATTATTTATAATGAATGTTTACCTTTTTATAAAAAACTATTTCAATTAAGAATTAAGCCTTAAAAAATTGAATATTCTATATATAATTATATTTCTTTTTATTATTTTAATCCCATTCTTATATAGATTGGTCAGGACGGGCTCTTTTTCTTTATATAAAAAGAAAATTTTTTTTGGTTTAGATCCTAATTATCAAAAAGCTGAAAAGATTAGAGTTTTTCAAGTATTAACTTTATTCTTATTTTTAGTCTATCATGGCTCAATTTTCTGGGGCATTCCGAATATCTTTATATTTATTTTGATCACATTTATTATTAGTATGTTAATGGAGATAGTAGGAGAAAAAACGGGTATAATTTTCGGGGGAAAATACAAATATAATTTAGAATTAACACCTGGACCTAGCCTATTGGGTATCCCAATTGTCATACCTATTGCTTGGGTAATGTTAACTTACATGAGTTATAATTTATTTTGTTTTTTAGGGTCTTATAGTTTGGATCAAATAATAAATAATAATATAAAACTATTTATTATACCGTGTATTATGATGGTTTTAGTAGATTCAGTACTAGATCCAATAGCAGTTGATGAAAAAAGATGGGAGTGGAATAATAAGGGTCCCTATTATGGAGTACCGCTATTAAATTTTTTTGGATGGTTCATGAATTGTTTTATTATATGGCTTTGCTTCTCTTATTTTTTTCTTCCTTTTAGAAGATCTTTCAATGATGTAGAAACTTTAACTTATATACCTGGATTAATTTTTATATTTATTCATTTAGCAGCATCAAGACCTTGTTTTGAAAGAAAACTCAAATTTCCAGGATACTTAGCAATATTTTTAACTATTATATACATTGGAATATTGATTTATAAATAAAAAGCGCACTCTTTAGAGAATGCGCTTTTTATTTATAAAAGCTGACCTCACGATGGCAGCAATGTGGATTTTATTTTGCTGATTTTTTGGAGGTCAGCAAATTACTTGAATTAGACAACTGATCACCCCCTTCTGAATTATGTTAACGGAAAATTTCCACTCATTAAAAATAATTATAAACTAAGATATATGTCAAAGTGATTATAATAATCAATAGAAAAGAAATTATAGTTTACCATATATTCTTCTTATTTCACTTCGTATACTTTTTATTTCTTTCGTAGAAATATTTTCAGCGTAAGATTGAGCCTTTTCTTCCCATTCTGGACCCCATTTTTCATAATCTTTTGTTAAACTTTTTATCAATTGTATATCAATATTTTTTTGTTTAATAGTTTCCTTATTCTTATCCCTAAAAGCTAAACGTGAAAAAATAAGGGGTTGCTTAGATTTCTTAATATCATATTTTTTTTTATAATCTATGTGTTGATCGACAATGTTTTCATATTCATTTAATTTTAAAACGAGTTTTTTACTACCAATAGAAAAAGGTCTAAATGGATATTTAATTTTATAAGAAATAATTGGACCAAAACCTTTTTGTTGTTCAATTTTTAAAAACCTATATGAATCTTTAATTAAGGCCAACTTAAGGTTCTCAGTAGCAGGTCTTTTCTTTAAAAATATAGAAGCGCTACAGCTAGGTAATATAGCTGCTAAAAAAAAGATAAAAAGTACCTTTTTCAAATGACTATAAAACCATCTAAAAATAGATACATTTCATCATTTTACATTTGATGAATGTATGATTCAAGTAAGACTCCGCATGAGTAAGTCCACTTTGGACTTAAGTAATATTATTTAAAACTTTAATTAAAAACAAGTATTAACTAAATACTGTATCTCATAATATAAATGAGTTTATGAGGATATTTATTAAGCTGTAGTTCGTGTGATAATTCTTCTACTTATTATTCAATATATTATTAATATTATCCAACTCTTTTAAGGAATAGAGAATGAACAAACATATAATATTAGGAGTTTTTATAATGAGTTCTTGTTCAGAATTAATTAATGAGCCAAAAGCAAAAAAAGAAACACATAAAATTGAAAAACACAATCATGTGAGAACTGATAACTATTATTGGATGAGGCTTACGGATGAGCAAAAAACTAAAAAACCATTCGATCAACAAACTCAAGCTGTGTTAGACTATATTAAGGAAGAGAATGATTATACAACGCAATCGTTAAAACATACTGAATCTTTACAAAGTGAATTATTTGATGAAATTGTTGGTAGAATTAAGAAAGAGGACAATTCTGTTCCGTATTTTAAAAACGGGTATTTTTATTATACTAGATATGAAAAGGATAAAGAATATGAAATTTATTGTAGGAAAAAAAATAATTTAAAAAGTTCTGAAGAAATAATTTTAGATGCAAATGTACTTTCAAAAAATTCAGACTATTTTTCGATTGATAGCATTCATGTAAGTCCAGATAATAATTGGATTGCATATGGTGTTGATACTTTAGGGAGAAGGTTTTATTCTATTTTCTTTAAAAACTTAAAATCAGGTGAAACTTTAAATTACAGTATTGCAGATACTGAAGGAGATTTAGCATGGGCCAATGATAATAAAACAATATTTTACACAAAAAAAAATAAGACAACACTACTGTCAGAAAAAATATATAGACATGAAGTTGGAGATAATCCTTCAGAAGATTATTTAGTTTACAAAGAAGACGATAATGAATACTATAATGGTGTTTATCGATCAAAATCTGGTAAATATATTATTATTTGGAATAGTAGCACGCTTGTAAGTGATTATCATATACTATCTGCAGATAATCCAAAAGGAGAATTTTCTAGTTTCACACCAAGAGGAACTAAACATGAGTATTTTATAGAACATTATAAAGATAAATTTTATATAATTACAAATTTAAAAGCTGAAAACAATAGACTGATGGAAACATCAATTTTTAATACTAACGTTAATCATTGGAAAGAGGTCATCCCACATAGGAATGAAACTCAAATATTAGATATGGATGTATTTGAAAACCATTTAGTCCTCAATGAACGGAAAAATGGCTTTTCACAGATACGAGTTATTAATCAAAAAACTAGAAAGGATAATTATTTAGAATTTAATGATAATGCATATACTTCATATCTTTCGATAAATAAAGAGATGAATACAAATATATTGAGATTTGTATTTACTTCCCTTACACAGCCACCATCTACATATGATTATAATATGGATACTGGTAGAAGTATTTTATTAAAAAAACAAGAAATTATAGGTGGTTATAAATCAGGAAAATATGAATCAATGAGACTAATTGGAATTGGAAGAGATGGGGAAAAGATACCAATCTCTTTAGTTTACAAAAAAGACTTAAGAAAAAAAGGGCCACAAAATTTACTACTTTATGCATATGGCTCTTATGGGTCAACTATAGATCCTTATTTTAGTTTGTCTAGACTGAGTCTTTTAGACAGGGGCTTCATTTTTGCAATAGCACACGTAAGAGGAAGTCAAATCTATGGTCGAAGATCATACGAGGATGGGAAATTATTAAATAAAAAGAATTCATTTTATGATTTTATTGATGCTGCAAAATTTTTGATAAAAAAACAGTATACAAAAAAAGAGAATTTATTTTGCTCAGGCGGAAGTGCAGGAGGATTATTAATAGGCTCAGTCATAAACATGGAACCAACTTTATGGAAAGGAGCAATTGCTGCTGTCCCATTTGTAGATGTGGTAACAACCATGTTAGACCCTTCTATTCCATTGACTTCGAATGAGTGGGATGAATGGGGAGATCCTAGAATAAAAAAATATTATGATTATATGTTGTCATACTCTCCCTATGATTTAGTTACAAATAAAGAGTATCCAAATATTTTAGTTACTTCTGGATTTTTTGATTCCCAAGTACAATATTGGGAACCACTAAAATGGGTTGCAAAGCTTCGAGAAAATTGGACAAGTAAAAATAAGCTCTTTTTAAAAATGAATATGGATGCTGGACATGGTGGGAAATCAGGAAGATTTAGACGATTTCGTGAAACTGCATTAGAATATGCATTTTTAATAAACCTATCAAAAGAATAGGATTTATAAAAGATGAGAGTTTCTAGATATAAAAACTATCTCACCAATTACTACCTTTAAAACTCCTGCTGCAGGTATTGCAAACAACATCCCGAGTGGTCCAATTAATGTACCGCCAATTAATAGTACAATCATCACAGCCATAGGGTGTAGTCCAACACTTTCCCCAACAACGATAGGGGTAACAAAATTATTATCAATTTGCTGCACTATAATAAACATTAGTATAATATCAATAATATAGAAAGGAGAGGGTATCACCCCAAAGAGTTGATGTAAAAAAGCTGATTCACTTCCAATATTATTCATCAATGAAATAAGAATTGCAGGTATCATTCCAAAAAAAGGACCAACCATAGGGATGAGATTTGCTAAACCAGCAATAATTCCAATAAAGACAATCAAGGTAATATTTGCGTTGAATTGGTTTAAAATAAATAAACCTAGAATTGATAGAATAGCAACACTACTAGCAGCTAAGATTTGGCCTCTTAAGTATTTTGAAATTTGCTGTTCAATATTATATATCGTCCTCAAACCAACTTCTAAATACTTATTTGGAAGAAATTTAACTAAAGTTCTTTTAAAATCATGATATTCAATTAAAAGGATTATAGTAAATATTAAGACTATAAAACTTATAAATATTAAACCGCCAGCAGAGCCAAGAAGTGACAAAATATTTTGAAATATTGAAATCAAAGTATTCTTTGCCATATAAATAAGGTTGTCGCCTTCAGGTATTAGAGTACTTATAAAATCAGGAAGAGAGTTTCGAATCTTATCTGATAAATTAGCTAGGTTATTTGAAAAATCTTCATTGTTTATTCGAGTTGTAAAAAGTTTGATTTGGGATCCAATATTTGAAAAAAAGAGGCCTAAGAATGAAATTGAAAGAAGAGATGTAAATGAAAGTATTAAAAAAACACTAATAATACGAGATTTTAGATATCGTTCTATTCTATCTACACTAGGAAGGAAGATTGTGGTGAATAGGAAAGAAAATATTAACATCCCAATAATCGAGGCTAAAAATGGCAAAATATTCCAGGCAAGTCCACCTATAATGAGTACTATTAGTAGCCTGTAGATTTTATGAATTGGATCCATCAGTCATTTGAATTTGTAGCTAATTCTTCGTTTGTTTTTCTTAATCTTTCTCCAAGGATTCTAGATAAGTTAAGTAAAATTTTATTTCCAAGTTCGGGAGATCTTTTCATTAATGTTAATAGGTCAGTACGAAAAAAACCAATTAATTTTGAAGGACTTTGAGCAATTGCAGAAGCTGACCTTGGTTCTTCATCGAGCAAAGCGAGTTCTCCAAAAAAGTCATCATTTTTAAGGGAAGCAAAAGAAGTTTTGGTATCGGGATCTATTATTTTCACATCACCAGAAACGATGACATACATACCTTCTGATGGAGCCATTTTTTTAAAGATATGTTCATCTTTTTTATAGTGTCTTTCATGTGTGAGCTTAAGCACTTCTTCAAGCTCTTTTTTAGACAGATTACTAAAAATTGGAACGTTAAGAATAGATTTTAAAATTGGGTTTATAATTTCACTTTTTTTAAAATAATTTTTATAAAGGGCTTTCATATTATAGCTCAAGTATTAAATAATTAGGTTTTAAGGATAAATAGATTTGATTATAATTAATTCTATTAACATAAAATAAAGAACAACAAAACCTTTTTCCCAGCTTTTATAATTACTCTTCCATAACCAAAAAAAGATAAGTGTAATGTTAAAAAGTAAGACCCATATTGAAATTAAGTTAAAGTTTAGTTCAAAATTTTTAAACCAAAATAATAATACAAAAATGGTGATACCAATAAATGCAATACTAAACTCAGTAATATAATGAATTATTTTCTCTTTTTTCTCAGAATCCATCTAAAAATGGTTATTAAATTATTTGAATCATTTAGTTTTGCTCGCAGTCACTCCACCAACTGGGTCCACACTCGCATGGGTCCCCTGATCGAGTCCAACACTCTTTGTCAATATGCCATTCGAGTATTTGGCCTTCGACATTTTTTGATTTATATGTGTATTGATTTGCAATTATTCCGTTATCGTACCAATAAGTCCACAAACCATCTTTTTGACCAACACTATAGTTCCCTTCTAATCGCTTGGTTCCATCTTGATAGTAATAAGTCCATAAACCAATTTTATAATCATCTTTAATATTTCCTTCCATAGCTTTGGAACCTGTAAAGTGAAAAGTCTCTTGTCTAATAATTTGTTTTCCTTTCTCTATATCTTCTTTAAAATATGAAATATGACTTACATTCCCATTTTTATATGTTGATATTGTTTTAGATGTATCGCTGCCAAATAAGAACATTACTGCGATTAAAATTATAATAGAGTTTTTATGCATTTAATATGTTGACTCCGAAAGAATACAATTATAAAAAATTTTCATAATAATTAGATTAGAAGTTTAGTTTTATTAATTAGTTCAAATTAATGAATAAAAAAATCAAAAACCATTATTCCTTATTCTTTATTCCTTTAAAAAAATAGTTAAATTTTTTTATGAAGATTTTGATTTTAATGTTAATTGCCTACTTAGTGAAAGAAAAGAAAATTACATTACCTAAAAAAATTGAATTATTTTTCAATAAAATTTTAAAGAAAAAATAAATTATTTATATAAATGAAGTCTAAAATAAGATGAAATTGATGGAAGATAGTAACATAGATAGAATAATAGAAATGGCTTGGGAAGATAGAACAACCTTTGACGCTATATTTAAACAATTTGGAGTTCCTGAAAAAGAGGTTATAAAAATAATGAGGAAGAACTTGAGAAAGAAAAGTTTTGAAATATGGAGAAAAAGAGTTACAAATAGAAAAACAAAACATGCTAAAAATAAGTTGTCTGGTCCTAGAAGATTTAAATCAAAAAATCAGAAGTGAAAAAAACAAATAATTATTTATTTCAGGGTACCATAGAAATAGGACCTGCGAAATATGCAGTCATAAAAAATGAAAGTTTCCATAATAATAATATTTACGTAGAGAAAAGAGATATTAACGGAGCTTTTGATGGAGATAAAGTAGAATTCAATATTATAAGAAATCATGAATCTGTTCAGTTAAGAGGAAGAGTTCTAAACATAATAAAACGATCTAAAAATAAATTCACAGGTTTAATCATAAAAAAAGAAAATTTTTTTTTTGTTAGAATAGACTCGTATCAATCAAAGAAAATCATACTCAAAGGTAATTTAGAATATTTACTAGAACACGATGTTGTAGAAATTGTCATTTCTGATTGGGGTAAAGGAACATCAGTAGCTTATGCAAAATTAGTTAGAGTTATATCTAAAGGTTCTAAAAAAGATAGTGATTATTTATATATTATCTATAAATATGGAATAATTAGAGATGGAGTCAATATAATAGTATCTTCTTTTTCTGAACAGACCATTAGCAGAGTAATAAATAATCGTATTAATCTTGAAAATCTTTTAACATTTACAATAGATCCTTCATCTGCAAAAGATTTTGATGATGCAATTTCCATTGAAGAGATAGCAATTGGTTATCGTTTATATATACATATTTCAGATGTTTCTGAATTTGTAAAAGAAGGTTCAAAAGTAGATGAAATTGCAATGTATCAAGGAAACTCTTATTATTTTCAAGAAGGTGTAACACATATGCTTCCAAAAGTTTTATCTGAAAATTTTTGTTCATTAAAACAGAATGAAGTAAGGTTAGCCATAAGTGTTATATTTGAAATTGACCATGGCGGAAATGTCTTAGATACAAAAATAAATGAAACATGTATAAGAGTGGATAAAAAGTTTACTTACCAAGAAGTAGATGACATATTAAATATGAAAGGATCTGGAGAAATTAGAAATCAATTGAAATCGCTAGATAAAATATCCAAGGTATTAATGAAAAAAAGGTTAGAAAAAGGAGGGTTTGAGATAGCTTCAACTAAAATTAAATATGGCATTAACAATAAAGGAGGTATTTCCAATATTGAGGAGGAGGAAAAATTTAAATCTCATAGGATTATTGAAGAATGTATGTTATTAACAAATAAGAGTATCGCAAATATTTTTGGTGATAAAGTTAAAATATTCAGAAATCACAATAAACCATCTCAATATGGTGAACGTATTATAAGAAATTTAATTTCTGATTTTGGTTTATTTTCAGAAAAAAAGGAGTATCGATTGGATATTGGAATTCATAAATTAATTAAAAGTTTTAATTCTAATATAAAGAGAAAAGCATTTTCTCTGTTTATTTTAAAGAAATTAAAAAAAGCAAGTTATAATACATTCAGTCACGGTCATTTTGGGTTAGGTTTTCAAAAATACACACATTTCACTAGTCCGATTAGGAGATATCCAGATTTATTAGTTCATCGATTTGTTAAAAATTACATTCGAGGTAGAGAAAGACAATTTACTGAAAAAGATAATAAAGCAATAGAATTAGCAAATAAAGCAGAAATTAACTCCAAAAATGCACAGGATGAGTATTTAAGAATTAAAGGGTTAAGATGGCTTTCTGATAACTCTAAGGGTATTTTAGATGGATTTTTTTTAGAATTTCAAAAAGAAAAAGCAATAATTGGGATAGGTGATTCAATTGAAATACAAGGGGAAATAAACATTAATAAGTTTCCAAGGGATCAATACAGAGCTTTAAGTAATAATATTGGTATTAAAGGAAGAGAAAAATCGAAACTTTTTAAAGTAGGAGATAAGTGCAAAGTGCAAGTAGAGAAAATTGATTTTGAATTAATGATAGCTCATTTAAATTTTGTTCCATAATAAATAATACAACTTCATTTTATTGATGTAATTCATTATTTATAGCTTTAAGTAAAGATTTTTTGTTATCCACCGGTAAATCACCAGCAAGTTGCCATATCATCACCCCTGCTAGATTTAATTTTTTTATCTTATTAACTTTGCGAGTAACAGTTGAGACTCCATTAAAACCATAATCCTTCATTCCTATATTATTTTTCTCATATGAAATAAAGTCAATAGTATCATTAATTGTAGGATATATATCTATGATATCTTTGTAGAACAGCCATTCATTACCCCAACCAGCCCTAGCGTAAAATGGAATACCTATTATAATTTTATTTTTGGGGATACCAAAATTAGTCCAATGAGATAGAGAACCATCTAATCCAAATACGGAATTAAATGTTGCATGAAGAGATCCTAGTTCATTATCATAATTCATTAATGCAATCCAATCTAAATAATTCCACCAACCATTTTGTGGGAAGTGTGCAACTTGTTTATTTTGGGAATACCAGATCAAGTTTTTGTTTAAAACAGCAGCGGAAAAACTTTTAGAACCTTTACCAAATTTAGAATCTAAAGCCTTTCTAAATTCTTTGATAAATATAAAATAGTAATTATTAATTGTATTATTTACAATTTCCATTTCATTTCTATTGTTATCCCAAGATGGTTCCCAGTCACAATCAAAACCATCTAAATTATATTTTTCTATAAAATTAAGAATGTTATTTATAAGGTTTTTTCGATGCTCCAAAACTCCCATTAATTCAGAAGTAATTTTAAATCCTCCACCACCAAATGATATAATAGTTTTAACATTGTGTTCCTGAGCAAAAGAAATGACGCTATCAAGGTCCTCCCAACCAGGAGTCAAGCTTACATCTCCAATGGAGTTTACCGGTCGTAGAAATGAAATAGCAAGATGTGATATATTTTCTAATTGCCCCTCAGAAGGTATATATCCATCTATTGTATAACCCATAATTATACTCCCCTGTACTGGTATTAAAGTTTGGTATCTTTCCGTTAACTCTTTGTGATCATTTAAATTAGTAGATTCATTAGGGTTTAATTTATCAAGGGATGAATTTTTTATATTTTTTGATGATGTACAAGATATTAAACTAGTTACTACGAGAATTAAATTATAAGCTGTTTTCAAATTATTAATTTTTTTATTGTTTGTTATTTTTTAACATATTTTCTTTACGTGAAATTTTATTTTTTATATTTATAATTGTAGCAGAAATACTCTGTTTATGCTTACTTAGTTTATTCGCAATTTTTTGAACAGTTTGTCCCTCAGTGTATAATTCCCATACTTTTCTTTCTGAATCTCTAAGGCTCACTAAAACAATATCTCTAGCTTTTATCTTAAAAATATTTTCCATAGGTATTAACTTTTTATTTTCAACTGGGATCGTTAATTCTTGAGTTAATTCATTTTTTTCAGAAGAAATTAAAAAAAGTTTTTCTCCTTTTTTTCTATCATATTCAGACTCTAACTCTTTAATCTGTTTATCATACCATTCATTCATAGTTTTTTCTGCTTGAAGAAAACCTTCATAATTGGATTTTATTTTTAATATTTCTTTTTCATAATACCTAGCCACATCAAGTTGTCTGAAAAGCATTATATAATTTCTAAGGTCATTTAAGGTAGCTTCATCAAGGTTTTTGATTCCTTTAACCTTCATTTTATTTATTTGACGTTGTAAATCTTTAAGAATTTCTTTTAACATTATATAAATTTAAATAGTTGAACTCTTTAAACAGAAATACTTTAACATGATAACTTAAATCAGTCTATGAATTTATATCCTTTTTCTAATGCTTTTTTCTTTATGTATTTCATAATAAGAGGAATATGTTTTTCAGAATTTATGCTAAAATATCTTTTGAAATTGTCTCCATAAACAACTTTCAAAATTTCTTTTTTAGTATGTTCTTTTGGTTCAATATTTAATTCAAATAAAACTCCATATTCGTTAACATTTTTTAAGGTTGGTATTTCATATCCTGGATGTAACTCTTCTGAGCAAAAATCATTATTTGGAATTATAGTTGGATTTATATACCCATCATTATTACCAATATCAAAGTTTCTATATTTCATAATTAGTAAGCCAGGAACCCAACCCTTGTACCAAAGGTTTTTGACTTTATTTGTTGTTGCAATAGATTCAGTCCTATCGAGCATTATTAAGCTTTCCAGCTCTATTTGAAGACTTTTTGTCATTTCTATATTATAATCGTTATCTTCAAGATGTAATACTTTATCAACTAAATATATTCCCATCATATTTGAAAAAGAGTCTTCCCATGAAAAGGAAGAAGGATATTCTGAGAAAAAACGAACTTTACTATATCCAAACCATGTCAAAATTTCATGCCAATTTGCAGCGTTAAAAATTACATATTTTGCTAATTCCTTTGATATTAGATGAATCTTTTTTTTTTTAAATCTTTTGACATGGTCTTCCAATATTCTGGATATTTTATATTTATTTGAAAAATTGAAGGATCAACGGTAGTTCTAAAAGAGATATGATTAGATGTTTTTTGTAATTCATTGAATATAATTTTATAGGCATATCTTGTCCAATCTGCTGTTGATCGAACATGTGCAAGGTCTATATGTCCACCTAAACAAGTTAATATTATACCATTACCTTCTCCTTTACTTCCAGAATAATTATGGTATCCAATATCATTAGGTCCTGAAAAAATATTTCCAAGCGTGGGTGTTGGCAAGGATCCAATTGCTGTTTTTGGAGGCTTTTTATTTGCATTTAAAAAACAAAATGCTACGAAAAAAAATAAAAATCTAGTCAAATTATTTTTTAAGTGGCAAATAGATAATATCTCTTAAAAAAGCACCTTCACCAGATGGGCGTTTAAAAAAAACACCTTTCTTTACCAATCTTCTTATTGAAATTATCCATAAAATAAATAATAGAATTGATATTGGTTGGAATATTTGACTATGAGGTATTTTTATAAAAAAAGGAATGAGTAACCCTCCTAAATATAGTAATCTAATTAGAAAAAAATCTTCAAAGGTTCGTCGCGTTCGATCGGCATTAGTACAAAACCACGCTAAATTTATTTGGTCATGTATTATCCAAAAACTAAACGTATAGATTATGCTCCAATCATTCAGGAAAAAATAGATTATCATAAAAATAATATAACTTATTTTACAGGCATAAGAAGTAACCCTGCCGTATAAAGCCCAATTAAAATTTATAATTTTCTTTTTAGATAAAAATAGGATTAAAGCTGTTAATAAAAATCCAGGTCCCCACCATAAAAATAGAATTGTTGAGATAACATCTTTTGTATAAATAGCCATAAAAAAACAAACTGTATGGGCAAGAATTAATAAAATACCAGCTGCTTCTCCAATTATACTATTGTAAATACTAATTCTTTCTTTAGTAAGGATAAAAATAGATAATCTAATTAGGGTAAAAGCAAAAAAAAAGGTTAACCAATAATTAAGAAATGGTGATATAGATTCAAAAAAATGGTAAATATCTGGCTGGAATCCTAATAGATACATGTCCATAAGTTTAAAAATTTTTCCCCCCTTTCATTATTTTAAAGCGTGATATAGATCTCAAGTACATAACACTAGAAAATCGTTAAGTACGATGATGCTAGTATTGCAGTATAGAATACTATTTTAGGCAGAGATGTTTTCTTTTTTCAACTCAAGGTAACATTTCTACCTAATTTTACTATATAGTTAAATTTTTTCATATACATTATTTATTATTGATAGTGCTCACCCCTAACTCGCCCAATTACAGACCAACCATATTCACCATTTTGATTGTTAATATTAAATATTCCATTTCCACTCATTCCATCACCATAATGTGCTCCAAGATTAATAACCTGATATCCTAAATTATTATGAATCACTAATTTTCCACTATTCTTATTATCACTGCCAAGAGAAGCGATCATAAGATTTTGTTCATTAAATAGTATAATTTCCCCACCCTTAATTATTGTTTTTCCAGATTCACTTTCTAAAATGATTTCTTTATTGTAAGATTTATTTTTTGAGGGAGTTAAAATTTTTACATAAAAATAGATACTTGCACTCAAAAAAAAAGCTGTTAAAAAGCCAATAAAATATTGTTTCATGACCAGTCTCCTATAGAGTTGATTTTTCTTTAATAATCTAAAGTTGGATAATATATTTAAACCTGAAAATTAATTTATCAATTAAAATTCATATTATATATTTAAACATTAGTATTTATACAACAAAAATAAGGATTTGTTAATTAAATGAATTCATCATTTTTAGCAATTAGTGGTCTAATACTATTTTGGATTGGGTATCGCTATTATGCATCATACTTAGCTGAAAAAGTATTTTCTATAAATCAATTTTCAGGTTCTGTACCAGCAAAAAAATTTGAGGACGGAATAGATTATGTTCCAACTCCTAAATATATTCTTCTTGGTCATCATTTTACTTCTGTAGCTGGAGCTGCACCAATAATTGGTCCTTGTATTGCAGCCTATTGGGGATGGTTACCAGCTTTTTTATGGATTGTATTTGGTGCAATATTTTTTGGAGCAGTACATGATTTTGGCGCTCTTGTTATCTCTGTAAAAGAAAAAGGGAATACAATTGCTGATATTACAGGAAGTATTATAAACAGAAGAGTAAAGATCATATTTCTGATTTTTGTAATGATGTTGAGCTGGTTGGTGATGGCTGTTTTTTCTATGGCAATAGCAGGACTCTTTGTGAATATGCCAACCGCTGTCTTACCTATAAACATAGAGATATTTATTGCAGTTATAGTAGGAGTATTAATATATAAGAAAAAATACAATGCTTTGCATCTATCTATTATTGGTTTGGTTATCCTTTATATTTTTGTATACATAGGCACTTTTACACCCATCTCTCTTGACTGGTATGGAATTGATAAATCTTCTCAATTAACAATTTGGATTTTTTTATTATTTATGTATTCTGCAATTGCAAGTCTTTTACCAGTTTGGGTATTACTGCAACCAAGAGATTATTTAAATAGTCATCAACTAATTGTTGGACTAATTTTAATCTATTCAGGAATTTTTATTGCACAGCCGGAGATAGAGGCTCCGATGATTAGATCTTTAGAGGAAGGGGGACAAAGTATATTTCCATTATTATTTGTTACGATTGCATGTGGTGCAATAAGCGGATTTCACGGTTTAATTGCTTCAGGAACAACTTCGAAACAAATATCTAATATTAAACATACTAAAATTATTGGCTATGGATCTATGCTTGGAGAAGCAACATTAGCTTTAGCATCAATAATTGCTGCTGTAGCTGGTATTTCTTTAGTTGGGAAATGTAATTTACCATCTATTGGATACGTCGAGAATCTAAGTTGGAATATTTATTATGATACATGGGCACATACTGCTACAAATAAAGCTACTGCTTTTGTTCTCGGGGGTGGAGCTTTAATCGAGTCATTAGGGGTTTCTTCTGAACTTGCAAAAACAATTACAGCTGTTTTAGTTATTTCATTCGCTGCAACAACTTTAGATACCGCTACAAGAGTCCAACGCTTTATTTTAACCGAAGTTGGTATAAGTATAAATAATAAGGTATTGAAAAATCGATATTTTGCTACTTTAGTAGCTATTCTACCAGCTCTTTTTTTAACTCTTTGGAATGTTACAGATCCTATTACAGGATTAAAAATAAAAGCTGGGTGGGCATTATGGCCTCTTTTTGGTGCATCAAATCAAATGTTAGCCGCATTGATTTTACTAATGATGTCAATTTATTTTTGGAAAAAAAAGAAGCAAATAGTTCCACTAATTATCCCTTTTGTTTTTATTACGATTACTACATTTATATCTTTAGTTATCAATGCGAATACGTTCATAAATAACAACTTATTACTATTCGCTATAGAAATCATCTTTATTATTCTTATTATATGGATGATTTATGAAGGATTTAAGGTCTACAGGAAAATTAAATCAAAAACAGAAAAAGAGTAAAATATCATAATGCTTGAATTTTTTAACTTTATTAAATGTTATTCGACAATAATTTTTAATTGGTTACCTATTTATAAATTTTCATTGTTTTGTTTTTTTTTATTTCCCATTTATCCAATAACAATTTTTAAAAACCGGAACCCTCAAATACACACTATATTCTTCTCATTTTTACTATTAGTAATATGGGTAATTCAAGTACTCTTTTGGAATATTCTAATGTTTTCCTAGATAAGTTCTATTAAGATATAATTTTCTACTTACGTCCCATTTTTATAATTTATATTTTTAATGGACGTATGAGCCTAATAAATTTTAATTACAGTCCAAGATAAATTGGAAATAAAAATCAGTTGTTATTTTTGTTTTGAAAGTTTTTCTGTTGATCTTGAATATTTTGAAGGAGAGAACGTTGAAGTTTGGGACTGCAGGATTTGTTGTAACCCTAATAAGGTTTATTATTATATGAATAAAAATAAGTTAATAAAGTTAGAAGTTTCAAGTAGTAACGATTAGAGTCTTTTTTTATTTAGATACTAAAACAAAACCCTGCCATAAAGCAGGGTTTTGTTTTACAAACTGAGAATTTTAGTAATTTTTTTAAGCGTCAGAATCCATTTTAGCTCCTGCCCATATAGCTAATCCGAAAGCTGTTTTATTAACTAAATCTGCAAGGTTATAAATAACATTTACTGTTCCAGCGTCAGTTGGTCCACTACTTAAATATCCTAGAAAGTATCCGATTGGATAGATTGCCCACCCAATAGTTAAAATTAATCTTAAAGTATTAAATGCAAATTGGCCACCTTTGTTACCACTTGATTCACTTAATTTAGCAGCCTCCCCACTAAATACTTCAAATATTATATACCCCCATGCTGCCATTCCAATAACAAATCCTAAAGTTGCATCCATTAGCCCTGCTTCACCTAAGAATCCGAAAACGAGCATAACTAAAGATGCACCTAATAATTTCCAGAATAATAGTGTAGGTACAACTGTGACAGCTGCTAGAATTAAATAAAATTCAACAATTTGAAGCGGGACGGTTACAAGCCAATCCATATATCTAAAAACTGTTGTTACATCTCCTGCTAAGTGAGCTTCCCTCATGTAGAGGTAATGCCAGAAAGCGATTCCAGTTACTAAACCCGCAACAGTCATTGATGTTTTCCATTTTCCCTTAACATCTCCTCTTTCAACAAAAAAGAATACCGTAGATGCTAACATAATTGCTGTAGCAAGCCAAAAAGTCATCCCGACATAATCGTTTGCTAGTAGTAGAGAGCTTAAATACATAATTACTCCATTTATTGGTTATAATGCAAATGTAACAATAAAATTATTTTCAGGTCAATTGAGATTTTAAAAAATAGAAAGAATTTTGAATAAAGTAGATTTAGTCTATTGTGATAATTTATTATGTCTTAAACACTATTTATGAGAATTTTCATCATGCCAGTGATTATGTTCGGGTGACCAAATTTTTCCTTGAGGCGGAATTCCCTGTGGCACAGGTGAAAGGGGAGATTCTTTAGTTTTTTTTTCTAAACCAACAGGAGCATCATGCCAATGATTGTGTTCGGGAGACCAAACTTTTCCTGGTGGTGCTTTTTTACCTGATTGGGAAAAAACATTAGTGTTCTGATTACTAGAAAAAGGTTTAATATCAGTTTTCTCAGGTATATTATCATTGGGTATAAAAAAGTATGCAAATAAAAGAAATGGAAGAAGAATAAATAGCCATAGATTCGATTTTTTAGTTTCATTCGAATTATGACAATTTTTATATTTTTTACCACTGCCGCAATGGCAGGGCTTATTACGTTTTAAACTATTTTTATCCATTTTTATTTAATAAATCTTATGATTTAATAATATTTTCAACAAAAAACCTCACAATTGTGAGGTTAAATGCTAAAAACTAAATAAATTAAAAAACTAAGAGGTTGATATTAAATTTATTTATTCTTTATTTTTTTATTAATTGGGAACGCAAGAATTAAGCCTATAAATGCTCCATAAAAAGTTGTATTTAATGATGAATACGATACAGAGCAAGCAGTATCACAGCCTAAAACTGATGCGTATGCAAATCCAATGGCACTTCCAACTAATGTAAGTAATATTGTTAATTTCATTATAAACTTTAATAAAATTACAGTAAAAAAAAAATATTTTTATTAGAAAATATTAAAAATTTAATTTGCGTTTTTTAAAGAGGAGTTTTTAAATGAGTTCATTTTTCCGTGGTGTTATTACTGGTGTGGTGATGGTAATGGTATTAGTGTTAAGCATAGGAAGTAAAAAAAGAACTGGAAAAGGTTTTTCTGATACATATCGTCATCGCTTAATTAAACTTGAAGAAAGGATCGGTATGGTAGAGGGTTCTGTAAATAAGAGATTTATCATTGTTGGGGAAAATTTTTTACATTTAAAAAACAAAATACCCATTTCAGTAGAATCTGAATATAATTATAAGAGCTTAAGTCTGATAAATAATCCTTTTCCATATGAGAATAATTCTGATTAATGCTTACGAATAGAATACAAGGGTTTAAATTATGAGAAAAATTGCACTTGGAATTTTTATCTCTACTATGGTACATGTAGGGCTTTGGTTTTTTTTTGAAATGTATAAAAACGATAATGAAGTACTAAGGAATTTCATCTTATTAACTATATCATTTCTAATTTGGGTTTTATCTATCTCAGGTTATACAATGATGATATCAAAAAAAAGGTTTAAAAAATAAAATAATAATTAAAATAAATCCTCCAATCAAAAACCCCAAAGAGGTTTGTTTAATAAAATAAATATCTTTTGAATTTTTATAGTGAGTAATGATGCCATAAAAATAAAATATCATTCCAATTGTAATTGGGAAAAAACGAATTTGTTTAAAGCTTGAAGGAATAATTTGAAATCGAGTAAGTATTATTATTAAAAGATAAATAAATATAAAAAAAACACCTGTCCTATAATAAATATTTTTATTGATATAGAGGTCTGTTTTTATTTTTTTAACGAGCAACTATCCACTCAATTATCTTTTAATTAATTGAGTCCGCTAAAATTAAAAGGTCAAAAATATCTATCGTAGAGCTAGAGTTAAAATCTAGATCTTCATCTAGGTCATTTAAGTTTAAAATATAATTTACTATAACACTTAAATCATTGATATCTAAAATTCCATCGTTATTAAGATCTCCAATTAAATTTATAAAATCACTCAGATCATATTCCATAAAAAAATTAAGTAGCTCTTCATGAGAATTAAATCCCCAATTATCTCCGTAAAACCAAACATGGCCACCATTCACAGCTCGGATATGAGTAAACTTCGTATTTAAAATATTATTACTATATGTAAACTTGATAGAGCTAGTCTCAAAATATTCTCCAGCCCACCAATAACCACCACCGGTGAACATGGTATCTACCGATTCATTGGTTAATTGATTTTGAGAGCTCCAAAATTCAATAGATTCAAAGATAGTTAAATACTCATCGCCAATAATATCATTGCCAAAAAGGCCATATCCACCTTCATAATATGGATTAATATTATCTAATGTACCATGAATATGAATAATTGGAATTTCCCTATCTTGCTCTGTACAATCAGTATTATCATCAATTAAGTACATATTACCACATACAGATCCAAAAGCTGCTATTTTATCAGATAGGTCACACGATAATCTATAGGCCATATAACCACCATTTGAATATCCTGCTGCAAAAATTTTATTTGGATTAATCAAATTAAAATTTGTGGTTAGATAGGTTATCAAATCATTTATAAACATTACATCGTCTGACATTGTATCATAATTACGTACATTCCAAACGGTTGTTGAATCACCTTCATCACCCACAGAGTGGACATTTGCTTGAGGAAATACAGAAATAATATTATTTGAGAGATAATAATTACTTAAGGCAATCATATTATATACAGTTTCTCCTTGACCATGCATTAATATGACCATTGGAACGCTCTCTGAAATATTCTCAGGGAAATAAGCTTTAAAAGATCTTTCTTCACCATCTGATATGATTTGAAAATCTTCGGAGTAAATAAAACAAGTTACCGCGATAATAAATATAACCTTATTCATGAGTTAGAGTTCTTTATGATTTTTTTAAAAATTATAGGAATATAAATATTACAAACCCTAAAGAGGATCTACTAAATAATTATTTTTTTTCTCTATCAGCTGTAAAATATTGTACAAATTCCCAATCTCTATTCTCATTATCATAAAAGTAAATACTTTTTCTATATTTAGTTTCTAGACATTCTGTAGATTTAATATAACCAGCAGAGATTAGGCGACTTCTTACCTCATCAACATCATGAACAATGAACCCTAGATGATTAAGCCCAATTCTTCCTGAATAAGGCATTTGATTATTTTCTTTTTTTTTAATATCTGCACTGTTTAAGGATAAGTAATAATCACTATTCCCAATATGAACCCATCTATTACGGTCTTTATCGGTGGCATCATTTCGTATCACAAAATCAGGTAAAGCAGTTCTAAGAAACAAAATTGTCTCATCGATATTTTTGACAATAAGGTTAGCGTGTTCTAGCTTTGATTTCATTGTGTTCTCTAAAAGTACCAATTATAATTTACATATTCTACCATAAACAAAAATCCTTACCTTGAACAAAGCCTGCATAGGGTAGTATTTTATTAAATGTAAATTCATGTTATTAGATGGAAAAATGATCTTGAAAAGAAAACGACATTGAGGTTGTTTTATAAAAAAATAACCGCTGATTTCACATTAAAGACGTCTTCTTCAATAAACAAAAATATATGTAAATTTATTATTATATCGCTTTTTAAATTTTAGTAAATTTATAATCTAATCTAAAAGTGTTCGAATTAATTTAGTTTAAATATTTTCGACGCGGTAGCTCAGTTGGTAGAGCAGTGGCCTTTTAAGCCATTGGCCGTGAGTTCGAGTCTCACCCGCGTCAC
>CBFIBM010000003.1:0-154908 GCA_965660855.1 uncultured bacterium | reverse complement strand
CAACCACAAACACTGTTTCCATCTGTAATTCCTGCACAATCCTCTGAGCTAGTGTCATCATCTTCACAACCAAAAAAGATAAGTATCACTATGAATGCATAAGAAATAAAAAATATATTTTTCATATTTTAATCAATTGTTTCAGCGGTATAATCGCTTGAACTAATATTCCTCCCAGTTAAATTAAAACTCCCTTCAGAGTCATTTAAATTTTCTTGAAATTGATAGTAAAGGACAAGGTTTCCTGAACTAGTATAATTACCTGAATTAGTGGATGCAGATAAGGTATTTCCACTATTATATAATGCGGAAATTGCATTAGCACTTAGTTCGGTGTTCCAATAAGCTACCTCGTCAATCTTACCATCAAAATATCCTGAGGATGTATCATGTCTTCGACCTATGGAGAATTCACTATTTTGATTTACTGTACTTCCTGAATAATTTAACTTATATCCCACTAAGCTACCATTCACATAAAGTTTTAGGTCATCTGCAGAATCATTAAAAGTAAAAATGACATGATACCAACCACCACTTGCGTCAGATAATGTTGTTCCCTCGATAGTTTCATACGAACCTCCACTTCTATGATCACCAATGATCTTCGTAGTACCACTTGAGTTACTTAATCCAATTCTATAGACTCTGTTCTTATTTACAAACCATTCTTCATTTCCAGAACTCGGAAGACTATTTGGATCCACCCATACTTGAATCGACCAATCCGTAGTTTCAAAATCAGAATTATCTCCAACATAGGCTGCTTCATTTGATCCATTTAAGTCTAAAACATAGTTAGAAACTACCGCATTTAAGGAAACGGAATTATTGCTTTGAGAACCGCTTGCTGCATTTCCTGCGGCGTCATATATACTATTTGAAATTGGATTTACTATTAATGTCTCACTACCATTTGCAGTACCAGATAGGGATATTCCTAGTGTATATGTATTTCCGCTTGCAGATATGCTTGAAGGTGTTGAACTACTTAAAGATGCGTTACCACCACTACTTGATAATGTAAGATCAGTGGTTTCAAGTGAACCTGATCCTGAAGATGTATTATAAACAGCTTCGCTAAACGTTACGGAGATAGTGCTATTATCAGCAGCAAGAGAATTACCAGTTATAGTTGGAACTGTCCCATCATAAGTCCAATTAAATTGTGATGCGGCAGAATTATTGTTCGAAGAAGCATCCGTAAAAGTACTTCCTGCTACATCAATAGTAGTTGCTCCATCGGATGAGGGAGTAAATGTCGCCGTATATATAGTACCGCTGCCACTAAATGAAGTAAGACTTCCACCTGATACCGTTACATCTGCTACGGCAAAATTGGTTGTACTTTCACTACTAGTAAAGGTTATTGTTAGGGGATTATCATTAGTTGTAGAACCATCGCTTACAGATGAACTGCTACTATTCGTAGCGGTGATCGTCATCGTAGGACCTGTCTTATCATTTAGATTTAATGTGTTATAGGATTGTGAATTTGAAGCACTATTTCCTCCAAAGTCATATACAGAGCTGCTTAATGGGTTTACAGTCAAAGCCTCTGATCCAGCTGCCGTACCTGATAGTGATAAACCTAAAACATATCCCCCATCTACATTTTCATACCAAATTACCTGATCGCCTTCTCTTGATCCAGCTACAATATCTAAATCTACATCGCCATCAATATCTTTTAATTTTAATCTATAGGGATGATTTAAATCCGTATCTATAGTATACTCTGTAAATAACTCTGAGCCGTTATTCGCATACCAAATGATTTTATCATCCGCAATACTATTATTAGTTGAGGTTAATGCAACAATATCAATATCCCCATCACCATCAATATCTCCTGCTTCAACATCCCATACATTTGTCACTCCGCTGTCATCGATAGTTCTTTTCGTAAAGTTTTCTGAACCATCATTTTCGTACCATAGTAATAAATGATTATAATATTCTGCAAATACTAAATCATAATCTCCATCTTCATCAAGATCCACAACATCTAGATGTCCTCCATCAATTTCATCAATAGTATTTTGAGTAAAACTTTGTGATCCATCATTCTCATACCATACTATTTTATCACTGCCATCATCTATTTCTGATACAAAATCAATATCTCCATCCTCATCAAGATCTATTATAACTGGATCTCGAACATTAAAACTATTAATACTATTTTTTGTAAAATTTTGTAATCCATCGTTTTCATACCATGAAAAAGTATACGATGAGTATGTAGTAAATGTGATATCCAAATCATTGTCACCATCAATATCTGCAACAGCAACTGCTCTACCATTATTACCAGTATCGATTGATCTTTTTGTAAAACCTTGTGATCCATCATTCTCATACCATGCTAGCTCATCTCCCCCCTCAATTGGAACTACTAAGTCAATGTCCCCATCAAGATCTAGATCTACAGGCCATATTTCTCTTGGATTATTTACAGAATTATCTATTATATTTTCTGAAAAGCTTTGTGATCCATTATTCGTGTACCAAAGAAGTTTAGAACCAGGATTTAATGGTACTAAAATATCAATATCATTATCTAAATCAAGATCAAAAACTGTTACAGAGACTGGACCATCCATTGAGTACGGGAGTACAGTAGTTGTAAATGATGGAGCTGCTTTTGAAATGCTAGTTGGGGTTGGGCTGTTTAACGTAGCGGGAGTTCCACCCAAAGGTACCGTAAGGGTAAAAGAAAAATCACCAACCTCAAGAGCTCCACTCCCATTACTTGTATTATATGTGAGTTCGTTAAACTTTATTGTAACAGTCGTATTATCAGAGGCCAGAACTGGATAAGAAGTAAAAAAAGGTGCCGAACTGTCATAAGTCCATAAAAAGGGAATCGAACCAAAAGCAAGGTTACTTCTTCCATCCGTAAACGACCCTGCAGGAATAGAAACTCTTACTGATCTTTCACTATTGGGAGATAAACTTGCAGAATAGGTTGTTCCAGACCCTGAAAAGGAAGATAGGCTCCCTCCTGATAAAATAACATCTCCAATAGCGAAATTTGTGGTATTCTCATTACAAGTGAATGTGAGGGTAAGAGTATTATCATTTGTAGTGGAACCACTAAGCACTGTATTACTACCGTCGGATGCAGTAATCGTAATTCTAGGGCCCACATTATCACCGTTAGAAACTGCCTGAAAAGAAGGTAACGCGAATTGTCCAAAAGAAAACGTTACAAACATTGTGATCTTTAATACTTTTTTTAAAAAGTTCATTTTATTTTAACAGTAACATTTTCTTTGATTCTCTAAACCCATTGGCTCGAAGCTCGGAAAAATAAACCCCCGAAGATACGGGTTGACCTATTTCATCTAACCCGTTCCAAACAACTGAATGATAACCATAGTTCAAGGATTTGTTCACTAATGTTTTAACCTTCTGGCCTAAAAGATTATAAATAACTATTTGGACCTTTCCTGTTCGTGCTACTGAAAAATCCATTTTTGTTTGTGGATTAAAAGGATTTGGATAATTTTGACTTATAGAAAATTTTTCAGGAATTTGTCTTAATAAATCCATCAGAGTTAATTGAACAAATACTTCGTCTCCAATAACAAATTTAAGATCATAAATTTGATTAGTCATTTGTTCTATCGTGTATTCATTCGATAAAAAATTATCAATAATGTGACGTTTTGAAACATCCAGGACTGAAACAATTAAACCTTGTGGTAAGGGGACCATACTTTCACCAAATAACGTTATAGGTTCTGAACTACTTTCCCCTAATAGGCGGATATTCCATATTCCATTCATATTATCTATTGATCGTATATCTGCACTATGATTAAAATCTCCATTCCCATCAATATCCATCGATATGCTAAGGAAGTTATCCATCGAAGGTAACTTTGGTGTATCAAAGCCGTCTTTTTCATTTAAAGCGCTCTCTATTCTACCTATTCTTCCTGTTCGATCAAAGTAACGCTCACTTTCGACTCGCAAAGCTATTTCCCATTCTAAAGACATAGATCTACCAGCCTGATGAGAGGAATCATCAGGGAATGGTTTTATTATAAGACTGTCAATATCTTCTGAATAATTATAGATTGCATATCCAGCCCATGGTTCAAATATTTCTAAAGGACCAGCCCATCCATCAGATTGGGAATCACCAAATTGATAGAGACCTGAAATTTTATTTTTGTCATAGTTAAAAGATGTTTTAAAAGAAAATGGACTACCAATCATATTCCAACCAGGTTCTAATAAAATAGTATAATCATCTAATGGTAACGCGGATGCTGTTGTATCAGAATTTTGGAAAATGATAGGTTTATTAAATTCGTGATGAATCCAATATGCAGTGCCTGTTTCTAAACTATCTGGTTTAATCCTTTTTTTTGTATGAGGATTGTAGTAGTAAATCACATATCCATCATTTTTGAGATTCGAAGTTGATATACGATTATTAAGTAGTTTGCCTGGCCAAGAAAACATGCGCCATTTTTCAGATAGTATTCCATCTGGGTAAAAACTAAATCTGGATTCCATATTTAAACCATTTTGTGGAATGGTTAAATATGGGGTATTATAATCGCTAGAACTGGAATAGTCCATACTATCAACACTCTCAAAATATGTTCTAAAATTTCGAACAGTCATTAGGCTTTCTGGGATATGTACTTCAAAAATAGAATCATTAACCACCGCCATAGGAAGTTTTAAAGTTCTCTTACTTCCACCAATTTGTATATACAAATTTGTACTTTGTATTCCATTTAAATCAGTCGCAATTGCACGTGCAACATTAGGATCAGATTGCGTTATTGTATCAGGAAAAAAGGTAATAAGTTTGGGTGGTTCTGAATATAAGCCTAATGCTGAACTTATAACCCCGCCTTTTAGAGAAATAGAATCGCTGCTACTAGTGCTAAAAAGGTTTGAACTAATCGAACCTTTTAGTTTTAAATCTTGTGACTCCATTATTTCATTGGTAAGAGAAAATTGAAATGTTTTCAAATCATAATCTTGAGCAAATAAAATTATAGAGGTGAAAAGAAACTTTATTATATGATTTTTAAAGAAAAAGTACATATTTCTTCCTAAAGAGTCGTATCCCCTGAAATAACAAAAACATTACTTCCAAGATGAACTAATGTCATCATTGCATATTGTCCTGCAGTCTTTAAACCATTCCTCGCATTTAAGGTAGTACCTGATCCACTAAATGTCACCTGGCCTGCGCCACTTTGAACAATCATACAATTAAATCCAGCAGGTAAACTTGCACCAGAAGCGACAGTAATCGTTGTCGCGGAACCACTAGAACATACAATCACAGTTCCATTGTCAGTTGCAGCAAGAGTTTTTGTAGTTCCAGATAATGTTTGTAAATCTGCTCCATAACCCGTAATTGCATTATCACCAAAGTCAGTTTTCCCGGACAATTCAATGGTAGTTGCTGTAACAACTACCGTTCCATCTGTCGAGTTAGAAATTGTCTCTCCGTTACCAAAAGTTATGTCATTTCCTGTGACAGTTAAGTCGCCACTTAAAGAAGTGGTAGTTGCTGTAACCAAAACCGTTCCATCACTTGAATTTGTAATAGTTTCATCATTCTCTAATATCACACCTGCTGAACCTGTAACATCCAAAGAAGTACTTGCTGTAACGGTTGTGAATACTCCCGTTGATGCTGAATTTGCTCCTATAGCAGCACCATCAATCGCACCTCCATCAATATCAACTGCATCTAAGTTTGCAGTACCATCTATATACAAATCTTTGAATTCAACTGAGCTACTACCTAAATCTGCAGTATTATCTGAACCTGGATACCATGCTGTTACATCACTATTACCAATCGTAACACTATTATTCGCTGTACCGGACGCACCGTAACCAATAACCGTCTGATTGGTTCCTGCTGCGGCTGAAGAGGCAGTATTTGCTCCTAATAGAGTATTCTTATTCCCTGTCGTTACGTCGTTAGTTCCTGTGTTACCAGCTTTATACCCAAGTGCAGTATTATAACCATCCGTATCTGCTGTCCTGTTGGCATCTTCTAAAGCATAAGAGCCAATTGCTGAATTATAATTACTTGTGGTTGTTGAATATAATGATCTTCGACCAACTCCAATATTTAAGTCTCCACTTGTATTACTATTTAATGCTCTATGCCCTAAACCCGTGTTTGAATCTCCATCAATATTTAGCCCCAATGCTGAATTTCCTGATGCCAGATTAAAACTACCAGTAGTATTGACATATAAGCTTTGATATCCAGAACTAGTGTTATAATTACCATCAGTGTTACTATTCATTGCATCTTTCCCGATAGCAGTATTTCTATCACCAGAGGTAAGCGATTCAAGGGATCCAACACCTAGTCCAATATTTTCATCTGCATTGTTAAGTGTACCTGTTGTTTGATGTCCAACAATCATCGAATTTGAAAAATTACTTCCACCTGATTTAACATCCGTAAGACCATCAAGTCCTGTTATAGAAGATTTCGCATCTAACTGAGTCTGGATGTTGGAGGTAACTCCATCTACATAATTAAGCTCTGCTGCTGTGGCGGTTACCCCATCAAGAATATTTAACTCTCCAGTAGTAGAAGTAACACCATCTAATATATTTAACTCTGTCGCTGTGGAAGTAACACTCAAGTCGGATAAAGAGCTAACTGTTCCTGTACCCTTCGCATCTAACTGAGTCTGGATGTTGGAGGTAACTCCATCTACATAATTAAGCTCTGCTGCTGTGGCGGTTACCCCATCAAGAATATTTAACTCTCCAGTAGTAGAAGTAACACCATCTAATATATTTAACTCTGTCGCTGTGGAGGTAATACTCAAGTCGGATAAAGAGCTAACCGTTCCTGTTCCCTTCGCATCTAGTTGAGTCTGAATGTTGGAGGTAACTCCATCCACATAATTCAGTTCTGCTGCTGTGGCGTCAACCGCTGCTAACTTTGTAAGGTCTCCTTGAACTAATCCAGATACACCATCTAAAAGATTTAACTCTGTTGCTGTGGAAGTAACACTCAAGTCTGATAAAGAGCTAACCGTTCCTGTTCCCTTTGCATCTAACTGAGTCTGGATGTTGGAGGTAACTCCATCTACATAATTAAGTTCTGCTGCTGTGGCGGTTACCCCATCTAAAATATTTAGCTCTGATGTTGTAGAAGTTACCCCATCTAAAAGATTTAACTCTGTTGCTGTGGAAGTAACACTCAAGTCTGATAAAGAGCTAACCATTCCTGTTCCCTTTGCATCTAACTGAGTCTGGATGTTGGAGGTAACTCCATCTACATAATTAAGTTCTGCTGCTGTAACATCTGATACTGCTATTTTACCATTACTATCTGTAACTACAACTACAGATGCTGATAAATTTTCTGTATCTATCGTAGATCCCGCTCCAGTGAGGGCGTTTGTAGAAGTGGCCCATGTTCCAGCACCACTTCCATCGGATGTCCACACCTCATTCGCTGAGCCTGAAGAAGTAATAAAGTATTCATTATTTTCAACTTTACTTGCGGATAGAGTTCCATCTGCTAGGTCTGCTAGGTCTGCATCGTAACCTTGAATATCTGTTCCAATTTCAAGCCCTAAATTTTCCCTTGCAGTTGCTATATCTGAAGCTCCAGTTCCACCATCAGAAATGGTAATATCTGCAATACCGGCTATAGAACCCCCAGTAATAGCTACGGCACTAGATTCTTGTGTAGATAAAGAGCCTAACCCCAAAGATGCCCGGGCATCTGCTCCCTTTTCTACAGTCCAATTTACTCCATCAGAAATAATAAAATTCCCATCACTTTGAGTTAATCCAACTAAGTCTGTTAAGTTAGAATTCAAAGGCTGTTTACCATCTAATTGAGTTTGTACATTACTTGATACATCATCTAAATAACCTAGTTCTTGGGATGTAATGTCAGATATTGCAATTTTACCATCAATATTTGATATAAGCGTTCTCTTCCCTGTCAAATCTTCCGTATCCACGGTAGATGCGGCTCCGGTTATGCCTGCTGATAGACCCCATTCACCTGCACCAGAACCATCTGAAATCCATACTTCACCAGCGTTACCAGGAGATGTAATAAAATACTCATTGTTCTCTACTTTACTAGCAGACAGGGTTCCATCTGCTAAATCTGTTAAATCAGCATCATAACCCTGAACATCGCTCCCTATAGATAATCCAAGAGATTCCCTAGCATCAGAACCAGATTCGGCAGTCCAATTACTTCCATCCGAGACGATAATATTACCATTACTTTGAGGTAATACAGCTAAATCATCTAAATCAGAATCAGCTAATTGTTTTGCATCTAATTGAGCCTGGATGCTTGATGTTACTCCATCCACATAATTTAATTCAGTGACCGTTACATCTGATACCGCTATTTTGCCATCACTATCCGTAACCACCGCTTGAGATGCTGATAAATCCTCTGTATCTATTGTAGACCCTGCTCCTGTGAGGGTATTGGTAGAAGTGGCCCATGTTCCTGCTCCGCTTCCATCAGAAGTCCAAACCTCATTGGCATTTCCTGAGGATGTAATAAAGTATTCATTATTCTCTATTTTACTAGAAGATAGGGTTCCATCTGCTAAATCTTCTAAATCTGCATCATAGCCTTGGATATCACTCCCTATAGATAATCCAAGAGATTCTCTAGCATCAGAACCAGATTCGGCGGTCCAATTACTCCCATTGGAAACAATGATGTTACCCTCAGCTTGCGATAAACTTGATATATCAGCAAGGTCAGCATCATAGCCTTGAATATCAGCACCAATTTGGAGTCCTAAATTTTCTCTTGCCGTAGCGATATCTGATGCGCCAGTTCCCCCGTCTGCAATCGCAATGTCTAATATGCCCGTCACTCTTCCACCCGAGATTGTGACATTATCTGATTGTTGAGTCGACATTGAACCTAAATTCAAGGATGCCCTCGCATCTGCTCCGTTTTCAACCGTCCAGTTATTTCCATCAGACACAATGAAATTTCCATCTGTTTGATCTAGATTGACTATCGAGGTAAGGTTCGAGTTTATTTCTTGTTTATTATCTAATTGAGTTTGAATATTTGATGTAACTCCATCAACAAAATTTAACTCAGAGGAGTCAGCGACCACACCAAGGTCCATTAAACTGTTTAAACCTAAATTATTAATTTGCTCTTGAACATCGGAACTAATATTTTCTAAAAATTGTACTTTTGATGCTGATAAGGAACCGTCTGCTAGATCTGCTAGATCTGCATCGTATCCTTGAACATCTGTACCAATTTCAAGACCTAAATTTTCTCTCGCAGTAGCTATATCAGAAGCGCCTGTACCTCCATCTGCAACCGAAATATCAGAAACACCAGAAATGGATCCACCTGTAATATTAACATTATTAGTATCTTGCAATGCAATAGAACCTAATTCTGTGTTCAAAGCATAGAAGGATAAGGTGTCTTCTGAAATGAAATTAGTCAAAGTATCCTTTGTCGCATATTGATTAAGGTCAGGAATATTATTTAAATCTGAATAGTCATTTGAAAAAGCAACTATACTTAAACTTGATTGAAGAACATACGAATTAAGGCTATCTATCATCACGTATAAATCAAGTGTGTCACTTTGAAGAACTTCTGATAAATCAGGAACATTTTCTAAATCAAGATAATCCCCACTCAAAGCAACTGGATTAAGGCTATCTATTAGGGTGTAATTGCTAAGAGTATCTTTCCTTGCAAAAATATTTAAATCTGGTAAACCATCAAGATCCAAATAATTTCCACCTTGGGAGTATTTTGAAGTATCTGAGATAATAGAATAAAATGAAGAAGTCATTTCTTGGCGAGGTGAAAGAACTGTACCATTTATTTCTACTTCTAAAAAAGATGCATCAGGAACGATATCTATTGGTATAATCTTTCCTAAAACAGCAGTGAGGATACCATCTTCGATAACAACATTTTGCACCTCTTCCCAAAAATGAACCCCTTCTTCCAAAGATGTATATAACCTAAAAGTTACCTCTATACTACCATCCTTGATTGCTTTGCCATCTGTTTTTGTTAAGAGGCCTTGATAGGATAGCAACCTTGGAACTGTAGAACTTAAAGTTTCGGCTGTATTTATTTTATTTTTTGAATTAAATAAACTTTGATTATTAGTTTTATATTTTTGCCCGTTAAGGACATAGGTAAATAAAACAAATATTAATAAGAGCTTATTCATAATGAACTCCTTAAGAAGTGTTTCATAATAAATGAATTAAAAATTTAATTAAAATGGAAAATCTGGAGGTAATTTAGGTGGATCTTCAAGGCTAGCTGCGACACCTTGATTCACAAGTAGTAATAAAAGACCACAGAAAAGTGGATTCTTTCCCATAAATTTAGTAACCTTTTTATTTTGATTACTAATTCGCTCCAAAAACGTTTTTCTTACTTTTGGTAAGATCTCATCTAATGTGAACGAGAGAGATTCATTTAATTGATCCTCAAGTCCATAAACACCCTTTTCTTGAATTATATACCTAGGGTGATCAATGGTTGATTTTTTAACCCATGGAGAAATTTCACTCAAACTAATCTTTTTTAATTCATGGGCAAATGGTTTTGAAATATATATCTGAAAATTTTCTTCATTTGTTAGTCTAATTTGAGAAACACCTTTTAATTCATCGCTAGGCCCAAAAAATGTGCTTATTGTACCCTCTTTATCAATTCTCCTAATGGTTCCATATTCATCATCTGCAATGTAAAGATTATCATTTAAATCAATATCAATACTAACAGGGTTTCCAAATGGAATTTTTTTTGAAGGAACATCATTCATAAGAGCAGGTTCTAATGCAGTTCCTGAAAAGCTCAAAGAATTAGGACCTTTCCTCTTCATATATATTTTTCTATTCTTATCAGGACGGTCTAAACCAGCTATAGTTATAATTTCATTTTTATTGATGATTTTATAGATTTTTTTCATTTCAGTACTTAAAATGAAAATTTCACCTTTTGAATTAATCGCAAAATCATCAATCCCATCTAGTAAATTAGGATTTAGAATAGTGCTAATTTCTCTTTTAGCAATCTTATAAACCGATCCATCTTTATCGAATAATACATAAACTGCTCCATTTGGTCCTATTCGTACTGAAGAAGGGTCCATTGGAGAAGAGTTATCTTGATTATTATACTTACTCTTACTGTTGACAAGAGTTCTGAAGCTTTCTCCAGAATTAATTAGAATTCTATTATTATATTTATCAGAAAAATATATTTCCTGGTTTGAACCTATTTCCATTCCTGATGGTTTTGAAAGCTCTTCATTCAAAATATTCCCTTCTACAACTATTTGAGCATTCTGGTCTTTTGTTATTTCTAATATATTATTTGAGTTTGCTTCTCCGACAAAAAGACTACCAGTGATACTTGTTGCTAGAGTGGTTGGATAAATTATTTTTTCTTTTGAGCTAGGGTTTAATTGGACATTGCTGATTACCCAATCAAAATGAACATCTTCGTTAAAAAGATTTGCTACTGAGAAATAACGGAACTCCAACTCAGAATCATCGTTTAGACCCCAAGTTAAAACTTTACCAGCTCCTTCTAAAATTGCATTTTCTCCTGCACAAGAGTCTGAGGCACAGGAAAAATTATAGAAAAGTGTTGTGTCCACGACCACATTATATTTCAGTGTGTCTACAACAATAGTGGTATCATAGGTAACAGCTGAAACAAGGGATGAATCATATTCAATGGTTTTATTTAGTTCTTCTGATATATCCGTTACAGGAATATCATTATTTGTAATATTTTTAACAACGGAAGAATCATCGACAATTAAAGAGGTACTATCTTTTAAGATAACATTATTTTCCTGTTTTTTAGAAAATTTTTGAAAAAAGGACTTAAAAAACCCTAGGCTAAATAAATTTTCCGTATTGATTGAGTCTGTTACTACAGTTGAGTCATTACTTAATGAATCTATTTTTAGATCAGGATCCTCTTCATCAGCTAATACGACTTCAAGATTAGAGTCATCTTTTCCTTTTATTACAATATTTAATGTATCTTCTGTTGTTGTGGTTTTTAGGGAATCATTATTTTTATCTTTAATAAAAAAACTTTGGATTTTTTGGATAAGAGATGGTCCAGCTGGTGCACTAGGATTATTTTCAGTTATTACAGTATCCTTAACAATTTTAAATCTTTCATAAAGTCTATTTAATTTTATCTCTTCTGATATGTACCTATTTGGATTTAAAACATTATCAAATCCTTTGTTTTTAATCTCATTAAAAATAAGAGAGTTAATCAAATCAATTTCTCTTGGTTTAAATAAATTTTTATTAATTGGTTGTATAGATAGTAACGATTCATCTATTATAGTTTCTGTTAACTCGACTCCAACGGACTCAGAGCTATCCTGAATGGATAAATATTCATCTCCAACATCAACCACTTGTAAGCTAGTTTTAATAGGAGGTATTAGATTAACAAATAATGTATCAAAGTCTTTCATACCTACATGGTTTTGAACTTTGAGAATAATTGAAAAAGTTTTAGCTGTTGTATAATTTGGAAGGTCTAATTCTATATATTGATTTCTAGTAACAAGTGTTTTAATACTAGTTTTATTTTGAAAAGGAACCTCTTTTAATTCTTCAGATGAATAAGTTATTACTGTTTGGGATTTATCATATTCATAATCATCTTCAAAAATAAGATTCTCAGGAAAAGACCACTCGAAGGTCAAGGATCCATTGTTAGGCCTTGATTTTGAAGCATCTAGGATAACTGCAGATCCACCTGGAGCCTCAATATTATCACCAAGAATTGCTTCTATGAGCTTCTTAGGTTTTGTAATACCAAGCTCTTTAGAGTCAAGAATAGATGTTTGTGCATTAAGTAAAGAAAAAAGAAAAAGTATTATGTAACAAGTTCTAAAAAGCATTTAGTTCTTTGTCCAGGTTTTAATTAAAAAAAATTCTCTTTACTTTAGTCCTCAAATAAAGAATCTAGGATTTAAAAATTAGCACGATAATTAAATCCAAACCAAAGTTTTGATTCTGGCATCCAATTTCCTTTTAATGCATCATCGGAAGACAAACGTGTCAAAGACATGCCAAATTGGTCTGAGAAATTCACATTCAGTGTGCTGATTGTATTAAAACCGGGAATAAACTGTAATGAAACCTCATAAAAAGGGACATTGGAAATTTTAATGAAATCCAAGAATGATAATCTCTCAATTACGTTAGGCTTTTCCCCTATTTTCCCTAGTAGATCAAATCGTAAGTAAAAAGATGATAGAGATGTAAAAGATTCATTTTCATCATTTAATTTTTCTGAATTGAAAGTCAAAGTACTATCATTTTGCTCAAACATTTGATTATAATAAAGCCTTTCATACAAGTCATCATCTGCTGAATAGCGCTTATCTTTTAAACGGTGGGCTATCTTTATGTAATGAATACCCGGTGTTGCGGTTAAGCGACCAATAAAAGGTGCATTTACTGGAACTTGAACAGTCGCACCAAATAAAGCATAGCTATCTAAAATATTAATATTTTCAGTGGAGTCGTTTATAGCCCCCCACTTTGTACTGTCACTTTCTAAATCTTTAGGGGAACTTAAAACATTACCAACACTTGGTGAATAAAAAGAAAACCCAATCAATCCATGAAAATCAGTATTAGTTGAAAATAAATTTTCAATATTTCCACGTGCATACAACCCTAAATTATCAGCTTCTGGTAAATCAATACCATCAGAATTAGATGTTGCAAAATCAAATGAAATTGGCAATCGAAAACCAAATTCTGATCGTTGTGTCGCAATACCAAATTCTGCCCCTGCACCAAGCTCACCTGGAATTCCTATTAATTTATTTCCTACACGCATATTAGATGCGTATTGCAATAAATTCGATCTCATAGAAAAGGAAGCAAGTGACATTTTGAAATTATTGGAGTGCCAGACAGAAAATTCATTTCCATAGCTAGCCATCAATCTATCACTTTCACTTTTATGAAATACTGTCTCTGAATCACTATTAAGATATTGATCTTTTGTGACAAGAACAGATTGTATATCCTGACTAAAAATCCAATCCACTTTTTCTCTATCGATTATGGTATAGTCTAATCCGTTACCATACCAAATTTCATAAATTTCACTATTATTACCTTTTTGCTGAACAATAATAATTTGATCTGTTGGCTTTAGTTCCTGAATACTAGCACCATATCCATCATCAACTGCCTCATCAATAGAATCATCAGAATATTTTAATTTCAAATAATCCTCTACGGCTTCTTCCATCAAAATGTGATATGGTTGATGATCTACAGACCAAGCAATAAATTTCCTTTTGTCCAAAGCCTTAACTTCTGTTTCCTCAGCATCAAGAAGATTAATAGTAACTTCTCCTTCAATGGAAAGGGAAGGGTCTTTACTATCTGTTACTTTGTATGAAACATTATAAGTATTATTTTTATTTTTATCTTTTGGGTTTTCAAAATCCGGCTCTTTTAAAAATGAGATATCGCCACTACGAGTGATTTTAAAATGTTCCTTATCTAGACTCTTAGTAAGCTTGTATTTAAGACCCGATTGGTCAGAATCAGGGTCTTCTACTTGAATTCTTGCCACAATTTTTCCCGCATCTTCCGGGTGATTAATGTTTAAGTCTTTATCCCCAATGAGTTTTGGAGCTTCATTTTCATTTTCAATATTCACTGCTATATCAAAAACATTAGATTCACCTGCTGCGTCTGATACTTGTATTGATAAATTATATTTACTTTGCTCCTCATAATCAAATGATCTTTTTGAAAGTAACTTTTCACCATCAATTCGAAAATCTGCTTTACTATCTCTAGATAGACCAAAGTTGAAAGTATCATTCATATCTGGATCATCAACAATTAGCTTACCAATTAATGTCCCTTCAGGTTTATTTTCTTTAATTGTCTTACTAGAAAGACTAAGTCCGGTGGGTTCATCATTTACTGATTTAATTTTGACAGAGACTTCAGCTGTACCAGCTCCAGTACCAATATCAACTGAGTATGTAAAACTATCTGATCCACTTTCATTACTATTGGGGGTATACTCGATCATTTTCCCAGATAGTACGGCAACTCCTTTTTGAGCTTGTTTTTCAATCTTAATTATTAGGTTACTTTTATCTTTAATTCCGTCATTTTTTAAGACATCTATTTTAATGCTTTCATCCTCGGTAACCTGCGCTTTGTCTTTTTTTAATTTTAACTCATTTTGACTAAAAATAAGCGTTGATGAAAAAGCTAAAATTGTAAAATATTTAAATACTAGAGTCATATAAGTTCCGTTTTTAGAAGTTCACAGTAATATAAGGAGAAAAGAAAAGAGTTCCTCCGCCCTTTCCATTTTCATCTGGGCGACTCCCTGGATACCATCTCCATTTATCTTCTGGATTATTTCGATCATTTTTAAATTCGATAAAACTGTTATCAGGGTAAAGAGTCAAATCCACTCCTAAATTAACCATTTTCCATACATTATGCTCTAAACCCAACCCGTATGCCTTAAATCCATTACCTGCTACATTTACTTGGATATACCCTTTGGAGCTTTTACTATCTGTCACTCCCTCAACTTTTGCATAAAACCCTAATGAATTAGAGCCAGACGTACGATCAATTACCGATACTAAATTATCTTCAAAAACTCTAGCGTGAACAAATTGAGTAAATGCAAGACCTGCTTTCAACCGCATTGAAGCAAATGGTTCACTGACTTTTAGCTCACGACCTTTACCGCTTCTTGCCTTCACAGTCCCTGTCGCTGCTCTAATAAGCTGTTGATCGGAGGGATTTAGTTGCTCAATAGATAGAGTTTTTGTTTTTTTACCATCCCACTTTAAACTTTCAACAAAAGATTGATCCTCTTCGGATAGATCTCTTAATTTTAGTACAATTTTAAAATTATCCTTTGCTCTTAACAGGGTAATCTCTTTGGGGTTTCTATTTGTTAAAACTGCTTTAACAACACTTCCTGATTTTGTCGTCCACTCTTTACCCTTTTCTGCTAACTTGTGTGCTTTATTATCTCTATCAACAATAAAAGTAACAGTCTCTTCTTCCATTACCTGAAATACTCCATTAAATTTGTCTGATCCAGTATTCCATTCTCTAGATTTCGAGATTGCTTTTTCTGCTTTGGCTTTTTCTTTTTTTTGATCTTTAACTTTATTACCATACTTGGAATCAACATTTCTATTAATTTGGAAAGTATTGCTCCAATATAATAGTCCACTACTTGATGGGATCACCAAATGTTTTCTGCTAAAAACTTTTGAATAGTCATAATCCTGACCATCGACATCCATATAGTTAACCTGACCACCAAGAGTATGAGTGTCAAACTTAAAGCCAAAGCCTAAATTTCCTTCTAAAGGATGCCCAATACCCATAGCTGTAGAATTAGTTGCTCCAGGTATAATGAGATATGAGCTCACAACATCATTTGAAATGCCTAAAATCAAATTTTCAGACAATTCTCTTGACAGTCCAAGGTCAAGAAAACCCTTCTCCAAACGAAATGCAAGACTATTACTTTTCTGTCTAATAAAAACCTTCTGAGCAGTACTGACGCTTATTTGAGAATTCGACCACCAAAATGCATCTCTAGCATCTTTAAAACTACGCTCTTGAAATACATTATCTACAGTACTAAAAGCTTCTAACTCAGACAAATCTCTTCGACTTACATCTTTCCACTTGTACTCTCGCGACATTAATGTATTAATCTGGACAGGATCCATCTTTTCAATTTCTTCCATATCAAAAGATTGGTACTCTCCCATTTGATAATTTTTAGCTTTGAGTTTTTCTAAACTAATTTTATCATTTTCAATATCCATTTGGACAATGATTGTATGAGAAGCTTGAATGGTATTTTGCTCAAATTTATCAACCTCAATCAATCTATTAATATAAGATTCGATGAACTCGCTGTTCACAACAGGATCAGCTACTTCCCAGTAGATTGATTTTTGACCAAATAATAGAGTGCTACTTAAAAATAAGAGAGTAGAAATATGGTGTTTTTTAATCATAATATTCAAATTCATTGTCTGAGACAGTTTCTGCTTTATATTTATCCACAACTTTTATTCTTATCTCAGTGGTTGTTCCAAATTGTGGCTCGTCCATTTCAAAGCTGTATTTAACAACTCTTCGATTTCCAACCCGTTTTTCAGCTTGCTCTTCGTCTAGTTTTCCATAAATACCAGAGAGAGGGACTACAGCTTTTTTACCATTATTATTTCCATATGTTGTAACTGTAACCATCATATTATTTGATCCTTTTCCTAAACGCTTAAACTCAAGCTTAGGCGGTGGAATTTTCTTTACAGAAACTTCACGAAATAATCCTTTTACAGCTTTCCCATCAACAAAAGTTTGGAATTTAACTTTTCCTCGACTTTTAGGTTTTAATTTTGCTTCGTAAGAGTTAAAAGTTTTTGAGTTTACCGCAGATCCAGAAATTTTCACAGAAATTCTATCTCTGTCTACATCTTTAACTCTGCTATCAAAAACATACTGCTCTCCAATGTAAATTTCTTTGTCTTCAGTTGGAGAACTATACTGTGGATCCACTACTACTATCTTAGCCTTAGTAATACTAGATTTTTTATCTCTTTTCCTCAGCCCAACAATTTCAACAGTTCCATCACTCGTACCTTTACCTTTGATAAATGATCTTGGCAACCCTGGTTGAGACTCTTTTACTAAATCTTTGCCACTTGATATCTCAATATCAAAATCAGCTTCAGAATTCACCCCACCAATACTGAACGGAATCTCCCAATCCAAACCTCTTAACACAGTATACTTTTCTTTATCAAACAAAACAAAAAACTCTGCTTGCTGACCATCCATATAAATCAGTGTTACCGGGGTGTCAAATTCCCTCTCCATTTCAAAGCTTCCTTTTGAGGAAACTTCATCATCGATTATCTTCAACAATTTGTCTGTAACTGTGTAATCTCCAAACGCCTTTGTCCATTTTGCGTAAGTAACAGTGTCAATAGCGGGAATGAAATTCACACCTAGGTTTATATCAAAGGGTTGATTTAGATAGTTATCCTCAATGGATGCAAGCTTGACCTTAGCTACATATCTATTTTTATCCCCCTCTTCTGTATAAGGCTCGATATTAACAGAATCCAATTCCCATACATATGAATCATCTACTTTTATCGAGTCGCCATCAACCTCTACAATTGGAGTAGTAAAACTAGGATTAAACTCGATTGAACCTTGTTCATATTGTCCTTCAACATCGAAAAATAACCTGTAATAATCGGAATCATCATAATTTGATTCAACATTGCTTATTTCAACAAGCGTTTGAAGCTTATCTTGAGCAACATTCTTTAAAATATCATCTTGTCTTTGCATATAAATAGACAGCTCACCTTCAATAGCAAACAGGCTAAGTATAGCACCAAGATTGATTAGAAAATAGACTTCTACTTTTTTCATTTTATAGACCTATTTCTTAATTGCTTTCGAAAGAATATCATTAACCTCTTTTTTCACTTCATCACGAACTTTCCCATTTGAGAGATTTGCTAAACCCTCGCCCATTTCAGCAACTTTTATTACTGCTTTGGTTAACTCTGATATCTCTTTACTATCCATGTTCGCAACACTTGCCCCAGCGCTGACTTTACTTTCACCTGAATCTGGACCCAAGTTATAAATAGCCTTTGCGTATAAAATTAAAAGTACAAATTCTAAACCAAGTGCAGCAATAGATAAGTAAGTCATCACACCAACATGATCTCCTAATGTTGCTAGAATAGACCTAAACCCTACGATAACAAGTAAGAATGCTGCTCCTCCATAAACAAGGGCGGTCATTGCATTAATATCTGATCTCAACTTCATGTTAATTCCTTTTTTTTAATTTATCTAATTGTAAAAGATTTTTCTTCTGAAACTTCAAAGCATTCATCTGAAATAATAAAACTGATCGTATAATCTCCAGCATTACTCGATGTTGGACTTAGAGTGATTTCTCCTGAATTATCAATACTAACCCACCCTAATTGATCAGAATCAAATACATTATTACCAATAGCAAACTTCAATTCAAATGCGAGAAGATCGTCATTTGGATCATCATATTCCAATTCAAAGATATATTCTGTACCTGAATCCATTTCATCTGCAAAGCCATTAAGGTTTGTGAAACTTGGTGCATCATTTGCTATTACTGTAACATCAAATGATTTTGTTGTGCTTTTTGGATTACTCGGCCTATTGTCAGCAATGGTAATTTCAATTTCAGAAACAGCCGCATCTGTATTTTGAGGAGCATCAACACAAAATATATTTCCATCATCAGAAATATTTAACCAGGAGATATTTTCATTAAAACTAAATGAAACCAAATCATTACCAGAAAAATATGGAGCATCATTATTTGGATCTCGCCAATTTAGATTTACAATGCTTTCATTTGTATCATAACAACCTACCTTAATTGATAGTGATGAGGGCGCGTTTTCAAAAATTGGAGCGACATTCTCTCTTACTTCAATATTTACTTCCTCACTTACAGAGATCGGTGGATTATCGTCATCAGAAATGGTCAAAACAAATGAGTTAACACCCACATCTGAAGATGAGGGTGACCCACTAAACAAACCTTCATTACTTATATTTAACCAGCCAGGACCTTGTGTATTTAAAATTGGATTATCACCTTCGTCTATATCATCCCAAATTAAATTTCCAGAAGAAAATTCAACATATTCATCAGCGAAAGGGGTAATTGAGCTTAGGTTAATAAAATAAGGGGACTCATTCACATTAATTATTTCCACTTCCAATGAAAAATCACTTTTTAATTTATCAGGACTATCATCCTCAACTGAAATATTAATCGTAACTACCTTTACACCGCTTAGAGATTCATAGTTAATACTACTATTATTTAAAACAAGTTTAAAATCTCCATCTTCTTCTTTCTCAATTCTGAAATAATCACCTGAAGTATTGCCAATAGTCTGACTTGCAATCGAATAAGAAAACTCATCATCTGGATTTTCATCTTCAGCATTCAAGGTTGCTATATCAATCCCTGCAGCTGAATTTTCGGGTAATTGCCCAACGCCATTCACTTGCGCAATTAACCAGTCAGCAGTACCATTTGGAGCAACAGCTCTGGTAGATTGATTATTTCCAGGGTATGCAACTTCAACATCCTCACAGGAACTGATGAGTAAGTAAAGGACGAATAAAATTAGATATTTTACTTTCATTTTAAATTAAAACTCATTTTTAGTTAGAAGAAATTAAGAATAAGTAGTTACAAAAAGCCTTACTCCAATACTACATAAATACTACGCCAAAACTACTCAAATTAAATACATAGCTATTTTAAGCTATTTATAAAGGACATAAGACTAACATCTTTTTCTAATGAAAGCTTTTTCCTAAGTCTATATCGTTTATTCTCTATGGCTCTGACAGTTAAGCCAAAAAGCTGCGCTATATCTTTTGTATTCATATTCATCTTTAGATAACAACATAACTTGATATCATTATTTGTAATATCTGGATTATTTGCTATCAATGAGTCGACAAAATTAGGAAAAACATTAGAAAATTGAAGTTTATAATCCTCCCAATCTATACCATCATCAATAAAGCTCTGAATTTTCTTTTTTAATGGTTTTAAAGATTTTTGATCATCCTTATCATTTATGAGAGTTATGTGATATTCTAATTCTTTAATAATATTAATTAAAAGGTCATTTTTTGATAGAGCAAAAGTAGAGATATTAACTAGTTCAGCTTCTTTATTTTTCAATTCAACTTGAGTAATCTGATTTTCTTGCTCATTGATAATTGCAATTTGCTCA
Organism: uncultured bacterium; assembly: GCA_965660855.1. GTDB lineage: Bacteria > Fidelibacterota > Marinisomatia > Marinisomatales > UBA1611 > JAOLAV01. The sequence continues at coordinate 133,987 of CBFIBM010000003.1, read as the reverse complement.
GAATATCTTTTTTTATTTCTATAAGAAATTATAATTAAGCCAGTAATTAATATTAAAACACCTATTAGAATCTGAAGTAGGGTTTGTCTTCTTTTTGATTTTAAAAGCTCATTTCTACTTTGGTATAATTCAGATTTAATCTCAACGCTCTCTACCATATCAGACATTTGCATCTTTTCAATAATGATCTTCTTATCTAATATTTTTGATGCAATATCAATTGCACTTTTGTTTAAATTGCTTTTTTCTAATAATTCCATTTTGTATTTGAGGAGTTCCAATTCTTCAAAGCCTAAACCGTTTAATTGACACACCCGAATCCCTGCATCGATATGTTCCAATGATTTATATAAACTATCTTGCTCAAAATACATCCTTGCACTATTTGAATAGCTTCTAGAAAGATAAATAGGCCAATCTTTCAAAAACATATTTGCTAAAATAGATGCTTGTTTAGCTTGTTTATATTTTTTTTCATTTGTTTTAATAATTATTTTCATATCGTTTGATAGACCTAATACACGATAAATCAACCTTAACCCTTTATCTTGGCTAGGAAGTGGATCCAGATTATTTTTATTATAAATGGGAATAGCTATACTATCAATTAAAGAAATTTTTTCCATAGCTAAATCATCCATTTCCCAAATATGATATAGTTCTGCAAGCAAATAATACTGGTACAGTACACCCGTTAAAACGTTAAATTGAATGTCCCTATTGCTATCCAAATTATCATAAAAATCTTTTCTAATTTCCAAAGCTAATTCAAAATATGATAATGCAGATTCATAATTTTTTAATTGTATTTCTATCTTACCAAGATTGCTATAACACGTTGCAATTCCTGCAATGGAGTTTCCACCCGTCTTTTTTCCATCGAGTCTATCTCCAGAAATTTTAGTTTTAGAAAAAATATCAAGAGCTTTCCCATAAGCTTCTTTTGCCTTTATCATCATATCTTGATTGTAATAGACATTTCCAAATTGAACATCTAGCCATGGAGTTTTAGTCTTAGGGAGCAACCTTTTTGCTTCAATAAAATAAGATAAAGCTTGTGAAGGTAGATTCATTCGAAGATAAATTTCACCTAAATGATTATAGAATGCGCTTTCGATCTTTGGAAAACCTCCAGTAGCATATTTCTTTCTTTGCAAGACCGTCCTTGCAAATGTAATAGCTCTTTCAGGTTGTGCATATTTATAATCGACTAAAGAATCTATTAATGCAAAATCAGGATTCCTTGTGGTTGGCTTTTCATCAAATTCTTCAGTCGAGCATATTACTACTTGACTAAATAAAAACATTATTACTAAAGTATAAAATTTATTATCTATCATTTTGAAATTTACAAAAACAAATGAGTAGTATTTTAATAAATATGAGTAGCCATGGCGTAATTATATATATTTAAATTTTGTGCAATATATATTATTAAAGATTCATATGATTTCGACTTTTTCAAATAATAAAAAAAGAATTGCTAGAAGGGGAATAGATGAGACTTCTTCAAAAATACTACATCTAATCTTCAAAGCCTACCCAAAAAAGCTTTCTATTAAAGAGCTCTCAAAAGAATTAAAAATAAAAGAAAAAACTACCCTTACATTAATTAATCGAATAAAACTTTCAGGTATACCTATTCTCATAACTCAAAATGAAGAAAAAAACAAAATTGTTCAAGCATCTATCAATGAACCTATTAGTTGGATAATAAAAGAAAAAGAATCTGCAGAAGTTATGTTAGAGTTAATTGGCGATTTAAAAATGGATACTGATAATCGAATTAATGATAAAAAAAATATTATTTACAGAATTTACAATGAATATGTAGATCTTTTAAATGAAGTTTTTGATAAATGGAATTCTCTCAGATTGTTCGAGCAATTAAATCAAGATAAAAATGAATTTCAACAGTAGCTTAATTCGAATTATCGCTAGAATTTCTATTGCAATAGGAATTATTATTATACTATATAATATAATAAGGCTAATCTTTCTATTGTAAACTACTATTTAATATTTTCAATAAAATAGAAATGAATTCTAAATGTCTTTTTTGATTAGAAAATTGACTCCAGCAATACAAAAACTTATTTATATTACTGTAGCCGTCACCCATCTATCAGCTACTGACTATTACGTTGCAATCTCTTATGGTGACGATGAGAATAATGGAACTACCCTTGCAAAGCCTTTTAAAACTGTCTCCAAAGCAGCAAGCGTAATGAATTCGGGTGATATATGTTATATACGCCAAGGTCGATATCATGAAAGTGTGACTATCGATAATTTAAATGGTTCTTCAGGGTCTGCAATAATATTTACAAACTACAATAATGAAAGAGTAATAATGGATGGAACCATACCAATAAACTCATCATGGACTCAAGTTGGATCTTCAAATATATGGAGAACAAAATTAACATCGGATATTTGGCAACTATTTGTGAATTGGGAAGAACAAATTATGGCTCGTTGGCCAAATGCTAAGTTTGATGATGATACAATTTGGGACAATGATAATTTTTGGGCAAAAGGAACAATAGATGATGATGAAAATGCATATTCTAATGGGACAATTATAGATAAACCTTTTACAAACTCACAAGGAACAAATATTAATCTTAGCTCTACTGGCTTTGATCTTGATGAGAGTAATAAACAAGCAATTGCTATACTTAATTTAGGATCTTTTAGAACATGGTCTAGGATTGTGACAAATCACTCAGGGGGTACCTTTAACTATTCAACCGTTCCAAATTGGAAAACAAAACATCACTACTATTATTTAGAAGGCCGACGTGAATTTCTTGATCAAAGTGGTGAATGGTGGTATGATACCCACAACAATCAAGACTCTCTATATTATTATACTGAAAATGGAATTAATCCAAATAAACTAGAGTTTAGAGGAAAAATTCAATCATATGCATTTACTATTACAGGGTCAAAATATGTTCAAATTAAAAATTTAGAGTTTTTTGCAACAACAGTCTACTTCTCCAACGGTGATAATTGTTTAGTTTATGGGTGTAACTTCATGTATCCTAGTTGTTCAAAACGAATGCTACGAATTGTGGACACAGAGCCAGAAATGACAAAATTTGCTTCAGGTAGTTCTGGTAGTACTATTAGAAATTGTGCTTTCAGGAATACAGATGGAACTGCTGTAGAGATGTGGGGTGGAACAGATACATTAGATAATTGCTATTTTAATAAAATTGATTATTCCGTAGCAGATAATAGCAGTATCATGCTGACTATTCGCATGAATGGTACGTCCAATGTTTTTCGAAAAAATACGGTTCATAAAACTGGTGGTTCTGCTACTGTAATGATTGGGAATGCTGGATTGATAGAATATAACAATCTGTATGATACAGGCCACTTACAAAGTGATGGTTCTATGATTCAATTTATGGAAGACCAGCAAGATGGGGCTATATGTAGGTTCAACTGGCTTCATGATACAGAGAAGTATGGTGCGAGATTTGATCATAGCGGATCTGCTGACGGAACAAATGGAATAATGCATCATAATTTAGCGTGGAACTGTGAAAGTGGCGGGATTATGGTAAAAGGAAATAATCACAAAATATATAACAATACTGTTTTAAACTCCGGAAGTAAAAACGATATTATTGTTCTAAAAATTAATAACGATGATCATTCTACATCTATCATTAAAAATAATGCTGCAGACAAAATTTCAAATCACAGAACCAATAATGTAACTATTGATTTTGGAACATACAGCAATAATTGGAATGGATATAATGAGAGTGTAACATTAAATAGTGTCTTAACTGATACATCAAATAGTGATTTCTCTCCAGCAGCCAGCTCTCCACTTATTGATGCTGGAATTTCTATACCTGGAATAACAGATACCTACACTAATAATGGTAGTTCACCAGATATTGGCGCTTATGAGGATGGGAATATTAATTGGACTGCTGGACATGATTGGGATTTAAGTTCTACTTTTGGAAATACTTGGATTCCTCTCCATAATATAACTATAAGTGGTAATTCTGGTTTTAGAATGTTGAGTAGTCCAGTCTCAGGGACTATATTTGAAGACTTGTTAGATGAGCTTTGGATTCAAGGAATATCTGGTGGAGATGCTACGGATGGTAATGCAAATATATGGATATTAAACCTTGCTCAGCAAAGCTGGACACCTATTACGAATATATCAACTCAGTCTTTAAATGCAGGACAAGGTTTCCTCATTTATGTTTTTAATGATATAGATTTTGATGGAAACAATGATCTTCCTGTTGATCTTTTTTTATCTGGCACTCAGAATACTGGAAGTGTTTCAAAAAGTTCTATTCCGCAAGATAATTATTACTTAGCAGGTAATCCATTTACTAAAACAATAAGCTGGAATGATATTTCCAAAAATAATCTTTCAAATGTTATTTCGATTTGGGATAATTCTACTGCAAGTTGGAAAATGTGGAATGGATCATCCGGTGACTTAAGTAATGGTTTGATTGCTCCATTCCAAGGTTTTTGGATTCAAGCAAGTGGTGGGATAGGTAGTTTTACAATTGAAGAAGAAGATATTGCGACTGGCTCTAGTACATTAATTAGGCAAAGGAATGACCATGAGGACTCGGGTAAACTTACCTTAAGTTTTTCATCGAACAATTATATCGATGAAGTCTATCTAACATTTGGGATAAACGGGAATATAAACTCTGACATTTCAGATGGAAAAAAATTATTACCTTTAGAGATTTCACCACGGTTGGTTGCTATGACCTTATCAAATGATATTCCTTTAAAGATAAATCACTTACCCCTACACCATGAAGAATCCATTACAATTCCATTAGATATACTATTTTTAAATATTGATTCATCTGGATATTTTGTAACAAATGAAACAAATGCAACAATGTCATTACTAGAACTAAGTTTACCTGACCATATATCAATAAGTTTATTAGACAATTTAATAGGAAATGAATTGGATATTAGTAATACAAGTGGATTAAATCTTTTTATCGAACCAAGAGGAAGCTTTAATCCAACTACTAGCGAAATATTAAAGCCATATCCTATCATTGGAACTTCAAGGTATTCTCTTATTATTCATTATAATTTACTCAATCAAAATGACTATAATGGGCTACCCACCAAATTTGAATTATATCAGAATTACCCAAATCCATTTAACCCTACTACAACTATTCAGTACGACCTTCCATTAGCATCGTATATTGAGATAGCAATTCATGATATAACTGGTAATGAGGTTTTTAAACCTTTAAAGGAATTTAAACAAGCTGGACAACACAAAATCATATGGAATGGATTAAATGATAATGGAAAACCAGTTCCATCTGGAATGTATTTCCTATCTATTTATTCAAAAGAGTTTAGCTCTTCAAGAAAAATGATCCACTTAAAATAATTAATCGACATTTTTACGATAGGTTTAAAAATTAGAAACCCTATTTATTCAAATAAATAGGGTTTCTAATTTTGTACCGCGGAAAGGGCTCGAACCTTCACGCACAAAGTGCACCAGATCCTAAATCTGGCGTGTCTACCAATTCCACCACCGCGGCATATTTAGTATCACAAAAACTAAATTATTTCATATATACCATTTTTTCTGTAAATACTTTTCCACCAGCTTCTAATTTATATAAATAGACGCCTGCACTTATTGAGTTTCCTCTAAAGTCTATCGCTCTCCATGAGATGTTATGTGTGCCAGCTTCTTGAGTTTGATTAACTAATGAATTTACTCTTTTACCATTCATATCATAAACATTCAGCTTCACATCTGACTTGTATGGTAAGCTATAACTAATAATTGTACTAGGATTAAATGGGTTTGGATAGTTCTGATTTAATTGGAAATCTTGTGGAACTGGTCCTGTAGATATTGTATTTAAGTATCCTGAGAACTGCCCAAAATTATCAGCTAAAATCGTAACTGGGACCGCATTCACATCTCCCGCAGAAATTGTATTTATCATAAAAACAATTGATGAATTATTAATGTTTTCATTGAATACAACTTCGATCTCGAGAATAGCTCCGCTTCCAGGTTCAATTGCTGTAGCAAAATCATATCCTAAGAAGTAGATATTTCCTTCATCTGTTTCTCCAGATCCACCATCGATTGTTCCATCTTCAAACCTACCTACACCAGTAATATTTGTTACTGCCATATTGTTTGGCATATCTTGTATTTCAAACTCTAAAATATTAATTGTTTCTGTATTCTCCATATGGATTTCAAATACTCCTGTACCGCCGGGTATTAATTGTCCTGTTGCATTTTCAATTGTACACCCCGCTGGAGGAGTACCAATATAAAATGCATGTGGAGTTGTTTCTGTGACCATAGAGAGATTATTCATGTCTGCTAAAATTGGATCAGAGACAGATATATTAACAATGGTAGCTTCAGGAATTTGATCTAAAACATTATAATTAATATCTGCAAGGTGTCGGACTCCAGGACTTATTGGGTTAGATAAAGTATTATCATAAGCTGTAACTCTATAACCAATACCTAAATCCGACCCTGATACAGTCCAATTTTCTAAATTTAGAAGTTCACTAAAATTAATATCTGTACCAGTAATAAAAGGTGGATCTGCTAAGATATCAAATTCGATAGCGTAAACAGGTTGTGTTGTCTCCATGAAAACTGAACCAGCTGTTTCTTCTCCTGAGAGAGCATATCCGCCATATAAGTTAATATACTGAGTCTCTATACCAACTTCATATATGCCTCCTTCGGCAGTCCAATTTAAATCAATGTAATTAACGTCTTGAATTGAAGTGCCACTAGTAAAAGAAAGGTTTACAACCATTTCTTCTTCAGCATCAGGGTATAAAATAGCTCTACAAACTGGTCCATTTCCTGGTAAAAGAGGCTCACCGATACTAATCCCAGTAATTGCAATTGTTCCATCTCCTTGGTCTGCAATTTCTAAAGCCCAAGATTCAGTTCTCTCAGTTGAAAGTATGTTTAGACCATTCAAAACATTGGGATAGTCCATTATTTCAAAATAAAATAAACCTAGATCACTTTCATTATTTATGTAAAAGTCAAGTGTGTCCATCTGCCCTGACAGGGAATATCCATTATCTAATGAAAGCTCAACCCACTCAACTGGGGTTGCGGAGATTGTATTTGTTGGACCTGATTCAGAGCCATCAGGATAAATAGCTGTAACATAGTAGTAGTAGATTGTACTATTAATAACATCATCGTCAAGATATGTTGTTAAAGATCCATCTACTTCTGCAACCTCTTCAAAATCTGAATTATTGTTCAATGATTTATATACCTTATATGCATCTATTGTAACAGGTCTACTTGTATTAATATTCGGATTATTCAAGTCAACCTTCATGCTATACGGAATACCTCCCCCATATTGAGAAAGGACATCTTCTTTTGAAGCATCCATAGCCCATTGTCCAAATTCAGTTAAGTTGTAGTGTAAAAAACGCTCTGAATCTCTTAGAGCGAAGGATACTAGAACATCATCAACAGCCCATCCTGACGCCCATGCACCATTATCATTTGAATGAAATGCAATATATAAATTTGGTACACCAGAAAATTCAGATAAATCAACAGTTTCCATGACCCATTCAGCTGCGGCATCGAGTACAGCTACTTCCGTGAAATTTGATCCATCTGTGCTTACCGCGATATGAGCAGACTGTCCATACGCACCATCATAATAGGATGCAAAATTAAGTGCAATATTCTCTGCTCCACTCACGTTAAGAGGAGGCATAATAAGATAATCTACAGACCCATCATCATCAGCCATATCATCATTTGAGCACATATACCAAGAATGTGCAGGTATTGACCAAAAGTCACTTGAGCCATCTTGAGTAATAAACCATCCTTGTGATGAATTTGTAGTTAAATTCCAATTCTCAGGAATTGAACCTGCTTCGAAATCTTCTTCAAAATTTGGAGGTATTGGCCCATAAGGAGCATCCCAACTAAGTAGAACTTGTGCATCCATACCATCTTGAGCTTGCAGGTTATGAGGTTCTTCTATATAACCAGGGGTAACCGTTACAGTTCCTGAGTCTGCACTTTCTGTAAAATAAATTCCTCCAATTGGGTCAGTAATTGTAACATTCTCAAAGTTAACTCCAACGTTTGAATTGTATGCATTTTCAGCTATCAACATTTGTAGCGAAGCTATTGAACCAGATCCAATCTCGATATTTTGGTTTTCAGGACTAAACATTAAAACTCTAGTTAAGCCATCTGAGAGTTCATTATATTCAATTGTAAATCCTTCTGAGCGGTCAGTAGTAGATAACCCAATCACGGATAAGTAATTGGGTGTATCTATAATATCAAATTGCAAACCACCAACTAAACCAGAATTATTAAGATTAATATCGATTACAACTTGCTCATTTATATCTCCGGAATCAGATGTTGCACTCATTGAGACAACCGTCCCGATAGTTATGGATCCATCATTTATTTGACTATTTACGATAGTCCCATCCTCATCGCTAACAGTAAGATTAAATGCATCAAGACTAAAAAATCCTGATAAGATGTCTGATCCATCAAAGTGTAAATTAACGACTGTACCAGCGTTACCTGATTCAATACCATCACCTGATATCGTGAAGAAGACCACTCTAGTATCTCCATTATTTAAAATATTATAGTCAGATGAAAAGTTTTCTGAATCAATAGCAGAAACTCCTGATATGGTTAAGATCTCATCATTTGTTGAAAAATCAAATTGAAATCCACCAACTGTACTATTTGGATTTTCAAGAGTTACAGGCACAATAATTTCATTAGTATAACCTTGGACATCAACATCTCCCAATGATATTATCACGTTTGATAAAACCGTACTTGCGGGGAGAATTGCAATTAAAAATTTGAATAAATATTTTCTCATCGAGATCATAAGATCCTCCAACTATATTAAAAGCTTTAAATTATTAAAAAATGTGAGTACTATTAAAATCTTATATTAATAAAGGTTATATAAAATAACGATTTTCTATCGATATATCACTCATAAATTAATCTTTAAGTGCCTGCATAATATCTAAACGTAAATCTTCTAAATCTTCTATGCCAACCGATAACCTTACAAGTGTTTTTGGTAAGCCCATATCCTTTTTCACTTCAACAGGAACTGATACATGTGTCATATCATATGGAACTGAAACTAAGCTTTCCACACCACCTAGGCTCTCGGCTAAAGTGAATAACTTAATTTTTCTTAAAAAATCATCTCTTTTTTCTAATGATTTTAGTATTATTGAAAAAACACTCCCAAAAATAGGCTTTCCATCTGGGTTTAATTGCTGTTTAATAGCTATTTTATTTTGAGGATGACTTTCTAAGCCTGGGTAAATGATAGAATTAATTGCATTATGCCCCTCCAAAATTTTTGCTAATTTAAAAGCATTATCAGATTGTCTTTGCACACGAAGTCCAAGAGTCTTCGTACTTCTAAGTAAAAGCCAAGAATCAAAAGGGGATGGGATTGCCCCTCCAGATTTTTGTATAAAATATAAACTATCAGCAATAGGCTTTTTATTGGTTATCAATACACCTGAAATTAAATCACTGTGACCTCCAATATACTTGGTTGCACTATGCATAACTACATCTGCACCTAATGCAATTGGAGATTGTCCGTAGGGACTCATAAATGTATTGTCAACTGCTAAAAAAACTTTTTCCTTTTTACATAATTCTGATGTCTCTTTAATATCGCATAATTCAAGTAAAGGATTTGTCGGAGTCTCAACAAATACCCATTTTGTATTTGGCTTAATTGAAGATTTTATCTCACTGATATTTCTTGTATCAACAAAATCAAACTCAAAACCATGCTTTTTTAATATTTGTGTTGTAAACCTATAGGTACCACCATAAGTATTTCGTCCGATTACTACATGGTCTCCTTTTTTTAATAACTGAAATAATGCAGCTATTGCGGCCATTCCACTTGAGAAAGAGATTGCAAAATCACAAGCCTCTAATGAAGCAATGTTTTCCTCATACCTTTTAGTGGTGGGGTTCCCAGCCCTAGAATAATCAAAACCTTTATTAACACCAACACTCTCTTGTTGGAATGTAGATGTCATATTCAAGGGTGGTATTACAGCTCCAGTCAAAGAATCAGGCTTGTTACCTACATGAATTGATTTAGTAATAAACTTTAATTTATTTTCCATATTAAACCTGTGTGTACCCTTTTTTGAGATAAGATTCTAATTTTTTAAACTTTATTTCAACTGTGTTACCATTAGGATCCCTTACAGAAATTTTTTCATTTCTTCCATGTTTTACTTCCGCTTGCAGAGGAACTCTGACTTGTTGAGGCTGATTGTTCTTATCTTGAGTTCGCCCCCCTGAAAAGCCCATACCAGTTGTATCTTGGTGAGAAGTTTGCATATTTTTAACAACTCGTCTATTGTTTGTATTTACTTGATCTAATCCTTGTATCTGAGTACGAAATAATCTTTTGATTATTATAGCATTCATATCCGCCATCATCTCCTGAAACATTTTAAAACCTTCAGATTTATATTCTAAAAGTGGGTTCTTTTGGCCGTAAGCTCTAAGATTAATACCCTCTCGTAATTGATCCATACCGTAGAGATGATCTTTCCATTTATCATCAATTGTCCGGAGCATCACAAATCTCTCAAAACCTTTCATTGCTTCTTCATCAAGTAAAGACTCTCTAGCTTTATAAATAGCACTCGCTTTTTCTTTAATCCAATTTGAAATTTCCTCAAAGTTAGGATCTTCATTTTTTAATTCTTTTTTTAATTTATCATACTCGACATCAACCAAAACGTGACTTGAAAAATATTGTCTTAAATAATCCCATTCCCACATATCCGGTGTCCCATTTTGGCTTTGAGATTCAAGTTCCTCTTCAATAAAATCATTTAATAGTAAGGAGACTGATTGATCTAGGTTATCACCCTCCAAAGCTTGATTACGAATATCATAAACAACTTGCCTTTGCTGATTCATAACATCATCGTATTCTAGTAAATGTTTTCTAATACCATAATTTCTTACTTCTACTTTTTTCTGAGCATTTGATATCGCTCTTGTAACCATTTTTGCCGATATAACTTCACCTTCTTCAATACCCATTCGATCCATAATTGCAGCAACTTTATCTGAACTAAAAAGTCTCATTAAATCGTCTTCAAGTGATAAATAAAATATAGAAGATCCAGGATCGCCTTGCCTTCCACTTCTTCCTCTTAACTGTAAATCAATTCTCCTCGATTCATGCCTCTCTGTTCCTATTATATGCAAGCCACCTAGCTCTTTTATACCATCAACTAATTTAATATCAGTTCCTCTTCCAGCCATATTTGTAGCAATAGTAACTGCTCCATTTTGACCTGCTCTACTCACAACTTCTGCTTCGCTTTTATGCTGTTTAGCATTCAAAACATTATGAGGGATACTTTTTCTTTTTAACATCCGTGCAAGTAACTCTGAAATTTCAACAGAAATTGTTCCAACCAGAACGGGTTGTCCTCTCTTATGGCAATCAATAATTTCGTCAATAACTGCATTATATTTTTCACGTTTTGTTTTATAAACCAGATCTTCTCTATCTTCTCTTGATATGGGTCTATGTGTAGGTATTACAGTTACATCCAACCCATATATTGAACCAAGTTCTTCTGCTTCAGTTTCAGCAGTCCCTGTCATACCTGCTAGTTTATCATAGAGTCTAAAATAATTTTGAATTGTAATAGTTGCTAGAGTTTGAGTTTCACGCTCTATTCGTACATTTTCTTTTGCCTCAAGAGCCTGATGGAGTCCATCTGAATATCTTCTTCCGGGCAGGACTCTGCCTGTAAACTCATCCACGATCATTACTTTCCCACCCTCAAGCACATACTCGACATCTTTCTCGTATAAAGTATATGCTTTTAAAAGTTGATTAAAATTATGAATGGTACCGCTTCTTTCAGCGTGCAATTGATGTGCTTTTTCACGTTCCTTATCTTTTTCAAGTTTATCAAGGTTCTCATTTTCATCAATTTCTAGTAAAAGCTCTCCTAAGTCTGGAATAATAAATGTATCAGGATTTTCAGGTGAAAGTACATTTCGTCCTTTTTCAGTGATATCCATCACATGACTTTTTTCCTCAATTGAGAAAAATAAATCATCATCAACTTCATGCATTTTTTTATCTCTAATGTGATCAGACTCTACATTTTGAGCTAGTTTCAACATACCCGTTTCTTGGAAAATCTTCATTACAAGCTTATGTTTTGGCATTCCTCTTTGAGCCTGTAGAAGTTTAAGGCCTGCTTTTTCTTCATCACCTTCCTCAAGAAATCTTTGAGCTTCTCTTACCAAGTCTGCAACTAAATTTGTTTGTTTTTTAACTAATCGCTGCACCCCAGGTTTTAGAGTTGTAAAAGTTTCATCTACTGGAGCATCAACAGCACCTGATATTATTAAAGGCGTTCTAGCTTCATCAATAAGGACACTATCAACCTCATCTACTATTGCAAAAGCATGCCCTCGCTGAACCTTGTCTTCTTTTCTTAAAGACATATTATCTCTTAAATAATCAAAACCAAACTCATTGTTGGTTCCATAGGTAATATCTCGATTATACATTTCTCTTCTTTCTACATTGTCCATTGAATTTAAAATATATCCAACAGATAAACCCAACCGCTTGTATACTTGCCCCATCCATTCTGCATCTCTTTGAGCAAGGTAATCATTTACCGTGATAACATGGACGCCTCTTCCTGTTAAAGCATTTAAATAAATTGGCATTGTCGCCACAAGTGTTTTACCCTCACCAGTTTTCATTTCTGCTACTTTTCCATTATGTAAAATGATAGCTCCAATTAACTGAACATCATAAGGTATCATTTCCCAAGTTATCTCATGCTCTGAGACCCTCCATGAGGATCCAAACATTCTCCTAGAGACATCCTTAACAATTGCAAAAGCTTCCACCATGATTAAACCGAGTGCACCTTGCTCAGCTTTTAGAATTTCTTTTTTCCTTTCCTCTTGATCCATATTCGAAGGTAAAGAATTCTCTTTCTCTTTTCTTGAGTTCATTACAAATTCTTTTAATTCTTTAGTTCTTTCAACTAAACCTTCATCGCTTTGTGACGCTAAATTTTCGTATTGTTGATTAATTTGAGAGATAATATTAGATAATTTTTTAATCTCCCTATCGGATTTTGTACCAAATAATTTTGTAAAAATCATTCTTATGTTTTTCCTTTTTTTTGAAAATCTTTATAAACTGTATCCAAAATACCATTTATAAAAACAGGACTTTCATCAGTACTATAGACCTTTGAGATTTCAACCATCTCACTAATTGATACTTTAGGGGGTATATCATCTAGAAAATAAATTTCACATATACCCATTCTTAATAATACTTTATCTACCTTTGCAACTCTATTAAACTCCCAATTCTGAAGATGAGTCTCTATTATTTGGTCAGCCCACTCATAATTATCCATTACACTATTAAATAAAGCATTAATAAAAGCAATATTTTCTTCTCTCTCAGGTGCATTTTCTAAAACACGTTTAATGGTTATTTCCCTTTCAACATCTGAAAATTGATGTGAAAATAGCGCTTCCAGTACGCCTTCTCTTGCTTTCCTTCTTGAATGTATTTTCATCCTAGATATATTTTAACCAATCATAAGCATCGGATAATTGCTCATTTTGAATAGCTAAAATTGTTTCTCTAATTTTTTTTGTAATCTTACCCATTTCATTATTATTTATTTTATGGTTTAATCCATTAAAAGATATTTTTCCAATAGGCGAAACAACAACAGCAGTTCCTGTGCAAAAAACTTCATCAGCGCTTATTAAATCCTGAAAGTTTATATTTAATTCTTTTACAGGAATCTTTAGTATTTTTTCTGCTACTAAACAAACTGAATCCCTTGTAACCCCACCAAGAATAGACCCTGATAGAGGGGGGGTATAAATAATACCCCTCTTTATAATGAACATATTAGCTGAACCAACCTCTTCAATATATTCTTCATTTGCCGCGTCTAAATAGATTACTTCATCAAACCCCTCATCTTTTGCTTCGCTTAAAGGTAAAAGTGAGGCAGAATAATTCCCTATTGCTTTGATATTTCCAATTCCTTTTGGAGCAGCTCTATGGTAATGATCTGTAACTTTAAGGTTTAATGGATTAATTCCTTTTTTAAAATATGGTCCAACCGGGGTAACAAAAATCATGAAAGTGTACTCTGTAGCTGGTTTAACACCAATTCCAATTGAGGTTCCCCAAACAACAGGTCTTATATATAGACTTCCTTTTCCATGAGGAGGTACGTATTCAATATTATCTTTTACAGTTTTTATAACAGATTCAATGAAAAAATCTACATCCATTTCAGGAATACATAATCTTTTAGTAGAATGAGCCATTCTTGCTGCATTTTTATCAACACGGAATAAAACAGTATTATTTTTTGATGTTCTAAAAGCCTTGACACCTTCGAAAGCACCTTGACCATAATTTAATACATTTGCAGCTGGTGATAATTCTATATTCCCATATGGAACTATGGATCCATTTTCCCATTTTCCATTTTGGTTACATGTCGCCTTAAACATACTTTTTGTTGGTATTACATCAAAACCTAATTTATCCCAATCTATACTTATCATTTTATTTTGTTAGTTCCCTGCTAATCACAATTCTTTGTATTTCTGAGGTTCCTTCATATATCTGAGTTATCTTAGCATCTCGCATTAAACGCTCTACTCCATACTCTTGGATATAACCATATCCACCATGAATCTGGACACATTCAGTTGCAGATTGCATAGCAACATTTGATGAAAATAATTTAGCCATTGAGCTCTCTTTATTGTAAGGTTCTCCTTGATCTTTTAAAAATGCGGCTTTCCAAACAAGTAATCTAGCTGCATCAATATTTGTTGCCATATCTGCTATTTTATTTCTTATGGACCCAAATTGATTAATTTTTTTCCCAAATTGTTCTCTTTCCTTTGAATATGAGATTGCTTTTTCCAATGCTGCCCTTGCTAAACCAACTGATTGGGCCGCAATACCAATTCTACCTCCGCCTAAAGTTTTCATTGCAATTCTGTAACCATCACCAAGTTTTCCTAAAAGATTTTCCTGAGGAACAATGCAATTTTCAAAATATATCTCACATGTATCCGAAGCCCTAAGCCCTAATTTATCTTCTTTTTTACCAGTTTTAATCCCATCAAATTTTTTATCTACTATGAATGCAGAAATTTCTTTTCCTTTTTCAGTATTTCCAGTTACGCAGAATAAAATAATAAAATCAGAACTTTCACCATTTGTAACCCAGTTTTTAACGCCGTTTATAATATACGAGTTGCCACTTTTTTTAGCTACAGCTTTCATATTACTAGCATCTGATCCTGATTGCGGTTCACTTAAAGAATATGCTCCTAGCTTCAAACCACTTGATAAATCTTTCAAATATTTAATTTTCTGATATTCTGTACCCCAATCTTCTAAAACTTGACACACTAAAGAATTATTAACAGACATTATTGTTGAAGAAGCCAACTCCACTGATGCAATTTCTTCAATTGCTAAAGTAAAACTTAAAGTGTCCATCCCCGAACCACCCCATTTTTCAGGAACCATCATTCCCATAAAGCCCAACTCTCCCATCATTTTAATTTGCTCTTTTGGGAAATGAGATAATTCGTCTCTTTTTAAAACACCAGGTTCTAAATGAGTCCTAGCAAATTCTTGTGCAGTTTTTTGCACCATCAATTGCTCTTCAGTCAAGTTAAAATTAATCAAATTTTTCCACAATCATTGCTGACGCTTCACCACCACCAATACATATTGCAGCTAAACCAACGTCAATATTTTTTTTATTCATACCATTTAATAAGGTTGTTAAAATTCTTGCTCCTGATGCACCAATTGGATGACCCAAGGCAACAGCACCACCAAAAACATTCACATAATCTATATCAAGTTTATAATTATCTATTGCAGACATTGCGACAACTGAAAATGCCTCATTTATTTCCCATAAACCTATATCATTATGGCTCATTGAAGCTTTTTTTAAAACCTTATCGATTGCTTTGGATGGAGCGGTAGTAAACCATTCTGGCTCATGAGCGTATGAGCAATGAGAAATTATTTTTGCTATTGGATTCAAATCCAAATCTCTAGCCTTTTCTTCATTCATAATTAATAAAACTGAAGCACCATCATTGAGAGATGATGCATTTGCAGCCGTGATTGTTCCTTCGGGGTCAAAAGCAGGTTTTAACTTCTCAATTTTATCAAAAGATACTTTTTGAGGTTCCTCATCTTGAAATACTTCAATTTTATTTTTTTTCTTATCGTTATATATAATTGGAATTATTTCTGAATCAAAAGAGTTATTTAATTGAGATTTTAATGCTTTTTCATAAGATAATATTGCATATGCATCTTGCTCTTTTCGACTATATCCTTGATCTTTAGCTAACATTTCTGCAAAGTTTCCCATATGTTTATTATTGTAAGCGTCCCAAAGACCATCATGAATTACACTGTCAATTATTCTACCATGTCCTAGTTTAAACCCAGACCTAGCTTTATTTAATAAATAAGGAGAGTTCGACATACTTTCCATTCCACCTGCTAAAATTATGTTAGCATTTCCAGATCTTATTGCTTGATCTGCGAGCATTACTGCTTTTAAACCAGAACCACACATTTTATTTATTGTTAATGTTTCAATTGATTTACCACATCCTCCATATATTGCTGCTTGCCTTGCTGGTGCTTGCCCAAGTCCGCTAGTTAAAACATTACCCAAGATAATTTCGTCAGGTTTATATTTTCCCAAGTTCACAGTCCTTAGAATACTTTTTATCACTTCAGCGGCAAGTTCTGGAGAAGAAAAACTTGAGAGTTTTCCTTGGAAAGATCCAATTGGGGTCCTTTTTGCCTTAATAATTACTGATTTATTACCCATTTAATCCTTCATTATAGTATAAAAACTAGTAAAGAATTTAATAAATAATTTCATTAACTGCCCATAGCAAGAAACTTAATAAAAATCTCATCTTGCTTCAAATTTCTCATATGCCTTAACAATTTTTGTAACAAGCTGATGTCGAACAATATCAGTTTCATTCAATGTAGCAAAACCCAAACCGTCCAAATTTTTCAATATTTTTATTGCTTGAAGTAATCCTGAGTCAACTTTTCTTTTTAAATCTATTTGAGTGAGATCTCCTGTGATTACTGACTTAGAACCTATACCAAGCCTCGTTAAAAACATTTTCATTTGAGCCACCGTTGCATTCTGTGCCTCGTCTAATATTATAAATGAATTGTCAAGTGTTCTGCCGCGCATATAGGCTAACGGAGCAACTTCAATTAGTTTATTCTCAATATAGTTAGTTAAAATCTTTTCTGGTAATAAATATCTTAATGAATCATAAAGAGGATTTAAATAAGGGTCAATTTTTTCTTTCAAATCTCCTGGAAGGAACCCCAAACTCTCTCCCGTTTCAACAGCAGGGCGACAAAGGATAATTTTATTTATCCTACTTTGTCTCAAATAATTCACTGCTAACGCTACAGCTATAAATGTTTTTCCAGTACCAGCTGGCCCAATGCTAAAAACTATATCATTTTTTCTTACTTTTTCAATGTAATTTTGTTGACCAATAGTTTTAGTCTTTACGTCTCCATTTTTACCCTTAACAATAACTTTACTTAAATCAATAGATTCCTCAGAGTGTTCATTCTGTGCTATTGCTATTATTTTTTGAATGTCATTTTTTGATAAATATTTAGTCTTAGAAATAATTTCAATCATCTCCAAAATGGTATCATAAGCAGCAAGGGTATTTTTTTTATCACCACTGATCTTAACCTTATTTCCCCTTGAAAAAATTGTAACATTCAAAGATTTCTCAATTAATTTTAAATATTCATCACCAGAACCAAATATATCTAAAAAACTAACTGATTTTAGTGTAATCAACTTTTCCATTATAAATAAATACCTTTAATTTGTCATCACTAATATAAGGTTAAATATTATTTTACATTTAAAACAAAAACTTCTTTCTTTACTCTTCATTTCATTTTTTGTCTGTTGCTTTCAGCCAACTATTGAAAATAAATCAAATAATGATAATGTTAATTTCTTGATTAAAAGAGGTAAGTTATTTTGGGAACAAAGAACCAATGATGAAGCTTTAAAAAAAGCAGATCATTTTATTAGTCTTGCAAAAAATAAACGTCACATAGATTTTGAATTATCTATTTTGCTAAGTAAAATTAAATACAACATAGCAAAAAATATAGAGATGGATCCTAAATTAAAAGATTCTTTGTTTTTAGAAGGAGCTAAAATCTCTAGACAAGCAATCCTCAACCATAATAAGGTTAAAATACTTTTAGATAAATCTACTTTAGATAGTTCTTCTAAAATTTTAGCATCAATAGCAAATGCACCAAAAGAAGTTGTACCTGGGTTATTTTGGTGGGCTGAAAACTTATCCCACTATTTAATTGAACAACCTGTAATAAAAAGACTAAACCATAGAGAGCTACTAGAGGTTCTCATGAATCGTGTACTTGCTCTTGACCCTGGTTATAATTACAGTGGTCCTTATCGATTTTTTGGATCACTATACACCAAAATTCCTGGCGTGGAACTTGGCCAAGCTGATACCTATTTTAAACAATCAATAGATTCTCACCCCGAATATTTATTTAATTGGGTATCTTATGCAGAATTTTATCATCAAAAAAAAGGCAACCGTGAACAGTATAATAAAATACTAAAAGAAGTTTTAAATTCAGATATTAATCAATTCCCTGAAATTATGAATGATAATTATTTTTCAAAGATTTATGCTCAAAGACTACTTGAAAAAGAATCTTTATTGTTTGAATGACACTATGAATAATTTATTATTATTAATTATGATTATTTTAAGTTTTCTTAATGGATACCAAAATGATCATCTAGTCAATGCCTCATTAGCCTTGAAATCTGGAATGTACGAAGAGGCTTTAGTACATCTATCTGAATCAAAAATAAAAAATCCAACTGATCCCCAAATATATAAAATTGAAGGTCTCTTACATGAAACTCTTGGAAATAATAAAAAAGCTATTCAATCATGGAAAAATTGTCTAAAATATTCTAAAGGAGAACAAAAACTTATAGAAGAATCTAAAAATCATTTAAAAAACCTTTTAATTGATTGATTATGATAAAAAAAGTAGAGTTTATACTTCTAATTTTTTCTATATCTTGCTATAATAATCCTGCTATAAGTAATTCATATAATTTTAAAAATGTGAAATCAATAAAAATTCTACCCATAAAAGACTTTAGGGATATTTCAGGGTCTGGAGAAATGGTTGAGTCTAGTTTGATTCATAATTTTTTAAGGTATGAATTTGAATTACATCAAAAAATTGATAAATCTGTTGTAATAAATGATACGAAAGAGAATATCCTTTTACTATCTTGCCTAATCACTCAATATAAAGAATCAGATAGAATAATCTTACCATATAGAAATGAAGACAGAGGATATGTTGAAACAACTATAAACCAATCAGCAGAACAGAACGGTAAAAATGAAAAATCTGAAATGATATCTTCGTCTACAACTAAAACACATTCTGGTAATGTTATCGAAAGTAGTAGAATTGAATACACTGAAAGTAGAGTCAGCTTAGTATTTAATTTAAGAGATAATGATTCAGGGAAAATTGTTTGGTCAAATTCATCTTGGTATAATGGTCTAGAATTACAAAAAACCATCGATATGTGTTTAAAACAAAATATTAATGAGATTAAGAAAATTCTATACTAATAATCTTTAAATAGTTTTATAATAAAAAATTAAGAATTGTTCTCTTTTATTTTAATCCCTAAATCATTTAATTGTGCTTCTCTGACGCTGTTAGGGCTCTGGTCCATAAGAGAAGTTGCCGAAGTAGTTTTAGGGAATGCAATTACATCACGAATATTTTCAGTTCCTGCTAGTAACATAACCAAACGATCAAACCCAAAAGCTATTCCACCATGTGGTGGAGCACCATAATTTAAAGCTTCAACTAAAAATCCAAATTTTTCATTAATTTCATTATTTCCTAGACCTAGTAATTTAAAAACCTTTTCTTGTAAATCAGGTTTATGAATTCGAATCGATCCGCCTGCAATCTCATAGCCATTCATTACCAAATCATAGCCACGGCTCATTACTTTAGAAGGTCCAGTATCTAGTAATTTAATATCAGTTTTTTTTGGTGCCGTAAATGGGTGATGCATAGCAATGAATCTATTTTCATTTAAGTCATAATCAAACATAGGGAATTCAGTTATCCAAACTGGTTTAAAGTCATCTTTTTTAGGAAGTCCCTCGATTTTAGCTATGAATGTTCTAAGGTGACCCAGAGCATTTAAAGTGATATTCCTTTTATCGCCAATTAAAAAAATAATATCACTGTTTTTTATATCAAACGTTTCAACAATATTTTTTTTCAATTCTTTTGAAAAAAATTTCGAAATTCCACCAGTTAGGTCACCCATTTCCGATTTCATCCAAGCTAAACCTTTTGCTTTATACTTTTTCACATGGTCGGTATACTTATCTATATCTTTCCTAGAATATTTTGCTCCATTTTTTACAATTAAGCCCTTAACAACTTCACAATTTTTAAAAACATTAAAATTAGATGGATCAGTAAAGGGTTTTAAATCAAGAATCTCTAGTCCATATCTTAAGTCAGGCTTGTCTGTTCCGTATTTTTCTAATGATTCAAGGTAGGTCAACTTAGGAAAATTATCATTTAAATTAATATTTCTAACTTTTTTAAATATATGTTTTACCAATTGCTCAATATGTTTAAAAATATCAGACTCATCAACAAAAGACATTTCTATATCAATTTGGGTGAACTCTGGCTGCCTATCTGCTCTTAGATCCTCATCTCTAAAACATTTTACAATTTGAAAGTAACGATCATATCCCGCAATCATCAAAATTTGTTTGTAAAGTTGTGGGGACTGTGGTAGAGCATAAAATTTTCCTTTCTGAATTCGACTTGGAACTAAATAATCTCTTGCACCTTCAGGGGTTGACTTCATTAGAATTGGTGTTTCTACCTCAACAAAGCTATTATGTGACAAAAAATTTCTAGTTTCTTGATAAGTTTTATGCCTTAATAAGATGTTTTTTTGCAGTTCATCCATTCGTAATTCTAAGTATCTATATTTTAATCTTAGATTCTCTTCGGAACTAGATCTGTCAGAGAGAACAAAAGGAAGCGTCTTAGCTTTGTTGAGTAATTTATAATTTTCAATTAATATTTCGATTTTACCAGTTTTAAGATTCTTGTTTGTTGCGGGGACTTCCCTTTTTCTCACATTTCCTTTAATTGATAATACATCTTCCATCGATAATTTTTTTACAAACTCAAAACTATCGGGAATTAAAGTTGAATCAAAAACTAATTGAATTAATCCATATCTATCTCTTAAATCAATAAAAACTACTTGACCATGTAATCTAATTGAATGAATCCACCCATTTAAAAAAACCTGATTTCCTAAATCTTCTATGTCAATATTTCCGCATTTATGAGTGCTTTTATACATTATTTATCCAATAACTAGTAAAAAAAAACCGCTATTTAAATTACAAGCGGTTTTATTATTTTTTTATATGAAATATTTTCATCTATTTGAGACCTTTAATCTGTTCATTGCTCTCATTAGAGAGGCATTAACACGACTTTGGTCATAATTAGATTTTAACTTAGACTTTCTTTCAGTTGCTCTACTTAACGCATTGTTTGCTCTTTCAGAATCTATTTCAGATGAAGATTCTACAGATTCAACTAAGAGCTTTATTTTATTAGAAATAATCTCTGCAAAACCTCCTCCTACTGAAAAATAATTACTCTCTCCATTTTTTATTACTTTTAGCTCACCTACACCTAATGCAAATATACCTTCTTGATGATTTGGCAACACACCAAAAGCACCATCCAAACCAGGACAACGTAAATAAGTAATATTTTTTAAATTTAAATTCTTAGTTGGGGTAACAATATCTACACAAAAATCAGTCATTATGCAGCAGATTTTTTATGTTTTTCAATAGCCTCATCAATAGTACCAACATACGCGAATGAGTTCTCTCCTAATTCATCAACTTCACCAGCTAAAATTGCTTCAAATCCAGAAACAGTATCTTCCATACTTACATATCGACCTGGAGTTCCAGTAAACTGTTCCGCAACAAAGAATGGCTGTGACATAAATTTTTGAATTTTTCTTGCACGTGCTACAGTAAGCTTATCATCATCAGAGAGTTCATCCATACCTAAAATTGCAATAATATCCTGTAAATCCTTATATTGTTGTAGAACTAATTGTACATCTCTTGCGACCTTATAATGTCTTGCTCCGATAATTCTAGGATCTAAGATCCTCGAGGTTGAAGCTAGTGGGTCTACTGCAGGGTAAATTCCTAATTCAGCAATTTTTCTTTCGAGAACACTTGTGGCATCAAGATGAGCAAAAGCTGTTGCAGGTGCTGGATCTGTAAGGTCATCTGCAGGAACGTAAACAGCTTGAACTGATGTGATTGAACCTTTTTTAGTTGAAGTAATACGTTCTTGAAGATCTCCCATTTCTGTTGATAAAGTTGGCTGGTATCCTACAGCAGACGGCATTCTACCCAATAAAGCTGAAACCTCTGATCCTGCTTGGGTAAATCGAAAAATATTATCTATAAATAATAGTACGTCTCTACCTTCGTCATCTCTAAAAAATTCAGCCATAGCCAAGCCACTTAAAGCAACTCTTAATCTTGCACCTGGTGGTTCATTCATTTGACCAAATACCATTGTTGTCTTATCTATAACTCCTGATTCAGTCATTTCATTATACAAATCATTTCCTTCTCGCGTACGTTCACCAACTCCTGCAAAAACTGAATATCCACCATGTTCTGTTGCAATATTTCTGATTAACTCTTGAATTAAAACAGTCTTACCAACACCCGCACCACCAAAAAGTCCTGTTTTTCCACCTTTTGTATATGGTTCCATCAAATCAACTACTTTAATACCGGTGACTAGAGCTTCAGTTGATGTTGCTAAATCTTCATGTTTTGGAGCAGGTCTATGAATTGGGTTTCGTTTTTTGGTATTACAATTCCCTTTTTGGTCAATTGTATTTCCTAAAACATCAAATAAACGTCCCAGTGTCTTTTCACCTACAGGAACTGAAATGGGTTCACCTATATCTTTGACATTAGTTCCCCTAACTAACCCATCAGTTGAATCCATTGCCACAGTCCTTACAACACCATCACCTAAATGTTGGGCAACTTCTAAAACAAGGTTTCCTGCTTCTCCACGATCAACATTTAAAGCATTATAAATATCAGGAAGATGACCCTCTTCAAACTTGACGTCTACCACAGCTCCCATAACTTGAGATATTTTTCCATTTAATGACATAATTTTACCGGTCCTTTATTTTATCCTAGAGCTTCAGCACCACCAACGATTTCTAACATTTCAGTAGTAATTGCAGCCTGTCTAGCTTTGTTAAATTCTAATGTTAATTCTTTTATCATATCCTCTGCATTTGTAGTCGCATTCTCCATAGAAAGCATCCTAGCAGCCTGCTCACTTGCATATGATTCTAATAAATATTTCCACATTTGAACATTTAGGTGTCTTGGAATCAAAGATTTTATTATATCTTCTTTTGATGGCTCGTAAAGCTTGTCACTAAGAGTTTCTGTATTATCATCGTAATCAAGTGGGAGTAATGTTTCTGATATTACTTCCTGTTGAGCAACATTTATAAAATAATTGTACACTACGTGGACTTCATCAACCTTTAAATTTGTAAAATGTTCAACAATATCACGACCTATGGAAACTGCAGATTCAAATTCCATTTCAGACCAGAAATCAGCATGGCTTTCCACAATGTTATAATTTCTTTTTTTGAAATGGTCAATAGATTTTTTACCTATACAAAATAAGTCTACATTATCTTTACCAAAATCATCTATTTCTTTTTGGGCTACCTTCAGAACATTTGTATTAAAAGCTCCAGCAAGGCCTCTATCAGCAGAAACAATGATATATGCTTTTCTCTTAATATCTCTCTTACTCAATAAAGGCAGCAAACTTCTATCAACTTCAGGTATGAGATTTTTTATGACATCCGTTAAAGAATTACTATATGGTCTAGCTAACTCCATTCGATCTTGCGCCTTTCGCATTTTAGCTGCAGCAACCATTTTCATTGCCTTTGTAACTTTTTGTATACTTTTGACCGATTTTATGCGATCTCTTATGTCTTTTAAGTTTGCCATTAAGCTGTTTGAAATCCAGACTTAAATTTTTCAATTGAAGAATTGAGCTCATTCTCTAATTCATTAGAAATTTTTCCTTCTTTCACAATCTCATCTAAAATATCTTTAGAATTTGCATCAAGATAGTCAAAAAGATTAGACTCAAAATCAGCCACCTGACTTATATCTAAATCATCTAAATATCCTTTTGAAGCAGCAAAAATTATCGCAACTTGTTTCTCAACACTCATTGGAACATATTGATTTTGTTTTAAAATTTCCACCATTCTTTCTCCACGAGTCAACTGCGCAAGTGTAGCTTTATCTAAATCTGAACCAAATTTTGCAAATGCTTCCAATTCTCTAAATTGAGCTAAGTCTAATCTTAATGTACCAGCTACAGATTTCATTGCTTTAATTTGAGCATTTCCACCAACTCTTGAAACTGAAAGACCAACATCAATGGCAGGTCTTATTCCTGAATTAAAAATATTAGTTTCAAGATATATTTGCCCATCAGTAATAGAAATTACATTAGTAGGGATATATGCAGATACGTCGCCTTCTTGCGTTTCAATTATTGGCAATGCCGTCAAGGATCCGCCTCCTAAATCATCAGATAGTTTTGAGGCTCTTTCAAGTAAACGGCTATGAAGATAAAAAACATCTCCTGGGAAAGCTTCTCTTCCTGGCGGCCTTCTTAAAACAAGGGACATTTGCCTGTAAGCTACTGCTTGTTTTGATAAATCATCAAAAACTATGAGACCATGCTTACCATTATCTCTAAAATATTCACCCATTGCACTACCTGAGTATGGTGCAATATATTGCATTGGTGCTGGATCAGATGCATTTGCAGCCACAACCGTAGTGTACTCCATAGCTCCATTAGCTTCTAATTCTTGAACTAATGCAGCTACAGTGGATGCTTTTTGGCCAATTGCAACATAAATACAAAAAACTGGAGAGTCAGTTTTGTGTGTGTAAGCTTGATTAATGATTGCATCAATTGCAACAGCTGTTTTACCAGTTTGACGATCACCAATAATGAGCTCTCTTTGTCCTCTTCCAATTGGAATCATGCTATCAACAGCTTTGATACCTGTCTGGAGAGGCTCTGTAACTGGTTGCCTTTCCATAACACCTAATGCCTTTCTCTCAATTGGCAAAGTTGCTTTTGCATTTATCGCACCTTTACCATCAATTGGTTGCCCGAGAGGATTAACAACTCTTCCCAGCATTTCTTCACCAACAGGTACTTCCACCACACGACCAGTTCTTTTGGCAATATCACCTTCTTTTACATGTCTAGTTTCTCCAAAGAGAACGAGACCTACATTATCTTCTTCTAGATTTAGAGCCATTCCAAAAATATCTTTTTGTAGCTCGACTAATTCAGAACTCATGACGTTTTCGAGTCCTGAAACTCGAGCAACACCATCTCCAACCTCGATAACTTCTCCAACCTCTGTTACGTCAGTATTACCATCAAATTTTTCAATCTGTTGACGAAGAATTTTTGTTAATTGATCTGTTTTAATTTCCATAATATCCTATTTATCAAATTTGTAAGAGCTCTGTTTTGAGGCTCTGTAATTGATTAATAATTGATCCGTCTATAAAAGTATCTTCAACTCGAAGTTTCATACCTCCTATAATCTTCTCATCGACCTCGACTGATAAAGCTATATTTTTACCTAATGACTTACTAATGGACGATTCAAGAATTTTCATTTGCGGGGTGCGGAGCTTTTTCGCAACAACTATTTTTACATCTGCTATATTATTTTCTTTTTTGTATCTCTCCACGTAGTATTTGTTAATACTGTTAAGTACTTTAATTGAGTCTGGCCCTGACAGTAACGATATAACTTCAATAAGTACTGCATTGATACTATCTTTAAAAACTAGTTTCAATATATCTAGTTTTTGATCATTTGATATCTTTTTTGATTGAATGAAAGATTTCATTTGATTTTCATTTTGGATTACCTTAATCAAATAGGATAAATCTGAAAGCATTTTGTCCTGCATTTGATCTTTAAAAGAAATATCAAATAATATTTGAGAGAGTACTTTTTCTGGTTTTCTAAGCTTCATATCCTTTCAAGCCTTTTAGTGTTTCATTAATTAATTTTTCATTATCATTTTCTGACAAGTTCTTTTTAATTAATTTTTCAGCAACCACCATTGACAAACCAACTACTTCTTTCCTTATATCGTTTAGGGCTTTATCCTTTTCAATATTGATTTGTTTTTCAGCTTTATCCCTTAAGATTTTCGTTTCTTCATTAGCTTTTTCGAGAATATCAGATTTTACTTTTTCTGCCATTAATTTCGCTTCTGATTGAATTTCCGACGCATTTTCTTTAGCTTTTAAAATAATTTCTTCTGATTGAGTATTTATTTTTTCAAGCTCCAACTTAGCCTTATCTGCATCACCTAATGATTTATTTATCTGATCTTCCCTTTCTTTTAACGCAGTAAGTAATGGCTTCCATGCAAACTTCGCAAGTACAAAACTAAGAGTGACAAAGGTGAGAATGGTCCAAAAAAATAAACCTGGATCTAACTGAACTAAAGGATTTGGTGGCTCAGACCCCCCATGTCCATGGGTGGTTCCATGGAGGTTTTCACCACCAGGCACTACTCTTAATTGGCTCATAATTAATCTGTTGTTTAAAGAATAAGCATTAAGAAAGTGAATACCTCAGCTAAAATAGCAACACCCTCTAATAAGAATAAAGGTAGATTAATAGCTCCAGTAATTTTATCTGCAGCTTCAGGTTGGCGAGCAATACTCTCTGCTGCTGCTGAAGTAAATTTTCCAATTCCCATTCCTGCTCCTAAAACAATTAATCCCATTCCAAGAGGTATTAGTAATGTTGAGTCCATTATTTTTTTCCTTTTTTTTTATTTAATGATGTACATGAATTGCCATACCTATAAATACGGCAGTTAATAAAGTAAAAACATATGCCTGAACAAGCACAACAATAATTTCCAAGGCAGCCACAGCCACAGCCATGGGTATAGCAATAGATGCAACACCAATACCTACCGAAGTGCCAAACAATTCTCCAAAAATAGCCATCAGAGATAGCAATGCAAGTAGAGCAACATGACCACCTGTCATATTAGCAGCTAACCTCATTGTCAATGCAAAAGGCTTAACAAATAAACCCATAATTTCGATGGGTATTAGTAAAAAATAAACTGGAATAGGTAGTCCATGTGGTACTAAATTTTTCAAGTGCTGTAGAAATCCATGAGCTAAAGTTCCAGCTATAATGATAGCAAAAAATGTAACAGTAGCCAGAGCTCCAGTTACATTGAAATTTCCTGTTGCTGTAACACCACCGTGCAACATATCATTTATTAGATTACCTGAATGAGTACCATGGGCATCTGGAGGAACGCCTATTACAAACCTGTTTATTAGTCCTAGAACATCAAAAATTGGCACCATGCCTATTCCATTCGAGTATAATATAAAGAAGAAAAAAGTCATTAAGAGAGGAGCCCAAGTCAAAATCCACTTTTCTCCTATATTAGGTAGAGCTATTGCATCACGAATAAATTTAGCAATTGCTTCAATTGCATTTACCCAACCTGAAGGAACTCTTTTTTTACTGCGTATAAATTTACGAACGGGTAATATTATGGTAAGAACAAGTAAAAAAGAAACTATCCAGAGCATCAAAACATGCTTTGAAACAGATAAATTAACACCAAAAACGGTAGGCAATGAAATAATGGGGTGGAAAGCATCTGTTTCACTAAACGTGTTAGAGACATGATGAATAATATTAGGACCGACTTGATCCATAACGCTGGAATTTGAATGTTCAGCTGCGGCTAGGGCACTCATTTAAATTTGCTTAACACTTTAATTTTTTAATTAATAATGAAATTTGATTTACTAGATTTTTAAAAAAAAACAACTTTAAAAAGCCGCAAAAAATACATCACTATATCAGGCTATTAAAAGAATAAAATTAATTTTTGGAAAAATTTTCTTTATTATCTTTTTTTTTTCAAATAAAAAACTTTAAATAATCCATAGAACCCAACCATTAGTCCAAATGAAAGTCCTGATATTGTAAAAGTTGGTTCGGAATCATATTTTGTATCAATATACCTACCAAGAAAAGTAAATATCAAAATGGAGCCAATTAATGAATAGGATGCAGAGGCAGCAGGGCCTGATTGATGTACGATTTTTTGAAATGATGTAGCTAGCTTTATCATCGTAAACATTGAATTTTTATTTTTATCAGAAATAGTCGAGCACCTAAATATTAGAATTCTTTTCATATGAAAGATCACATTTACCTTCAAACTGAGCACCATCTTCAATTGTAAGCTTTCTATAAACAATATCACCTTTCAGAATACATCGAGAACCCAAAACAACTTGACCATTTGAATTTATGTTTCCAACAACGGTTCCTCCTATTTTTATATCCTCACCAATTATATCGCCATCCACTAATGCACCACCCGAAATTCTAACTGGCCCTTCCGTTATAATATCACCATTTACTCTACCATAAACAATGATACCTTGTTTCAATTTTATTGGTCCATTAATTTCAACATCTGGCCCGATCATTGTTTGAATATTTTTAAAATTTAGATTACTCATCGCTTGAAGTTAAATCCATATTTGAATATTCTGGGAAAAATAATAGAGGATCCATTGAATCAAATTTTTTCCAAACCTCAAAGTGTAAATGTGGACCTGATGAAATGCCTGTACTTCCAACGAGTGCAATTGTTTCACCTCTTTTAACAAATTCACGCTGATTTTTCAAATTTTGAAGATTATGACCATAATGAGTAAAGTAATCATTACCATGATATAAAATAATTTGATTTCCAAATTCATATGTCCAACCAGAAAAGACAACAACTCCAGAAGCTGCTGCGGAGATCGGCTCCCCTTCTTTAGAAACTATATCAATACCATCATGACTCTTGATAACAAAAAATCCATCTCCCCCTGATTTTTGGCTTACATACCCCTCTATTGGCGGAAAAGAAGGAATATTCTCTAAGTAAGATATTTCTAAGTTAGAATTCAAATTTTTTTGTAAAGAATCAAAATTAGGTTTTATTGAATCAATTTTCAATGATGCACTTAATGATTTTCTAATTAAAGCATCCATTTGCTGGATTCTTTCTAAATCCCTAGTCAACTCTAAAACTTTTAATCTTTCAGCTGAAAAATCAAGGAATTTTGATTTCATATTTCTGTAGTCTGAAATATTTTGAACTGAGAAAGTTATCAAGATCAAGCATATTATAAAAGAAAAGCAAAAAAATGAGAATATTAATTTTGCTTTGTTTTTTGAAATATAAAATGTCCTTGACTTAGAATCATCATCAGGAATAATCATGACTGTATATTTCTTTGGCTTGAACAAGTTTAGTTCTCTTTATTAATTAAATCAAAGATTCTAATTAAATCATCATTAGAAAAATAAGAAACTTCAAATCGACCACCATTTTTCCCAGGAATTATTTTTACTTTTGTTCCAAGAGATTCAATAAGTTTATTTTCTAAATTTATGATTTCAGCATCTACATATTTATATTTTTTCTTATTTTTTTTTGGCAAAATCTCATTTTTCACTAATTGTTCTGCTTGCCTCACGCTCAAATTATTTATTTTGATTTTATTCCAAATCTTGTTCATTTTTTTTATTGTTTTTGCTTGCAATATTGCTCTGGCATGCCCAGATGAAATTTCCCCAGAACGCAGACTATTTCTTATATTAAGAGGAAGTTGTAACAATCTCAAGGAGTTTGAAATTGAAGCTCTACCTTTTCCAATTGAATTTGCTATAGATTCATGTGACATTTTATACTTCTTATGTAAAACTTCATATGCCTCTGATTCTTCAATGGGATTTAAATTTTCACGTTGAATATTTTCTATTAGAGCTAATTCCATAATGTCAGACTGGTTTTTTACATCAATTATGTATGCAGGTATTAATTTCAAATTAGCTTTTTTTGATGCTCGCCATCGTCTTTCTCCGGCAATAAGTTCATAGCCTATTTTAATTTTTCTTACAGTTATTGGTGTTATAATTCCTTTATCTCTTATGGAACTTACTAACTCATTAAGTTTCTCATCATCAAAAAGCCTCCTAGGTTGATTAGGATTAGCTTTTATATCTTTTATTTTAATCTTAGAAACTCCACTTCGGGGAGAATCTTTATAAAGCTTATTATCCAAATCATTGCTCGAGTCTGACCTTATCAATGCTTCAAGCCCTTTACCAAGTCTATTAACTGACACGCTGTAGAATCTCCTCAGTAAGGTTCATATAATTTTGCGCTCCTGTAGAGTTAGCATCGTATAATAGTACAGGTTTTCCAAAACTTGGAGCCTCGCTAAGCCTCACATTTCTATGGATAAATGTTTTGAATAACTTATCCTTAAAAAAGCTATCTACTTCTTTTACAACTTGCTTAGAAAGGTTTAATCTTCCATCGTACATTGTCATAATTATTCCAACTATTTCCAACTTTTTATTTAAGTGCCTTTGAACCAATCTAACGGTATTCAATAATTGGCCAAGACCTTCCAAAGCATAATATTCGCATTGAATTGGTATCACCAAAGAATTTGCCGCAGTAAATGCATTCAAAGTTAATAATCCTAGAGATGGGGGACAGTCTATAATAATAATATCATATTCTTCACTGACATCTTTTAAAGCCTTCTGAAGTTGAAATTCTCTTGCCATAATGCTTACCAATTCTATCTCTGCACCAACAAGATCATTTGTAGAACAAATTAAATCTAAATAACTAAAAGATGTCTTTGTTATCGCTTTTTTTATTCCATTTCCTTTTAAAAGTATGTCATAGACTGAACCCTTTGCATCATCAAAAAGGGTCGAAAGTCCAGTTGAAGCATTCGCTTGCGGGTCAAGGTCAATCAACAATGTACGAACCTCAGTTACAGCCATACTTAAAGCCACGTTAACTGCAGATGTAGTTTTCCCAACACCACCTTTTTGATTTGTAAATGCTAAAACTTTTGCCATTAAAAGAAAACCATCCTAATTAATATTTTTTAAATGTATGTAAGGTTTGAAACTAATTCATTTATTATTATTTCTAAATTTAAATATTAATATTGGTGTATGAAATTCATGATATAAAATGAAAGCTCTAGTTAAAAAGAATCCTACAAAGGGAATTTGGTTAGAAAATATCCGCGAGCCAGTTTGTGGAACAAATGAAGTAAAAATAAAAATTACCCATACCTCGATTTGTGGAACGGATCTTCATATTTTTGAGTGGGATGAATGGGCACAACGAACTATAAAAACACCATTAGTAATTGGCCATGAATTCTGTGGGATAGTTTCTGAGATTGGTAGAGGTGTTACACATTATAAAATTGGTGATAGGGTTTCAGGAGAAGGCCATATTACATGCGGTAATTGCAGAAATTGTAGAGCTGGAAAAACACACCTATGTCAAAAGACTGTAGGAATTGGGATACACAGGGATGGTGCATTTGCGGAATATCTAGTTATTCCAGAATCAAATGTATGGCGCGTCCATGATGAAATTTCATCAGAAATTGCATCTTTTTTTGACCCATATGGTAATGCTGCACATGCAACTTTATCATATGAAATGGTTGGAGAAGACGTTTTGATTACTGGTGCAGGTCCAATTGGTATTATGTCTGTTGCAATATGTAAATTTGTTGGAGCAAGAAATATTGTAATTACAGATACAAATAACTTTAGATTAAATCTTGCAAAAAATCTGGGTGCTACAAAAGCAATTAATGTTAAGAATAATAGTATTATAGATTGTTACAAGGAATTAAATATCACCAATGGTTTTGATATTGGTTTAGAAATGTCAGGGAATTCGAATGCATTTAATGATCTAATTAAAAATATGTATAATGGAGGTAGAGTCGCTCTCCTGGGACTTCTTCCAAATAATACACAGATTAATTGGGACGATGTTATTTTCAAAGGATTAAATATTAAGGGTATTTATGGAAGAGAAATGTTTGAAACTTGGTACAAAATGACTCAAATGATTCGAAGTGGTCTAGATATTTCCAAAGTATTAACACACAAATTTTTAATTGATGACTATAAGTCTGCGTTTGACGTGATTCAATCTGGAAAATGTGGAAAAGTTGTTTTATTATGGGAATAAAACATTCGTCTAGTTACTTTCAAAAATACATTCAACAAATTGAAGATTCTGGACTCATAAAAATTGAAACCCCTATTTTTTCAGCGCAAGGAATTGAGATACTTATTGATAAAAATAGAAAAGTACTAAATTTCTGCTCGAACAATTATTTAGGATTAGCCAATAATCAAGATTTAATTAATGCGGCAAAAGAAGCTTTGGACTTCTACGGCTTTGGAATGGCCTCAGTCCGATTTATTTGTGGTACTCAAAACATACATAAAAAATTAGAATCTAAAATTTCAAATTTTTTTGAGACAGATGATACTATTTTATATTCTTCATGTTTTGATGCGAATAGTGGATTGTTTGAAACCATACTTGACTCTGAGGATGCTATTATCTCTGATAGTTTAAACCATGCATCAATTATCGATGGAATTCGTCTCTGTAAAGCACAACGTCTTCGATATGTTCACAATGATATGGATGACCTAGAAAAAAAACTAATTGCTGCAAATAAGGCTAGAATTAAAATGATAGCTACAGATGGTGTTTTCTCAATGGATGGAGAAATTGCAAAACTTGATGAGATTACATTTCTAGCAGATAAATATAATGCCTTAGTGATGGTTGATGATAGTCACGCTACTGGCTTTATTGGAAGGACAGGTAAAGGATCTGCAGAGCATCATAATGTAATGGATAAAATAGATATCTGGACATCAACTCTTGGGAAAGCACTTGGAGGGGCATCTGGTGGATTTACAACTGGATCAAAAAGTTTAATTGATCTTCTAAGGCAAAAGTCAAGACCCTATTTATTCTCAAACACTGTATCACCCAGCATTATATGTGCAGGAAATAAGGTATTTGAACTAATTTGCTCTGATAACTCTTTAAAAAATAAATTAGAAAAAAACACTAATTATTTTAGAAAAGAAATGAAAAATATAGGCTTCGATATTATTGAAGGTATACACCCTATTGTACCTATTATGCTCTATGATGCTTCAATTGCAAAAAAAATGGCAAAAGAGATGTTAAAGGAAGGGATATACGTTGTTGGTTTTACTTACCCTGTAGTTCCGAAAAATCAGGCAAGAATTCGAATTCAAATATCTGCAGCTATGGAAAAAAAGCACCTTGATAGCGCTATAACTGCTTTTAAAAACGTAGGAAATAAATTAAATATTATTTAGAATAAATAGATTAGCTGATCACTTGCCAGACTAAATACGCTGGAAGTATATTAACCAACTTTTTTTAGACATAAAATATAAAATTAACATGCAAAAAAACTTAACACCTAGATACCTAATCATTTTATTGATTTTAACATGGGCTATTTATTCTCTTTTGCCAACATGGGAATATCAAAAATTAACAGAAGATGAGAAAGAAGATTTACGCACTACTGGTGAACTAAATAAAATTGAATCTAAAATTATTAAACAGGGTTTAGACCTCAAAGGAGGAATGTACATTGTTCTTGAAGCAGACATTCCAACTCTTTTAGCAAATATTGCAACTTTAGAAGATGATAGGTTAAAAAAAATAATTAATGATGCAAAAGTTGAATCAATAGATCCCGAAGTTGATTTTTTTACAGCTTTTGAAAAAAATGTGAAATCAGATGGAATTAAGCTTTCCAGGTATTACCATGAATATGGATCTTCTCTTGACGATATTTTATCATCCCTAAAAGAAGAAGCAGATGATGCAATTAATCGTGTGCTTGAAATATTACAAAATAGGGTTGACCAATTTGGTGTCTCTGAACCTACTATTCAAAAGCAAGGAAAACATCGTATCGTTGTGGAACTTGCTGGTATTCAAGATTCGGAAAGAGCAAGAGCACTCCTGCAAAGTACAGCATTATTAGAATTCTATTTGGTTAAAAACACTTCTGTGACAAATGAAATGATTTCACAAATAGATAACCTTCTCAAAGGAAGAGATGATATCATTAAAATTAAAGAAACTGAAAAATCTAATGAGTCATTGTCTACTTCATCCATTGATGAAAAACCCGAAGAAGAGGTAACATCAGTTACAGAATTATTTGGTGAAGTAGAAAACACTAGTGATACTAATTCAATGGATGATGCAGAACAACAATCAATAGATGCTCCATTCTCAAGCCTTCTGACTTCTCTATCTGGAGATATTGCTATTTCCGAGAATAATATTTACGCATTAAAAAAACTATTAGCCATACCAGATATTCAAACTAGATTAGGAAATTCAAATGGACAATTTCTTTTAAATCAAAACAGTGAGAGAACTACTAATAATTCAGCAGAAAAATTTTATAAGCTCTACTACCTAGAGAGTAAACCTGAATTGACTGGTGGGATTGTAGAGGAAGCTCGTGCTGATTTAGGAGGCCTTGGAACTGGATCTGCAGGCCAAGCTGTTGTCTCCTTATCAATGAATAATGATGGTTCCAGAACATGGTCTCGAGTTACAGGAGCAAATATTGGAGAGAGAATAGCAATTGTTCTTGATAAAAAAGTCCACATGGCGCCTTCAATACGTGAAAAAATACCAAGCGGTAGGACTCAAATAGAAGGATTTGCAAACATTTCGGAGGCAAAAGATCTAGCTATCATTTTAAGAGCAGGTGCATTACCCGCTCCAGTTAATATCATTGAGGAGAGAATAGTAGGTCCTAGTCTTGGTGCAGATTCCATTAAGCAAGGTACGCAAGCTGTTTTATTAGGTCTAACTATAGTTTTAATATTTATTCTATTTTACTATAAGCTTTCAGGTCTAATTGCAAATTTTGCACTAATTTGGAATATACTTTTAGTTCTGGCTGTACTAGCGTCATTGCAAGCAACATTAACACTACCAGGTATTGCCGGATTAATTTTAACTGTAGGAATGTCTATTGATGCCAATGTTATAATATTTGAAAGAATAAGAGAAGAATTGAGAAAAGGTAAAACTGCAAAAACAGCAATAGACTCTGGTTATAATAGAGCAATTACTACCATAATTGATGCAAATGTCACAACATTAATCGCTTCGCTTGTACTCTATCAATTTGGAACAGGTCCAATAAAAGGATTTGCTACTGTATTATTTTGGGGAATTTTAATTAGCATGTTTACTGCAGTTTTTATTACAAGAACAATTTTCAATACATACGTTTCACGTAAATCACTTTCAAACTTGAGTATTTAAAATGAGAATTATAAAAAACACTAATATTGATTTTTTAGGAAAAACAAATATTACAACAATATTTTCTGTCTTATTAATACTTTTAGGAACCATATCTATCATTTTAAATGGAGGCCCTAAACTGAGTATTGATTTTAAAGGTGGAACATTAATTGCAGTAAATTATACTGATACAGTAAATATTGAAAAAATCAGGGAAGAACTAAGCTCAATATCTATAGATGGTCAAAACTTTAATTTTAGTAATGCTGAAATTAAATATTTTGGTGATAAATCAAATATAGCTGTCAGGATTGCAAGTATGGAAAATGAACCCGAACAATTCACAAAAAAATTTACAAGTAAAATGGCTGATATTTTCCCTAATTCAGTTCCTCAGGATATGAAAAACTTTGTTCTTTCAATTGAAAAGGTAGGTCCTAAAGTTGGGGCTGAATTAAGTAGTGATGCTCTTATGGCTATATTAAGTGCTCTATTTTTTATATTAATATATGTTTCTGTCAGGTTTGAATTTAAATATGCGTTAGGAGCGATTGCAGCTTTAACCCATGATGTATTAATTACACTTGGTGTATTTTCATTACTAGGATATGAAGTATCCCTTGCTGTAATAGCTGCCTTCTTAACTATTGTAGGCTACTCTCTGAATGATACTATTGTAATATTTGATAGAGTGCGCGAGAATGTCAAAATTTCAAAAAATGCCAATATAATTAGCACAATTAATAAGAGTATCAATGAGTCCTTGAGCCGTACAATTATTACATCAATTACCACTTTTTTTGTTGTTTTAATTTTATTTATTTTTGGTGGAGAAGTGATACATACCTTTTCATTTGCAATGATCATAGGTGTTTTAATTGGAACTTATTCGAGTATTTTCGTAGCAAGTCCTGTGGTAGTTTATATGGATTCAAAGTAGAAAAACTTGTTTTTTAATTAGAACTTT
This sequence comes from uncultured bacterium, assembly GCA_965660855.1. Lineage (GTDB taxonomy): Bacteria > Fidelibacterota > Marinisomatia > Marinisomatales > UBA1611 > JAOLAV01. The sequence goes on along the minus strand of CBFIBM010000003.1, from coordinate 97,226 downwards.
TATGATTATCATTGATTCCTGATAAAATAAGCTCAGCTACTTTTAAAACCACCTTTGGGAGGTTTTTCATATGTTCTAGCTCAAGGGGCATTAGAAATTTAAAGCTATTAAATGACACTTCTGATCTAGAATTAAATAAAAATAATCTGATTATTGATGAAGCCATTAAACAAATAAATGAATACTTTCATGGGAAGAGAAAAGAATTCACCATCCCAATTGATCTTCAGTTACCTTTTTTTTATCAAAAAGTATTAATGTGTGTTAGAAAAATTTCATATGGAACTTTTAATTCTTATAAAGAAATTGCGATTAGTTGTAATAATAAAAAAGCATACAGAGCTGTTGGAACTGCTAATAATCTAAACCCAATACCAATTTTAATTCCATGCCATAGAGTGGTTCCATCGAACGGGTCAATTGGGAATTACACTTATGGAAAAAAGATCAAAAGGAATTTATTAGAACATGAAGGTCACTTAATTAACGATAATCTTTTTTTCAGATAAAACATTTTTTAATTTTATATATGAATTCAATCACAAAATACTTTAAATCAAAATTATTTGCTGGTATCGCAACACTCCTTCCACTTTACTTAACTTTTTTTGTTATTAAATTTTTATTTAATACTCTTGAAGAAATTTCAGGACCATTATTAAAAAAACTACATATTGATATTCCTGGCTTAGGAATAATTTTAACTATTATCCTTGTGTATATCCTTGGGATACTTGTTACAAATTTTTTAGGACGTAAAATATTTGCGATAGGGGAAAAGATTGTAAAAAAAGTACCTATAGTGAATATCATTTATACAACACTTAAGCAGATTACTGATACTTTTACCAAAGGATCTACTGAAGCATTTGAAGGAGCAGTATACATACAATACCCTAGAAAAGGATTATGGACTATGGCTTTCATTAGTGGAGAATCAAAAACAAGTCAAGGCGAAGCTTTTTATCATCTATTTGTACCCACCACGCCAAATCCAACATCCGGTTTTTTTTTAATGATACCTCAAAAAGATACGATATCTACTGGAATGTCAGTTGAAAAAGGTTTAAAGACTATTATTTCTGGAGGTCTTTTAGCACCAAAAGAAAACCCTCTGCCATAAAATTTTAATATGTCAAAATTTTTGTCCAATTCCAAAATGTAAGGAACCAAAGTTCCATTTATTATTATAAAAACCCCAACCATAATCAAGTCTTATAACGTTAACAATTGGAAATGGTATTCGTATACCTAGTCCGGTTCCAGAAATAGGTTCCTGATAATTTATAGCATTAAAATCTTTTGCTATAAATCCTATATCAGTAAAAAATACTAACACTAACCCAAATTCAATTTTAAGGGAGGTTGCATATTTTGGTATAATCTCTCTTCTAATTTCAATACTTGAATAAATAGACTCATGGCCAAATCTAAAATCTTCTGAACCTGAATAATATAAAGAAGAATCTGGAATTTCCCACCCTCTAACTGTTGCTTGACCCCCAAAATAATCCAACCATATCTCTTCTTTTTTACCACTTTTTACTTTTGAACTTATATTAAAAGCAAAAACAGTTTTTTTATCGAAAAATTCTTTTGAATAGAAAATTGAATATGATTGATCCCATAGAGTTAAACTAAATGATTTTGGATTTATACCATTTTTTCTAATTAAATATTGAGAGATAATTACACCTCTACTAGGATTCCAATACACATCTCTTGTATCATAGCTAACGGTAAATATTGGAGAATAATAAAAAAAAGAGTCATTTATATTTTTATCTAAAAATATTTTATTCTCAATCTCTATCCCTAATTGTGTTTTTAATTTCTCACCAAACCATTTCCCAAAGTTTAAATTAAAACTATTTACTTCTAGATTTTTTTTTAAAAACCTATGTTGAAAAAGAGTTTTTCCAAACTGAAAGTTCATTGAAACATGATTACCAAAAACCCAAGGATCGCTAAATTGTATCCCATAGGTATCTTTTCCACCAATACTTCCTCCCAATACTAAAGATTGATTTTTACCTTTAAAATTATTAATGAGATAAAAACCCGTAAGTGACCAACCCGTGTCTTCTTCATATGTTGGTAGAGCAAATGGAGGGGTTCTTTGTATTGATTCGATGATGATAAATTTAAGGGTGGCAGTACCATCTTCAAGCGGAATTACTTTCCACTCTACTTGACTAAAGAGTCCTAAATTTTCAATTCTATTTCTGTCCTGCTCAGCTTTTACACTATCTAACTTTGTATTTATTTGATGTTGGATTTCTCTATTTATGATATAATCAAGGGTTTTTATATTGCCTTCAAATTCAACCTTAACTATTTCAGGATAATATTTTTGTGAAGACAGAGTAAAAGATAGACAAACAAGATACAAAAAAAGGCCTTTCAGAGGCCTTTTTAAAAAGATTATTTTGTGCACGATAATTAAATATCAATCCCTTGAACCATTAGTCTCTTTTTATATTCAATACCTTGTTTTGAATATGTATCATCAATAGCTTTTTCAAGTTTATCAGATACTTGAAGGCTCTTAGTTTCAACTTTAATATTTCTTTCATCTAATTCTCTTACTTTATAAGAAGAGTTTAAATCTTCGTAAATATGCCATACTCCATCGAATTCCTTTGGACTACCATATTCCATTAGGACTTTATGTTTAATAATATCAGATGCAGCAAGCTGGGGGAATCCAGTATCTTTCAATTTCACTTTTTTTGTAATCCCTTCAAGAATAAAATGAGAGTCATTATTATTGGTTGTACTATAAATAAAGTCTACATTTACAAATTCTAACATTATCAGCTCATGTGTTAGTCTTGATGTATATTGAAATTCGACAGAAGCTCTCTTAATTGGTAAAACAAAACCTTCTCTAGTTGTTCTGTTATCGTCGTGATATATTACCTCTACAGTAGTATCGGGTATAATTGATAAAACAGCAGGCAGATTAGACTCCCATGGAGCGAGTAATTCATCTCGAAAAACCCAACCGTTAGGTATCCTTTTAACAGGTATAACTGATTCTATATTTTTTCTTGTTGTAACTTCAGGTTTGGAAAAATCTTCTGTAATAATTTCTCTTTTATTACTTTGATCTTCATTTCTCGAGTCCTTTGCCGATGCTTTTTTTGATCTAAACAACTGCATTCCTTCAGCGTTCAAAGGAAGAAATGAAAAAATTAATAGACTATAAAAAATTATACTTCGCATATTTTTAATTATTTTAATGTTAAATTAATAATTACTTCAGATATAAATTTACTATATTTTTTGGTATTTTACGTTAAAAAAAAAGGCTCCCAAAAAGAGAGCCTTTCAAGATAAATTCAAACTACTATTTACGCCCCCTCGCCATAGGAGACCTTGAAACGTTACCATTCTTATCTATAAAATAAAGATAACCGGACTCACGCGTTACACCTGCATCTGCAACCTTCTCTGCGTTTCCTCCTCCTTTTCCTGCTCGCGCCATCTGTGAACGCCATACATTACCATCTTTTCCAAGATAATATAAATAGCCCTTATCCTTTGAAACTCCTGTATTTGCAACTACTTCAGCCATAAAAGACCTCCATTCTGATGTTAATTTGGTTTTTTGGTAGTGAAGAGATTCTTAAAACGTCAGTTCTCTCAATTGCAATTGTACGACATATAATATGAATCTGTCAAGTTTTTTCTATGATAATGATTTATCTGTATCTAAAGCGTATTATTTCAATAATTAAACTTGAATTAATCCAAATTACCATTAAAATTTTTATCAATAGTTTAAGAACAATATAATTATAATAATGTTGAACCCTTTATTGTTATTACAATAAAAATCTTTGTAAATTTACTTTAGTATGCGCCCGTAGCTCAGCTGGATAGAGCATCTCCCTTCTAAGGAGAGGGTCAGAGGTTCGAATCCTCTCGGGCGTACACAAAAAAAAAGGGAGTTTTCACTCCCTTTTTTCATTAATTTATTAGAATAATATCTATTTTAAAATTTCAAGTAGCTCTACTTCAAAAATTAACAAGCTATTTGCAGGAATTTGAGGTCTGGGTCTTGAACCATATGCAATTTTAGGATGAATGAAAAATTCATATTTTGATCCAACTTTCATTAATTGTAAACCTTCTGTCCATCCTTTTATAACTTGATTTAGTCCAAATTCAGCAGGTTCTCCTCTATCAATGGAACTATCAAATTTAGTCCCATCTATTAACCGACCAACATAATGAACCTTTACCTTTTCATCTGCATTAGGTTTTTCACCATCTCCTTCTTTTAAAGCTCTATATTGAAGACCTGTTGGGGTTTCTTTTATATCTATCTTTTTTTTATTTTCAGATAAAAAAGCTTCAGCTGCTTTTAAATTTTCTCCACCTTGATTTTTTTCTTTTTCTCTTATTCTATTTTGCAAAACAGACATCACTTTTCTTCTTTCACTTTGATTTAATTTCACATCCTTATCACTTAGCTCCATTCCATCGACTAAGCCTGCCAAAAACACATCATAATTAATATCGACATTTTGTCTTTTAAGGTTTACACCTAAATCTGCACCAATTGAGTAGCTTGTAGAATCATCAAAATTTTCAAGGCTTGAAGTTGACTTTTTAGAACTTTGATTACTACATGCTATCATAAATAACATCGTTAGGATAATACTGATTTTCATTTAGTTTCCCTTTTTTTTTATTAAAGTCATCATTTATTCATCATCATATGCAAGAAGAAAAATACCCACTAGTATAATTAGACATGCTAAACCAAGTAATGGATGGTTTCCAATAAAAGCTAAAATAGTTGTTACAAACTCTATCATAAATATTATGAGGCCAGCAAAAATGAGATACCATGCTATTTGTTTATTTTTCATTTAATAACCTCTATTTATTTATTGAGATATTATATTGTTTAATAATGTAATTTCAATATGCCTAAATCTACAAAAAATTATAGAAACTCTCTAAAAATTCATGATAAACAATTCAAATTATTCTATTCAATCTGTATTAGGTGGTTATGATAATAATTTTTGCTACGTCTTAACATGCTATGCGAGTGGAATACAAGTAATTATTGACCCCTCAGTTGAATTTTCCTCTATTAAGCCATTTCTAAAAAGAGCCCCTGCTGCAATATTAATTACCCATAGTCATCATGATCACATCAAATATATTGATGAATATGTAATTAATAATCCAGAAATATTTATTTTTGGGCATCCTGAATCATCAGATAAATTTTTATATTCAAATTTTAAAATTATTAATGATAATGAAATTATAAAAATTGGAGATTTAAAAATTAAAAGTATCCATACACCTGGACACTATTTTGACTCGATTTGCTACTTTTTATCACCTGTTATTTTTACTGGCGACACGTTGTTTGTCGGAAGAACTGGGCGCGTAATTAGCTCAGGGAGCGATATAGAAGATTTGTATTTATCTATTTATAATAAAATTTTAAAACTTCCAGATCATTTACGAGTTTATCCAGGACATCACTATAGTGAGAAAAAAAGTATTACATTAAAAGACAATATAAAAATTAGCTCTTTACTCCAAGCAGTAAATTTTAAGGATTTTTCAAAAAGAATGACTGATTACGAAGAATCAAGAAAATCTAATTTATTATAAAAGATAAATTAAATACAAAGTATATTAATCATCGATTTATCTTAAATGAAATTAGAATCTTTTTCAACATCTGAAAAGCCCACAAGGGCAGTGGTTGCTCTTCATGGGTGGACCGGGGACATAAATTCAATGAAACCGATAGCTAAAATGTTAAATCTAAAAAAAACTAAATGGCTAATACCCGAAGCACCCTACGTATCTCCAAAAAAAGGATACTCTTGGTATTTCCAAGATGATAAACAGAAATGGAAATGTAATAAGTCAATCAAAATTATTTCAGAAATTATTAAATTAGCTAATAAAGAAGGTTTTTTAAATAAAGATATCTTTATTTTGGGTTTTTCTCAAGGGGCAAGCATTTCCTTAGAGTTTTTAATACGTCAAAATTTTTCATTAGGAGGTGTAATACCTATTGCAGGTTTTTTTAAATTTAAAAATAAATCAAAAGATGAATTTAATATATATAGCAAAAAAACACGTGTTCTTTTATTACATGGACAAAAGGATGAAATAGTTTTTCCTTTAGAAAGTGAGGAATCTTACACAATATTGAAATCTCAAGGCTATTTAGTATCCCTAAAATTATTTTCAACCGGCCATAAAATTCCACTTACAGAACGACGAACTATCCAAGAATTTATTTATAGATAAAGGCTATTTCTTTTTATTATCTTGTGGTAAGAAATCCATTGCAACTGAATTTATACAATAGCGAATTCCTGTTGGCTTCGGTCCATCATTAAAAACATGTCCTAAATGTCCATCACAATTTTTGCATGTGATTTCTATGCGTCTCATGCCAAAACTATTATCTTGAGTCTCTTCAACAGAATTAGGAACTGCCTCAGAGAAAGCAGGCCACCCACACCCAGAATTATATTTTGAATCTGATTCAAAAATTTTTGTTCCACAACCAGAGCACACATAAGTCCCTTCTTCAAAATGTTTGTCATACTCACCTGTAAATGCACGCTCAGTTCCTTTTTCTCTTAAAATATGATATTCTTCAGCAGATAATATTTTTTCCCATTCGGAGTCAGTTTTTTTCATATTCCCTCTTTTATGTTTGAGTTTTGTAGAGTTTTGACCATTTATTAAATTTATTATTGACAAAAAAATTATTAACAGTAACCAATTATATTTTTTACCACGAAAAGGCATTTTATTCTTTTTCTCCGTATATAACAAGAGTTCCAAGGAATGTTGAAGAAGTATTAGTTTGAAAAACTTTAATATTTTTCAAACCACAATTTTTTAATAAATCGCCCCATTTTTGCATTGATAACAAGGTCATATCTGTGTTCAAACTAGTAGGCCATGTATGAGAGTTTATATTTTCTTCATAATAATCTAATCCAGAAATAAATTTTCCACCAGGTTTTAACCAAGAAGTAATCATATGAGTTATTAAAGTTTTAGGTTTATTAAAGTAATATAAGACCTCCATACTATGAATAAAGTCAACTTTTTTATTGGGAGACCACTTTAATAAATCTGTATGATAATATTTCCCTTTTGGATCATTAACGACTGCTTTTTCTATCATAATTTTAGCCCCATCAACTCCAATAGCAACCTTACATTGTTTATTCTTTTTAACTTTTCTAATTACCCATCCATTTCCACAACCTGCATCAATAAAATCAAAAGATTTTTTTTGGTTTCTTAATAAATATTTAAGCATGGTGTTTACTGCTTTTGAATGTGATATCTCCATTCCTAAATCTTTACCGTTTTCTGCCCAATCACTAAAAATATCTGTGGCTTTTTTCTTCATAAAACTTACTTATAATAGTTCAAAGTTGCAGAAGCAGCTATTCCAATACTCAAAAAATATAGCACTCCTGATATTTCATCTGGAGGATTAAAAAACCTATCTAAAATAATAACTATACCCCCTGCTATACCCATCCAAAAAATCATTAATAATATTTTTTTTAAACTTAACTTCATCAAAAATAAGTTGACCAAATTAATAGGTAGTAAAATAATAAGTAGCAGAGAAATAAAATTATTAATCCTCTTATAACATATTTTTTCATAGAAATATTATAAACTATCTGCTAAAAGCAAAATATCAAATAAAGATATATTATTATCAAAATTTACATCTGCAGCCCAATACTCAAGGTCTAAAAAATTTGTTTCATCAAACAGATGAGATATCACTATTGTTAGATCTAAAATAGTTATGTTGCCATCAATATTTACATCTCCTTTATTATTTATGATTTGATAATCTAAAGCAGTTTCAAACCCTGATAATAAACACGTTATTGCGACCTCAGAGTGACCACCTAGAACTTCTGGAAAGAGTATTAGGTTTACATTAGAAGCACCATTTTCTGTAAATATATTATACACAGCCTGGCTATTTTGATAAGGTATTATATCATCACCTAAACCATGATAAAAAAATGTAGGACTTAATGGAGTCCAATCCAAAAGAGTATTTTCTTGCAACGTTTGCCTAAAAAAGTGATCCTGATTATTCTGAAATTCTTCCAATACCTCAGGTAATAAAATATCAAGTGGGTTATTAGGCATCATTGAATTTATTTCACTGGAGGAATGACTACCATCATAAAGAATAGGAAGGTTTTCAGCCCAAAATGGAGTAAAGTAATCAGAAAAATCGACATCCAACCCCTCATAAGTCCATAAATAACTAGTCAATACATATGGTACATAGTATGGTTGTGAGTAATCAGGATCAGATAAAAAATAGTCAACCATTGTGCCCGAAAGGTCATATGGTCCCGCCATTGGAAAAGAGGCTGTAATTTGGAACTCGTCAAAAAAATTAAGTTCAATATCTTTTTGGGCCGCAAGAGTAGCATATCCTCCTTCTGAATAGCCCAGTAAAAATAATTGATTATTACTTTGAAATTTTTGGGCACCATTTATTTCTTTGGAAAATTTTTTTGATGCACGGATCATATTTACCAAAGATTTACCATAAGATTCACCAACAATATAAGGATGAAACCTTTCAGTATTTCCCAGACCTTCGTAATCAGGAAGCAAAGATATAAAACCCGATGATGCTGTAATCAAACCAATTAAAGTAGTTTCAAAATTATTATATATTCCAGATAGGCTTACTCCTACAATTGATGGTGCAGAAGAATCAAGTATTTGAGTGCCATGTTGATAACTTAAAATCGGAAATGATTTAGTATTAGATTCTGGGATACATATCAATCCTGATAAAGTATCCAAGCTACCCTCAACATTTATAGATTCATAATGAATATCATATATATTAATTGAATAATTCAAATCAAAAGAATTAAAACCAAGAGAATTAGCAAGACTACTAATAATGTTATTTATCGAGGTTACTGGAACTCTATTTTGAAAATTATATTCAACTAAGTCTCCTGGTTCAGAACTAACTATAGTTATTAAACTGAATAGGGTAATGTAATTTTTCATAAAGCTAGCTACTCGGTTATTTGAGACAGCAATTCTTTTCACATGATTTGTTGTATGTTGATTTCATATCAATTGAACAACAAGAGTTAAACCCTTTTCCTTTGAATGGTACACAATTAGGAGAACTAGTATTTATTTCATAATTCATAGCGGAAATAGCTATGATTAAAGAAAAGAAAGAAAAAATTATTACTGATAAATTTTTCACTATTGTCCTCCTAATATACTATAATTCAATATTCAAAAATTTTGATTGATACAATTTATCTATGATTTACTATATTTTAAAAACTCAATTCTATTTAATATTTTAGCATCTTTAATTTATAACTTTGAGAAACCAAATGTTTGGTGGATAACTGAAAAAATAAAAACTAATACTATAATTTTTTGTGAAATAACTTGAAAAATAAGAGCTGAATTGTTTAAATCAGCCGATGGCCCAAAATTTAGTATTCCCACATAGATGAATATTGATAAAAAAAATATAAAATAACCAATAGCATATTTTTTTTCTATTTGATTTGATCTAAAAATAGCTATAGTATAAAAGAATGAAGTTAATAAGAAGGAATAAAAAATATTGTTTGCAAAAAACTGATGACTTTTCAAAACTAGATCAGATGGTGTCAGACCTGTTCCAATTAAACATATAGAACCCATAAATGCAAATAAAGTACCAATCAAAGTAAATAAATAATTTAATTTATTACTTTTGAAAAGTAAAGGCAGTGTAAAGTAATATAATATAAATGTTACCCCTACAATAGCTAATGAAAACGAAAACAGAATCATTGAAAGATAGTTTGGTTCTCCATTCCTTGCAGTATATGCGCCCATATCCGAAAAAAAGTTTTCTGAAAAAGTATAACCCTTTGACGCGGAATTAAACATTGTACCTCCTGGATATAAAAACATTCCCGCAAGCTGAAAAAAAATAAATAAAATTGTAGCTAATCTTGGTAAAACAACTAGCAAAGTATGTTTAGGTATAAAACCAAATAAAGAATAGAAATTCATATACAAATCTTACTATTATTAAAATTATCGTATCTGGTTTTATATCTCAGAATTATAAAGTAACATTAAAAATATGTTATTTAGTCGGAAGACTTAAAATTGTTTTTGCACCAAAAGAAGCAACTAAAAATATAATGATTTTTAAAGACAATAGATCATCCGGAATTGAAAAGAATAATGCATAAAAAACAAAAACAAACATCATTATAAGGGATAAAATTTTTGCTTTTAAAGGCATACCTCTTCCTTCACGATAATTTTTAACATGATGTCCAAAGTATCTATGATTAATTATCCAATTATACAATCCTTGCGAGCTTCGAAAATAACAACCTGCCGCTAATATCATAAATATAGTAGTAGGTAAGCCTGGAACCACAATTCCAATAAAACCAATTGCCGTTAGAATAAGGCCAATGAGAAGCCACAGCCATCGAGTAAAAAAATTACTCGATGGCAGTATATTATGTTGATTTTTATTCAATTTATAATGCAAAAAATTGTAAAGAGACTACCCCGTCAGTATACTCAAGAAACTGAATCTTGTAGGTGGTATGACCTATATACTCATAAATAATAAAAGTACGACTTGGATTTTCAATACTAGCTACATGAGATGTCATATTATAGCTAATTATTTCATCTATCCCTCCGTACTCAACAGCACTGTTATCTTGATACCAAGCAGAAGTCTGACTTGGTGGTACCGTTACTTCATTAAATGTACTATCTGATAATTGTGCATATACATTCCCTAAAACAATGCTTGGCATTCCATATGATTGACCACCAAAATCTACTTGCTTTATCTGTGCTGAGATATGCCAAGTATCTTCAGAACTTACTTCTGAGTTAGTAGATAAATTATAATAAAAATTTGATTCCATTATATTACCTGTGTAAACCTGAATGGCAGCTGCACTATCATCATTATTCTCATTATTTTTGCTATCCTCACATCCTAACATAAATATTAAAAAAGATAGTAAAAAGATTCCTGTATTTTTCATTTTTCCTCTATTTGTTATTGTTTATTGATTTTTGTATTTCTAAATAGGCAACTCTACCAATATATGGACCATAGGTAGAATTTGTGTAGTTACCTAAGTTTTTTAATCCAAATTTTATTTTGTTCTCACCACTCAGTGTATATTGAATAATAAAATCTGATACAATTGAAGTATTAACTGCTTTATTTGTTGAAATATAATCGCCAGAACCTGGATCAAATTCTTGTGGATAATAACTACCACTAATTTTAGTGATTAGTGATAACAGCATTGTATTTTGTAAAAAGGATAAAGAGAACCTTGAGCCTAATGAATGAGGAATAGTATTGGGAATAGTTTTATCATTTCCATCAACATTCTCAACATAATTATAAGTATTACTTAAAGATGCTTTTGATCCTATTGCCCATTTAGAGGTTAGCTCAAATCCACTAAATTTTGCTATACTTATATTTCTATAGCTTAATACTCCTGGTTCTATAGAATAATCTTCAATCAAATTTTTAAAATTATTTTTATAAATTAAAATACTTAACTGAAAATTACTATTATTTGTATACTCAGCTCCTAGAGTTAAACCTTTTGAGACTTCTGGTTTTAAATTTTGATTTCCAATAACTCTGTAATCAAATTGAACATGTTCCCAATCAATTAAAGACTCCATAAAAGATGGAGACCTAAAACCTGATCCGTATGCTCCTCTAAATTTCAAATTATTTTTACTTTTATATGAAATTGCAAGTCTAGGGCTTACTACAACTGTATCTTGAAAACGATCAACACGAATTCCTGTGACAAAATCAATATTTTCGAAAATATCAATATCTGTTTGAATAAAAACCCCATTTTGATAAAATAATTGATTTCCTCCTATAATTCTGTCACTAATATATTCAGGCCGAGAAAACTCCATTCCATATACTAAATTAAATTTAGGATAAGATTTTGTATACATGACTTCATATTCTATGTCTTTTTCTTTTGTAAGGTCCTTCTTGTAAATCTCATTATCTTTATTGATCACGGAATAATTTCTTCGATAGTTTGAAATTCTAAATGATTGTTCAAGTTTTGCATTTTCTGAATAGTTCCAATCATACTTAAAAGAAACCTGGGATCTGACTATTTTTGTAGAATTATTAAACAAAACATCACCAAAAGCCGTCCTAGTAGATCCATTGTCATTTTGATTAAATGTTTGTATGTTTAAAAAAAATAAATGCCTATTATTTAAAATCCACCTTAATTCGGTATTTGTATTTGTTTTGTCGATCTCATCCGCACTAATGTATTCGAATTGTTGACCTTTAAAAAAATTTTGAAATGTTATGTCCGAATAAATAATGAAATTTTTTATTGGATAAACAATATTCCCTGATAAAACATTATTGATTGGTTCAGTTTTAATTTGTGATAGATTACTACCAAAAGTTGTAGCTCTATAACTTAAATTATACTCTTCACTACTATCATCATCGGTTATAATATTTATAATTCCACCCATTGCATCTGTTCCATAAAGTGCGGAACCAGGTCCTTTAGTAATTTCAATTTTTTGCACTCTATTTAAGCTTATTTGACTTAAATCTACCCGATTATTAAACCTTCCCGTAATGGGTTGTCCATTTTTTAAAACTAATATATATCTGGAATCTAGACCTAGAAGGTTAAAAATAGCGCCACCATCAACATTAACTGAACTTGAAACACCTGCGCGTTGGCTCATAATCTCGTCGACTGTTATTGCACCGGAGCTGGATATTTCTTTTTTGCTTATTACTTCAGTTGAAACTGGAACATCTCTTAATAAGTAACCACTGCGCATACTTGTAACTACAATATCTTCCATATGCAGAAGCGATTCTTTTAATTTAACAACAATAGCAGTGTCAATCTCATTTAAAGTCATATATTGATTTTCATAAGCAATATGACTTAATTGAATTTTTTTTTCTTTTGATTGATGTTCTATTTTAAAAAAGCCCTCTGCATCTGAAATTACTCCAATTCTTGTTCCTGGTATTGTAATTTCAACATCCTTAATTGGCTTGCCTGAGGTCTGATCTATTACTTTTCCTCTAATTTCCCCATAAAGTTCATGAAAAAAAAAATACAAGAAAGCTAACAAAACAACTGGAAATGTTATTTTCAAGTTTAGTGATTCTTTATTGAGTGAGGTTCAATAATTAATTGGTTCAGAAGTTCTTCAATTTCTTTTTCAGAAACAGTATTCTTCTTATCACCCATAAAAACTAGCCCCATAAATAAACCTCCTAAAGCCTTAAACATTAACTGAGGCTCAATGCTAGGAAATTCACCAGCTCTTATTCCATCCTCAAGTAGACCTTTTATTACAGTATATAGCCTATGTTGATGCTCTTTCCAGGGTTGAATCTCTAGTTTTACTGCTTTAGGAACATTGAACAAAAATTCAAATAATCCAGGCCTTCTTTGTGCATGTTCTGCAATTTTCATTAACAAATTAACAAAAGTTTTTCGGGGTGATTCTTGACTCCCAATTATAGGTTCTAAAGATTCTAAAATTTTTATCCAACCATCATTTAATATTTCGCTGAGAACATCTTCTTTTGATTTGAAGTAATAATATAAGGTCGCCTTACCAAACCCTGAAGAATTCGCAATCTCGTCCATAGTTGCTCCTTCTAATCCTTTCTCTTTAAAAACTTCTAAAGCACCATCGAGAATACGATCTTTTCGCATTTTTCTTTCTTCCAATTGTCGTTCTGATATTGGCATCTTTTTTATATTTTATTATTCGAATACATATTCGAAAATTAAAACAAGTATTAACTTCATACAAAATGTAATTAAGATTTTACATTTTTATTTTTTAATTTAATCCATCAAAAAAATATATTATATAGGTTAAAAAATATGAAACAAAAAGAAGTTCTTAAGTCTCTAAATAATATCTTAGAATTAGAGTTAGCTGGGGTTGTTAGATATACACATTATGCTTTTATGGTACAGGGACCTTACAGATTATCTGTTGTTCAATGGCTGCGGGAACAAGCTCTTGAATCACTCACTCATGCTGAAGCAGTTGGTGAACATATTACAAGCTTGGGGGAACATCCTACCTTAAAGATTAGTGATCTACTGGAGACTCATAAACATTCAACCGAAGACATATTGAATGAATGTCTCGAACATGAAAGAGAAGCAATCAAAGCATATTATAAACTATTAAAAACAGTTGAAGGTGGCTCTATAATGCTTGAAGAATATGCCCGAAGTCAAATCGCAACAGAAGAAATGCATGAAGCAGAGTTGAAAAAAATGCTAAGAGATAATTTTTAATGACTATCATCAATTTTAAAAATTAAAATTTAATTCAGACTCAATATATCTTGGCATATTTGGTCTTAATCCTGCAGGCCTTGAAGCAACTGAATATATAGAATTAAAAACATTATACACTTTGAGTGATAATGAAATATTAGACTCTAAATTATATTTGGTCACGAAATCGAACAATCTTTGCTGATCATTACTATTTAGTGAGGAAAAATTATCCTTACCAGCTACAATTCTTGTATTATCAATGAACTTAAACCTAAGGTAAGATTCAAATTTTGAGCTTAAAACACCAAAACTTGTATATAACATATTTTTAGGTATATACGGAATTTCATCATTATTTTTAACTTCACCCCATGGTTCGAAATCACTATCAAAACTATTTTTAAATTTTGCATCTGTATATGTATAGCTAATTGTCAATGGAAAATTGAAACCATTATTAGTTCTAAAAAGGTTATTGTAAGATAATTCTAAACCTTTTACCAATACTTTACCCCCATTAAACTGTTCATAGGTTCCACTACCAGTAGATTCGTTATCTTCCCCAAGTAAGTTTTTATAATTATTATAAAAAGAAACTAATTCCAATTTTTGAAATCTATTATTTAATCTGGCCCCTAATTCGATATTTATACTTTCTTCAGGTAGAATATTATCTTCACCATCAATCCCAGGACCTGGAGGAGAGAAACCAGAATGAATACCTGAAAAAATTTGCACTGAATTATTAATTTGATATGAAATTCCAAATCCTGGAATAAATATATTTATATCTGCATTTTTGATTATAGATGCAGTTGAATCCCTTTCTAGATCATTACCCCAATCTTGACGCTTCAAATGAATTTTTTCGTATCGTGCTCCTAATGATACTAATAATTTATTTAAACTCAATTCATCTTCTATAAAGATAGAATTTGCTGAAGCTGAATATAGTCTATTATTTTTGCTCCCAGCTCCTTTTAGGCCTTGAGTAGTCATAAATAGTTTTCTATCATTCATTTTATATAAATCAGCCCATTGATATCTATCCATTTCATCTTTATGAAATCGAGTGCCAAACAATATATTATGACTAGAACCAAATAATTTTAAGTTTGAACGAAAAATACTTTGTATACCTCTAGAATAATATAAACGATTATTTGCTTTTACTTCAAAAATATCATCTTCCGTTTCTTCAGCAAACAATAATTGATAGTTGTCTTCATTTAAATTATCTGAAATTAAAATTGAACCTATACTTTGATTATTAACTTTGTTCAGCTTATACCAATTTCTATGAAAACTATTATCATAAAAAGTTACTGTAAAATCATAATTCTCTAAAAATTTAACAACACTAGAAATAGTAAATTGATTATGATCTGCTTCCATTTGATCATTCTGCGAAGCTAAATATCTTCTATAAGGAGTTAATTTAAAATCACTTCTTGTAAGACCTAAATATGTCTCGTTACTCAATTCTTCAGTTTTACTAAATTTTGCTTCTAAGGCTATATTATTTGAGTTTGAATTAATTCTTGTTTTTAATAAAAAATCTTTCTTGTCAAACCCTGAATGGCTTCCATCGTCTATATTTTTAAACCCATTATTTTTATCTAAAAAAGATTGGAATAGAATTCCAAAGTTTCTGCCTGATATACCCGATTTAACATTAAATTTAGTAGTATTAAAGTCTCCGTAACTTAAACTTCCATTTAAACTTAATTTATGCGGGATATTCGATGAAATGTAATTTATTGCTCCGCCAGTTGAATGTGGTCCATATTTAATCTGCGAAGAGCCCTTCCTAATTTCAAAAGATTCCATTCTACCAGCAGTTGGAGAGTAATAAGCAGCTGGACTTGAATATGGAGCTGGAGATATTGGTATACCATCTTCCATCATATTTATTTTTGCTGACCTTTCTAAACCACTACCACGCATCCCAATATTTGGGCGCAGGCCATACCCTTCCTCTTGCTGAGAATAAACACCAGGAACCTGGGCTATAACATAATTTATATCCGTGTCTTTAAATTGTAGAACTTCTCTTTTTGAAACGAATGAAAATGAACCGGGTGTTCTAAAATAATTTCTTCCATTTCCAATTAATTTAGTTCTCTCCGCTAATACCTCTATTGCGTTGTATTGGATTGTATCTTGTTCTATTTCAACTATTAATAGATTATCATTAATTGAATTTATAGGTAAAATCTTTTGCTTATATCCGATAGCATTAATTTCAATACTGGATTGGTTACTATTTGGTAATTCAATGTAAAAAATACCATTATCATCTGAAATGGTTCCATTAGTTTTAGATTCTAAAACCTGAATATTTGCATCAATTATAGGTGCACCGGTTTTTGAGTCAACTAGTTTTGATGAAAAAAACTTTGCAAGTACTAAATTTGTTAAAAATAAACATATAAATATTATTTTTTTCATGATATTAATTTTTTTTCCTTTTTGGATAATTCATAATTTGTGACTTAATAATTTTATTTTAAAACCAAGATTATAAACACTTTGTTGTTATTGAGACTTATTATCAATAAAAAATTAAACTAATTATCCAAATATTGTCAATAAATTTTATTAAAAAGTTTAAAATAAAAATCGAAACACTTAAATTTTAACTGGCTTTAAAGCTATCATGAAAAGAAAGCTTAAAGAAAAAAAAGAGAATAAAAGGATCGATTTTACCAATATCAACCTTAATTTTTATGAATTTAATCTGAACTTCCTTTTTCAATAAATACAATGATAAAATCTGTAGTAATAGATGCTGTTCGATCTCCAATAGGAATTAAAAATGGCAAGTTAATTGGAATTCGTCCAGATGATTTATCTTCCCAAATTATCATTGATCTTTTAAAAAGAAACGAGAATTTAAACCCTAAATTTATTGAAGATTTAATTTTTGGCTGTGCGTTCCCTGAAGGACCTCAAGGGATGCTTATTTCAAAAGGTATCGCAATTTTAGCAGGTTTGCCACAAACAATTGCTGGTTCAGTTGTTAATCGATTTTGTGGTTCTTCAATGGATGCATTCCATCAAATTAGTACTAAAATTGAATCTGGAGATATTGAAGTTGGAATAGCTGGGGGTGTTGAAGATATGTTTTCTATACCTATGGGTGGTTTTAATCCTGATTTCAACTCTAAACTCGCAAGACAAGAATATTACATCGGGATGGGTGAAACAGCAGAGCGATTAGCCTCTGATGGGAATATATCTAGAAGTCAACAGGAGGAATTTGCTATCGAATCCCATGAGAAAGCACTCAAAGCTATTGAATTGGATTTTTTTAAAAATGAAATCGTAACTATTGATTCTTACGGTAGCCATTTAATAAATCAAGATGAAGGACCTCGAACCCCAAATCTTGAAAAAATAAAAGCTCTTAGACCAGCTTTTTTAGAAAATGGAAGTGTGACTGCAGCTACATCAAGTCCTCTTTCCTTTGGAGCTTCCGCAATATTATTAACCAGTGAACCTTTTGCAAAAAAGCATAACTTAAATATTAGAGCTCATATCATTGGTAGAGCGGTAGCTGGTGTGGATTGGCGAAAAATGGGAATTGGACCATTACCTGCTACGGAAAAAGCACTCCATAAAGCAAATCTCAAAATGAAAGATATTGATTTAATTGAATTAAATGAAGCATTTGCAGCCCAAGCTTTATACGTTATAAAAAAAGGAAAATGGAATCAATCAAAAATAAATATTAATGGTGGTTCTATCGCCCTTGGACACCCTCTAGGCTGCTCTGGTGCAAGGATAATTACAACATTAATTAATACTTTAGAACAAAAAAATCAAAGAACTGGATTGGCAACTATGTGCATCGGAACAGGACAAGGTATCTCTACAATATTAAAAAGGGCTTAAAACAATGATTAAAAAAATTCAAAAAGTAGCAGTTTTAGGTTCTGGAGTCATGGGGGCTCAAATTTCTGGGCATCTAAGTAATGCAGGTGTAAAAAACTTTCTTTATGATACGGATCAAGACTTATCTGAAAAAGGAAAAAACTCACTTTTAAGAATGAAACCCACTCCTCTTTATGATATTAAAAATATTGATTTAATAACGCCTTGTAACTACAAAGAAGATTTAAAAAAGTTAAATAAAGTAGACTGGGTTATTGAAGCAGTAATTGAGCATCTCGATATTAAGTTGAAAGTCTATGATCAAATAGCTCCATTTTTAAATAAAAATGCACTTTTAACTTCAAATACATCCGGTATTCCAATTTTTGAATTAACAAAAAACCTACCTTTAGAACTACAAAAACGATTTATGATTACGCATTTTTTTAATCCTCCTAGATATATGCATTTACTAGAACTTATCAAAAGTGATTTTACATCAGAGAAAACATATTCAATTATGATGTATTTTGGTGAAACTATTTTAGGTAAGGGAATTGTACACGGAAAGGATACTCCAAACTTTATTGGTAATAGAGTTGGGATTTATGGAATGATGAAAGCAATAGAATTAGCTATAAAAAATAATCTTACAATAGAAGAAGTAGATGCTCTAACTGGTCCAATATCTGGCAGGCCAAAGAGTGCAACATTTAGAACTGCTGATGTTGTTGGGTTAGATACTTTAAAAAATGTTTCCCTAACTACATATGAAAAGGCAATAAAAGATGAAGAGCGAGATATATTCAATCCACCACCTATTATAAATGATTTAATTAAAAATGGTAGACTTGGTCAAAAAACAGGAGAGGGGTTTTATAAGAAGGATAAAAATGGTATAATCAATTCATTAGATTTAAGTACCTATAAATACACTCAAATTAAAGATATTCAATTTGACTGCATTACTAAAGCTAAAAATTATCAAAATACATCCGATAGGTTAATTTACTTGATCAGTAAATCTGATAGAGGAAGTACCTTTTTCTGGGAAACTTTTTCAAGTACATTAATTTATAGCGCTAATAGAGTGCCTGAAATTTCTAATGATATTGTAAACATAGATAATGCGATGAAATGGGGTTTTGGGTGGGAGTATGGCCCCTTCGAAAGCTGGGATATTATTGGTCTACGAAAAACAACAAATAGGATGATTGAGGAAGGTAAAATCGTTCCAAATTGGGTTCTTTATATGCTTTCAAAAGGAAGGGAAAAATTTTATGAAAATAAAAATGGAAAACTCTATTATTGGTGCCCAATAAATAATACGTTAAAAACAAAAAATGAAGATTTTCATTCAATTAATTTAAATCTTTATAAAACAAAAATTGAAAGTATCAAAAAAGATGAAAGTGCAAGCTTAAATAATCTAGGAGATGGAATACTTAATGTCGAGTTCCACTCTGCTAAGAAGCCCAAAATGCAGCCAATAGATAGTTCAATTTTAAAAATAATTAATTTTGGATTAGACCTTATTGAAAACGATACATTTAAAGGGATGGTCATTGGACATCAAGGAGCTAATTTTTGCGTTGGAGCAGATTTAAATCTTATTCTTAATCTTAGTAAAAATAAAGAATGGGAAAAATTAAATTTTGTAATTAAAAGTTTACAAGATACTACTCAGAGAATACGATTTTCAAAGGGACCTATTGTTGCAACTCCATTCCAATTGACTTTGGGAGGTGGTGTAGAAATCATTCAACCTTGTTGTCATATTATGGCAGCGGCTGAAACCTATATGGGTTTAGTTGAGGTAGCAGTAGGCCTAATTCCTGGAGGAGGTGGTAATTTACGGATGATCCTAAATGCATTATCATCAGATACGAATGATACTACTTTTCAAAAAATTCAAAAAATATTTGAAACTATAGGTTTTGCAAAAACATCTAACAACGCTTTCGAGGCAAAAAAAATTGGATTAATCAGGCATTCAGATTCTATCATTATGAATAAAGATCATTTAATAAAAAAAGCAAAAATAAAAACACTAAAATTATCTAGCAATTATAAAGCACCAGTATTTGTAGACAATCTATTATTGCCTGGAAAAGGTGGTAAAACAGCTTTAGATGTATCACTTAAAAACTTAAGAGTTAAAGGAAATATATCTGAATTTGATCAAAAAATTGGAGAGAAACTTTCACATGTATTAACTGGTGGTGACAATGCTAGTCTAATAAGACCAGTTGATGAACAATATCTCTTAGATCTTGAACGCGAAGCTTTTATTTCCCTAGCCGGAGAACAATTCACCCAAGAAAGAATCAAATATATGTTACTGAAAGGAAAACCATTACGAAATTAAATTTTAGGAATACGTTTCATATATTTTTCATGAAAAAAGCTTTCATTAATATCTGAATTAATCTCTATTTGAGTAAATTCGATAATAGTTGAATGCTTCAATATTGGGTTATAAACCTTTACTTTTTCAATAATTTCATAACCTTTCAAAGTTATATAAAAAAATTCTTTTTCTTTTAAAAGATTACCATTAATACCAAAAGAATTTTCTCTTATAATATTATATGTTTTTTTATCAACCCATGATATATGATTTTTGTATGAAGAATTTGATTTTTGTTTTGGTGTAATTTCTATTACAAAATAACTTTTATTATTAAAAGATCTATCTTCTATTTTTTTAAATGTATAGTCATTTAATTTTCTTCTTGATAAATCCTCATAGCTTAAATCTGATCCCATGAATGAATCACTTTTTTTCTTTGAACTAATCCTCCTAATTTTTTTAAAAGCTGGCAGCCACATTTTCATTTCATTTTCTCTGTTTTCATGTTCAACTTTATAGAATGAAATCCCTTTATCATAACTGGGCTCCATAAACCATATTATTTGCTTTCGACTACCATCTATTGATAATGATTTCATTTTATAGTTTTTAATTTTATTCTTTGAATTAATTAATTTCATTTTCATGATACAGGTTAAATCATCTACTACATTTTTTGAATATACTTTATGAGCAATTTCATAACCTAACTGTCCGTATGAAAAATTAATTATTATAAATAGTAGAATAATTTTTGAAAACATTATTGATTTTTTTTAATATTATTTTGAAATAGTTGAACTAAAGTTGTTAATATAATTAAAGTACCAAAAGAAGTTGAAAACATTGCAATTATCATTAACCCTCCTATAAACTGAACAGGTAGAAATGAAGAAAACAATAGTGCCCCAAAACCCATATTAGAAACTGCGTCAAGCAATATAGGATAACCAGCCTCTTTAAAGGTTTCCTGTGTTAAGTTGTCTTTTATATTCTCTTTTTGAAGGTTTCTATATTTTGCAATAAAATGAATAGCAAAGTCAATTCCAACGCCAATAATAATTGAAGATAAAATTGCAGTAATATGATTTAAAGGTATGTTTAAATAACCCATTAATCCAAAATTTAAAATTATTGATCCTGTTAATGGTATAGTTGCCAAAATTCCCCAAAGTATACCATTAAAGAATATAGAAGAAATTACAATGACAAAAATTAACGATAATGCAATACTAATAAATGATGACTGTATGATTAAAATCACTAAATCTCTGATTACAACAATTATACCTGTAACATTCATCGTATGGAACTTTGAAAATTTTAAGCTAATATATTGAGATATATTTTCAATAAAATAGAATACCTGATCAGTAGACATTGTAGAACTTAGAGAACTTACAAGGCCTGCTGAATTATTTTGATTAACCAGAAAAGAAAGATCTTCTGCATTACCAGAAAGATCGTACATCGTAAAGAGATTGTTGATTTTAGCTTTCGTATTTGGTATCGTTTTATATTTAATACTATCATTCATGAAAGTACAGTGCATTTCTTTTACAATATCAGAAATAGAATTTGTTAATGAAATCTTTTCATTTTTTTCGATAAACGTTTGTAAAGAATCTATTTTATTTAATAGTTGAGGGTCTCTCATATCTCCCTCTATGCGAATTCTTAAGTCCATAGTTCCAGCCATCTCTTCATCCATAAAATCCATACTATCTCGAATTTCTGTTTTAGGTTTAAAAAAGCTAGATAAATTAACATCAACATTTAAGCTTAATATACCAAATGAACTAACAGATATAATTAATACTCCCAAAGTAAATAATAACTTTGGTCTTCTTAAAACTATCCTACTCAAAAAGTTAATAAAAATCTCAAAAGGCCCTTTTTCATTTAATACGCGACTTTTTGTATTCCAATTATACATGATCATTAATGCAGGAAGAGTGATTGAACTAAAAAGCCAAGCGCAAGCAATACCAATTGAGATACAAATACCATAACCTATTAAAGGTTCAAGTGGCGAAAAAACCATGGTTAAGAAGGCTCCAATTGTTGTAATACTTGTCAAAAATATTGGTAGCTGAAGTGACAACAAGGTAGTATGCAATGATTTTTTCGTATTTTTAGTTTTTCTTAACTCCTTAAAAAATTTTGTTATTACATGTACTCCGTCTGAATTTGCAATTGTTAATAGAATTATTGGCATTGAAGTGTTAAGTAATGCAAATAAAAATTTATCAGAGTTTGTTAATTTAAATAACCAACCCATCGCTCCTAACATAGATATCAAAGATAAAATAATAACCATTAAAACCATAAAAACAGCAATGATATTTCTCAAGTTTATCATAAGTACAAATATCATTATTGCAGTTCCAATAAGAATTAGACCCCGTATATCCTTTCTAATTAACTGTGGAATTGATCCAGTGATATATGCCGTACCACTGTAATGGACTTCATATTTTTCTAGTATATTAGAGCAAACGCCCACTACTCCATCTCTAAATCTATCCAGGCCAATAATTGTATCTGGATGAACAATAGTTAAAAAGTATGATCCATTTTTACTTATCAATTGTTTTTTTAATTTTTTATTTACATTCAAATAAGACTTTATAGCTACAATTTGACTTTCATTTAAAGTCTCGCTCTCCTGAAGTTGGTTTATTTCTAAAAAATCATCAATGTTATCAACTCTAGTTTTTGTACTGATACTAATTACATTTTGAACAGATTTTAGCTTTTTTAATTCTTTAGCTAATTTCCAGGAAGTTTCTAAAGCTTCCTGATTTAAAATATTTTGATTTTTATTTCCGAATGCTATAAAAATTGATTCTGTGCTTCCAAATTCTTTTTGAATTGAATCCCATAATATTCTTGAATCTAAGTTTTTTGGAAGCATTTTCATCATATCATCATCAATAATTATAAATCGAAGACCGAAACTAAAAATAATTGTTAGTAGAAAAGAAATAACCACTGTTCTTTTTGAATGATCTAAGGACTGCTTTATTAACCAATTTTGAAGCTTTTTTAGGATTGAATTCAGAATCATTTTAAATCTAAATATACTTCTTTAATTATAGGTAAGATTTTATTTCCAAAAAGAAATAACAAATTTTACTAATTATTATTAATTATAAACTGAATGAGTAGTATGACATCTGAAATTGTTACATATCCATCTTCATTAAAATCTGCTGGAGGTGTCGAAGTATAACCAAAACCAGAGCTCATATCTGATATAAATAATATATCTAAAATATCCAAATCTTGATCAAAATTAATATCTCCGGTTACATAAGTAGGAAATTCATCTCCTAAATAATCAATAGGGTATTTTTGAGCTCTAGCAATAAATGATTGTCCACCACCTTGATCATGACTCCAGACAACTTCATTATTATATGTAACCTCAAACATTAAAGCATCATCACAATCAGTAATAAGCGTATTGCCATTTGGTAATCTAAAAGCTCCACCTTGCATTTGAGTATGAAAATTTCCAGTATGTATCCAGACTGGTTCTTCAGGTCCAAAAGGTTGACTCTCATCTATAGTATAACCACCTGACTCGTTTAACGGAGGTGTAATTTCAAAAACAGCAGAATTATTATTTGTATAATTATTATTGAAAATAATCAAATTTCCTTCACCTGGGTATCCCTCTGGAATCCAATTCACACCATGTTGATCAGATAATTGATGATCTTGATTTGAACCACGGTTATAGGACTGAGGATTCCCCCATCTAAATAAATAGTCTCCACCTCTTCCATAAATTCCACCATTATGACCTGCAGCTTCAAGAGATGTAGTACTGTGGTCAATAATATAAATTTCATCATGCATTCTTGATGAAAGAGCAATTTGATCTAAGTGTTCATTGTATGCTATTGCATTAAAATGTTTCCAATCTCCATTTGGACCGCCTGGACCTTGGTTACTCCCTGCATTTCCATAGTTTATATCTTGCAATTCAGGATGTTCACTGACTACACCATAATTACTGACATTAGGATCGTAATCTTGCACAAGATGATCCCAAAGATGCCATTCCCAAACAATATTTACTTCATTTGTGCCAACAGGTTCTAACTCTAGAATTGCTTCAGACCAAATCTCATTTAAAGAATTATTTAAGGTTTGTCTTCCAGCTGATATTGCTTCTGCATAGGTTTTCCTCTCCCAAACAATTACCAAAATATTTCCATTAGGAAGTGGCTCCACATCATGATGATGCTGATATAAATTGTTTGCAATTTCATAACTCCAAAGAAGGTCACCAGCCCAAGAATATTTTGAAATTCCACCGCCAACTCCACCTGAGTTCATTGTAGGGTTTGGAACTCGATACGGGTAGATAAGAGTGCTATCTTTTAATAAATATGGCATACTTGCAGCACCATAGGGATGTTCCCAAGAGTTGATTATGTTCATCTGATTATCTACTAAATAGGTTACATGTGATCCATTTCCTGATGTTGGAGAGTATAGCGTCAGCCCATCGAAAGCTTCTTGACTAAAAACAAACGTAAAAATAAATGAATGTAGAATTAATTTTATCATAAGAAAGTACTAATTTAAAATAAGTTTATTAATGATCTATTTAAATATTATTATCTAAGATTTATCTATTTAATGTAATAATTGTCTAATAGTTTAAACTCTGAAAATAGATTATAAAAATTCTAATAAATTATTAACAAATGCTTCAGAATGATAAATCGTAGAATATCAAAAGCTTATTTTATATTAGGAAAAACCTTTGGAACTTGGATTTCTCCTATCCTAACAGGTGTCCTTATTATATTTCTGAGATTCGTTGTTATTTTTAGTCAATTTTTAGATCAAGTTTTTTTCCCGGGCTTTAACCAAAAAATAATAAATCCTATAATCATTGTTGGAAACCCAAGGTCAGGGACAACTTTCTTACATAGGTTTTTAATAACACAAAAAATTGGAACAGGGTCTCAACTATGGCAATTGATTTACCCTTCTATTTTTCTCCAAAAATTAATAAAACCAATTTTACCTTTATTAGAAATTATTAGTCCAACAAGGCACCATTCTACAAAAGCTCATAAAACAAGCCTTACCTCTATTGAAACCGATGATGTTTCATTACTATTTAGATATCTAGATGGCTTCTTTTTCTATGGTTTTATTTTAACATTTGATAAAGAAGATTTATTTCATTGGGTAGACCCAAGGATCATTGACAATTCAGATAGAGATTATAAATGGTTTGATTCTATATGGCGTCGAAACCTTTATTCAAACTCTGGAGATCGATATATCGGTAAATTATTTAGTTTGAGTAGTAATCTTCCAAAATTTCAAAAAAAATATCCAGACGCAAGTATTCTCTATATCGTACGAGACCCTCTTGATTTAATTCCCTCAGGTTTAAGTTTAGTGACTGGAGTCCTTGATAAAAAGTTTAATTTTTGGTCTCTGGATGAGAATATTAAAAAACGTTTTATTACGCGACTTTATAATTCTCTTGTTGAATTATTGAATCGATTCCAAGAAGATTGGGTAACAAACAAGATTAATAAGGAAAAGGTGTTCATTATTCGTTTTGATAATATGATGAATGATTTTGAACCTTTGATGAAAGATGTGATGAAATTTATAAATATTGAAAAAACTCTTCATTTAGATGAGCAAATAAAGATTGTTGATAAAAGTCAAAAAGAATACAAGAGCGAGCATTCTTATGATTTATCTAAGTTTGAATTAACTGAAGATAAAATTAAAAAAGATTGTTCTCTTTTTTATAAAACCTTTTTTTAAGATTATGAAGCACCTGGTCTTAATTCTATATTTTTTACTTTGCCAAGTTTATGCTCTAGATTTTGAAAGAATACAAAAGATTAAAGACTGGGAGTTATTACAAAAAGAAATAGTCAAGATTGAATGGGCCACATATGGTGATTTCCCCGTAAGTAGGGCTGAAATGGTTTTAAAACATAATATTAATTTAATTTCCTCAAAAATTGAAAATATTGAAGACTATCCTTCTATTTTTGAAAGAGTAACAGAAGCAAAAAAGCTTGATAAAAATATTATTCAAATTATTTTGGATCTTCCTTTCCCTTTTTCAGGAAGAGATTATGTTGTGAAGTATAGTAAGAAAATTTTAAAAAATGGGTCTCGAATTTTTAAATTTAGTTCTGTTAAGCATCCAAATTCAAAATTAAAACCAGGTCATGTTCGATTACCTGATGCAGCGGGTTTGTGGATTCTTGTACCCATAAATTTAAATTCTACTAGGGTAACATATACGTGGAATGGTGAACTTTTAGGGAACTTTCCTGATTTTGCTTTAACAAAAGCATGGACTACCCAAGGTACAGAAGTATTAACATGGTTAGATAAGGCCATGAAAGAAGAAAAAATAAAATGAAATTATATTTATTTCTTATTTTCTTTTCAATGTTAAATGCAAATCCAATTTTTCCTGAAAATGGAGCTATTTTAAACTACATACATGTGCTTTTTGAATGGGAACAAACTCCAAATACAAATTATTATAATATCCAAATAGCTGAAGATGTTAGTTTTACAAATATAGTGCACACTACAATAGATTCTACATTGTGCTTTATTGAAAAAAATCATTTAGAGTGGGATAAAGAATACTATTGGCGAATTAATTCCTTTTACCATACTGGGTTAACAAGTAATTGGAGTGAGGTATATAGCTTTAGGACCAGTGAACAATTATCCAATAGTAGCTCTTTGATAATTGATCATCAAGGAATGGAGAACGGAGTTACCATCTTTGGCGCATTCTTCAATTACTTTTCTGCTGTAATTGATAGTTTAGGTAAAGAAATATGGAATTCAGGATCTGATAATTTTGTCTATTATAGCTCTAATGAAATTGGCAATATTTTTGGATGTTCTTTAATTCAAAATGCAGAAAATAATCTTCCTGGAAAAGAAATCTCATTTGATGGAATTCAAATATGGAATGAGCCAAATGATGATTTTCTCCACCATGATATAATTAGATTACCCAATGGAAATTATCTTGGATTAATAGAGACTTCATCTCTAGGACCAATCCCAATTGGTGAATGGACTGCTCTATTTCAAAACTTAGGGTTCCAAGCAGATGGAATCACACTTGAATTCCCTTGGGTGGGTGATAGAATAGTAGAATGGGATAAAAATACTAAAGAAATTGTGTGGTCTTGGGATACTTTTGAACATTTTAATATGTCTGACTTTGATGAAATAGGTGGCACATGGAATGAAGCTTATTTTAATTTACATTATGATTGGACGCATGCTAACGCTATCATCTTTGATGAGCAAGAAAATGTAATATATCTTTCATCAAGGCACCTTTCTCGAATAACAAAAATTGATTATTCAACAGGGGAAATCATATGGAACCTTGGTCATCAAATGAATTCTGGAGATGTGACGTTAGGTCATAATATCGGTTTTAGCTTTCAACATAGTCTTCAACTTTTAGAAAATGGAAATTTATTGACATTTGATAATGGTAATCTATCCCAAGAGTTTCGTGGTACAGATGTACCTATTTCAAGGGCTATTGAAATTAAAATAACTAATGAGTCTGCATCAGTCGAATGGTTTTATGATTTACCACAAGATCTATTTGGATTTGCTTCAGGAAATGCACAAAAATTAAATAATGAAAATGTATTAATTACTACTGTTGGTGGTGGTGGAAGGAGTCTGGAGGTAAACACTTATGGCGAAATTGTATGGGAGGGCTTATATAATTTAAGTTTACCGGATGGTGCCGTTTATCGTGCACATCGAATACCTGGAATTCACCCTTATGCTTTTAGTATAAAAATAAAAGATTTAGTTGAGAATAATGGAAATCCTACAGTTTATTTATCTATAAATGATCCTCAGATCAAATTTACTTTATTTAATGAAAGTAATTATCCAATGGGATTCAATTTAGATATCACAGATAGTGCTGGTTGGTTCTCCGATGAAATATTAGATGTTTTTCTTGAGCCAAATTCAAAACAAGATATCACCTTCTCGGGTAATATTATAAATTCTACCGAAATGAATACTATTGAACTTCATATTCAACCAATAGATCATCCTCATAAGGAGAAAATTATTTCCATTTTAGTATCAACAACTCCATTAAGTTTAGAGCAGAATATTTCGCCGAATAATTTTGAAGTATTAAAAGCATACCCAAACCCTTTTAACCCTAATACTCTTATTCAGTTTGAAACAAATGTAAAACAAAAAACCCTATTAGAAATATATGACCTTAATGGGTATTTAATTGAAACAATTATAAATAAGGTACAACCAGCAGGGATTCACAAAATTAATTGGATTGCTGGTGATTACTCCTCTGGAATATATTTTATTAAGTTAACAACGGGGTCATTATCAGAATCAAAAAAAATAATGCTCATTAAATAATATGAGAAAAATATATCTTTATTTGTTAGGCTACTTTTTTCCTCAGATTATACTATCTAATTGTGATAGCACATTTACATATTTCTCAGAAGTTCCAAATAATGTCACTATTTTAGTTGGAGATACCTGTCTTAGCGATAATGATATTATTGTATTGGATAGTTTAATAATTCAAAATGATTTAGATTATAATTCCCCTCTAGAAATTGGTACTCAAACATGGTTTAATGGAAGACTACGATTTTTTGTTGCAGGTAATTATGGAAATAGCTCTGGGGTAAGTGATACTATTTATTCTTTACCAAATAATTTTGGGAATTTATCATCTCTTACATCTCTCTATCTTGAGTGGAATAGAATTTCTTCTTTACCAGAGTCATTTCATAAACTTTATAATTTAAATTCTGTTTATTTAAACAATAACATTATTTCATCAATCGGCGATAGTGTTGGGAATCTTTCTAATTTGTACTTTTTTGATATTGGTTATAATGAATTGGAAAGAATACCAGAATCAATTTGCGATCTTGAAAACTTATCTTATCTATGGGTTTTTAATAATAATATCGATTCTCTTCCTGATTGTTTTTGTAGCCTAAATCTTGATTGGGTGAATACTGATAATGGTGGATATCCATTTTTTGCCATCGGTGCTAATAATCTTTGTTCAAATATCCCTAGTTGTATAGAGGATTCAGAACATTTAGAACTCAGCCTAGATCAATTTTATTATTCTTTTCCTGTTTATTCACCACAAGAATGTGATAGTTCAGTCACTAAAATAGATGATCAAATATTACCATACCAGTTTACGACCTCGTCTGCCTATCCGAATCCATTTAACCCTTCAGTTAATATTGATATTATGGTCCCTTATGATAGACCAATGACATTATCCATTTTAGACTTAAAGGGAAAAGAAATTGAAGTTATCTCCAAAAATAAAATTTATAGAAAAGGTAAAAATAAAATTACATGGCATTCAAAAAGTCATCCTTCAGGAATTTATTTTATTAAAATTCAGGATAATTTTAGAAACGTTATTAAAAAAATAATTTTATTAAAATAGATATAAAGTTTTAAAGTTATGAAAAATAAATTTTACATTTTTATACTTGCAGTATTCGAACTTATGCATTCCGAACCCTCCTCGTTTACTTTTTCGGGTTATTCTAATTTTTCTTATATTTCTAGAATTTCCGATAAATCTTTAATTAATGTTCCATATCGTATGGGTTCTATTGTTTTTGTAAAACAATATGAAGATATATCATTAATTGGAGAATTTGCACTTGAATACCATGTGAGAGATGATTCTTATTTTATAGAAACGAGTAATCCTCAAGATTTCGTATTAGATATGAGAGAGTTTTATATTACATATAGTAAGAAACATTATGAATTAAAAGTTGGAAAGCAAATACACTCTTGGGGTAATGTTGATGAAAATAGTCCATTAGATAATGGGAGTGCTCTCGACTATTATTATATGTTTTTTAGTGGCACTGAACGAAAACTTGCAACCTTGTCATTAGGTGTTGATTTTTATTACAAGAATTTGAAAATAAATAGTGTTTTTTCTCCATTACATTCAACAAACAGGATACCATTAGGTGGTGATGATTTCCCTGTTGAGCTTCCCATATATCCGGACCCGTACGAGATCATACCTGTTTCTTCCATTCCTTACGAAGGTGGATTATTTATTAACTATTCAACTAAATTTGGTGAATTATCATTCTCATCATTTAGTGGAAACGATCGTATTTTTAATTTTTCAGGTGTAAACGAATATTATTCAACTCAGTTTAATAACTTTAAATCATCTCCAGATTTAGTATTTGGGTATAGAAGAACTAACTCATTAGGATTTGGAGTAACTATCCTTAATAGGTTTTTTACTACTCGTTTTGATTATTCATATTTTAATACAAAAGATCAAAATAAAACAATTGAAAGACCTTATCCAAACCCTTTACAAAGTTCATTATATGATAGTGTTGCTTTCTCTTTCCCTTTACAAGAAAATGTAGAATATGAACAATATACAATACAGATTGACACTGAATTACCATTTAATATTGATTTTTCTATTCAATTATTTGAGCATAATATAAAGCAATACAACTCGGTAGATACTCTTCCTAATGTAGAAGTGGATATTCCTGGCTTTGAATATGATCCTAATACAATGAAACCTAGAGACCTATTCATTCCAGGTATGGGGGTTCCTATCGCTATTTTAACCAATAAAGCATTATTCCTTTTCTTAAAAAAGAAATTCTTAAATGAAGACTTAACCTTTTCATTTACATCTTTAATGGATTTAGAAAACTATGATAAGAATAAAGATATAACAGGTTCACTTAATGAAATAAAGGCAGAATATTCTATCGCTCAAGATCTATCATTATTATTAGGAATTACTAAAATAAATGGTAGCAATGAACATTCTGATGGTGAAAAATATCAATTTTATAAAATGAAAGATTTCTCTCATTCTAGGTTTGAATTAAAGTATTATTTTTAGAGTTTTTTGAATTGAAAGTAAAAATTACAGGAACAGGAATCTACATTCCTCCAGTTATTCAGACATCAGAAGAAATTGCTCCCTTAATAAATAGGTCCACAGAATGGATAGTTAAAAAATCTGGGGTAAAAGAGAGAAGAGTATCAAATATTGATGTCGATAAGATGGGTGCAATAGCAGGTCTAGAAGCATTAGGTGAAAATAGTAGTCCACCAGATTTAATAATTAATGCTTCAGGGGTACCAAAACAAACAATCCCAGATACTTCAACATTCTATCAAAAAGAAATGGGCTTAAATGGTATTCCTTCATTTAGTATTCATTGCACTTGCCTATCATTTATTACAGCTTTTCATACTGCAAGTTCCTTAATTCAATCAAAGGTTTATAAAAAGATTTTAATTATATCTTCTGATAGAGGAACCCGTGGACGTAATTTTAATGAGCCCGAAAGTGCATCACTTCTTGGAGATGGTGCTGCAGCAATTATTTTAGAACCAAATTCAAAAAATAACTCTAGTAGACTTATATATTATAAAATGAATACATGGCCAGAGGGTGCACATTTGACAGAGGTTAGGGGTGGGGGAACGAATAAACATCCCCAAGATTTTGAAACTTCGGCAGAGGATAATTTATTTACAATGGATGGCCCTGGGATATATAAAATAGCTAGAAAACAAGTTTATAGATTAATGGTAAATACTCTAAAATCCACTCAGCTAAAAAAAGAAGATATTGATTTAATTATACCACATCAAGCATCAGGAAAAGCTGTCGAAGCCTATGTTGAGGTGGGTGGTTTTGACAGAAATAAAGTTGTGAATAATGTCACCTATTTTGGTAACTGTGTTGCTGCTTCTGTGCCTATGGCACTAGTAAAATCTATTAGGGAGAAAAAATTGAGAAGGAAAAATAAATTTTTATTAATTGGTACTGGAGCTGGACTATCTGCTGCTTGTGCTCTGGTTGAATATTAGACCAGCCTATAATTTAATTATTCATTAAAAATTTGTTTGAAAAAACCTCTTCATTTAAACCAATATTTGGTTGAAAAGATTTAACTTCCATAATTGTTTTGTTGCCATTCTCTTTTTGCATTACTAGTAAACCTGGTGTTAGATAAGTATCTTTTTCTATGAAGTTTTTCAGATAAAGAGTTTTATCTTTTGTTAATTCACTTTTATAAAATTCAACTTTAATAATTTGCCAGTTTTGTGTATTTACCCATATCTTTTTTGAAAAATAGGAACTATTATTCTTAGGCCATGACATTATAAGGTTACACAGGTTACCCTCAAAATACTCATTACCAATAAACACAAGA
Organism: uncultured bacterium; assembly: GCA_965660855.1. Lineage (GTDB taxonomy): Bacteria > Fidelibacterota > Marinisomatia > Marinisomatales > UBA1611 > JAOLAV01. Next base: position 64,260 of record CBFIBM010000003.1, on the reverse strand, counting down.
CTATCATTATTTGGTTGGGTACTTTCAAGATCTTCGTAAATAAAATCTGTATTCAAGAACGTCTTTGATTTTTCTTTTGCTTGGATTCTTTTTGCTTTTTTTAGTTTTGGTAAAAAGAACCATTGATCTGTTTCACCATTTCTATAAACCCAGCTTAGGAGTCCTGTTCCTTTTACAATTTTAGGACTTGAAAATTTTGCCAAAGATTTTGAAACAAACTTTCCAGAATCATATAATTTTGTATATCGGATAAATTCTCTTGTTTTAACTTTCTCTCTACCCTTTTTTAATCGTGTAATTTCAAGTTTTATTTCCATTATTGAGGTTTTAGGTTTTGGTGACTGATATACATAATTCATTATTTCGTATGGTGAAAGGACATTTGCCATAAGAATTGTATAAGAGAGAGTAACTACTGTAATAAATTTAATCATTTTTATTTTTATCTTTTATAATAAAAAAAATAGCAATAGGAGTTAATAGAATGCTAATGATAGAAATTAATAAATAATCTTTTTTATATTTTAATTCAATATAACCAGAAATCTGCAAACATAAAAAAATATAAAGAATCAAAACAAAGTCTAGGTTATATTTAATAGAATAGTCTATATGATCTTTTAGAGAATATGAGAAAAAGATTTCTATTAAATTAGAATTACTTAAACCAAAAAGAATAAATGCCAAAGTAATTAATATAATAGAAGAACTTAGAGTCCTATCTATGTTTGACTTTTTCATTTATATAAAAATTTAGGGTTTATTAAACTTGTTAATGCTGGTAAAATAGCTAATGCTCCAAATAAACAAAAAGTTATTGAACTCATTACTAAGATTCCAAAAATCTGTACCGGGACAAAAACTGAAAATAGTAAAGCAGAAAAACCGATTATCACAGAGAGACCATTAAAGAGTATACCCTTCCCGGAAATCTTAAAAGTATTTGCAATTGCCTCATCTATTGTCTCTCCATTTCGAATATGGTCACGCAAATGCCATAGAAAATGAACAGTATAGTCGACTCCAACCCCTACAAGAATGCAGGTTAGCATAGATGTTGTCATATTTAAGGGAATATCTAAATATCCCATTAAACCAAACATCATAGAAACTGAAACTGACATTGGTAATGTGGATAATACTCCTCCTACTAGAGACTTGAAAATGAAAGTCATAATTACCAAAATAATTAGAAGAGAACAAAAAAGACTAATAAGTTGACCTCTAACTATCAGTCGACTTAATACCCCCATCAAAGTAGCAGCACCTGACAATTCCATAGGTGAACCATCATAAAAATTGGCTTCTATGAACTGTTCTGTATCTTCTACAATATCAGCTATAGTAGAGGTTTGAACTTGTTTCAATCTTAAAAAAACCTGAGTATTTTGAGGTTGTTCTAAATCATCTAATATAAGATCAAATTCATCACCATCTGCAGAGATAGAATATAAAAACATATACTGGGATATTAAATCACGATCATCTGGTATTGTCTCAAGAAATTTATCACCACCATTAAATGCGGAGTTCATCTTCTTAATCACATCACTTATTGAGTATGTTTTTGTAACAATATCAAATTTACTTTTGATGTGATCTGTTAATAATTCAATATTTTTTAAAAGTTTTGGGTCATATATATCACCTTCAATCAAAATACTCATTTGAGTAGAACCGCCAAAAGCCTCCCCAATTTTTGTATTAGCAATCCTCAATTTTGAAGATTCTGGAAAGTAATTATCTGGGTTTGTATCAACTTTTAATTTTGTAATACCAAATGAAATCCATAATCCAATTATTGAGAATGATATTAAAACTGGAAGTCTATATTTTGTAAAATATTTTCCCATCCCTATTAAAAAATTATTTATGAAATTCATACTTTTTTCTTTCATTATATGATGTGGCCTAGGAACCAAGACCAAAACGGATGGGATCAAAATGATGCTTAATATAAAGGAAACTAAAATACCAAAAGATATTAAAAATCCCATTTCTTGTGCCCTTGGAAGTGCGTGAGTGAAAAGGCTTAAAAAACTTATGATGGTAGTTAATCCCGCTAAAAGAATCGGTATACCTACTTTACGGATAGTTTTTCTTAAAATTTGTCCACGTGTTGATTTTGAATCCGATTTTGAATACTCGAAATAGTGCGAAATAATATGAATGCCATAATTATTTGCGATTGCAACGAGCATTACAGGTATTAAAGTACCAATAAATGCCATTGACATATTAAACCAGCCCATAATTCCAAATGTCCATACAATTGAGAATCCAACAACAATAAAAGGTAAGAACACACCCGTCCAACTTCGAAATGAAAGCATTAACAAAAATATTCCAAGTCCAACTGCAATTGGTGTGAAAACACGCATATCTCTTTGCATATTATCAATTATTGTAGCTTGGGTGATCGGTAGGCTCGATACATAAAATTTTTCTGGATCACTAAAATGATCAACTAATTCATAGATATCTTTGCGAAATTCAAATTCATCGAATTCAAAAGATGAGTTTATTTGGCCAATAAAACAAATTGTATTGTAATCTTCAGAAATCAGATTTTCTACTACGCCAGCTTGATTTAATTTTTCAATGAATGAATAATAACCAGAAGAGTCAATAGGTATATCTGTTAACAAGGGTTCAATTTTAAATCCATCGCTTGTTGAAATTATATGATTTTGTGTATAAATTGAAGTTACTCGACTAATTAAAGGAATAGACTCTAATGAATCTTGAAAAGAAGATAGCTTTTTTAAAGTTCCAGGATGATTCAAGAGGCTATCAGACTCTACAGCAATAATAATAATATCACTCCCAGAAAATAATTCATCTATTTTTTCTATAGATTCAACAATAGAGTGGTCTCTTGGCAACATAGATCTGACACTTGGATCAAGTTCTAAGTTAAATACTTTCCAACCTAGTATAACTGTGATGAAAATTACTCCAGCAATAATTGTCCTGGGATAATGTGCATCTAAATTAAAAAGCCAATTTGATATTCTTCTAAGATTCATAATATTTTAGATGATAAATTTAAGTGATTCAATCAATAAATGATATTCGTTCTGTAGAATTTTCTTATTTAGTTAACTAATTTTTTTATGAAAAAAAATCAACAAAAAGTCCAATTTGATATACTCTTTGGAAATGGAGATGTTCCAACCCATAATTGTATAATGCATGTTTTAAAGCAAGCATCTTCATTTATTTGCCTTGATGGTGGCGCAGATAAATTAAGCTCTCTTAATTATGAACCAAGTATAATATTAGGTGATCTGGACTCCATCCAAGGTACTTATAAATGCAGAACTGTAAAATTAGAAGATCAATCTAAATCTGATTTGGAGAAAGGCATCATTTGGTGTCTAAATAATAATTTCAAAAAACTATCTCTAGTTGGATTTTCAGGAGGTAGAGGTGATCACGAATTTTTAACATTATTAATAATGTTAAAATATGCTGAAAAAATTCGTTTATCGCTTTATACTAAACTTTCTAAAGTTGTATGTGTTAAAAATAAAACTATATTTACTTGTGACCCTAATCAGACCATTTCTATTATTTCTCCAAAAGTAGATACTTTGATTACTACATCCAATCTAAAGTATACTTTATCTAATGAAAAACTATCAAACCTCTCTGAGGGTATTAGCAATCTAACGATGGGAAATTCTTATTCTATTGAATCCTCAGACTGGATATGGGTATTTGAAAATTATCCATCCTGACCTAAATGCACTTTATTGATTTATTTATTATTTTAATCTATTTTACTACTTTATTGTGGATAGGAGTTTTTAATAAAAAATTTAAAAATCAGTCCACTCAAAATTTTATTCTATCAGGAAGAAAATTAAGCTTTTTAAGCTTTATTGCTACATTAGTTACAACATGGTATGGAGCCATTCTAGGAATTGGAGAAAATACCTATCTCTACGGTATTCAGACATGGTTTATTTTTTCATTCCCCTATTATATTTTTGCAACAATATATGCTTTTTTTATTGCACCTAAAATTAGAGAAAGCGGTTTTCTTTCAATACCCGATCATTTTAATAAACATTTTGGTAAATTATCTGGTGTTTTATCTGCAGTTCTAATAATTCTATTAGCAAGTCCCGCTCCTTACATATTAAGTATGGGTATTTTGATTCAATATTTTTTCAAATTAGATATTGGAGTTTCTCTAGTTATTGCAACATTATTTAGCATTATCTATTTGTGGAATGGGGGGTTTTCTGCAGTTGTAAAAACTGATTTTTTCCAATTTTTTTGTATGTTTATAAGTTTTCTCATTCTTTTAAAATTTTTGTGGAACAATCTAGGGAATCCTTATGAAATGTTTCTTAGACTTCCTGATCAATATACTAATCCCTTGGGTGGCAACTCTTTTCAGTACGTTCTTGTATGGTTTTTTATAGCTGCTTGGACTTTTATAGACCCAGGTTTTTTCCAAAGATGTGCAGCTGCAAAGACACCTCAAATAGCAAAAAATGGTATCTTATTTTCAATTGGTTTTTGGGCAATTTTTGATACTATTACAATTTTTTGTGGACTTTATGCTATTGAGCATTTGAAAATAGATCAACCTCTACTTACCTATCCACTGTTAGCAATTCATTTTTTACCCATTGGGTTCCTCGGGTTTTTCTTAACAGGCATCTTTGCAATTATCATGTCAACTATTGACTCTTTAAGTTTTATAAGTGCATTTACTTTTGGCAGAGATATTTTATGGAGAATTAAACCAGAAATAGAAAATAAAACAAACATGATTACTCTAATTCGACTGGGATTAATTTCTATCTCTGTTATTTCTTTACTTTTAGCGTACATGATTCCATCTGTAGTCAAACTTTTATTTACCCTTGGTTCTATTATTATCCCAGCTCTTATTTTACCATTTATTATAACACTGATTTTTTCAGACCTTCATATAAATAAAAAAGAAGCGGTTTTTTGGATGATTATACCCTTGATGATTTCAACTATTTGGTTATTTTTATCAAAGTATATTGGGATTAATTTTTTAAAAATTGAACCATTTTATCCTGGAATGTTTAGTTCATTCCTTTACTTTATCATAATAAAAAGAGGTTTTCGATGGCAATTGAGATAGAAAAAAAGTTTCTTATTAAGCGTATTCCAACTGATCAAATAATTCGTTCAGAGAGTATTAAACAGGGGTATATCGTTAGTGACAAAAAAAAAGTTATAAGAGTTCGAGAAAAAGGAGATGATTATTATATTACAATTAAAGGTAATAAAATCGGAATTTCTCGATTTGAATTTGAATATAAAATTCCTCGGTCAGATGCTCTTGAACTTTTTGAAAATTTTTGTGAAATTGGATCAATAGAGAAAACAAGGCATTATGTACAATATTGTGGTCATACTTGGGAGATAGATGAGTTTCATGCAGAGAACCAAGGGTTAATTGTTGCAGAAATAGAACTAAATTCAGAAGACGAAGAATTTAACATTCCTAGTTGGGTATCAGAGGAAGTAACATCAGAATCCAAATATTACAATATGAATCTAACAATAGAACCGTATAAAAATTGGATTAAGAAATAATATCCCTTTTTTAGAATTAAATTAAACAGTATAAGCTTATTGCTGATCTAAGGTTGATTAGTCTGACTACTAACAAAACAGATGAAGATTTGAAGTCAAGGTACTTTATTTAATTATTTTTTATTCCTTAGTTTTTTAAAGGCCATTGCACCACAATCCGTATATTCTGATCCAAGCTGCTCTTGGGCATTTAAAACAGTGGATAAGGATAATATTATTATTTTAAAGAAAAGACTCATAATGTATACTTTATTGATATCTCTAATTAATAAAGTATTTTAAAAAGTTACTTATTTTATATTAGGTAAATGCTACGCAAAAAGTACTTATTTCATTAGAAAAAAAATAAATCACAAGCCGTATAAGACCCAGCTTGTGATTTATTTAGAAACATTTAAGAAGCAAGAGTTTTACCAACAGAACCAAGGTCTTTAAAGGCTTCATCCAAACGAGCTACCATAGACTGCTCTCCTATTCGCAGATATTTTCTAGGATCATATTGTTTTTTATAAGGTGTTCCATCTTCCGGATCAATTTGATATTTAAATGCTTTGTGATTTTCTTCGACATAACTTCCAATTGCTTTGGAATAAGCGAACTGTGTATCTGTATCAATATTCATTTTAAATACACCGTAGGTTAAAGCCTCTGCAATTTTTGCTTTATCTGAACCAGAACCACCATGAAAAACCAAATCTAGTGGTTTTTTACCTGTTTTACATGTTTCTTGCACTAAGTCTTGAGAGTTTTTTAAAATCTCTGGACGAAGTTTGACATTTCCAGGCTTATATACTCCATGAACATTACCAAAGGAAGCTGCTAAACTAAAATGTCCTAGAGGAGATAATAGTTGATAGGCTCTTAAACAATCCTCTGGTTGCGTATATAATAGGGGATTATCAGCACCAATGTCATCATCAGAGCCAACTCCATCTTCTTCACCACCTGTAACTCCTAACTCAATTTCAAGGCTCAATCCTATTGGAGCCATTCTTTTGAGCATTCGTTCACATTCAGAAAGGTTAAAATCAATCTCTTCAGCAGATAGATCCAGCATGTGAGAAGAAAATAAGGGTGAACCTGTTTTTTCAAAATGTTTTTCACTATGACCTACAAGTGCTTCAACCCACGGAATTAAAGCTTTATTTGCATGGTCAGTATGCAACACAACACAAATACCATATTTTTCAGCAAGAAGTTGCACATGCTGGGCAGCAGAAACACTACCTAGGACTTTTGCTTCAAATTCGTCAGAAAGGCTTTTTCCCGCGAAGAACTGTCCACCACTATTAGAAAATTGGACAATAACATCAGATTTATTTTTTGCTGCAGCTTCCATTACTGCATTTACAGAATTTGTTCCAACTGCATTAACTGCGGGTAATGCGTAGCCGCCTTCTTTTGCCGCTTTTAATAGTGTTTTATAGTCTTCTCCAGTAACTACACCTGGTTTTAGTGAATGTGACATGGTACTCCTTTTTTTATTTAATATTGCCCAATTTCTTTTAACATAGATTGATACCAATCTAATGATGTATCGAAAGGTTTTCCACCTTTGATTCTCTTAAAATCAATTAGTTTAAGTTGACTATCCTGGTCATCATCTAATCCTGCAAGACCACTTTCCCCTTGAAGAGCTTTCTCTGCTCCAAAAAAAGCTGATTTTTTTATTAATTCTAAATCTTTTGAATTTGCTTTAGCTGATCGTGCAAAATATCCACTTTTTTGAACAAGTGTTTTTTCTGCACCTAACTCTTTCGCAAATTGTTTTGCAAACCACTGCCCAGGATTAATTTCATCCAATCGTACATGACCAAAAGCGTCGCGCGGAACTACTTCTCCTTTAGACTCAAGTTCTCTTATTATAGTCTCTTGCCCGGCACCTTCACTCAGAAAAATATTTACACCGTCTTTTTCATCCATAACCTTTTTTAGACGATTTACTTCTGATTGGAAATCAAAATCTTCTTCGGGAATATAAATTGCATCAACGTCCCATTTCTTTTGTTCAACTAATAATTCTGGCAAGAATGTTCTTTGTTTCATTCTATTTCTATAATCTAAAGCAGTCTGAGCTGTTAGCCAGCCACAATGCCTACCCATGACTTCGTGTATAATAAGCTGCCTTGTACTGGTAGTATTTTCATTCACTATATTTTCAAAAAATATAGCACCTTGTTCCGCTGCAGTCCACGCCCCTAGTGTCTGAGAAACAGGAAAAACATCATTATCAACGGTTTTGGGCATTCCAACTACCGTCAAATCATAACCATTTTCTTTTAAATAAAATGATAACTGAGCTGCCATTGTGTTGGTATCATCTCCACCGATTGTGTGAAGTATATTAACACCATCTTTTGTTAACTGTTCGGCTGCAATTTTCAGGGGATCTTCACCTTCTTTTGCATATCCTCTTTTGATGCAATCATCAATATTTGTTAGCTTGACTCTACTATTCCCGATAGGTGACCCGCCAAAATCATGTAATAAATTATAATTTTTCTTTACTCTATCAGGGAATCTAATGGAACGACCAAGTAGTAAACCTTGGTAACCATTAAGATATCCTATTAACTCAGCATCTGGAGCAATATTATTATATTTTTCAATAAGCGCCCCAATCGAAGAAGATAAACATGGGGCTATTCCACCCGCTGTTAAAAAAGCTATTTTCATATTTTGTTTTTAAATTAGTTAATTGTTAGCTTTAAAATTATGAATAGTTAATGCCATAATCATCAATAAAAGCTATTTTTTTTACATTAATAAGACTTGAGGGTTGTGTATGGATAAGATTCTATGGAAACCTAATTTATCAAATGACAAAAATCACATTTCTAGACTAATAAATATTGTTAATGAAAGGTATAATCTTGAAATAAAAGAATATAGTGACCTTTACAATTGGTCTATCAATTACCCGGAGAAATTTTGGGAGCAAACATGGAAATATTCACATATAATTTCTTCAGCTAATTATACTTCTATAGTTGATGATGTAAAAAAAATGCCTGGAGCAAGTTGGTTTCCAGATGCAAAATTAAATTTTGCTGAGAATCTTTTAAGGTATAAAGATAATAAACCTGCTATCTATTATAAAAGTGAAACTGGAAAATCGGAAACAATAACCTACAGAGAGCTATTTAATAGCGTTGAAGCTTTAACTCATTCATTGAGAAGTATTGGAATATCAAAAGGCGATCGTATTGTAGGCTACATGCCTAATATACCTGAAGCAGTTATTGCAATGCTCTCCGCAGCTTCTATAGGAGCTATCTGGAGTTCTACATCACCAGATTTTGGAGTAAAAGGTGTATTAGATCGATTTTCCCAAATACAACCTAAGGTAATTTTTGCAACTGCTGGGTATTCTTATAATGGAAAATTTTATAATACTTTTGAGAAGCTTTCTACTATAGTAAGCAATATTAAAAGTATTGAAAAGGTAGTTATTACAAATATAAGTGATGAAAATTTAGAAAATCAAAAAATAAAAAATAGCATACATTATAAAAATTTTATTTCTAAACGTCCAAAAAAACTTAAATTTGAGCAACTACCATTTAACTACCCTTTATATATTCTCTATTCTTCAGGGACTACAGGCTTACCAAAATCAATTGTTCATTCTGCTGGTGGTACATTAATACAGCATTTAAAAGAACTTTATTTTCACTGTGACCTTCATAGGGATGATAATATTTTTTATTTTACTACCTGTGGCTGGATGATGTGGAATTGGTTGGTGACTAGCCTTGCGGTGGGATCAACTATAACTCTTTATGATGGCTCACCATTTTTTCCTAGTAAGGAAAATCTTTGGAAAATGGTAGACGATTTAAGTATCTCAGTATTTGGTACAAGCGCAAAATACATTGAAGCATGTAAGAATGAACATATTATTCCAAAGAAACAATATCATTTAAAGTCATTACGATCCATATTATCTACTGGCTCACCCTTGATTGAAGAATGTTTTGATTATGTATATGAAAATGTTAAAAAAGATATATTACTTGGTTCAATTTCAGGTGGAACAGATATAATTTCATGCTTTGTACTTTTAAACCCAATACTTCCAATAGTAAGAGGTGAAATACAATGTCGTGGTTTAGGAATGGATGTTAAATCATTTGACAAAAATAAAAAATCTCTGGTAGGAAAAAAAGGAGAACTTGTTTGCTCTACGGCATTTCCTTCAATCCCAATCTACTTCTGGAATGATAAAGAAAATAAAAAATTTAAAGAAACTTATTTTAAAACTTTTCCGGGATCTTGGCACCATGGGGACCTCATATCGATAAATAAAAGAGGAGGAGTTAAAATTTATGGAAGGAGTGATACAACATTAAACCCTGGTGGAGTTCGTATTGGAACCGCTGAAATATATAGAGCGATCTCTTCTTTATCTTATTTGGATGATAGCTTGGTTATTGGTCAGGAATGGAATAATGACCAACGAGTAATTCTTTTTGTAAAACTAAAAGATAGCATTCAAATGAATAAGAAAATTGAAAAAGAAATAAAGTCTACAATAAGATCAGAATGCTCCCATAGGCATGTACCTGAAAAAATTATAAAAGTTTCAGAAGTTCCTTATACAATGAACGGAAAGAAAGTGGAGCTAGCAGTAAAACAAATTATTGAAAAAAAATCTGTTTTGAATGCAGATGCTTTAAAAAACCCTGATATTTTAGAATATTATAAAAATATTCCAGAATTAGAGAATTAGCCTAACTTATATAATACCCCGAGTAAATCAGCAACTCTATTAGAATATCCCCACTCATTATCGTACCAATTAAGTGTTTTAACATAATTGCCACCAATTACTCTTGTGAATGGTGCATCAAAAATTGATGAATGTGGATTCCCAATAATGTCAGTAGAAACTACAGGCAAGGTAGAATATTCTAGAACATTTTTCAATGCGCCTGTTTCTGAAGCACTATGAACTGCATCATTAATCTGATCCACTGTGACATCTTGTTCCAATCTTATATTAAAATCTACGACTGAACCATCTGGAACCGGAACTCTCATAGCTATACCATCTAACTTTCCATTTAATTCAGGTAGGACTTTTCCTACCGCTCTAGCAGCACCTGTGGTCGTAGGAATAACATTTTCAGCAGCTGCTCTACTACGTCTCCAATCTGAATGAGGTACATCTGCAAGACGCTGATCATTTGTATAGGCATGAATCGTATTAATAACACCAAGTTCAATTCCAAATTCATCATTAAGAACTTTTGCCATTGGGGCTAAACAATTTGTAGTGCAAGAAGCATTTGAAACAATTTTATGTTCTGGCTTTAAACCATCATCATTAACACCTAATACAACAGTGTAATCAATTTCATCTTTTGCGGGCACCGTCAATACAACTCTCTTGGCGCCAGCTTTTAAATGGTCTTCAAGTTGAGATTTTTGACGAAATATTCCTGTGGACTCAATTACAATATCTATTCCCATTCCACCCCAAGGCAGTTCTTCAGGGTTTCTTTCTGCAATAAGTTTTACATTTTGACTTTGAGTTTTAAGAATGTCACCGTCTAAAGTCACATCCTCCGGAAACCTTCCCATCACTGTATCATATTTTAATAAATACGTTAATGCCTCTTTATCAAAAATATCATTTATGGCAACGACATCAACGTCAGGCCTAGAATTTAAAATACGAAAAACTGAGCGACCTATACGCCCAAAACCATTAATTGCTACTTTCACGATTTTCTCTCCAATTCTGAATATTTATCAATTACATCTAAAATTCTTTTCGAGAATCCCCAGCCATTATCATACCAGCAAAGAGTTTTTAGAAGGGCATCTTTTGTAATCATTGTTGCTTTTTCATCAAAAACCATTGTCTCCTCTCTACCACTAACATCACTTGAAACGATTGGATCAGCTGTATAACCAACAATATTTTTTAAAGAATTTTCAGAGAACTCTTTTATTGCATGATTTGCCTCTTCTACAGATGGAGTATTTTTTAATTCAGTTGTCAAGTCAACACATGACCCATTAGGAACCGGAACATTGAAAGCCATACCATCAATTTTTCCTTTGAACTTTGGCATTATTTTTTCAACGATTGAAGGAGCAAATGTTGAGTTTGGTATGATATTTTCAACTGCGGATCTACTTCTTCGTAAATCTAAACCTGCTGCATCTGCAAGTGGCTGATCTGCAGTATAAGCGTGTACAGTTGTCATCATTGCTCTTTCTAATCCAAACGATTCGTCTAGCATCTTAATCATTAAAGCTAATACTTGTGTGGTAGAAGATGTTGTAGAAATTATTTTATCTGAAACTTTTATATCCATATCATTAATTCCAGGTATAACATATCGGTCAATTGTTTCTTTAGGATTTCTAGTGGTAAAAACTTTTTTTGCTCCAGAATCCAAATGCAGCGCTAAATCTGATTTTTTAAGAAAACGACCTGTAGCATCAATAACAATATCAACATCATATATGTCCCAGGGGATAGTGCCGGGCTGTCCACCGCTAATAACTCTAACTTTCTGATCTTTGACTCTTAAATAGTTTCCGTCAAGCTGGACTTCATCTTTCATAGCCCCATGTATTGAATCTCTAACAAGTAAATAGTGCAATGCTTCAAGAGAACCAAAGTCACTAATTGCAACAAAATTATATTTTGGATTGTCATAGCCCAATCTAAAAATATTACGGCCAATTCTACCAAATCCAAATAAAGCAATATTAATTTTTTTCATATTTATTAATTTTTTTAAGTTTAATTAGACGCTGAATATAGATAAAATCTTTTTGCATGTAAATTAAAAAAATTTTGCAAAATAATTAAAAGTATTTTGCATTAAAGAGTTTCAATTTTTGTACTTATCAAGCTTATCTCTGTTTTTAATAAAAGCTAAAAATAGTAAAATCACAAAAATTATTCCTAGTTTCATTTCTTACCTGATTGGCTATGGCCTAAAGTACCATAACGATCATTCAATACAATAATACCATCCATATCTCTATTGGAACCAATATATGCAGTGGGTTGTTCATATTTATTATATGTTTGCACATAACCATTCTCCTCTTTTCCAGTGCCTAGATACAAAGTTCTTTTTTGGTCTTGATTATATGCAGTTATGAATCCTCCATGTCCATCATCACGAATAGTGATAGAGTTTACTATGATGTCACCTAGGTTCCCTTCATCTACAACTGGTTCATCTGCGCTGATGAGAACAAAGAAAAGAGTGGCTCCTAAAATCCCGATCATTATGCTTCTTAAATCTATTTTTTTCATTTGGACCCCTTTTGATGTTTAAGATATTTTTTTAGTTATGTAAACTATTTTATTTTTTTTTTGAAATCACTCATATTTTTAATGGAACTATTTTGATTTAGTTGATCTTTGTTGAATTCTTCATGCCATTCTTTTTTTGCATATAATATTCTAATAATGATTATAAAGGTGTACGAGAAAAGTAACATTAAATATCCAACTACATGCAAAATCTTATTTCTATCTACCATTATTAATAATAAGAACAATATAATTGGCATCCATTTTAAAATTTTATTAAATGTAGTCTGCATACTATTTAATAACCCTTTCAATATATTCTAACATTTTTTTTTGCTGTGTTAAATATCCTAACCTTGTTTCCAAATTTATATACCTTACATTTCTGCGTAAAGCCTCCCATGATAGACTACCATCATCTAATTCAGGCGGCTTATTTTGTAATACTACGTTGAATGGTCCTTTTGATATTTTATCAAAATCATTTTCATCGGTGCAAATAATAAAATCTCTGGGATTTTGATTTTTTTTAATGGATACCCGCTGGCTTTTACTTATTTCACTTTTCACATTATATCCTCGAAAATTATTATGTAAAGCAATTAATATTCCATTATTTGGAGGTATCAAAATATTTAAAAAAACCTCTCTTTCAGTATCAATTTTATCTAATGCTTTTTTTAATTCACCAGGAGGCCACCCAGGCTGAAATTTTCTTAAGGCATGATATGAACCATTCCTTGAAAAAATGCGATTTGGATCGATAATTGTAGATTTGAAAGGAATTTCTCTTTTCTCATTTTCTATAAAAAAAGCAATTCCTTTGTATTCCTTAATATGACTTTCTAAAACCATTTTTGCTGTTTTCTCATCACCATGTAATAATATATACCTATTTGATGAATTTCCATTTTGTTTTAATGTGTACTTAACGCCAAGAAAATAAATATAAGAATCATTATGCAGCTCAAATCCAAAGACTTTATAAGTAGATAGTGTAGAGATGAGTAAATACAAAAATAAGACCTGCGCCTTTTTTTCTCTGTTTATCATATGCTTTGATGATTTTATCTGAAAAATTTATTCGTTATTATCTTCATACATTCTATACCATAAAGCAAGTAACAAAGATCCAACTATAAATACAACTGCAATAATAAAAAATATTAGTTTAAAACTCATTCTTAGTACCTATTTAACAAGCTAATATTTCATATAAAGTTTTTATTAATCAACCATCATTAGTTCCAAATTAAAATTTTACTTTCTGGTAAATATTTTAATAAGGCATTTTTTACTTGATTTAAGGATTCATCACGAATTGTTTTGTCAAGTGTAACTGTACCTTTCTCAATAGTATAATCACTATAATAAAGTGAAGATGTCGGCTGTCTTTTCTTAACCCTTTTAAAAAAATCCTTATTCATACGAAACACACCAATAGTTATATCACGAATTTTCTTAGGGTCTATTTCACAAAAAACTAATTGAAAGAAAGTGTTATATATTTGGAACCATCCATCAAAAAGAATTATAGGATCAAAACATAATCTCACAGTCCATCCTTTTTCTAAAGCTTTTTTAGCAGAATGTAATCTACTCAAAAATGGCGGCGAATTTAATTCGTGTTTTGAACAGATAATTTCTGGTGAAAGTGTCCAACTTAGAATAATATTATTTGAGGGCTTAATATTTTGAATTGATGAGAACAATGCGCTCTTAGTCCTTATTTCAATGATTAGACCCTTCATACTTTTTGCAAACTCAATCCATCTTGCTGTAAGGGGTAAAATATTTTCCATGGCCATAATATCTGTATTATATGAGATTGCAACAATCATTGGATCGGAGAAATTTTTTAATGAAAAAAGTTTTTTTTCAATTGAACTCATAAAGTCAAATTCATTTACAAATAAAACCATATTACCGGAATTATACATACCCTGTAAAAAACAATAGTCACAGTTATATAAACAATTTAATATTGGAGTATTATAGAACACATTTGATGTACCAAATTCTTGAACCATTTCAGATGCTGGATACAAAAAAGGACTTGATTTTTTTGCTAAGATAAGATTCATCGACAGTTTTTGGACTTGAAAATCTTGATTAGATCTATTAAAGAAGTCTTTGTAATGATCTATTTTAATAATCTTTGATTTTGAGAATTTAGCAAGAGCTAATTTAGTTAAGGAGTATTCTTCCGCCCCTTTTTCTAAATAGATATGTGAAAAATTAGGCTTTAAGAAATTCACACGCATATCTAAATATTTGATTTCTGTCTTGCTTAGAAATAGGTTTTTTTAAAATGTTATTTTCAAATTTAAGTAGTGGGTTTTTTAGGCGATATCCTTTACAAAGAGATATTAGTTTAAAATATTGAGTTTCTGTCAAATTTAATTTGAATCTGAAATTCTCAATCCATTCTAGATCAGCAATTGATAATATAGGTTTAATTGTTTTTTGAATTTTTTTACTATTGGATAAATATAATTCAATTGTATTTATATGATTTTTAATTAACTGTTTTATTATTTTGTTGTTCAATAAGAAGGTGTCCTCACCCATATAATCTGATACAATTTTAAGGAATGAGATTTGATGAGTTGGAACCTTTTTTATACAGGATTTAAAAACCTCAGAAGCTTCCATATCAACCAGATTTTTATAATTTCCCCCTTTATTAGTTATACTTTTATCTACAGTTATAATAGAATTTTCTTCTATTTTATTATCAATCAAATTATCAGGAAAAAAGAACTGCCCTGTTTGATCATCCATAATTTTATTAATTATATAGATTTGTCCCTTCTTTGAATTTTCAGGATTACCTCCAGAAATTCCTATATTAAAGTATTGTAAATTTTTTAATTTATAATGTTTATGGAATGCAGAAATCCTTTGTTCAATCTTTTCCTTACCAATACCTATTATTAATAAAAATAAATTTTTATTTTGATAAAGAGGGAATGAAAAATTTGTATCTTTTTCTAACTTAAAATAATCAATAAGAGGTGCGGATTCTGCTTTTAACGCAGATAATATACATTGCATTCTAAACGAAATTTAAAAAAAAGAAAATCGAATAATTTTTCTTTTTGGTTTGTATTTTTTCTTCCAAGGCTTTTTACCTTGCCAAGAAAATTTCAATTCTTTTTTCTTTCCTTCAGGACCATACATAAACTGACTTTGCTTTTCTTTTTTTTGCATATCTAAACTAATAGACTCTAAAATCAATTTTTTTGTAGAGCGATCTAACCGGTCAAAATCTTCATAAACAATATCATTCCCAAAGCGACCACCCAATAACCTTAGAAGCTTTCCAAAATAGTATAGAACGACACCTCCGCCCACAACCCCTATCAATTGTTCTTGCTTAAGATCAAGGGCTTCAAGATGACCTGCTACTGCTGCTGCTGCTGCTGCTGAAAGAGATATTGAACCTAAATAAACACATGGAGTCCCAATATAAGAATATGATTTTTCTACATAACGTACTTCTACAAGATTTTTTATTGGAACCGTCATCAGAACTAATTCGTCTTCCCAAAAAACTACTTTCCTATTTTTAATAGAAAAACGATTTGAAGAGGTAAAGATATCATCCGTTTTAGTGAAGAGTTGAATTCTTTGAGCAAAACCTAGTGAAATAAAAATTTGTAGGATTATTAGAAACTTCATAAAAGAAAGTGTTTTAAAACCTAAGTATGACATATAGCTTTCAAAGCACCCATTAGATAATCGATATCTTTTTTTTCATTGTATACATGGATTGAACTTCTTATAAAAGTCTGGTTTTTCCATTTAAAAATAGGAATTTCGATTCTATAATCCATTAATAAAATTGATTTGATATTTTCATTAGTTTCTTTTGGTAATGGGTAAGAAATCATTTGTCCAATCCATCGTTTATCTCCAATAATTGATTTGGTACTGAAGATTTCTTTAAAATTCATAAAAGTGTAACAATTAAGTTTACGACAAGCATCTTGATTAGGTAAAATATTTTTATTGAAATAATCAATTGTAAATGGAATTGTTAAAAATGCTGACATATCCCTAGTTCCTTGCCATTGAAAATCTTTTAAAAATCTAGATTTTTCAGGATCATCACCATCTTCCCCCCAACTATAAATAACAGGATTCATCGAGCTTTGTTTTTCTTTTTTTACATAAAGAAACGATGTCCCTTTTGGACCACATAACCATTTATGTATTGCCCCTGTATAAAAATCGCAACCTAAACTTTGTACATTAAATTGAATATGACCAGGACAATGAGCACCATCAACGATTGTAATAATTTTCCTCTTCCTAGCAAAGTCTATTATGTCCTGTATAGGAAGAATTAATCCAGTTGCACTTGTGATTTGAGATATAAATAATACTTTTGTTTTATCTGTTATACTTTTTAAAAAATCACTCACAAATTTCTCTTTAGATACTATTGGTAATGAAATTTCATGTTGCACTATATTAATTTTATTTTTCTTACCCCACTCTGACCAAGCTCTAATTAATGCTCCATATTCATGATCTGACATTAATACTTCATCTCCAATATTAAGATCAAGATTATAAATTATATTGGTAACCGCACTCGTAGGATTTTGAAAAAAAATCACCTCATCTTGATTACAACCTATAAATTCTGCAATTGATTGTCTTGATTCTTTTAACCCTATATAAAGATCTTTAGTTAAAAACTCTACGGGTTGTTTTTCTAGTTTCAATTGCCATTCTTGATAATTTTCAAATACAGGTTTAGGACAGGCACCAAATGAGCCATGATTTAAAAAAGTTATATCATCATCAAATAAAAAGTTATCTTGAATCATAATTCCTATTGGCTTTATACTAGTAAGGTAATGGTTTAAGTTTTCTAAAAAGATAATAGAACAGTAAAATATGCGCTAATCCAAAAAATTCAAGTCCAAACAAATACCATGGCCATAAACCAATAATCAAAGGGTTATTTACGATTGGTGGTGAACACAAATACATATAATTAGCGTCTAATATGAAATTGATTAGCCCTATAAATAAAAGTAGTATTTGGCAATGGATAAAAACATTTTTCCAAGAACCTTTTTTAATTCTACAGCCATCAACAATAGCAAGATAAATGGGTACTAGCAGTACGCCTCCATGCCCGATATAGTATTCAATTAATTGAGGCAATGAAGCTCCATGGTTTAATTGAGGAGTAAGCAGCGCATGTAACGCTCCTGAAAAACTAATAAGCGCTAAAAACTCAAACCCTTTTTGATAGGTTTTAAATAACATAGCTCCAGCAAGTATAGCTGAAATTCCGCAAAGATGTAATGGTAAGGCTGTCTTCAACTCCCATATTCCTAACTGAAATATATACCAATTTTTCCAAAACTCTCTTGAGATTAGAACTATCCCTAGTATAATGGAGAGTATTCTCCTAGTGTCTGGAGGGATTCGAATTGCAATTTGAATAATTAATAAACTCACAAAAAAAACCACAACCAGACCAGAAAACCAGATATTTGAAAATGGAGTAATTTCTATAATTGGGCTCATATTGTTATTATTTTAACAATATTACTTTTTGAGTTCTACTATGATTATCATAGCTCAATTTCACAAAATAGATTCCTGATGAAAACTGCGTAGCATTCCATTTTATATTATGCCTACCTGGCGAGGTATAACCTTCAATAAGGGTTTCAACACTTCTTCCTTTTATATCATATATCTCAATAAGAACAGGGCTTGACTTCGCTGTTCCTGGAATGTCAAAATATAGAGTTGTCAATGGATTAAATGGATTTGGGAAAGCGGGGTCTAATGCGAGATTATTAGGTAATTGAGTAAAATCAAGCTCTGTAGATCCCTTTTGTATTATTACTTTTTTTGAATTAGTTAAAGTATAAAACAAGTTTAATTTATTATTGCTATCAATTAAAATTTTAATTGTATCTGGTTTAACATCACTCTCCTCCCTGGCAAACTCGACTATTGAAAACCCTCTCTCACTTGAATGACTAGTCAAGAATAAATCGTTCTCATTAGAGCTTTTATTTTGAACTGTAAGAGGTGGAAACTGAGATATAGCATAGTTAAATTGAAATTGGCCTGCTGAAATATCTTCCTCAAGTACAAAAATTAAATTATTCTTCTCAAAATAAATCCGAGGTAGTTCACCTAGTTGCTCAATATCATCAACTATCTCACCATATGTTTTTTGATACCATGACCACATTTTCATAAATGCCATTCCATCTTCAATATCAAACTTACTATCCGGATTAGAAATAAAATGAGGAGCCTCCCCAACAAATGGTCCTAATTCATATTCTAAATTAGGAATTTTCCAATTATCAACTAAATCCAGTAAATCTAGATAGTTTATTGAAGTATCTAAATTATAATCACCAAGCATCGGTGTTAAATATGTATATGCAATATCAACAGTAGTCAAATCACTCGAATCTTTAATTTCATCAAAATTAACTGTAATAGAATCAAAACTAGCAAATGGTGGCTGTAAAGTTAAGCTAATAGAACTGTCAGAGATATTAGATATAACATTTAGAGAATCAATATGATTTGAAGTAACAGAATAACTTAAAGATTTAATTTTTTCATTAAAGTTATATTGAAGTGTTCTCTCTTTAAATAAAACTAATAAAGAATCAATTGATGTTTCTAAAGTAACACTAGTTATACTTGGCGGAAGAATATCATATAAAGTATCTTTTGCAACAAAGGAATTTGGTTCCATTTGATTCCCAGATTCATCAAAAATTTGGCCACTTTGGCTCAGATTCAAATTGATAAATTCATTTCCAGAAGGAGTACTATTGTATGCAAGATTTAAGCGAAGAATACTTTCTCCTCCACTTAAAAAATTTCCATCTATTTTAGTTACACTCGTTATAGCTATCGAATCAACATCACTATCATTGGGGATAATTGAAATATCAAAATTTTGGGGTGTTATAGGGTTTAAAGCATTAAAATCACTGAACAAACCGTCATCAAAGTATAAATCCCAATAAGTATTATCCGGTGCTAATGTATTTGCATTTATTTGAGGTGGTAAATAATCTTGGATAACAAAAGTAGCGAAATAATTTAATTCAATTTGATTACCTGAAATATCCTGGACTGTTCCAGTAAATGAATACGATATTGAATCCTCGCTAGAAAATGGTTCTAAAGGATAAATCGAATAAATATTGTTAATTGTATCAAGAACTGTAACATAGTCTATACCTATTATATAGTCCATGTTATTCGTTTGGTTTTGTAGCACGAAAAAATCATCCAAATCTTCTTTTGTTGCTTTTTTTGCTGGAGGCCCGGGTAACCATACAGCATCATCAAATTGAATTGATATCGACTCGTTTTGATTAATATTAATCTCTCCATCTTGGATATTTTGTATACTTGTTAAAGGTAATTGATCTTTCAAAGTTACTGTGTCATTTTCCCCAACAGGCATTGGTACTCCAGAAAAACTATATATGCTGTTATTCGAATTTGGATAAACAATAATATTTTCAACGCCAGATGGTAATGTATCCAGTGACATATAAACTCGAATTATACTTTCACCACCAGATAAATTTTCATTTTCAGTATTTTTCAAGTAATTAATTACAACAGTTGATGCATTCCCGCCATCCTCTTCATTTTGAATAAAATCAAAATTTAATGAAGAGATATTTAAAGGTATTGTCAAATCGGAGTTTCCATATACTCCTACAGAAAACTGTATATCTGCATACTCATTACTATCAGGAAGGCTTATGTTATTAATCTTTGCAGAGACATTGAGTGAAACCTCAGGAGAGTTCCCTGTTAAAAGAGCATTGCCAGCTAAGTCAAATATTGAATTATTATTAAATGCAGAAAAAAACAGTGTTTCCTGTCCATTGGGAGCAGAATTTGGATTAATTAAAACACGAATAACTGATTCTCCTCCAGTTAAAATATTCCCACTATTATTCCTTAAGCCTGTTAATGTAACACCGGAGCAATCACCATTCTCACCCATATTATACGTTAACGCTAAATCTGCAACCTCTAATGCACCTGTACCTGAATTAGTCGCATAAACACCTTCAGTAAAACTTATTGTAACAAATTCATTGGTCAGAGCAATAGAGCTTTCATTTTGGAATAGAGGCGGAGAAACATCCTCGGTTCTAAATTGAATAGATTTATTAACGAATGAATTGTCATTTAAATCCTCAATTCCAGAAAGAACTTCTAATCGGATATATGTGTATTCAGGAAAATTTTCTAAAGGGTTTAGTATAAATGTTATATTATCAGAGGTTGTAATTAAAAAAGGTAGTTCATCATTATTCTCTGTGTTGATAAGTTTAAAACATGAAGAAGAATTCTCATCTGATATATTGGTATTATCAGATGCCCTGACAACTTCAGTAAATGTAATTGTAATATTAGAATTTTGTTCTACTCCTTCTTGAGCATCTTGAGGTATAATTAGGTTAATAGTAGGACTTAATGCATCAATTAGTTGAATTGTAATCCCAGCTAAATCTAGAAGAGGTATACCAACGCTATTGAAAATAGAAGATTCATTAAAAGGACCAACCGTTACCTCTTCAACACCGCTTGGATTTGCGTTATAATCTATATTAAGCTTTATGTTTTGATCTCCAGGAGGAAGGGTACTACCATCTAGCTTTGTTAAACTTTGTATAGTTGCATCTGTAGCTGCGCCTTCATTCGGATTTATATTGATTTGATAATCACTTGGATCTACAGGCAATAAATTTCCATTATAAACATCTATGTAGTCCCCACCATAGACACCCTCACTAAAATGATAATTTATCTCTGAATAATCATCTGAAGTAGTCAATGAATCCACTGTTAAAGCTATACCAAATGAACTTGTAATTTCCCAAGGATCTCCATCAGTAGTAGGAGCTGCACCTCCTCGATTACAAATAACAAAATAATGATCTCCAGGGGGGAGTTCCCAATAAGGTATCATATTTGCATACCCTTCATTACCTACAATTCCAGAAGTACAACCAAAATTATAGTTAATATTATTGGCAGGGTCCGGATAATACCAAGTTGCTTGACCAAAAGCATCATCATTATACAAAGTAGCTGAATTAATATCACATTCAGATAATATTGCAATTTCAACATCAAGATATGTTTGGGCATCACATGTAGTAAAATATATATTTGCTGAATCTAAAAGAGTTAGTTTATATGTATAGTCTTGGCCTCCCGCTGCTGCATTTTCAAATGGAAGTTCAGTCAAATTATATAATCTGTTTTGCTCTAGCTCTTCAAAATCAATAACGTCATGAAGTAGAGGAAAATCATCTATAGTAATTAATTTATCAAAACATTCATCACTGCCACCTGCAAATACATCTGTAGCCCAACCGCCATTTCCGGCATTATTTAATAGGCCAGGGGTGCCACCTTCAACTTGGCTAGATATTGTGAATGATTGGTTATCATTAAAATTCCAATACCCAATCAAACCTGATTGATCTGAACTTACTACTTCATTTATAGAATTTTGTATTTCTGATTCTAATCTTGCAATTTCCCAAATTCGCACTTCATCAATAAAACCATGAAAAGAGGTGTTATCATTAATATATTTTCCAATAAATAATTCTGTATCAATATTTTCCCAGACTATTGCCCCACCGGGTGAAGTATAATTTGCTTCTTCAACACCATTTTTAAAAATTCTTGCAATTGCACCATCATAAGTACCTGCAATATGGGTCCATGTATCTGCTTCAATTTCAACTCCAGGCCAAGAGTCAATTTGAGATAAAACATTATTATCATTCGCTGCTACTACAACAAAATGCCATTTACCAGTTATAGGTTTATAAAAAAAACCATATCCTGATTCTGTATCTGGATTAATAAAGGTTGCATAAGAAACAATACTGCTCATATCCTCAAGAATAGGTTCACTACTCGGAAAAACCCATGCTTCAAGAGTCATACCTGCAGTAGCTTGATTTTGTGGATCTGATGAGATAACAACATAATCTTCATCCAAACCTGAAGATTGAAAATTATAACTATTATTTTGTTGACCATTTATCATAGTGATTAAATAGATACTATATATTAAGATTTTAATCAATGTTTATCTTACCAATTCCAAATTCATTAATAAGGACAGGATTATTATTAAAATCTTTAAGTACTGTAATTTCGGTATCAAATTCTAAATCTGATTGACCTTCAGCATATGTGGTAAAATATAATGTTGTTAAAGCCCATGTCCCTCCATTACTTTGATTAGATAGTAAATCAGGTAGATAATATAAATAGATGTCCAATAACCCTTGTTCTGGTATATCAACTACAACTGGATTATTATTCCCAGTAAAAAACTCGTTTGCTATTGTTGAATCATAATGTAGCATTCCCCAATCATATTTTATTTTTAAATGTGCTGCAGATGCAGGAAGTAATCCAAGGCCATATACCTGCATAGAAACTACAGTATCTAGTTTTACATCAACCTGAGGTGGATGAAAAAATAATGCTGGTGGTACTAAATCCATATTTTCTGGATCAGAAAGATTATCTAATAAGTATTCTGCTTCTTCGCATGAATAAATAGTAATTACAACAATTATTTTATGAAAAAGAAAATTATATTTATTAAAAATTGACATTGAATTGTAATTGATTAATATTTGGTTCGTATTCAATATCAAAAAAATATTCCCCATCAAAAAAATCATCATTCGGTGCAACCAAATATGCATGCACCATATTAAAAACCCAGATAGAGGCAGCGATACTCCTTATATTTTTCATGAAGGAATTATATCTGCGTGTTTCGGAAGCATATTGTATAACTTTTGGTCTTATTGAAATCAAATTATGTGGGTCAGATTCATTTTGATATGAATTATAGGTTTTTTCAAAATTTCCCCATGATTTTTGATATTGCAGATAGGATATCAATGCGGCAGTTCCAAGGGTTGCTTCGGTCCCCATAAATCCATACCCAGGAATCTTTTTTTGTGCCCATATTTGCCCACTTCCTGGAAGTGCCGTTGACATCATCAAAGCTTTTATCTTACTAGGTATTGGTGGAAGAGAGAACCAATTTTTTTTTCTATCTAAATTATTAGTTAGCATAACCGAAGTTGTATCAGAGCCAACCGAAAGGGTATCGGGAACAGGGAGCCCACTTATATTGTAAGCCATTTTTTTCATTTCTAATAGTAAACTATCTGTTATCCCACTACTATTCATTGCGAATTCGCTTACTAATGTTTCCATGTCAACCGAAAATAAACGGCCATTAATTAGAAATTCATCATTATTTCTTTTTTGAATATTACCGGCAATTATAAATTCGACATTTAACCTTTGTCCAATATCAATAACACACTCCTGGCTCCAACATGCCCAATAATTTTTTTTCCGTGGATAATAAATCTTGATTTCATTAGTTAAGCCACGATCTTGCACTTGAAATATATCTAAATCTCTAATTGTTTCTCTTAATTCTTCTGTTAAATACTTTGTTAACGGGTCCGATATCCCCCAACCTTCGAACCTTAAAACAGCGAGGTTATTTCCTGTATCATATGAAACAGTTTTTGTGATTTCTTGCCCAAAACAAAAAATCAAAAAATTTGATATAATAAACGCTCGGATCATAATAAATCTAAATAAAGATAATTTTCGACTTTCGCTTAAAATTACATCGGTATAAATCAATCTCAAAGAAAGACATTTATTAGGAGTACTTAAAATTGTTTGAGAGGATTATCTTGGTACCACTGATCAATAAAATTAGATACTAATCTATTTATAGATTTTTCAACATCTCTATACAAATTATTTGAGGAAGATTGCCCCATTATTTCAGTTGAAAAAAACTTACTTGTCATAAGTTTCTTAGTGATAAGAGTATCTGCAATAGACTTGTAATACATTTTTTCTGAGATACTATAACTATATAAACTAAGTCCTACAAAGAAAGATGAAGTTTTTTCAACCCTAGAATCAATGATATTAATATCAATAACCAATTTGGGGATTTGATTTTTTAATATCACAATATCATGCTCTAAAATACGCAACTCTAAGAAATTATATAGTCTTGATTCCCATACATCATCCTTAATACCTACAACATTCAGTTCTAATGAAATATCTTCTAAATCTTTTAAATTTTTCTCATACCAAATATCTTTTGAGTTGATTTCTGAAAATGCAGTAAGAAATATTAAAAAAAAATACTTTAAGTGTCTAATTTCCGACCTCTATACCTACCCATATATCTTCTTTAATTTCTTTAACAATAAAAATCTCTATTGGAGTCGGATTCATTTCCACCATTTGTTTCATTTTTTTACTAAATCTAGCGAGAAAATGAGCAATTTTTTTCTCGAAGGTACTTACATCAACCCATTTTTTTACATCACCTGTTTTACTACAAAATAATGTTTTATGCCATTTACAGGTTATTATCTCTGTTTTAGTATTAAACTTACTACCTTTCATCGATAAGCCAGCATGCGGGCATCTATTTTGTATCGCCTTAAAATTATCATTTGTTTTTATGACTAATATTTCATTCCTATTTACATTAAATACTTGTTGGTTTTTTTTAGTAAAACTTGATATTTTTGCTACATTAGTCCAAAGAATATCACCTTCTAGAAACTCTTTTTTATCCTTCATATTAAAAGATCACCTTATTTTTTTAATTAAAATCAATTAATTCCAACCCAGACAAAACCATCTTCAACTTTAGTCTGGAACACCTCAACCGGAGTTGGTTTCATTGCCATCATTTCTTTGGCATCATTGTCAAATTTCGAAAAAAGCCATATCATGAATTTTTCTATTCCCTTGACATTAAGCCAACTATTAACTTCACCTGTTTGATAAGAGAATGAGCTTGAATGGAATTTACAATTTACAGTTTTATCTTTTAAATTACACTTAGTTGTATTCAAACTAAGACCCATATGAGGACATCTATTATTTATTGCATGAAAGCCATTATTATCTTTTATGACTAAGATTTCATCTCTTTTTACTTTTATTAATTGCTGAGATTCTTTATCAAAGCTTTTAATATTTGTAAGCTT
Source organism: uncultured bacterium (assembly GCA_965660855.1). Taxonomy (GTDB): domain Bacteria; phylum Fidelibacterota; class Marinisomatia; order Marinisomatales; family UBA1611; genus JAOLAV01. The sequence continues at coordinate 38,253 of CBFIBM010000003.1, read as the reverse complement.
TGTCCATTCCATATTTTTCTCCATTTTTAAAATTCTAATTTATTCATTTTTAAATCCAATCCAAATATAACCACCTTGTTCCTTTATTGAATAAACATCAATAGGCAATTGCTCCATTTGTGATACTTCTTTCGCCTCCGCATTTAAACCTATTTTCCCAAGTATTTTCTGGAAATTACTCATTTTCATCCACTCCCTCACCTCTCCTGTTTTATAACAGAATTCACTCTTATGCCACCTACATGCTATGGTCTCATTTTTAATATCAATATCACTACCAAGTAAACTAAGGTAGGCATGAGGACATTTATCATTTAAAGCGTAAAATTTTTGTTCAATTTTAACAATTAAAATATCTTCTCTTTTTATTTTAACAACTTGTTGAGGTAATTCATCAAATGTCTGTAATTCAGGTCCTTTGTTCCAGGTAATATTTTCTTCAATAATTTGATTTTCTAATTTCTCTTCAGATGAAAAATTTATATCTTCAACTTCATATAAAGTTACGCGACCATCGATACCAGGTAAATTTGTACGCATAAAATCTTTTACAATAAGTACATCTTTTATTTCTTCATGAACTTCTTCTGAAATCAACAAACGTGATTCAAATTGTTTATTAGCAGACTCTACTCTACTCGCAAAATTCATAGAATCACCAATAGCAGTTAATCTTTTTGATTTCCCTGCTCCAATATCACCAACTACTGCTTCTCCCCAATGAATACCAATACCAATATCAAAATCTTGTCCATACATCGTTTTTAAATATGGTTTCATATCATCCATCTCATCACACATACTCAAGGCAGCCTTGACAGCTTTTTTTGCTGCCTCTTTTTCACCATGTAATCCAAAAATAGCAACCATCCCATCACCAATATAATTATCTACGGATCCTTGATTCTCTTCAACAGATTTAACCATTCTTGTAAAGTACCTATTTAAAATAAATACTACATCATAGGGTGTTAATTTTTCTGAAAATGGGGTAAAACCTCTAATATCGCTAAATAATATTGCAATTTTTTTTGTTTCACCTAATCTACCAGAAATGCCTCTCTCAGATACGGATTCAATATCTTCTTTATTCAAGACTAACCTTCTAACCGTAATATCCCCATTAACTTTAGTTTGACAGGCTAATCTAAATTCATCTGAAGTGTGAACTTTTTCTTTTAATTCTTTTTCTTGCTCTGTTTGTTCTGAACAGTTTTCAATACCTTCTAAAACTATCAACCGGCAAGTAGTACATTTTCCTTCACCTCCACATGCATTAACATATGGTATTTTATTTCTTATGGCAGTTTGGAGGATAGTTTCCTCTCTTTCTACTTCAAAAACTTTTTTATCTGGTAAAAAATTGATTTTAAACATTTTTTATTTCTTATTTTGTAAAAATATAATCAAAGTCCTTAAAACTTTTGAACTCTAAAACATTTCCACTTGGATCTTTAATAAAAAAAGTTCCTTGTTCGCCATTTTGATTCACAAACCTTATTTTAGGATTTATAAAAAACTTTATTTTCATAGATTGAAGCTTTTTATATAGTGTTTCCCATATACTCCATTCTAGAATTAAACCAAAGTGGAATGAAGGAATTTTATCTTCATCTACAACATTTACTTTATAACTTTTACAATCTTCTGGTGCAAGATGCGCAACAATTTGATGACCATAAAAATTGAAATCAACCCAATTTTCTGACTCTCGTCCTAATTCACAAGATAAAACCGTAGTATAAAACTCCTTAGAAATTTTTAAATCATGGACTGGGAAAGCAAGATGAAATCTATTTTTAATCACAAACTATTTCTGTATTTAAACATTTAAGATAACCTCACTATGGACATATTGAATATATCTATTTTCAAGTGGAAAAATTATTTTTTTCATTCCTTATCAATCCTCCTAGTACCTTTGAATTGATATTCCCTCCACAAAGAATGACGCCAACAGTCTTATTCTTTAAAAAAGACCTCTTTTTAATTAATGTTGCAATCGCAGCGCCTGCTGCTCCTTCAATCATTTGATGCTCAGCTTCCATATATTGAATTAATCCAGATTTTATTTCTTCCTCTGTTACATAAACTGACTCGTCAATATATTCTTTACATAATGGAAATGTGATAGAGTCTTCTTCAACTCCTCCGGCAGTTCCGTCAGAAATTGTTTCTAAGGATTCTAAATCAAGAATTTTTTTTGCTTCAATAGACTTTAACATAACCGCAGAGTTTTTTGGTGAACATCCAATAATGTGAATTTCTGGCCAAATTGACTTTAAATAAATAGCAATACCACTGATCAAACCACCACCGCCAACAGAAATAATTACTGTATCTAGTGGTTTATCAATTTGGTCTATGATTTCAACAGCAATCGTCCCCTGCCCTTCAATTACATCCAAATCATTATATGGAGAAATATAAACCTGATTATTTTTATATGAAACTTCTCTTGCTTTTCTTTCAGCAAGAATACAATCATTTCCATAGATTTCTATTTTTGCTCCATATTTTTTTATATTATTTAATTTTGAAGAATCAGTATTTTCAGGAACAAAAATCGTACATGAAGTATTTAATACTTTAGCTGCATAAGCAATTGCAGCACCATGGTTTCCTGTAGAGGCTGCTAATATTCCATTTTCCCTATCAGAAAGTGATAATTTTAATATTTTATTAAATGCACCTCTAACTTTAAAAGATCCAGTATATTGTAAATTTTCAGATTTAAACCAAACTTCAGATTTTATATTTTTGGAAAAAGAGAATGAATAAGAAAAATATGTTTTTCTAACATATTTAGAAATTCTTTCTGAAGCTTTTAAAATGTCTAATTTAGATTTCATAGATTATACAAAATCTCGAAAGTGTTTTTTACCCTCAATAGCTTTATCATACTCATTTTTACTTAAAATATTTTCATCTAAAACCATCTCTGTTTTCAGAATTGAATTAATAAAACTATCTAATTTCTCATTACTTGAACGAACTTCATCATTTATATAATTGTAATCTACGTTTATACAGATTGCCCCAATTAATCCATAATTTTCGCGATAAATTGGAATAGTAGTACATTTAAACTTTCGAGAACCGATGTTTAGTTCGTAATTAAGTTTATCTTTATTTTGTAATCCACGCATTTTTAAATCATGAACTAGATTGGTCGCAGGAGCTTCGATGTTCCGACCTGTGATATTATTTTTAATATGATAAAGCGCTTTAGAAGGATTTGTTAAATTATGAAGTAAAATCTCTATACCTGAATCTGGAAAGGTATCACCAATTAACCGAACTATTCTTTTATAATTTTTTAAAAACCTATCAGTATCGTTAACAAGCTTTTTCCCGTCATATTTTCTATATAATTTTTTATATTGTCTTCTCCTTTTTCTTGTTACTTTGTCACTAATATTATTTTGCTGACCTATGAGTATTAATTGATGTCCCGCAACCTTATCAAAATTTTTTATCAAATGTTTTACACCCATAAAAAAAATGTCAATGTCAAATATTAAATTATTTTCATCATTAAGTTTAAAAGGATAAAAATCATAATCTTCAAGATTATTCCCTTCATATAATTTTTTCTCTCTATATTTTCCATAAAAAAAACCAAATACAAGTAAAATAACAGAAGCAATAATATTTACAAATAACTCATTTAGCATGATAATTTTATCAATTTATTGTAATGGTAAAAAAATTTTATTAATTATGATTAAATATTAAGAGTTAATTAAATTTTTTAAAAATCTATAATGATTTAAGTATTAATGATAAATATTGCAATAAATAATCCTATACTATTTGCAACCATATCTTTCATGCTAAAAATATTTTTATTCGATTTCCCATCAATAATTTCTTTTGAAAATCCAGCAAAAAAACTAGATGTAATAGAAATAGGGAGAGCATTATCCTCATTAAAATGCATTTTATTCACTAATACGTACTGTGTTCCTAAAGAAATAAAGTTACTATATATAATATGTTGAATCTTATCAATGCCAACCCATGAATCTTTATTTTCTTGATATTTTATTAAATGTGCCTGACTTTGCTTATCTTGGCCCATTAATGTAGTTGCATAAGATAAATACATAAATAGAATTATATTTTTTGTAATAGAATTAATTTTCATTTTGTTTTACCATCTTTTGACCAACCAAACTGTCCATTTTTATCATAAAGCATGATTGCACCATCCCCCTTATAATTGATATTATCGTAAATAGAGCCCAATGAGCTAACCTTCAAACCTAATTCATTATTTAAATTGACTAATCCTGCATTTGATCTAGAAGATCCAACATAAGATGTTAAATAACCGTTTGGATTAAAAGTTTGTAAATGCCCACCCCTATTATCCTTACCGGATCCTAAATAGCATGATAATTCTCCATCTTTATTATTTATATTGAGAAAACCAGAACCATATACACTTGTACCTAAGAAACAAATTCTTTTCCCAACAGAATTATGGACACCTAAGACTCCAACTCCATTTTCAGCTGTTCCTAAATATGCGGTTTGTTTCCCCTCTTCATTAAATGATTGAATAGATCCTCCATTTTGACTACCAGATCCAATATAGATGTTTTTAATACCCTGTTGATTAAAAGTTTGTAATAAACCAGCCCCTTTATTTCCCGAGCCTAAATAAACTGTTTGTTTACCTTCTTTATTGTGTAGGCCTAATAAGCCTACACCATCTTCGGCTGTTCCTAAATATGTGGTTTCTAAACCTTCTTTATTAAAAGACTTAATGAAACCTCCGCCTTTTTCCCCGGGAACTATTGTTATACTATTCACAACAATATCACCTAAATTTTTATTACTAGAGGCAATAAATAAAAATATACTACACATCAAACACACGGCTGTAAAAAACCCTCTGAAATATTCTTTCATATTTTCTCCAAAAAAGTTAAAAGTAGTTTTTTAAAATATATATTGGTCACTTAAATTGAACTGTTACATAAAATAATGGTTTTAAAAAATTTTTATTTTTCCTACTGATTATTATTTTTTCTGAATAACCATAGTAATTCATTATCAACATAAGATATCTTTCTAACGTTTTATTTTTTAACGAAATTTCATGCTCTTTAATCTCATATATCTGTCTAAATGTGAGGTAATATTTATCTTTAATCGATGAATCCTCTCGAATCTTCGTCAGATATATTATTTCCTTTTTTAGATCAACTGGATTACTAAAATAATCAATACGAGGCGCACACGAAACTGTTAAAATAATAATTGAAAATAATTTTATATTTTTCCAATTTATTTTATCCATTTATTTTTCTTTTAAATCCAAATATCATTTTTTGAAGTCATTGCATTATTTTTATTTCCAGTATTAGATATATTTTTAGGTTCAATAATCATAATCTGACATTCTTTTTTAGCAAAAGGTTTATGCTCTACACCTTTTTTTACAACATACAACTCGCCTGAGTTTAATTTGATAATTTCTGTTCTCAAATGAATTTCCATTACTCCTTGAATAACTATGAAAGCTTCATCTGTTTCTTCATGAGTATGCCATATAAAATCACCCTTGATTTTTACTAATTTGAACTGATAATTGTTAATTTCAGAGATAACTTTAGGAGCCCAGTAATCTGAAAACTTTGAGTATTTTTCATTAAAATTTATTTTCCCAATCATCTTTATCCTTTTTTTTAATCATAAAAAATTTTAAAAACAAAAAAGCCACCTAAAATTAAGTGGCTTTAAAAATACCTGAGTATTAAAGTATCTTTATTTAAAAATATTTGTGGGCGATGAGAGATTCGAACTCCCGACACCTGCGGTGTAAACGCAGTGCTCTAACCAACTGAGCTAATCGCCCTAATTAGACTGAAATTTAATTATTTCTTTGTAGTTTTATTAGAGTTTTTTCTTGTTTTAAATAATCCTGGGACAGAAACTGACAAAACATCTTTGATTTCTTTTGCAAAATGAAAAGTTAGGTCTTTCGCCACATTTTCAGGCACATCTTCTAAATCTTTACGATTATGATTTGGTAATATTATCTCTTTAATTCCAGCTCTATGAGCAGCTGTAACTTTTTCTTTCACACCGCCAATTGGAAGAACATTTCCTCTCAATGTTATTTCACCGGTCATTGCAACTTTTTCTTTTACCGGAGTTTTTGTCAAAAGAGATACTAAAGAGGTTACCATACTTACACCAGCTGAAGGACCATCTTTTGGAATTGCTCCAGCGGGGACATGAACATGAATATCTGATTTTTCATTAAATTTTGAATCAATTCCAAACTCATCAGCATGAGATCTAACAAATGTAAGGGCTGCAGTTGCAGATTCTTTCATTACATCTCCTAGCTGCCCAGTTAATGTTAATTGACCTTTTCCTATCATTAAAGTTGATTCCACAAATAAAATATCTCCTCCCGCTGCAGTCCAAGCTAAGCCAGTAACAACTCCAGGTTTTGTTGCGCGCTCAGCAATATCAGAGTAAAAACGTGGAGCTCCAAGATAATCACCAACTTTTTTCTTGTTAATTTTTATTTTTTCAGCCTTCAATTCAACTAAATCTCTTGCAACTTTTCTCAGAACATTAGCTACTTCTCTTTCAAGATTGCGAACTCCAGCTTCCCTAGTGTAAGAGCTAATTAATTCTTTTATACTACCAGTATCAAAAGTAACTTGATTTTTATCTAAGCCATTTTCTTCGATTTGTTTTGGAAGAATATGTCTTTTTGTAATTTGTACTTTTTCATATTCAATATATCCTGAAAAATCAAGTATCTCCATTCTGTCCCTTAGTGCTGGTGGTATAGCATCTTGATAATTTGCAGTTGCAATAAACATCACGTTACTTAAATCAAAATCAACTTCAAGATAGTGATCACTAAAAGCGTGGTTTTGTTCTGGATCAAGAACTTCTAATAAAGCTGAGGACGGATCACCTCTATAATCAGAACCAAGCTTATCTATTTCATCTAACATAAAAACAGGATTGTTTTTTCCTGCTTTTTTGATACTTTGAATTACCCTACCCGGTAGTGCACCAATATACGTTCTCCTATGTCCACGCACCTCGGCTTCATCTCTCACTCCACCTAATGATAATCTAACAAATTTTCGTCCCATCGCTCTTGCAATTGACTTACCAAGTGATGTTTTACCAACACCCGGAGGACCTCCAAAACATAAAATTGCTCCTCTAACTTTTCCTTCTGGGTCTTTTTTTTGCTTCAAATTTCTGACTGCTAAGTACTCAATTATTCTCTGTTTTACTTTATCAAGTCCATAATGATCTTCATCTAAAATTTTCAGCGCTTCTTTTAAATCAATTCTATCTTCTGTAGAATCACTCCAAGGTAGATCTGCTAACCATTCAATATAAGTTCTAGATACATTATACTCCGGGGATTGAGTAGGGATTCGAGATAATCGATCTAGTTCTTTCATTGCTACTTTTTCAGATTCTTCAGGCATTTTTGCTGCTTTTATTTTATCTTCTAACTCTTTTACTTCAACAGTCCCTTCATCCTCACCTAATTCTTTTTTGATAGCTTTCATCTGTTCTCGTAAGTAATATTCTCTCTGAGTTTTTGAGATTTCATCATGTACTTCTGTTTGAATCTCTTCACCTAATTTAATACGTTGCATCTCACGGCTGATCAAATTCAAGGCTTTTTCCATTCTTTCTTTGATATTTAATTCTTCCAATATTTCCTGCTTTTCTTGATTAGAAATTGTAATAACAGAAATAGCTCTATCTGTAAGACGATTTGGTTTTTGAATATTCTTTAACATTCCTGAGTGTTCTTCAGTCAAATTTGGAGCAACTTTCATTAAGTCTTCAAATGCTATTCTCAAGTTTTTTACTAAAGCTTCAACCTCAATTTCATCTTCAATTGGTTCATCCTTCATTGATTTAACCGCGGCAGTAAAATATGGCTCCATTTGAGTATAATCTAAAATTTTAACTCTTGAAATACCTTGCACTATTGCAGATTTACTATTGTCTGGCATATCAAATACTTTTAAAACTTGAGCTAATGTTCCATAGGAGTATAAATCTTTAGGTTTTGGATCTTCAATTGAACCATCTTCTTGTGCCACAACCACAATATATCTTTTCTTTGTATCTAGTTCATTTATAAGTTGCAAGCTTCTCTCTCTTCCAATATAGATTGGAATTACCTGCTGAGGAAATAGGACAGTATTTCTCAATGGCATTACGGGATATTTATCAGATCCCTTTAAATTAAAATTTTCTATTTCTTTGTCTGATAATTTTTCAGCCATAATTTTTCCTTATTTTTGGTATTAGATCTAATTTGCAATCTTCATACCAGAGTCTTCTACATGCTTTTTAGTCGGAAGATCAATAATCAGTCTGCAAATTTGTCATATTAAAATAGTAGTAGCAGAAAAATTACGTGGTTAAGAACTCTTTTACTCCTTCCTCAGCATGATAAGAACTGCGAACAAGTGAACCAGATTTAATCATTATGAAGCCAAGTTCGTTTCCAATTTTTTTATATTGTAAAAATTCACTGTCTTCGACATATCGTGCAACTGGAAGGTGATCCTTTGTTGGTTGTAAATATTGTCCTATGGTAAAAATTTCTACCCCTACTTCACGAGCTTCTTTCATTGTCTCTATGACTTCATCAAAACTTTCACCTAAACCAACCATCAATCCAGTTTTAGTCCTTAGTCCAAAATTTGAGGACATTTTAAGAACATTCATACTCCTGGACCATATTGATTGTGATCTTACTTTTTTACTAATTCTTTCAACACATTCGATATTATGACTAAATATTTCAGGTTTTGCATTAAAAACTTTTTCAATAGATGGCTTATATCCTTTAAAATCAGGTGTTAAAACTTCAACACTGCAACCCTTAACATGTTTATGAATTTGGTTTATAGTCTCTGACCAAATTGATGCACCATAATCATCTTTTAAATCATCTCTATCTACAGATGTTATCACTACGTGTTTAAGATTCATTTTTTTTACAGCCATTGCTGTACGATAAGGTTCCATAGAGTCATGCCATATTGGCTTTCCTGTTTTTACCGAACAAAAACCACATGCTCTTGTGCAGACATCTCCCAAAATCATTATAGTCGCAGTTCCCCTATCCCAGCATTCATAAATATTTGGACAACGAGCCTCCGAACAGACTGTATTTAAATTATTTTTCTTAACAATATCATCAACAAATTTATAATTATCTGTTATTTGTAGTTTTATTTTAGGTTTATATATTTTTTTTTGTACGTTTTGCATTACATTTTCTGAAATAGAAAAATCATATATTTTCTATACTTTTTAAACTTTTCACTACTGATTAAATCTAATTGTTCTTTTTTCTTTTCCCACTTAGTCTTAACCATTTTTTTTATCATATTAGTAATTGTTGGATAATTTTTTTCTGCGGAATACAATCCATAATCAAGACTTGGTTTTACAAATCTGTCAACAAAATAATATGCATAATCTAAAGTTGGCATTGTGTTTAATGTTTGGTCGTATTTTTTGATGAGTTTAAAGCCATTCTTTTTAGCACTTAATAAGTATTGCTCCATGTTATGCGATGATTTTAAGTGAGGGTTATTAGAATCATCATTAAAATAAACAAAATAATCTGAAGCTAATAAATATCCATTTTCATTTAACAATTCTTTTGCTCTTTTAAATCCCGCATCAATCTTTATATAGCAAACACTCTCACTCTCAAATATTAAATCATACTTCTCAATTGTATTAAAATTTTCAAATTTTGCGTGATGGAAATTCATTTTGCCATTAAATTTATTTTTTATAATCTTCTTTTGGTAATCATCTGGTGAAAGAGCTTCAACTTTGTAGCCTTTTGTAAGGAGGTATTCAGCATTTCCTCCTATACCACATCCTACATCTAATATAGAATTTACATTCAAAGGTATGTATGAACATAAATGTTCAGTATACTTTAGTTGTGCATTTTTCAAATCATTTAAAGTCAGTGACTCTAATTCAACTTCTTCTGGTTTATCCCAGAACCCGTAATGCAAAAAGGAAGAACGAATGGTCTCAGAATATAATTTTAATACATTATCAATAGACACTAAAAGACCTCAAATTTTTCACTATTAAAACCTTCTAAGCTAATTTTAACAGAATTTAAAAACTTTGCTCCACCAGAACCGTCTATGAGTCGATGATCAAAGCCAAGTGATAAAATCATCATATTTCGAATTGCAATTGAATCTACTCCACCTGATTCAATTACAACTGGTTGTTTTTTTATAGCACCAATTCCTAAAATACCTGTATTTGGTTGGTTTATTATGGGAGTACCAATGGATATTCCAAAGACACCAAAATTAGTAATGCTAAAAGTGGAACCTTCAATTTCATCAATCGACAATCTATTTTCTCTTGCTTTTCTAGCCATTATATTAATTGATCTTGATATACCTAAAAAATTTTTCTCCTCACAATTTGCAATTGAAGGCACTATAAGGCCATTTTCTAATGCTACGGCGAGACCAATATTAATGTTCTTATGATAATGAATTTTTGTACCAAATAATGATGCATTCATTTCAGGATGATCCATTAAAGATTTCATAACAGCTTCTACAATAAATGGTGTATATGTTAGTTTATAATCTTCTTTTAAAAAAAATTGATCCTCTTTTTGCGAAACAAAATTTACGATTTGTGTCATATCAACTTCAGACATTAAATATACATGAGCAGAAGTATCAAGGCTTTGCTTCATGTGATCTGAAATTAGCTTTCTCATTTTTGGCATTTCTTCAATTCTAGAATTATTTTCTAGTTTTATCTCTTCGTTCTTTTTTTGATTATTTAGTTCAATAGGTTTTTTAATTGGATCATTATTACTATCCAAATAATCTAAGATATCTTTTTTTGTCACTCTTTGATTTATGCCTGTGCCAGAAATTTTTTCAAGCTGAGAGTGAGAAATATTATTTTTTGATGCAATTTTTAAAACAAGTGGTGTGAAAAAGTTATTCTTATTTTTTATTTTAACTTTTGATGAAACTTCTGGAGGTTTTGCATTAGTCTTTTCTAAAAAATTTTCTTTTTTAATATTTTTTGAATGATTTTCTGATAACTCATTTGATTGATTTTGTTCAATTGCATCTTTACCAGTATCGTTTGTCTCCGAATCTACTCTAGCAATTACTTTTCCAACTTCAATGACATCGTTTGGTTTTGCTAAAATTTCAACGACTGTTCCTGAAAAAGATGACGGAATTTCAGAATCAACTTTATCTGTACCAATTTCTAATAATATTTCATCTAACTCAATTTTATCACCTACTTTTTTTCTCCATTCTAGAATTGTCCCTTCCGTAATTGATTCACCCATTTTAGGCATAATTATATCATTAACCATTTAATACTCCAATAAATCTTTAATACCCAAAGCTATATCTTCGGTTTGAGGTAATACCTTATTTTCTAAAAACCAGTTGAAAGGTACTGGAGAATCTTCAGAGGCGATTCTTTTAATAGGACCATCTAAATACTCAAAGCATTTCTCTCCGATGAGTGCTGAAATTTCAGCACCTGGCCCATTTGTTAAATTATCTTCATATACTATTAATGCTTTCCCTGTTTTTTTGATTGAGGCTTTTATCATATCTAGATCAAGGGGGTTTAATGTTCTCAGGTCAATAATTTCAACATAACCGGGCTCAAGGTTTAAATACTTTATTGCCTCAATAGTCTTTTGGACCATTGCTCCCCAAGTTATAACTGAAAGGTAATCTCCTTCATTCACGATTCTGCCTTTACCAAAAGGAATTAAATACTCTTCATCAGGCTCACCTGTTGCAGCATAGCCTTGTCGATATAACCCTTTGTGCTCCATGAACAAAATAGGGTCATTCATTCTACATGCCATTTTCAATAAACCTTTAGCATCGGCAGCATTTGATGGGTAAGCTAAATAAATTCCAGGCATGTGAATAAAATATCCATCTATTGATTGTGAATGGCATAAACCTCCATGTATATAACCACCAACAGGAGTTCTAATAATCAGGGGACAATTCCAAGAATTATTTGAACGATATCGCATGGTAACCACTTCATTTCTGATTTGATTCATTGCGGTCCAGATGTAATCTCCAAATTGTATTTCTACAACAGGCTTATATCCCGCAACAGCCAATCCAACTGCAGTTCCTATAATAGAAGACTCTGCCAAGGGGGAATTAAACACTCTATTCACTCCAAAATTTTCTGATAACCCTTTTGTAGCAGTGAATACGCCACCTTTAGGGTCTGCAATATCTTGTCCAAAAATTAACATTTTTTTATTTCTCGACATTTCTTCACTTAAAGCGTGATTTATTGCATCAACCATCACTATATTTTTTCTAATTGTTTTAACTGTTGTTTCTTTGATAAATGGATCCGAACTATAAATATGATCTAAAGCAGTTTCTTCATCAGGGTATGGTTGTTTTTCAGACCAATTAACATCTGATTCAACCTGCTCTCTCGCTAAATTATCTAATTTATCAAAATCTTTTTTTGAAATGAATTTTAATTCAAGGCATTGGCTTTTTAAAACAATTAAAGGATCTCTTTCTTGATCCTTATTTAAATCATCTTCAGACCGATATTTTCTTTGATCATCAGAGCTAGAATGAGGAAGTAAACGAACAACATTTGTTACAACAACTGATGGACCTTGTCCTTTCCTTGCTCTTTCACATGCTTGTTTAAAAGCAAGGTATGATTCAAAAAAATCAGTTCCGTCTACATCAAATCTTGAAAGATTTTTATACCCAGCTGCTCTGGTAAAAACAGAATCAGCACTTTGTTCAGATTTATGTGTAGAAATTGCATATTCATTATCTTGAATATGAAAAATGATAGGTGCTTTTGCATTACTAGCCCAATTCAATGCCTCGTGAAAATCTCCTTGGCTAGTTGTTCCCTCTCCGGAAGAAACATAAACAATAGAATTTTTTCCATCATTTTTCGCAGCAAAAGATGTACCTAATGCCTGTAAAAACTGTGATCCAGTTGGGCTAGATTGGCTAATAATTTTAAGATCTTTATGACCATAATGCATTGGCATTTGTCTTCCACCTGAATTTGGATCATCAGCTTTTGATAAAAAACTGAGCAATTGTTCCCTAGCAGTCATTCCAAGACCTAAGCAATATGCACCATCTCTGTAATACGGATAGGACCAATCAACGCCTGGTTTGAAAATACTTGAAGCTGCCAACTGAGCTGCTTCATGTCCTGAAGCTCCCATATGAAAAAAACTCTTCCCTTGTTTCAGCAGTATAAGCATTTTTGTATCAAGTGCCCTTGATAATGACATTTTATAGTAAATATCTAAAATTTGCTTCTTCGTAAATCCGTTTAATTTTGCCATGACTAACTTTTTATAAAAAGACTGTTAAATTTACCAATGACTACCTCTTTTACTTTACCCATTTTTTGCTTTTCGCCAAGTAATAATTCTAGAGAAGTTACTCCATAATGGAAAATACCACATGGAATGATTCCATCATAAAATAATAATTCAGGATTTACATTTAATGAAAAACCATGCATGGTAACCCATCTACTAATTTTAACGCCTTGAGCAGCTACTTTTTTTTCACCAACCCAGACCCCTGTTAAGCCAGAAATCCTTTTCCCCTCTAATCCATATTTATCCAATGTTTCAATTATTACTTGCTCTAAAGTTCTCATGTACCAATTGATATTCTTATTATAATTAGATAAATCAATGATCGGATAACATACTAATTGCCCTGGTCCATGGAAAGTAACATCCCCCCCTCTTTCAATATTAAATATATCTATAGACTTATCTCTATTTTGTAATAAATGGTTTTTATTTGCATTTTTCCCTAATGTATAAACTGGAAAATGCTCAACCAAGATTAAAGTATCATTAATTTTGTTTTGGATTCTTTGCTTTTGTAATTTTTTTTGATATTCCCATACCTCTTTAAATGATTTTAATCCTAAATCCAATACTTCAAAATCTGATAGCGCTTTATTACTCATTGAATTAATGATGAAGAGGGATTCCTAATGCATCTAATGCCGCTTCCATTATTGATTCTGATAAAGTTGGGTGTGCATGTATTGCATATGCTAAGTCTTCTATTGTTGATTCAAGTTGTTTTGCGATAACCAGCTCTGCAATTAATTCTGTTGCCTCACTTCCTATTATATGAGCACCTAAGAGTTCTCCGTACTGTTTATCAAAGATCAATTTAACAAAACCTTCGATATTTCCTGATGCTAATGCTTTACCACTTGATTGAAAAGAAGCTTTTCCTACTAAAATATTATGCCCTTTTTGAATGGCGTCATGCTCAGTTAATCCAATTGAAGCAACCTGTGGCTCGCAATATGTACATCCTGGTATCAAATTTTTATCAATTTTATTAACTTTTTTACCTAAAATTTTCCCGACAACTAAGTTAGCTTGAGCAGAGGCACGATGAGCAAGCCATGGCGATCCAGAAACATCTCCTATGGCATAGATGTTTGATATATTTGTTTTACTACTTTTATCAGTATCAATCTTACCCGTACTGGTTTTTATACCAATGTTGTTAAGACCAATATTTTCAATATTCCCAGTAACGCCAACTGCAACTAAAGCAATTTCACTATCTAATGGTTTCTGAATTCCATTTTTTTCAATAAGTATTTTTGCTTTAGCTTTTAAAGCATTAGCCTCTAAAACTTTAGTAGATGTTGAAGTTTTAATACCTCTACTATTAAAAATTTTTTCCAATTCTTTAGATATTTCAAAATCTTCAGTTGGTAAGATTCGATCGGCTAATTCAATTATATGCACTTTTGATCCAAAGGTATTAAAATAATGTGCAAATTCACATCCAATTGCACCAGAACCAATAATTATAATATTTTTTGGAACTTTTTTTAATTCTAAAGCCTCTTTTGAAGTTATTAATTTTTTCCCATCTACTTCAATTCCAGAGATCTTTTTAGGCCTTGCTCCTGTGGAAATAATAATGTGTTCTCCATATATATTTTCATATTTTTTACCTTTATTAACTTTTATAATATTTTTTGATTTTAACTTTCCAAATCCGTTAATAAAATGAACATTATTTTTTTTTAATAAGAAATCGATTCCTTTACTTAATCTACTTGCAACATCCCTACTTCTTTGAATATTAAAATCAAAATCAAAAGTAATATTTTCAACATGTATTCCGTATTTATCAGATGATTTTACATAGTTAAGTATCTCCGCATTTTTTAATAAAGCCTTTGTGGGAATACATCCCCAATTTAGACATACACCACCAAGTTTTTCTTTCTCAATTAAACAGACACTCTTACCATGCTGTGCTCCTTTTATTGCAGCTACATACCCACCAGGACCACCTCCAAGAACCACAATATCAAACTTCTTCATTAGGCAATATTTCTATTTATAATTGCTAAGAACTCCGATCGTGTTTCCGATGATTTTTTAAATTGTCCCGACATGGCACTTGTTGATGTAAAGCTATTTTGTTTTTCAACACCCCTCATTTGCATACACATATGTCTACCCTCCAGAACTACTGCTACTCCTTTTGGCTTAAGTACATTTTTCAGAGCATCAGCAACTTGATGCGTAAGTCTCTCTTGTACTTGAAGCCTCCTTGAAAACATATCAATTATTCTAGGAATTTTTGAAAGCCCAATAACTTTACCATTTGGTATATAACCGACATGAGCTTTTCCAAAAAATGGTATTAGGTGATGCTCGCATAATGAAAAGAATTCAATATCTCTAACGATTACCATATCTTTTGCATCCTCATTAAAAATCGCATTATTAATGAGTTCATCAATACTTTGAGTATACCCTTTTGAAAAAAATTGCCATGCCTTCGCAACCCTGGATGGTGTTTTCAAAAGACCCTCTCTATTTGGATCTTCACCAATATCTTCCAATAGTTGTTTTGTTATCCTTTCTATATTTTTTTGCACTTTTTAGTCCTCAATTTTTGCTATATCAATCTTACCTTTTAGTAGGTGAATTATTCCATAAATAATTGGAGTATCTATGAACGCCATTAACATTTTAAATAACCAGCCATCAACTATAGCACTGAAAATCTGATCCGAATCCCATATTCCGATAAAAAGAATTGACACAACTAACGTAGTATCCACTAATTGTGAAGCTATAGTAGATCCATTATTTCTTAACCAGAGATGCTTTCCATTTGTCCGTTTTTTCCAAAAGTGAAATATTTTTACATCAATAAATTGAGCAAATAGGTATGCAATCATTGAGGCAGCAATAATTCTCCAAGCATTTTGGAAAACAGTATTATAGATTTCATCACCAACTATAGAACTTGGAATTGCACTAAATTGGCTACCCAACCATAAAAAAAATAGAACAAACATCGATGCTACAAAGCCCGAAAACACAACTAAATTTGCTTTTTTTTGCCCATAAAATTCAGAAATTAAATCAGTTACTAAAAAAGTTAGGGGATATGGCAATATTCCAGCAGATACAATAAAGACCTTAAAACCAAGGTCTACTGTTACAAATTTATTAGCAATAAGATTACAAGTTATAAGGGATGCTATAAAAATAGCAGATAAAATGATATAAAAATTATCTTTGAATTTCATTTTTTAATTTGGCCCATAATAATCTGTGTAAATAGAGTGAGTCTCAACAAGGCGTAGCTTATGTAGAGTCCCTTCCTCTAAATCCTTATCAATCTCATTCCAAATCCAAACCAAAATATTTTCTGAAGAAGGTTGTTTATTTTTAAACCATTCAATGTCTAATTCAACTTGAGAATGATCAATAATTTTGACAATATTTTCTTTGACTATATTATTTAATTTCTGTAAATCCACTAACCAACCTGTATCTGGGTTTATAGGGCCTGTTACAGATACCTCCAAAATATAATTATGGCCATGAATATTATAATCTTTATCAAAAACCTCCCAATTTTTTTCTTCAGACCAATAATCATTACCATATTTATGAGAAGCACAAAAATGATATTTTTTAGTTATTATTGGATTTGCCATATATTCCTCTTCTTTTTAATTAATTACTTTGGGTCAATCTTTTTGTTAATGAATTCAGATAAAAGGCTTGGAATATTTTTCAACAAACTTGATTTTGGTATTATAATATCACAGCCAGCTAACTTTAGTTTTTTATTTTCACGGTTACTAATTTTTTGCATAATACCAATGATTTTGATATCATGTCTCTTTAAGCCTGCGACAAGGCCAACAGATAAGAAAACTTTTTCATCCATGTCAACAAATGCAAGTTTCAATTTTGGGGAAAAGTTTTTTGAATCCGTATTTTCATCAGAGAATTCTACTTCTCTCCCATTGTCAACACAAGCAGATGATACCTTGGACCCTAACTCAAAATCTTTAATAAATAATAAAATTTCTGACATAATTAATTTAAAGTTGGCACCAAATCCCAATCAAAATTTTTAGCACTTTGGATATTATTATAATTTTCTGAAACGGCATCGATTTGACAAATGAGATTATTAACATTAATATTTCTATGACTATTTTTAAAATCTAAAAATTTTTCCCTTGACTTTCTAAGCTGACTTTTTGCTCCATTCAAATTTTCATTTTCTATGTGATAAAAACTAACGGCTAACTGAATCAGTGCTTGAATAAATTTACGATCCTCCAGATAATAGTCTGACCATAGATCTTCCCATTCTTCATGTGCTTGAAAATACTCTTTTGATTTATAATACATCATCCCTTTTTGAAATATATAATCTTTTTGTTTCATTATAATTAATTAAAATGTTCTAATCTTATTTACAATTTATAAAATACTTCTATATTAATTCTTTAATAATTTGGATATCAAAGAAACTATATATAGGTTCTTTTTTTCATCATATTCTTTGTATAAGTACCTCAAAGATTCTAAAATTACCAAATCAGATTCAATATTTTCACCATTTCCTAAAACTATTTTTTCAGCTAATTCAATAAAATTAAAATTTTTTATGGATAAATTATCACTTTCTGTAAATAAAATTTGTTTATTTATATTCATGCTTAGGTTGATCCAATGACTTAATTCTCGTCTATACCCTCTTATTCTGACATAATCTCCTTCCCATATTCTGAGCAAAGATGCAAGAAAGGAAGGATCTAAGTGAAAAAGCATTTGATCTTTGAATTTTACTATATCTATATTTTTATTTTTATGTGGCTTAGGTAATTGCTGACCTGATAAATAATTAAATAAGCAAAGAATAAAAGTCCAATTATCTTCTTTCAATTCTTGGAATTGGTAAGCTCTCAAAAGATGAAAAGAAAAAATTATATTTTTTTTTGGATCTTGAAGTGCTAGCTCAACCAATGTATCCATCACGGCTCTTGATTGATCTGAAGCTAAAAACAACTTTGCAGTCAATATTTTAGCTTCATCCCAATTACCTTTCTGACATAAGTCTTCTAGATCTCCAGCAAAAATAATTTCTCCAAGTCCTGAACGGGATACATCATTAAGAAAATCTTCATCATCTCTTATATTAAAATGGCTCAAATAATTTAAAGCATAGTTAAGTAACAACTTTGATGGCTTACTACGATTATCTGAGATAAAATTTTTGATGGAGTTTGTAATTGAAATTGGATGTATACTTATATCTGAAACAACATCCAATGAAGCACTAATGTAAATGAGATCATTAATTATTTTAATGAGATCTGAAGTTGTTGATTGATTATCAATAAACCTTGAACAACTTTTGATATCTCTATTGAAAAATAATTCTCTAAATGATTTTTCAATCATTAATTAAACCAATCTATTTATTTTTTTTCTCCATATAAAGAAATACTTGGAATGAAAGGCCTGCACCTCTTGAAAATTGTGTAGGCCAATTTTTATATTTATGCGGATAATCTTTATTTTTTGGGTCAAAACCCGCTTTTAAATCATGGAAATATCCAGTTTCGAAACCCCATCGAGGGTTCAATCTCCGGCCAAATAATAAACCAAAGCGAATACTCTGGTTATCATTATCCGGACGATTTTTGTACCTACCTTGAGGTATTATCATGCTTCTTATTCCATACCACTTAATTCTAAAAGGCGAATATTGCCCTCTTCTTTTGTAACCTTTAAACTTGTAGTAAGTAAAATCAAAACTTGAATTTGGTGAAAAATTATATGAGGTATTTAAAACATCCCAACTATATTCTTTTTTCATTAAAACTCTATTTACATCAAACCCTGATCCAGATAACGGAATACCTAATCTATATCCAATATCTGTATATTTATTTAATCCATATCTCCACCAAATAACAGGTATAACATTTTCAGCTGAAAAAGAAAAACCCATATTTGTTTCTCCTTTTTTTGGTGTTTGAGGAGAAACTGGAGCATGTGAGGCACATCCTGAAAAAATAAAGGATAATATGATGCAGAGTAAGGTTAACTTGTAAATACTCATATATACTTTGAAAATACAGCTAAGATTGTAAAGTTTAAAATGGAAAAAAAATGGAATATTTATTTTAGATATATCATTTTCCTACTAAAAATAGCAGGTGCCATTTGATTAACTTGAGCTTGTATTGTAATGAAATAAACACCTGTTGAGTTTTTTCCTCCATTCCATGTAAAGCGATAAGAACCAGAATTTATAAATTCCTTATCTAAAAAAATTTCATGTATTCTACCTTTTGCATCGGAGATAAATAAACTAACGATTGCCTCATTAATTAAGTCAAAAGAAATTCTAGTCTCACCGTTAAAAGGATTGGGGTAATTTTGATATAATACAAAAAGTTCAGGGAGTAAACTTGCATCATAATTCAAATTAGGTATTTTATTTTCACTACCAAATGAATGATCTGTTATATCTTTCCATATAAAATCTTTACTAAGTGCCTTGAGAAATGAATGAGAACCCAGTACGAAATATTCAATGTCTTTATATTCATCCTTTTGCAAAACACTAATTGAAATGATATTTTGGTTTAAATTTTTAATAGAAAAAGTTGAATCAATAAAATCTTTTTCGTTTAATTCTTCTTTACTTACTTCCCAAATAATTTCTGAAGATGATAAAATTAAATATTTATGGATTGGTTCTATTTTTTTTGCTAATTCTAGATCTAAAACTCTACTAAAATGATTCCATTGAATTTCATTTAACCATAATTCAGAATTCTGTTTTTTTAATTTTATGTATGGAGCTTTTACATTTTCCAAAGGTATCATATCATTATTCAAAGTATATAGAATATTCTTATTTTTTATGATGTCATATTTATTTATCAATGTATCATCCATCATTAAGCTTACATTACTCCAATATTCAGGAATTACAATTTTTTGATTTCTTAAGGTCGAAACCTCTGAAACATTTACCTTTATGTATTCGTTATTATTCAATAATAACAATTCTTTATTAAAAAATACTTCAGGATGAAAAAAATATAAATTTAGAATCCTTTGATTATATTCATCATTATAAACAGCTGTAACTCTTAGAGGCTCAATCGCTTCTAAATAGTTAATTGCAGTTAAGTGATTTTTAGCGAGTGAGCTCCAGTCTTCTTTTATATTGTTTATTACTTCAGAAAAAACTTCATCCCATTCACTAGGAGTTATTAACATCATATTTCTGAATAAAGATTCATAATAAGATGATTTATTTATAAAATAATTTTCTTCAATCAAAAAATTCAACTTATTTATAATCTCTCCACCTTTTTGAAGAATATTTAATGGGAAATTTTCAATCCAATCGGCTATATCTTTTTCTGAATCTCTTTGTAAAAAATTAAATAGATCATTTACATTTAAATTATCAATAGACAGATCACTATTTTTCAAGATATCATAAATTACACCGCTTTCTAATGTTTTAAATTCTAAATTATCTAGAGTTGAATTATCGAACTCTAAACATGTTCCAAAGGAAGGTCTATTTAAATCACTAGTGTAACTTTTACCATCCTGATCAATGATTTCTATTTTATAATAGTAACGTTCATTTGGCTCACAAAACCGATCTAAATATCTTCCTTTATTTATATTAATTTCTTCCACAATTTTAAAAGATGTATCGCCAATTTTTTTTGAAGAGATTTTAACTGAATCAATAATTATTTCTTCATCAAAATTCCAATCAATTAAAAGACCACCTTGCCCATCATAAACGGATAAATCTATAGGTAGATCACTCTCAATATTTCTAGTAAAAGCAATGCTTAAAAGAAGCACTATCTCCGTTATTCTTATTGTTAATTTGATTTTCATTATGTTTAATAATGTAATAGATAGAATTTGGTTGAATTTTATAGCCTAGGCAAGAAAATCCTTAACTTTCTTTATTTGATATATGAGATCTTTTTATGGATAATCGTATTATCAGCGTTAATACGTAAAAAATAAACACCACTTCCGTTTTTCATCGAGTCCCAATCTAGTAAAAAAGAGCTTTCCAAAAAATTATTTTTATGAATATTTTTTATCAAAACACCATTTATATTAAAAATACTAATTTCAAGAAAATTTATTTTATCGCCAGATATATGTATTTTAATAGAGGAATTGAAGGGGTTCGGAAAAATAGAAAAATCAAAATTAGTAGGCAGATAATCTATTTCATTTAATTTTAATTGATTATCATAATCTATAGCATTGATAGTGTTTATGATACCATATCCATAGTCATTATTTGGTAATTCAGCCATCGATGCTGTTTCTATAATTGCTTCTCTTACCTCCATCCCACTCCATTGCAAATTTGCAGATAATACAATTGCTGCAGCACCAGCAGCTAATGGAGCAGAAAGTGATGTCCCACTTGCAGTCCTGTATTCTGAGTCTGTTCCGGGTCTTATACAAAAGGTAGAAGAACCCATAGCACAAATCTCAGGTTTAATCCTTCCATCATATGTAGGACCATGGGAACTAAATGAGGATATGACACCATTTGCATCAACAGAACCAACAGATAATACGGAGTCAGCATCAGCAGGAGTAATTATATAATACCAGTCATTATTTCCACTATTTCCTGCAGAATTAACACAAAGTACTCCAAGACTAGAAGCAATATCTACGGCTATTGTAGTTTGAGCAGTATTTCCATCTAGATCCTCATAATTATACCAATCTAAATAACCTAAACTGGCACAAGCTATGTCTGCGCCTAAGGATTCACCCCATTCTAAAGCTGCTATATAATTATCTTCTTCTTGCTGGATTTCTTGATCTACAATTTCAGTTTTAGCTAATAAATACTCTGACTTAAATGCAGGTCCAATTAATTGTCCTTCTTTAAAACCCGATAGAACACTTAAACAAATCGAGCCGTGTTCATCCTGGTTATTTTGAAATTCTTCCTCTGTCTGATTTGCGGTGATACTGTCATTATTTATAAAGTCAAACTGATTAATTACTCGAATTGAATCAAAAGCTTCATGGCTTAAATCAAACCCAGTATCAATATAAAGTATTCTTACACCCTGTCCGTAGTAACCAAGATTGTGGGCATTGATAGCATTTATCTGCTCCATTTGATCCTGTGAACCACCATAAAGAAAAGTTCTATTATTTTCTTCGGACTTACTTAATTTTTCATATTTTTTTTTTTTTGCCAACATAACTGGTTCAATTTTTTCTATGTAAGTGAGTGAATTCAATATATCAAAATCCTTGTATTGACAATTAATAGCAACTGCATTAAGCCATCTACTTTTATTTAAAATTCTAAAACCCAATCTTTTTAAATGATTAACATATTCATCAGATACATTTTGATCATACCAAACAGATTTTTCAGCTTTCTTAACTTTATTACGTCTGTCCTTAGCTTTTTCAGTTATATGGTGAAGAGATGAATTATTTTTATCCGTAAAAAATAACCAAATTCTATATTCATCTCCTCTCTTTGCAAACTCTAATTTATTTGAATCAAATTTCTGCCCACCAAAAAGAAATCCCACAATAAAAACTAATGGTAAATACATTTAAAAGTTCAAAATCTTATTGGTTAAAAGAATGATATCCATTATGTCTAAATAACCATTTCTATCTAAATCACAATAGAATAATTGAGCCTCGTTGGGGTTAGATCCAAATAATAATAAATCTGATAGTAATAGTAAATCGAATATATCAACTCTATTATCTGAATTAAAGTCACCTAACTGTCCCTGAGGAAAGCCAGTGATCATAATATCATCAATAAAAAATCCTTCTCCTTCAACAAACTGATCTGAAGTTTGGATAAAACGAAATCTCGTAAAAGTAGCTTGGCTTTCTTGATTTAGATAAATTACTTCGTCAACCCATAAGTCTTGTAACCCATCATAGCCAGGTTCTCCAATTGGCTGAGCTGGGTTTCCTGACCCATTCGAGGTGAAGGCACCATTAAGACTTACCCAACCTTCAACCGGACTATAACCCTGAAACCGTACAAAGTCATAATTAAGCTCAATATCCCATTTTAATTTAAATTTTACCTGTAAATCTGAAAAAAATGAGAAATTAAAATCTCTATTTATTTCAGCAACTGATATCTGATTTGCTGCATATTCTGTTTCTGGGCTGTCAGATAAAGAATATTGTCCGGAACTTGACTCGTTAGAAAGTCCCCAATTATCATCAAGAGTCCAAAAATCAAAGCCTTCTTCAAAGTTATCGCTAAAAATCACCTCACTTTCACCGATAGTAAAATTAACAGTAGCTATTCTTGAGAAAATATTTTCAGAATCTATATTTAACACAATTCCAGAGCTTACACCTTGTGGAGCATTCTCATTTATCGAAAATATTACTGTAAAAAGCTCGCTACTTCTAGATTGAAGTCCTTCATAAACTATAGGCTCTGAAGTAATATTAATCCATGTATTTAATGGAGAAAATGAAATATTCAGATCGCTACTTAGATCACTTAAACCTCTATTCTCAATTATAATTTCGACCTCAACTTCATCTTGACCTCCAAAAATCATATCTTCTGAAATATTATAAGATTTCAAGACGATATCTGCTCCTGCTGTTAAAGAAAAAATTTTATTTGCATAGAATTGATCTTCACACAAATCAATTATTTCATCTTCAGATGGCCAAAACCCTTGACTTGGAGTACCAATTTCAGGAGTAAATGATATAATTCCTTGTTCACCGAAAGTCCAGTCAATAGCATCTCCATTAACAGTGTATCCAATCACCTCACTACCCGTACCAATACTATACCCATTAAACTTAGCCATTTCATTACCAATATCAGTTAGTGTAGTTAATTCTGGCTCATTTGGAACTGAACCATCTCCAAATGCGTGTATGTAAACATTTGAATACGAATGATAATGTAAAATATTTTTAAATTGATTATCCAGAATAAAATCTCTTATGAGTTGAGTTTCAATTTCTGAAAATGCCGACTCACCACGATATATATCAGAGCATTCATCTGGAGAAGAACCAGAGTTATTACTTCCCCAGCCATATCCAAAGTTTCTATTAAGATCAACTCCTCTACCAGTACCATTTCCACATCCATTATCAAATCGATTTTTCCTATGCATTCCTCCGCCATCTGGCTCAATAAACTGGTTATATGCATAACCATCTGGATTAATAACTGGGATAAACCATAATTCACGGTTGTTTACTATAAAATTAGACTCAAGATCCGATTCATTTTGCTCAAGTAGTTTCTGAACAAAATAAAAAAGATTCATCATGCTCAATGGTTCACGAGCATGAGTTAAGCCTGTAAAAAGAACTTGTGGTTCATCTTCATTAATATTGGGATTATCAGAAACTTTAAAAGCCCAAATATCTCTGCCTTCATATGATTGACCTAAAATTAATTTTTCAGATATAAATTCTGGATACAAATTTTTTAATTCATCAAAACGATTATTTAACTCCGCTAATGTGTAATTACCCTGCATTGAACCTAAAGGGAAGTCTCGCTCATTTTCAGGAATATTTCTTGATTTGTAATAATGAGTTAAGTCTGAAATTAAAATTTCAACATCAATATCAAAATATTTTAATTTACTTACTTCCTTTGAGTTTGCTACAAAATCAATGTAAAATCCTTTTTTACCGGTGGAGTGGTCTAAAGGTATTCCTAACATGGAAATTTTTTCTAATTTTTCAATACTTGGTTTTAATAGACGTACGGATTGGTATTTTTCTCTTGAAAAACTAAAATTGATGATAAAAAAACAAATGTATATAAATTTCATCTTATCTAATTTTATGTATTATGTTTTATCCATTCCGTAGTTACCGACTTAGGCCTAGTGATTGGAATTCCGAGAGCTCTTTCCCATACCATCTGTGAAATCATCCCCATTGAACGAGAAATACTAAATAGAACAGTATAAAAATTAAATTCCTTTAAACCATAATAGTAAAGTAAGGACCCTGACGCAGCATCAACATTCGGCCATGGGTTTTTTGCCTTACCATGTTCTTGTAAGACATCTGGAACAACTTTAAATAGGAGGTCTACTATTCCAAAAATATCATCATTTTCAATGTGTTTTTGACCAAAATCAACAAATGCAGAAAACCTAGGGTCTGGGCAGCGTAAAACTGCATGACCATAACCCGGAATAACCCTTCCATTATTTAATCGATCCCAACAATAGTCCTTTAGTTGGTCTCTATTAGGAAGTCCATTAAATTCATCTCGGACACCTAGCACAAACTTCAAGCACTCCTGATTTGCAAGCCCATGTAACGGTCCAGCCAGGCCATTTAACCCTGCAGAAACAGCATAATAAGGATCAGATAAAGCAGAAGCAACAGTATGAGATGCAAAAGCACTGACATTTCCACCCTCGTGATCACAATGGAGCATAAAGTATAATTGCATTAATTTATGGAAATTTCCATCATTATCGGGGAGACCAGTCATATGAACAAAATTACCAGCCCAATCTTTACTAGCATCTGGAGAAATAATTGGACCTTTATCAAATTTCAATCTATATATTCCAGCCCCAAGAGCTGGTAATTTAGAAAGCAATCTAATTCCATCATCTAATATTCCTTCCCAGTATTTATCCTTTTGCATACCCTTATCATATCTTTTTTGGAATACACTCTCTCTTTGCATTGCAAGGATACCAGTATTAAACATAGTCATTGGATGACTGTCTTTTGGTAAACTATTAAGAACTCCCCACACATATTCAGGGATTTCTAAATGTAATGCAAATTCTTCTTTAAGATTTTCAATTTGAGAGGAAGTGGGTAGTTCGCCAGTTAATAACAAATAAAAGACTTCTTCAGGTGAAATATTTGTTATATCTAATAAGGGAAGACCCCTTATAATAAGGCCTTTATCTGCTGAAACTGATGAAGTATCACAAACGAAAGCCTTAACTCCTCTCATCCCAGAATAAGCCTGAGCTACTGTGACTTCTCCAATTTTGATATCACCTTTTTCTTTTAACAATTCTCTTATTTCATTTTGAACTACTGGTATTTTTTCTTTTAGTCTATTTTTTAGCGAACTCATTTTGGCTACCTTATTTACTTATAACAATAAAATTAACTCCCTAAGAGCTTTGAATAAAATTAATTACATCTTTAAATGTTTTTGCAGTGTAATCAGCTTGAGAAACAACTTTTTCCCTATATACATTTTCAACAAATGCTATAAAATTAACTTTCCCTCCAAGATTTTTCATCTCAGCATCAGTACTACCATCCCCAACCATAAATATTTGGCCATCCAAATTTAATTCCTCTGCTTTTTTGACTTTTCCACCGGACCTGCTTAATGGATTATTTTTATCTAACCCCATTACAATTCCATCTTTATTAAAAACAAAATCATTAGCAAAAATATGTTCACGAGGGATATTAAGTTTATCGGTAATTGGAATAATCATTTCTTTAAATCCCCCTGAAATTATATAAATACGCCTCGAATATTTTTTCAACCACCTCATGTTGCTTTGAAATGTTGGTGTTATATGGTCTTTTAATTTTCTATTTAATATTTTGATATGATCTTTTGTAATATGAATATTTTTTAATCTTTCATTTATTGAGTCTTGAAATGAGATTGTTCCATCCATTCCTTTTTCTGTTAATTCAATTATCTTGGATAATAAAAAATCTTTATTTTTCTCATTTTCTAAAGCAATCTCAGATAAAAAGTCTAATGATTCTTTTGTTATTATTGTACTATCAAAATCTAATATTAGATACCAATTCATTTTGTATATTTCAAGATTTGAATAATCCTCTTGCTAAGTCTAAATCTTCTTTAAAATCAACTTCTAGACATGGAAATTCAGAGACATCTACAAACCTTACATCTATTTTATCTAATAATAATGCAATGGATGCTTCAAAATAATCATTTTCACCACCTGAGTTAATTAAATTGGTTAAAGATTCTGCAAAATGTGAATTGAACTTCTTTGATAGTTTTGCAACACCAATAAATTCCCCTAGACATTGAGACTCAATCAAATTCTTACCAATTGCAACTATTTTATTATTCCCGCCATCAATAATTTTGACTTCTTCTTCACCACACCGTTTCACATCAACTGCTAAAGTAGTTTCATATTTGCAATCATATAACTTTTCCAAAAGTTCAATCGTGTAAACCACATCTGCATTCATTAATAAAATATCTGTATTTAATTCAAATCTTCCTAAATAAAGAGAATAAGCCGTGTTTGTTTCAAAAAAATGATGATTTATTATAAACTTAAAATCTAAATTTGGAAAACTCTCTTGAACATGGCTTTTTAAAATCTCCCTATGATAGCCAACTATTATAATTATTTCTTTTATATTTATTTGTTCTAAAGCTTCTAGCTGATAATTGATAATTGGTTTACCGCCTACCTTCAACAAACATTTAGGTGTATCATAGGTATGGGGGTACAGTCTTCTTGAAACACCAGCTGCTAATATTAATGCTTTCATAATAAAAATTACTGATCAATTAACTGATTTACAGCAAATTCTACATCTTTTTTTGAAATTTTTTTTATACATACCACACCAACTTTATTATTTCTGCATTTATTACCCCGGCAAGGATTACAATGCTTAAAAACTTTAGTTTTTTCCCCAAGGGGAGACGTCTCCAGCGAATTTCCCTTTCCAAAAAAAGAAACTGTTGGGATTCCCAGAGCAGCAGATATATGTCCTAAACCACTATCTGTAGCAATTGAACTTTCACAAAGTGCTATTAATGAAATAGATTCTCTAAGAGTAAATTTTCCGCAAATTTCTTTAACTGAATTATTATTACAATTACTAATTAATGCTTTTGCTTCATTAGAATCATTAATTGATCCAAAAATAAGGTATTTTTTTGATGAACCCTTTATCCATTTTTTAATGTTTTCAGCTGATAAAGTTCTACCAGCTCCAACACTAAATGGAAAAATTGCAGTTGGCTTTTTAAATCCTATTTGTTCCATTTTTATTTTTGCCCAGTTTTTTTCATCTTCTGAAATAAAAAATTTTGGCATTGTTTCATCATTTAATTTTTCATCAATTAATTTTAAATATTTTTCCGAGCGATGGAGCAATTTGGTTGGACGGGCCACTGGTTTTGTTAATAGGTACCTTCTCCATTGAGCATTAAATCCAATTCTAATATGAATATTAGATAACCATAAAATTAAAGCGCTTCTAAATGATTCAGTTAATGTATATGATAAATCAAAGTTTTCACTTTTTAATATTTTCCCTATACTTGTAATATTATAAACTCCTTTAAGATCCGAATCTGATAATGGAATTACTTTTGTTAAATCTTTATGATTCTTGTAAATATCCGCAACCCATTCTTTACATATAATATAAATTTCAGCTTTTGGATGATAAGCCTTTATTTTTTGGATGAAAGGAAGAGCCATTACAGCATCGCCAATCCAGTTGGGACTGTAAACAGCAATTTTAATTTGAAAACTCCTTAATTACTTTTACTAACCTTTGAGATGCTTTTCCATCAAATTTATAGAGATAATATATTAAAGCCTTTTTTCTAAGGTCAGATAATTCTTCAGGGTTTTCAAGTGCAAAAAATACTCGACTTAATAAATCGCCTGATTGATTTACTTTATAGGTGAAGTCAATGTTTTCTAATCTTTTGATGTCTAATTTGCGCCAGAATCGTTTATTGAAAATTTTGTGTTTTAATCTAAGATTAAAATAATTGATTTGAACTATAGGTCTATCAAGAGGAAGAAACTCAAAAAGAGTAGATGAAATATCAGAAATTAGAATATCTGCAATTTTATAATATGGAATTATATCATAAACGTCATCTGAGAGAAGGATAATTGATTGATTTTCATTGGAAAGTTTTTCATAAATTTCACTTTGATATTTATAACGATTTTGCCTCCAGCTAAAGGCATGAAGCTTTACTATTACATTATATTCTTGACTAAGTACTCTTACTTCTTCAAGGATAAGTTCTAAAGAAGTTGGATAGAAAGTCGGAGCAAATAAAATTGTTTTCCTATTAAAGTCTAAATCTATTTCTTTTTTAATTAAATTAATTTCACTTTTTGTTATTGTCTTTAATCTGTCCAATTTAGTAAATCCAGTTAAATAAATGTTTTTATGCCCTAGATTCTTTAGCTCCTCAAATCGATTTTCCGATTCAACAGATCTTATATCTATTCTAGCGTCTATATCATTATAGTATGATTGTTTTAAACCTATACCATGATAAACCATTACAGCAATCGTATCCTTATGAACCAATGCATTCAATTGCCCTACATTACCAACAATTATAACATCATAATTTCTTCTTTTTAAATTTTGAGTTCGCATATCTTCATTTTGATATTCGATGAATTCTATTTCTAAGTTTTTGCAATTTTTTTTTAATGCATAAAGTTCTTCTTTTGAATTTCGGATTGGTTGCGAAACTTCAATTAAATTATTACTATCTTTTTTTAATTCATCAATAATGGGTCTGAAATTTGGCCAATAGTATAAGTGATGGGTTTCAAATAAAAATTTTTTCAAAGTTAATTATCCTAATTTTGACAATATTATGTCTCTCGCTCTCGCTGAAGATTTACCATCTAATTTGTAAAGCATTTTTTCATGATAACCACCATCGATAAATAAAGTTTTATCATGATTTTTTAAAGCATTATTTATTATATTTGGTAGGTCATTTGGTTTGTTTACTTCATAACAAAATTTACCAATATCACTTTCCATCTCTCTATCTAGTCTTTTTTTATATAATCTATCTCTAAAAAGTTTATGTGAAAGCTTCAATTTAAAGAACCGATTTACTATTACAGGCTTTCCTAAAGCTAACATCTCATAAATAGTGCTACTTGCATCTGTTAATAAAACATCAGCAATACAGTAAAATGGTATAATATTATAGTGAAATGGCTTAATTAATTTTACATGTTCAAAATCGCTTGCTAATTTATGAAGTATTTTTAATTGAGGACGTAAGTCTATATCACCAAACTTCTCTAAATAATAAGAATAAAGGTGCGGTTTAATTAATAAATTATAATCTTTTGTATATTGAGCAAGTTTTATACCAATTGATTCTATAGAGCTTGGATAGAAGGTGGGAGCAAATAAAATAGTTTTCTTCTTAGGATTTAGGTTAAAGCTATCTGCGATTTTATCGACATTTATTCTTCCAGGGTTAAAAAGAGGATCCAGTTTTATAAAACCTGATAAATGTAAGTCAATGTTAACATTATTTTTTTTTAACTGATCAATTCTATACCTACCTTCAACTAAACGGAAATCAATTCTATCATGATTATCGAGCCAATATGATGGTTTAATTCCAATACCATGATAAATCATGCCCACTAGTGTATTTTTTTTAACATACTTTTGTAATTCATACCTTGACCAACCACATATAAAGACATCTAAATTTAGATTTCTAATTAATTCTGCCCTCTCTTCTTCTGAGCTTGATTGTATATAATTACCCGGTAATTTTTTTAAAACTTTGGAACATAAATTAAATTCTTCTTTATTAATACTTCTTGAGTTTGAATGGTAAATGCGGAAGCGAGTATCCTTTGATAGAAGGTAAATTAATGGCTCAAATTGTGGTAGATGGTATAAATGATAACTATCAAATAAAATCGAAAAGGTCTTTGCCATAATTTATTTTTTACTGCTAATCTTTATTTTCAAATTGAGCATCATATAATTCTTTATAATTACCCTCTTTTTGATACAATTCATTATGACTGCCAATCTCTTTAATTTCACCTTGTTCTAAAACAATAATTTTATCAGCATTAATTATAGTAGATAATCTATGAGCTATAACTAATACTGTTCTATTCTTCATTAGATTATCAAGAGCAATTTGCACTAATTTTTCAGACTTTGTATCCAATGCTGACGTTGCTTCATCTAGAATTAAAAAAGATGGATTTTTATATATTGCTCTTGCTATTGCAAGCCTCTGTCTTTGCCCACCTGATAATTTCACACCCCTTTCACCAATTATGGTATTGTAGCCATCATCAAGTTTTTGAATAAAATCATGAGCATTTGCACTTTTTGCTGACTCTATAACTAAATCTTCATTGAGTAATGTATTACCATATGCAATATTTTCTTTTACCGTAGTATCTAAAAGTATTGTTTCTTGCGTTACAATACCCATGATTTTCCTTAAACAATCTAAATCATATTCTTTAATATTTACTTTATCTATTTGAATTTCTCCAGATGAAACATCATAAAATCTTGGTAACAAATCAGCAATTGTTGACTTACCAGAGCCACTCTCTCCAACCAATGCAAAGGTACTTCCAACAGGTAGCTCAAAAGATAAATTCTGTAATTTGAATAAATGTTTTTCATCGTATGCAAAATCTACTTTTTTGAAAACTATGGAGGATTTTATTTCTGAAATCTTTCTATCTCCTACATTTTCAACCTCTGATTCTTCATTTAAAATTTCAAATACTCTCTCAGCTGAAGCATAGCCATTTTGTAAAGTGATATGAACATTACTTAATGAACGAATTGGCCCCAGCATTGAAAATAAAAGAAACATAAACCTCAGAAAATCCTCTGAAGACAAACTAGCACCCTCTATTACGTCAGATCCTCCAACCCATAGTAAAAGTACGGCCATTGATACACCAATAGATTCAATAATAGGAGAAGAAAGATGTCTAAGTTTTGCAGATCTAAACAATAACCTAAAATATTTCCAAGATTCTGAATTGAACCTCTTGATTTCATCTTTTTCCATTGCAAATGCTTTTACAATTCTTACGGAAGACAAAGTTTCAGTTATGATACTTAATATTCCTCCAACTTGTAATGTATTCCTTCTCGCTTTCCTTCTAATACTTCCTCCAATACCCTGAATTAATAACTGGTTCAAAGGTATGATTATTAAGGCAATCAACATTAATTCCCAGCTGATAATGAATAGGAAAACTGTGAAAAATAAAATATTTATTGGCTCTACTATAATCTTTTGAAAGGTAGTACCTATTGCTTGCCTGACTGTACCTACATCGTTCATTATTATTGAGGAGAGATCACCAAATTTTCTTCTATGAAAAAAAGATAATGACAAAGAATGCAAGTGCGAGTAAATACGGTTTCTAAGACTTGTTACAATCCTTAGCTGCACATATGACATCGATAAATTTTTAAAGTATAAAAATATATTTTTGAAAATAAAAACAACGATAATAGTTAAACATAATACTTTTAAAGTCTCCATGTTATTATCTCGAAGAACTATTTTATTAACCATTAGTTTTAATTGATCATTTAATGAAGGATCTGGGTTATTTACTAATTTTTGTTGATTCTCGATTAATTTATCGAAATCAATTAATACATTATTAATTAAAGATGCAGTAAGCCATATGGAGAGAGTATTGAAAACAACATAGAGTAGACCATTAAACAATGATATTATCATAAAAAACCACTCAGGCTTAACAAATATCAATAATTTTTTAATATTTATATCTTTATTTTTCAATTTTTATAAGTTTCATATGAAGAATATTTGCTTCAAAAAAGGGCTTTCCAACTTCTTTAAAACCTAATTTTTTATAAAAGTTGATTACTGGTTTTTGAGCATGAAGATATATATTTGAATCATCTTTTATTTTTTTTAAAATATATTCCATCAGCGCTTTTCCGATACCATTTCCTCTATATTTTTTTAATACTGCAAACCTTTCAAGCTTAATTCCAGTAGAAGTGTTTCTATATCTTGCGGTACCAACAAATTCATCATTAAATATAGCAATAAAATTAAAAGTCTCTATTGATAAATCATCAAACTCAATTGTTTTAGGTATATTTTGTTCCTTAACAAATACTAATCTTCTTATTGCAAGATGTTCTTCTTTTTCAATTGAGCTAGATACTTCTTTAATGATAATACTCATAACTCAAATTTCTATATACTTATTTGACAAATCACGAAAAAAATCAAAAAAAGAATTATAATGAAAAGTAAATTATTTTATGAAAAAAGCAGGAATATATATTCATATTCCATTCTGCTCAATAAAATGTATGTACTGTGACTTTTATTCTTTAGCAGATAGGGATGACCAAATACCTTCATTCATAAAGACAATTGTGAAAGAAATTGAAATTTATGAGACTGGAGACGATAATCTCATCTTTGATACTATTTTTTTTGGAGGTGGTACGCCATCGATGCTTGATACTTTTTATATTGAAAAAATTATTAACGCATTGGATAAAAAATTTAACATATCTAATGTTACAGAATTTACTATTGAAGCAAATCCAGGAGAAGCGCCAAAAGAACGACTAAAAGAATTTCTAGATTTAGGTATAAATAGACTTTCAATTGGCGTTCAATCATTACATCAAGACATATTAACTTTTTTGACCCGAATTCATAGTGCCCAACAAGTACTAGATACTTTTAATAATGCAAGGCAAGTCGGATATAAAAATATTAGCTGTGATTTAATTTATAGTATACCTAATCAGACATGGGAAATGTGGGAGAAAGACTTAAATAAGATAATTGATTTAGAGCCTAATCATATTTCAGCGTACAACCTTACAGTTGAAAATGGAACCGCTTTATTTGATATGGTCAAAACCAAAAGAATAATGATGCCATATGATGATGAGTGTAGCGATTGGTTTTTAAAAACTCATCAAATTTTAAAGGAAGGTGGATATCAAGGTTATGAAATTTCTAACTTTAGTAAAGATGGAATGGAATGTAAACATAACATCCATTACTGGAAAATAGACCCTTATTTAGCTTTTGGTCCCTCTGCTCATGGTTTTGATGGAAAAAAAAGGTGGAATAATGTTAGATCTTTAAATCAATATATTCAGAAAGTTGAGTCAGGTAGAACACCTATTTCAAAACTAGAATATTTATCAGAGATAGACTTAGTAAATGAAGCCTTAGGTTTTGGTTTGAGAATGAAAAATGGATTTGATACTCGCTTAATTCCTTCAAACTTATCAAATACTTTCCAAAAGAGATTAAAAGATGTAAAAGAAAAATATTCTAATTTATTAAAATTTGATAATGATTTTTTATTCTTAACGATAAATGGAATGGTTTTGTCTGATCAAATTATTCCAGAATTGTTATTTGAATAAATTAAATCTGATAATATGATAAATAGCAGCGACACCGTCTTTCCAAGTTATTTTTTTTCCTTCATCATAAGTCCTACCGTAATATGAAATAGGCAATTCATAAATTCTTAAATTAATTTTTGCAATTTTAGCAGTAAACTCCGGCTCAAACCCAAAACGATTTGAAACAAGGTTTAAATCTGTTAATATTTCCCTTCTAAACATCTTATAACATGTTTCCATATCTGTCAAATTTAAATTTGAAAACATGTTTGAAAGTAACGTTAATACTTTATTCCCCATGAAATGCCAAAAATATAAAACTCTATGCGTTCCTCCAATGAATCTACTCCCATAAACAACATCAGCTTTACCATCTTTAATTGGTTTGATTAGTTTTACATATTCTTTCGGATCATATTCGAGATCAGCATCTTGAATAATTATCACATCTGAAGTAGCCACTTCAAATCCTTTTCTAAGGGTAGCCCCTTTGCCCAAATTTTTTTTATTTTTTTCAACTAAAATTTTGAGTTTTGGAAAGCTTATTAATAATTTTTCTTTACATTCAAAAATTTTACTAAGACTGTTATCAATAGAGCAATCATCCACTAAAATTATCTCTGTCACAATCTCAGATTTTGCAACTTCATAAGTTAATTCCTCAAGCGTTGATTGCTCGTTATATATAGGAATTATTACAGATAGGGAAGGGAAATCATTTTTCATAAAATTTTATTTTTTTATCCAACCTTTATTAGATACTTTTTTTGAACTACATCTTCACGAGTAGCATGGTTAAGAAATTTTAAATTAACCTTACTTATTCTAAAATGCTCAAAAACCTTTAATAATTTTACTTTATCTAAGTTATCAATTATTTGTTTATAACCATCCTCGTTTGTGAAAATAAAAGTATTATTAAACTTGCACTTTTCATTTAAAATTTTAAAGTCATTAATATAAGTAGTATTTGTATTTAAATAAAAGTTAAAGGATCTACTTTTTGCCCCTTTATTTTGTTTGAATAGAATGATTGGAGAACCGTCATAAGAATTATTAACTAAATATCTTGCAGCCTCAGATTCTGCTTGATATGATAATATAGGCTTTAAAATTCCCACATTTATAATGAAACTCAGAATAAACGTTCCTGTTATAGATAAAATAAAAAATCTATGAAATTCATCTTTTAGTAAAATTAAAGTAGTAGCTGACCCAAAGAAAAGGATCATAGATAATATTATCATAATTTTCTTACTAGGTAAAATTAAAACCGTAAGGAAACTAGTAAAGATTAATAAAATAGAAATAGTAGCTATTTGTAAAAATAAGACTGTTTTATATTTATTTGAAAATAATAATGATTCCAGTCTTTGAGCTGTTAAAATTGAGGCAAAAGGCATGACACAATATATATAATGAGGAAGTTTATAATTTGATAAAGATAAAATTAATAAAGGTATTAAAAACCCTGAAAAAGATATTAATTCTCTATGGTCTTTTTTATCAAAGTTTATAAACAATTTAAATTTATTATAAAATGCCTCTAAAAATAAAAATGTCCATGGTAAAAAAGAATATAAGAAAACATTAAAAAGATAAAACGGACCTGTATTATTTGACCAGCTGCTTTCTCCAGTTATTCGCCCAAAACTCTGAGTCCAATAATAAAATTTTATTCCATTAAAGCCAAACTGCTTATACAAGCCAACCGACATTGGAAGTAACGCTAACAATAAAAATAAAATTCCCATCAAATTAACTTTATCAGATATTCTATTTAATTCATTTGTGTGAATTAAATGAATTAATATAATAAAAACAGGAATCACTAACCCTAATGGACCTTTGCCCATCATTGAAAATCCTATTGCAATAGAACCGATTATTAAATTCATATTTGATTTGGTTTTTAGAAATTGAATCAATTGCCATAGGCCAAGCATCATTGGTGAGATCATATAAATATCAGTTTTAACATCTGTACTCATGACTATCCAAGTCAGAGAAGATGAAAGTATCAACACAGAAAATATTGAAATTCTTCTCGAATAAAAAAGATATGATAATTTGTAAGTTGAATATATTGAAATTAAAATAAATATAAATGATGGAAGCCTATAAGTAAAGTTAGAAGCACCAAAAAATTTAAAGAAAATAGACGTTATCCAAAAAATTAAAGGAGGCTTATCTAGGTATGGTGTATTATTATCAAATAAAAATAAAAAGTTCTCATTACGCAATATTTCTCTGCTCATAGAAGCATATTGCATAGCATCAATCTCAATAATATTATTAAAAAAACCGAAAAAATAACTTAAAACAGTTATTAAAATTAATATATAGAAAACCAAAAAATTATATATCGAGAGTTAAACTTACTGGACAATGATCAGAACCTAGTATTTCAGAATGTATATCCGCATCAACACACATTTCTATCATCTCCTTATTAACAAAAAAATAATCAATTCTCCAGCCTACATTTCTTTGTCTTGCTCCAAAACGATAGGTCCACCAAGAATATCTTCCAGGTTCATTATGAAAAAGTCTAAAAGTATCAACCCATCCACTATCAATATAAACATCTAATTTTTCTCTTTCTATTGGCATAAAACCTGAAGTTTTTATATTATCTTTTGGCCTAGCTAAATCAATTGGCTTGTGAGCCGTATTCCAATCACCTGTAACAATTACGTTATTACCTGATTCAACCTGCTCATTTATTATCGGTAATAAATCATCATAAAAATCTAATTTATATTTCAATCGAACTTCATCTTTTTGCCCATTAGGAAAATATATATTATATAATAAAAAATTTTCATGCTCTGTTACAATAACTCTCCCTTCAATATCATATTTTTCTATACCAAGTCCCTCTTGAACATATAATGGCTTTTTTTTACAAAAAGTAGCAACTCCACTATATCCTTTTTTAATTCCAGAGTGCCAATAAGTATAGTAACCATGATCTTTTAATATCTCAGAGGTTAATTGTTCTTTATGAGCTTTAGATTCCTGAATGCATAAAATATCTGGTTCTTCTTGATTTAAATAGTCTAAAAACCCTTTCTTTTTGGCAGCTCTGATACCATTTACATTCCAAGAGATAAGCTTCATATTTTTTCCTTATCTAGCAATAATAAAATTGAGTCAATAATTTATATATCACTAGTTGTTATAGTTTATGATTAATTTTGGTACATACTTTATGCATTATTTTGTTTAAATAAAAAAAAAATTAAACATAAGGATCAAATTATATGAGCTTAAAAGATAAAATTATAAATGATATTAAAGACAATAAAATAATTCTTTTTATGAAGGGAACTAAAGAAATGCCCATGTGTGGGTTTTCAAACTCAGTTGTACAAATACTTTCACACTATGGTGTCGAATATAAAGATGTAAATGTCCTAACAGACCCCCAAATAAGGGTAAACTTGAGTGAATATTCAGAGTGGCCAACAATACCACAATTATTTGTTAATGGAGAACTTGTCGGAGGCGCTGACATCACAATAGAACTACACAAAGACGGAAAGCTACTAGATATACTCGATGTCTCT
>CBFIBM010000002.1:129072-157553 GCA_965660855.1 uncultured bacterium | reverse complement strand
GTAGTGAATTGGGACGCCCTCGAACTAATGATGTGAATCAAGAAATACCGCCGAATTTTAAAGAAGTTAATATTTTATTTATCGGTGAGGACGATGATACTTTTAATAATAATGATAAGATAATATTTTACGGTCGAGGTCCTTCTGGGTTCAATGCAATAAACAATGAATTAATTTGGAAGCAAAATATTTATTATAATTTAAGTAATTGTTGGCTTTTCATCCCGGATGATGAGAGTTTGAGGGGAAAACGTATTAAAAATTCAGTTCAACCTGAAATTGGTACTATTATTGACTATGGTTTAAGTAAAATTCATCTTGAAACAGATATTTTAAACCTTGAAGCGTCTGGAACCGAATGGGTTTCAAATTCAATAAATAGTGGTAATTCTCAAACAATTATTTTGGATTTACCATCACCTAAAATTGGTGGAACTCTTAATTTTAATTCTAGATTAAGGGGAGCATCAGCATCAACTGGGATAGCATTTCACTCGATAAGTCTACATTTTGGAAATGAAAATAATACCATCATAGGTAATACTATAAATTGGTCGGGTAATGCAGCAAGGAGTATAAGCAGTACTTCTAATGATTTGCCTTTAATAGATGGGATAAATTTCTTTTATTTGAAAAATTCTAGTGATGATGATAACTCAGCTCCTTTTTTGGATTATACTGAAATACAATATGATAGAAAATTAATTGTAAATGAAAATTTTTCATTTAAATCTCCAATAAAGAACCAAAATACTAGATTTTCATTTACAGGAGTATATGATTCAAACTTTTTGTTATGGGACATAACTAACCCTGAAAACGCACAGAATTTGGTAATAGAAAATAATGGTTTCTGTAGTGTAAATACGAGTTCAGATACAGTTTCCCACTTTATTAGTTTTAACATCAATGATATTGATAATATTACTGAACTTCAAATTATTGAAGATGAAAATTTTTCTAGGCTCCGTAATACAAATTTATCTGCTGATTATATAATAATAGGTCCTGAAGAATTTAGAAATTTAACGGATGACCTTATTAATCTTAGAAATCCAGCTATTTATGCAAGTCTTGAAGACATATATAATGAATTTTCAGCCGGGAATAAAGACCCAATATCTATAAGGACTTTCATTCAATGGACTCAAGAAATGTGGGAAACACCTAGAGCTAATTGTCTATTGCTTTTAGGTGATGGCGGTTATGATTATAGAAACATAACAGGTCAAAGCTCAATTGTTGTGCCAACAGTTCAAGTCCAATCTTATAGATCTTATGCTACAGATGATTTGCTAGTAACCATTTATGGAAATTTACCAGAAATAGCTACAGGGAGGTTTCCAGCTAAGAACTCTAATGAAGTCATTAATTTTGTAAATAAAATTCTAGATATTGAGAATAATTCAATTTTAGGTCCATGGAGGCAGAAAGTCACCTTAATCGCTGATGATGCCGCTAGACCAGAACCCAATCACGGATCAATCTCAACTGGAAAGTCCCACACTCTAAACTCAGAGCAGTTGGCTGAACTTATTCCCAGTAAAATTTATACCGAAAAACTATATATGATGGAATTTCCTGAAGTTGGTGATGCTTCAGCTTATGGTGTAGTAAAGCCTGATGCTACTCAAGCATTGATAAATTCAATTAATTATGGAACTGCCTTAATTTCATATATTGGACATGGATCCCCAACCCAGCTGGCACAAGAAAAACTTCTTGCCTTAGAACGCGGAGATATTAATAAAATTAATAACACAGGAAAATTACCAATTTGGATTGTTGGAACATGTTCATTTGGACATTTTGATGACCCTTTGACTGAATCATTTGCTGAGGAGCTAATAAGGAGTCCCTCTAATGCTGCATCAGCTGTAATATCCACAACAAGGCCAATCTCAGTTGTTGGTAATGAGAGATATACATATGATCTATTTGATAATATATTTCAAAATGGACAAATAAGTGATGCAAAAATTGGTTTTATAGTGCAGTCAATTAAAGATGGCAGTAATGAAAGCCAATATTTTCATCTTTTTGGAGATCCAGCATTAAAAATTCCAATGCCCAAGAATTCAATAATTAATTTATCAATCAATCCAGATACTCTTTTAACACTTGAAATTGGATCATTCATAGGTAGTCAAGAATTAATTTCTGAAAATGGAGAAGGCTATATAATTCTTTATGACGCAGAAAAACAAGTTACAAGAGAATATCAAATAATGTCTGAAACTTATAGTCTTTCTTATAGCTTATCTGGACCAACTTTATTTAGAGGCAAATTTTCAGTGGATGGTGAAACCTTCTCTGGTCAGGTTCGAATTCCTAAAGATATTTCTTACTCGAATAATTCATCAAAAATGATAATTTATATAAATGACAATTCAAATGAGCTTCTTGGATCAATTGATAACATAATTCTAAAAGGTGGTCTGGAATCAAATGACATCTCAGGACCGATAATTTCCTTTGAAACGATTGAAGGGCAAAGATTAGAAAGTGGAGATCATTTATCGTATAATGACCCATTGATTATACGGATATCTGACCCTATTGGAATTAATTTGACAGATGAACTTGGACATGAAATATTAATCACAAATCAAGTTAATAATATTGTATCCAATTATACAAATCAGTTCATTTATGATCAGAATAGTATAACAACTGGTACATTTCCATATGCAACAAGCGATGCTAGAATAGAATTAATTGTGAAAGCGTGGGATAGCGCAAATAATCAAAGTAATAAAGAGGTCGTCATTTTTACTCAAAGTAATGAGACCTTAAAATTGAATAATGTTTATAATTTTCCAAACCCATTTTCAAAATCAACAGACTTTACTTTTGAAATAAACAATAGCGCAAATGTTAAGATTGATATTTTTACAATTGGTGGTCGAAAAATTAAAACAATTAGTTTACCTAACACTTCATCAGGCTATCATAACATTTCTTGGGATGGCTTCGATCAATTTGGTGGAAATATTGCTAAGGGTGTTTACATATACAAATTAAAAGCTACTAATCAAAATTCAAGTTCTTCACATATAGGAAGATGTGCTAAATATTAATATTGTTACACAATGGAAAATTTAAATATCATTTTGGCATCCTCTTCTCCCAGAAGAAAAGAACTTCTAAAAAATATAGGACTTTCTTTTACAATAAAAAAGAGCAGTATAGATGAGCATTTCAACTTAAAACTTAAACCTCATTTATTTGCTGAATATTGGGCTGAAAAAAAAGCAGAAGATGTATCAAAAAATAATAAAAACTCTTTAATTATTGGTGCTGATACTATTGTAACGTTAAATGGTCTAATTTTAGGTAAACCAGCTAACAAACAAGAAAGTGTTGAAATGCTTAAAATGCTATCCGGAAATATGCATGATGTTATAACGGGCGTGTCAATACAATATAAAAAACTAGATATAATTGATACTTTTCATTCAAGGACAAAAATATTTTTTAATAATTTTGATGAAAAATCAATTAAAGAATATATTAAACATGAAAAACCATTTGATAAATCAGGTAGTTACGGTATTCAAGACAGCATCGCAAAGCATATAAAAAAAATAGATGGCTGTTATTATAATGTTGTAGGGCTTCCATTATCTCAATTTTATAAACATTATAGTTTAATTCTAAAGGTTTTACAAAATATAAATAAATAACAAATCTTTAATCATCTTAGAGCTAATTTATAATATAAATACAGGCTTATTTTGGCACAATTTTATAAAGAACTGAAAGAACTTAGAATAAAACAAGATATCTCACTTGAAGAAATAAGTGATAGAACAAAAATTCATATTCAATATTTAAATGCGATTGAAAAAGGCGATTTTAATAATATAGAAACGCCTTACCTTCGTTTATTCTTAAGAGCTTATTCTGAAGAAATCGGAGGTAACTCTCAAAGATCACTAGAGCAGCTTGACTCTTTTATGGGGAATACTCGTGCAAGGATAAGAAGTCCAATACCTATTGAAGAAACAAATCAAATTGAAAAAGATGAGGAGATAAAAAGAACCTATTTCCTATTACAAATGAATAAAAATAAAAGAGATGAATTGATTAAAGGTAGTTTATTTTCACTGATTTTTATTTTTTCAATAATTGTCTCGCAAAAAATTTTTAATCAGCAAAGTAAAGCAATAGTCACTGATAATGGAGCTATTATTCAAAATAAAGTAAAACCAGTTACAAACGAAATACTCAAAAAAGATTATCTGCTTGATCAGACTATTGAGGAACTAATTAATATAGAACCGCCATTTTTTATTAAAATAAAAACTCTTAAACAAGTTGGTTACACATTTTCAAATGATATAAGTAATGATGTATTAAAAATTTTAAATTCAAATATGGAAAAAGACTTAAATGAATTTAATGAAGAGTCTGAACTTTTATTCACATCTACGGAATCTTTGAATGTTTATATTAATGGCACTGAAATAAAAAAAATAACTGGTTCAAAAGATCCTGTCAAATTAATTGTAAAACCCTACCCATCTTCAATAGAAATTCAAAAATATAAGCTTTTACAATAAAAGCCTTCTAAACTCAAATTTTTTGTTCGAATTTCTTAGCTAGATAATTTTTTCCCTTTTTTTATAATATTTATTGCAATTTTTTTTACTGTTAGGTAACATTGTGGGTAGTTGTGGGTAATTAACCCAAAATAAGAAAACAATGACATTATCGAAGAATACATTTATTGGAGAATTTTCCTATACCATAGACGCAAAGGGTAGGTTAAATATTCCATCAAAATTTCGCCAAAGTTTATCAAAAGATAATAAAAATACTTTTGTAATCGCCCGTGGTCTTGACCAATGCATTTGGGTTTATCCACTAATTGAATGGAAA
Source organism: uncultured bacterium (assembly GCA_965660855.1). Classification (GTDB taxonomy): domain Bacteria; phylum Fidelibacterota; class Marinisomatia; order Marinisomatales; family UBA1611; genus JAOLAV01. Next base: position 152,669 of record CBFIBM010000002.1, on the reverse strand, counting down.
CAAATAGAAAAGAATCTAAGAGATCTCTCTTCTCTGTCTATTACTCACAGAAGATTCATCCGAAATACAGCAAGATATGCTACCCCTTCCACATATGATAAACAGGGACGAGTTATGCTCAACTCGTCCCTAATTGAATTTGCTGGTTTGGATAAAGATGTCCTTATAATTGGAATGATAAACAAAATGGAAATATGGAATCCAAATATTTTAGAAGAAATTGAAAAAAAGCAATCTAAAATAGAACCAGAAACATATGAGGAACTCTCAAATAAAATAATTTTATGATTAGTACTTCTGAAAAAGTAGGCATAATTAGGCATATACCTGTTTTAAAAGAAGAAACTATAGAATTTTTAAAGATTCAAAAAAGTGGCACATATTTCGATGGTACTCTAGGCCAGGGTGGTCACTCATCTGAAATCTTAAAATTAATATCCAAAGATGGTAGGCTAATTGCAGTTGACAGAGATGCTGATGCTGTTAATTTTTGCAATGAAAATTTATTTTTAAAAAACGATAATTTTTATGGAATAAAAGATTCATACCACAACATCAATAAAATTTTAGAAAAATTAAATATTAAATCTGTTGATGGTATCTTATTAGACCTTGGTTTATCATCCTATCAACTAGATAAATCAAACAGAGGATTTAGTTATAACGATGATTGCGATCTAGATATGAGATTTGATAAAGAACAGAAGATAACGGCAAAGGATATTTTGAATTTTTCAGATACAAATGAACTAGCTAATATAATTTTTAATTATGGAGAGGAGCGTCGTTCTCGAGTTATAGCTAAAAATATAACACAAATAAGGCCGATAAATAAAGTTAGCGAACTTGTTAAAGCAATCACCATTTCAACACCTCCTAAATACAGAAAAAAATCAATTGCAAGGGTTTTTCAAGCAATTCGGATTTCTGTTAATAAAGAATTAGAAATACTAAACACTTTTTTATCTAGTTTTCATGATTATCTGAAGGTTGGTGGGGTAATTACTATAATTAGTTTTCATTCTCTTGAAGATAGACTCGTCAAACAGGCATTTAAACGATTGGAAAATGATTCATTGATATCAATAATTACTAAAAAACCACTCACTCCATCATTTGATGAAAGAAAAATGAATAGAAGGTCAAGAAGCTCAAAACTCCGTGTTGCAATGAGGATCTCAAATTGAGAAAAAAAAGAATATCAAAAAAAAATCAAGATTTAATTCAAAGTTTTATTTTTTTCTTATCAACTGCTATGACCATAATAGGATTAATCATCTACCTTTGGGTTTATACTGAAATAGATGAAGCAGTTTTAGCCATAGATATTCAAAAATCAACCGCAAATGAACTTAAAAATGAAATTGACGAACTTGACAGTATAATTGAATCCCTTAAAAGGGCTGATATTATTTCAGAACGAGCCTCCAAAGAATTAGAAATGGTAAATACAGATCCCGAAACATTAATCGTAAACTACCATCCTTATCACAAGGAAAATTCCTTGTGACAAAAACCTATTTAAAATATAAGACTCGAATAACTGTTATGGCAGGCTTTATTTTATTTTCGTGGCTAGGTTTGTGTTTTCGATTATTTCAAGTTCAGATTTTAAATGGAAGTGAATATCAACTTGCACTTATAAAGCAGACACAAAAAAAACATATTCTCCATGCCAATAGAGGAAATATATATGATAGGAATAATAAGCCACTTACTAGAAATATAATTCATTATACTCTATCCGTTAATCCAAGGAAAGTTACTGAAAAAATTGCTATTGCTAAAGCAATAAGTGAACGTACTGGAGAGCCAATAGATAAATACTTAAAAAAAATTAATTCTAACTCAAATTTTGAATATTTAGAAAGGAATTTACAACGTGAAACACTTGGTTTATTGACAGATAATTCTTTTTCTGGCTTAGATATAAAAAGAAAATATAGGCGTTTTTACCCACACAGCTCAATTGCTGCGCAAATTTTAGGTTATACTAATTATGATGATGAAGGAATTTCTGGTCTTGAAAAAGATTTTAATAAATACCTAAAAGGCGTTCCAGGCTGGGTTCAAAAAACAAAAGGTCTAAGTGGAAAGATACAGCATAAAAGTGGAATGCCCTATAAAGAACCAAGCCATGGAAATAACATAAAACTTACTTTAGATCTTGAATACCAATCAATTTTAGAACAAGAATTATTAAAGAGAAGAGATGAAACGAATGCTGTATCTGCTACAGGAATTATTATGCATCCTCAAACAGGTGAAATACTAGCAATTGCATCTGTACCGGGTTTTGATAATAATAACTTTTCAGAAGCTCCTCCAGAATTTCACAAAATTAGAGCTATTACTGATCAATTTGAACCTGGATCCACTTTTAAAGTTGTTTCTGCAATAGCAGCCATAAAAAATAAAGATATAACTCTGCAAGAAGAGTTTAATTGTGAAAATGGTAAATATCAATACTATGATACTCAGGTAACAGATCATGATACATTTAAAATATTAACTTTGCCTCAAATCATTCAACATTCAAGTAATATTGGAATTGTTAAAATGATGGAACGTATCGGGCCAAAAAAATTGTACGAAACTTGTAGAGATTTAGGGTTTGGATCAAAGACTGGTATAAAATTGAAAGGTGAAGTAACAGGAAAATTGTATCCATATATGGACTGGAGTAATGTATCATTGGGTCAAATTGCAATGGGACATCAAGTAGGAGTTACTGCAATTCAAATTGCAACAGCATATTGTGCAATCGCAAATGGAGGTTTTTTAGTTAAGCCTAGGCTAATCAAACAAATTATAAATAATGAAAATGATATAATTTTTTCAGAAGACCCAATCGTCTACCGTAGGGTAGCAGATAACGAAACAATGGGAAATATAAGATCAATGCTTAGAAATGTTATCACATCTGGGACTGGTGAAAATGCTAATATTCCTGGATGGAAAGTTGCCGGAAAGACTGGTACTGCGCAAAAGTGGAAAAATGGCAAATATTCTAATGAGCAATTTATTTCAAATTTTGTTGGATTTTTTCCATATGATAATCCAAAAATTCTTGCATTTATAATGCTCGATGAACCAAAGCAACCTTATCATTGGGGTTCCGAAGGTGCTGCAATTGCTTTTAAAAGAATCGCCAGAAGGGTAATTAATATGGATAATCAAATAAAACTACCAGAAAAAGTAACAAAGACATTGGCCGATAGAAATATAATGAAGATTTCTGAGACAGAGGATAAGGATAAATCACCCATTAACAATCTAGATCTATTATTATCCTTGTCGACCACTAGTTTATTACAAAATCAGACTAAAGTACCCGAGGTTAGAGGATTTAGCATGCGAAAAGCTATGAGGACTATCAAAGATCACAATTTGAAATATAAGATTAAAGGGAGCGGAAAAGTAGAATGGCAGAGTCCTAAGCCAGGAGAAATTGTGAAAAAAGGAACTCTTTGTATAATAAGCCTAAAATGAAAAAAAAATTAATAGATATAATGAGACTTGTAAGAACTGATAATTTCATTCCTGATATAACAATAAAAGGTCTTGCGACCAATTCTAATATAATAAAAAAGGGTTATATTTTTTTTGCAATAAAAGGTTCCAAACATGATGGAAATAAATTTATTGATGCTGCATTTAAAAATGGTGCAGCTGTTGTTTTAACACAAGATAATATTACTCCTGTTAAAGGAAAAATAATTTTAAAAGTTGAAAACATTCAAGAGTCTATTGCATTGGTGGCATCAGCGTTTTATAATAATCCTTCAAATAAATTATTTATTATTGGAGTGACTGGGACAAATGGAAAAACAAGCGTTTGCTCAATTTTATATTCAATTTTGAAAAATGCAAAAATTAAGTGCTCACAAATTGGTACACTTGGTTTTAGGACATCCAATTCAATTAAAAAAAGTCAGTTTACAACACCGGAAGCAATAGAGCTTAATCAGTATTTTTATAAATTAATGAAAGATGGCTTTACTCATGTTATAATGGAGGTCTCTTCTCATGCAATCCATCAAAAAAGAATATTAAACATAAATTACAATATTGCTATTTTTACAAACCTATCTCCTGAACATTTAGACTATCATAAAGATTTATATTCTTACTTTAAAACAAAATTAAATTTATTTAAAAATTTATCTAAGGATTCTGTTTCCATCATTAATAAATCTGATGAATATGGAAAAAAAATTAAAGATGCTACAAACTCTAAAATAAAATGGTTTTCAATAAAAAATTTAGATAGTATTCATTATGAAGAAATAAAAGTGAATGCTTGCGGAATTGAAGGAATAATTAAAAATAAAAACAGACAATTTTCAATAAAATCGAACCTTATTGGATACTATAACGCTGAAAATATTCTGGCTGCAGTAAGTTGCGCCCAAGTGATTGGAATACGTAAAGAAGATATTGAGCAAGGAATTTCTAATTGCTCATCTGTTCCAGGTCGTATGGAAAGTTTTATTTTATCAACAGGGGCAAATGTAATTATCGATTATGCTCATACACCTGATGCATACGAGAAATCTTTAAATGCTATAAAAAATATTAAACCTGATATAGGTAAGATATATATTGTTTTTGGTGCAGGAGGAGAACGAGACAGATATAAGAGACCAGTGATGGGTTCTATAGCTGAGAAATATTGTAATCATAGCTATATCACTCCAGATAACCCAAGAGGAGAAAATTTAGAAGATATAAACTCAGATATAACATCTGGTTTCAAAAAAAGAGAAAATTATTCAATATTTGATGATAGAGCTAAAGGTCTACGTTTTATATTAAATAAAGCTGAAAAAAATGATTTCGTTGCAATTTTTGGTAAAGGCCGAGAAGAGTATCAGGATATAAAAGGGATAAAACATTATTATTCCGACTTAGATATTATTAGGGAATATCAATGAGAGTAAACCTCCCTCAACCAGAACAGTTTTCTGCTATTTTTGAAACTATTATGGGTGAAAAATTAAATCGCCCAGTTTCTGGTGTAAGTATTGACAGTCGAAATATACATGAAGGTGATTTGTTTATCGCTATAAAGGGTGAAGAGTTTGATGGGCATGATTATTTAGAAAATGTTAATAATGATGGTGCTGTTGCTGCAATTGTTAAAGAAAAATATATAAATATTGAAATACAGCAAATAAGGATAAAAGATCCAATAATTGCACTTGCTAAAATTGCAAATGAATATAGAGAGCAATATAATTTACCAATTGTAGGTATTACCGGTTCAAACGGAAAAACCTCAACTAAAGAATTACTAAAGCATGTTCTCTCAAAACAATTTAATGTTCATTCAACTTTGAGTAATCAAAATACCTTAATTGGCTTGTCATTAAATCTTCTTAGAATATCTAATCAGCATGATATTTCCATATTAGAGATAGGCGCAAGTAAAAAAGGTGAAATTAAAAGAATTTGTAAAGTTGCTCAACCAACTCATGGCCTAATAACAAATATTTCATCAGCACATCTTGAAGGCTTTGGTTCAATTAAAAATATAGCAAATGAAAAAGCAGAATTATTTAAAAATTTAAATGGTGGAATTGCATTTGTTAATTCAGCCGATCAATATGTAAGCAAAATAAAATTTAAGTGCAAAAAGATTAATTTTGGATTTAAACCTAGTTGTGACTTTTCTGCTGATATTTCAAAAGAAAATGATGGTACATTAACTTTAATTTTAAATACTAATATAATTCCAACGTTTTCTTTCAATTTGTCATTTTTAAAAAATCTGATCGCAGTTTCTGCAGTTGCTATTACATTAGGTCTCGAATGGCGAGATTTAAAAAAGCAAGTAAAAACATTTTCTCCTCCAGGTGGACGATGCAAAATTTTTAAAAAAGATAGCATAACAATAATTGATGATACCTATAATGCTAATTTAGCTTCATCACTAGCTTCATTAGATTATCTTAAAGCATTTTCTAGTAAAGGTAGAAAAGTATTTGTTTTTGGTGATATGTATGAACTTGGTAATTCCTCAAAAAGACAACATCGAATAGTTGGAGAAAAATGTTCTGAACTAGGTATTGATGCTGTTTTCACTTTAGGTGATCACAGTAAAGAAACAAATTTCGCATTAAATCAAAAAAATAATGGACGCCATTTTTTTTCAAGAACTGAACTCGTAAAAACGCTTAAACAAGATATCCAACCTGGTGATGTTATATTATTTAAAGGGTCAAGAGGAATGGCTATGGAAAAAGTATTAAAAGGAGCTTTTTAAAGTTATGTTGCAATATTTTTTAAGCTTTTTTGACAAAAATTCAAACATTTATAACTTGTCTGAATATATAACATTTCGCGCAGCATTTGCTTCCATATCAGCATTATTAATTTGTTTTATAATTGGTCCTTGGGTAATAAAGATTTTAAATAAACACCAAGTTGGAGAAGAAATAAGAAGTAATGGTCCTAGTAGCCATAAAGTAAAAAAAGGTACTCCTACTATGGGAGGAATCATAATTTTATTAGCAGTATTGATACCTACTATAATTTTCTCCGATTTAAATAATTCATTAATTCGAATTATTATTTTTTCAACTATTTGGATGGGGGTTATAGGTTTCATCGATGATTATTTAAAAGTGATCAAAAAAGTACCACTTGGTTTAATAGCAAGGTATAAATTGATAGGCCAAATTTTACTTAGTTTAGCAATAAGTTATTTTTTGTTCAACTTTTCAGGTTTTACAACAAAAACAACTATCCCTTTCCTAAAAAATACAGAAATAGACTTTGGATTAATTTACCCTATCATAATAATGTTTGTTATAACAGGTACATCCAATGCTGTTAACCTTACAGATGGTTTAGATGGACTAGCAACTGGACTTTTAGCAATTTCTTTTACCGTATTTTCAGCTATTGCATATATCACTGGGAGAGTTGATTTTTCAAAATACCTTAATATTTTATATATACCTGAGGCTGGAGAGTTAACAATTTTTTCTGCAGCAATGGCTGGAGCTTGTATAGGGTATCTTTGGTATAATTCATTTCCAGCAGAAATTTTTATGGGAGACACAGGTTCTTTATCCACTGGTGCTGCACTAGGTACAATTGCAGTCCTCTTAAAAAAGGAATTTTTGTTAGTAATAATAGGAGGGGTATTTGTTATTGAGGCTTTATCTGTTATTTTACAAATTTCTTATTTTAAATGGACAAAAAATAAAACTGGCATTGGAAAGCGAATATTTAAAATGGCACCAATCCACCACCATTATGAGCTATCTGGTTGGAAAGAGACTAAGGTGGTTGTACGCTTCTGGATTATAGGTTTATTACTAGCACTTTTATCATTAGCAACATTCAAAATAAGATGAATCATTTTATGGACATTAATAATAAAAAGATTGCTATTATAGGCCTAAGGGAAAGCGGGTTAAGATCTGCCAAACTAGCAAATTATCTGGGTGCTAGAGTTTTTGGAAGCGACCTTTCAGAATCCATAGATGTTAGTAATAATGCGATGAAATTGATGACTGAAAATCATATCCCCACAGAAACAGGAATACACACAAGTAAAATCTTTGAGGCAGATTTTTGGATTATTTCACCTGGAATATCAAAAAATTCAAAAATTATATTAAAAGCTAAAAAACATAGTATCCCTATTTATAGTGAATTAGAATTCTCTAGCTGGTATACTAAAAGCCCTATAATTGCAATAACAGGTTCAAATGGGAAAACAACAACTAGCCTGCTATTACTGGAAATTATTAAGAAGAAATATAATAATAGCGTAGTTGCTGGGAATATAGGAATACCTTTTTCAAAATTTGTATTAGAGGAACTTATAAATCCAGTTGAGGATAGATTTTATATTCTTGAAGTATCAAGTTTCCAATTAGAGTTTATAAAAAATTTCAAACCTAAAGTTTCTATTTATACAAATATCTCTCCTGATCATCTTGATCGACATAAAACAATGGATGAATATGTCTCAATGAAATTAAGAATGATTGAAAATATGAATAAATCAGGGTTTATAATTTATAAATCAAATGATAAAACCTTGAAGGGTAAATTTGAAAATTCAAATCTAAATACAATTCCAATTGATGTTTATTCTACACAAAACCAATACTACGTAAAAGATAATTTTCTTTATAAATCGAATGAAAAAATATTGAAGATGGAAAATTTTAAATTAATTGGAGAGCATAATTATTTAAATTTAATAGCTGCTCTTACTTGTTCTAGTCTTTTCAATATTCCAATTGAAAAAGCTAAAGAAGCTATCTACGATTTCAGTTATATTGAGCACAGACAAGAGCTAGTTACAATTAAAAATAATATTTCTTATATCAATGATTCAAAAGCTACAAATATCGAATCTGTAATATCTGCAATAAAAACTTATAAAAAGCCTACTGTTATTTTAATAGGTGGGTATAATAAAGACTCAAAATTTCAGCTACTCCTTCCACATATAAAAACAAGTACAATTAAATATATTATTTGTTTTGGAGATGCCGGAAAGCTCATCAAAACTGCTTTAGGGGATGCGGTGAGATCTTTTTTATGTAAGGATCTCAACTCTGCAGTTATGAAAGCTTCAAAACTAGCTATACCCGGAGATATTATTTTATTATCTCCGGGCTGTGCTAGTTTTGATGAATTTAAAAATTTTGAAGAACGAGGAAATTATTTTAAAAAATTAATTAGTACCCTGACTAAATATGATTGATGTTCTGATACAGAAATACGATAAAAAACTATTACTTTATTTAGCAACAATAACTGTGCTCGGTACTATTATGCTCTACAGTGCCAGTTGGTATGAATCATTTTCTTCATCAGGTGGTAGAACAGAAATGTTATTTCTGCAAAAACATTTAAAAAGATTACTTGTAGGAGTTGTTTTTCTTTTCACTTTCACTCTTATCGATTATAGGTCTCTTAAGCTTGTTGCTCCGTATTTATTAATTATCTCTTTAATTTTATTAATCATTACAAAGGCTTCATATCTATTTAATGGTTTTTCATGGTATAAACCTGCAAGGTGGCTATATATAGGTTCTTTTTCACTTCAAACATCGGACATTGCGCGTTTTTCAATTATTATTTTTATTTCATATTACGCAGATAAAAAAAGGGATGAATTAAAAAAATTTCAAACTGGATTAATGCCTGTTATTTTAACTTTATTTTTGGTTATGGGGCTTATTGTCATTCAACCAGATTACAGTACTGCATTAATGATAGGTGTTATCGGAATTTTAATTTTATTCATAGGAGGTGCAAAAATATCTCAACTATCTTTAATCGGTACCAGTTCATCAATGATCGGAATACCTATTCTCTTATCAAGGGAATATCGTAGGCAAAGGGTTTTTTCTTTTTTAGGGTTAGGTGAAAATTCAGACATTGGGTATCAAGCAAAGCAGTCTTTAATAAGCTTGGGCAATGGAGGTGCATTTGGTGTTGGCCTTGGAAACAGTGTTGAAAAAAACCATTTTTTGCCAACTCCTCATACAGATTTTATTTTTGCAATAATAGGCGAAGAACTTGGTTTTGTCTTTGGTACAGTCCCACTATTAACTCTTTTTTTATTTATATTTTTTAGATGTCTAAAAATTGCAAAAAATTGTACCGATCCATTTGGTGTACTATTAGCTGTTGGTATTGCATTTAACCTAATTCTATATGCTTTTGTAAACGCCGCAGTTGTTGTTGGGGTATTTCCTGTCACTGGATTACCGATGCCAATGATAAGTTATGGTGGGTCTGGAATGGTTATAAATATGGCATTAATTGGTATTCTTCTAAACATCTCTCAATCTAGAAGATCTATTGGAACTAATAATAGCTGGAGCCCTAAGACATATGGGTAGTAAAAAAATAATTATAGCTGGTGGTGGAACCGGTGGACATTTGTTTCCAGCTTTAGCTATTGGTGAAGAAATTACATTTAGAAATCAAAATATAGATATACATTATATGGGATCATCATTTGGATTAGAAGCAAAGGTATTCCCGATTAAAGATGTATGGCATACACTAGTACCAATCAGAGGTTTACAGAGAAATTATAGTTTTAAAAGCCTCGGATTAAATTCCTTGTTACCACTCAGAATTATCAAATCAATATTAAAGGTTAAATCCTTTTTAAATGATTTTAAACCAGATGTAATTATTGGGACTGGAGGATATGCAGCCGCAATACCACTATATATTGCATCAAAAGAAAAGAAGAAGGTAAAAATTATTCTACAAGAGCAAAATTCTTACCCTGGTATTACTACTCGTTGGTTTGCCAAAAGTTCAATTAAAATTTTTACTGCATTTCAAGATACAGAAAAAAAATTAAACTCAAAAAATATTTCAGTTACAGGAAACCCAATCAGAAAAAATATTATAAATGGGAATTATAACTCTGGAATAAAAGAATTTAAGTTGATCCAATCAAAAAAAACTATTTTCCTTTTTGGAGGAAGTCAAGGTTCTCAATACTTAAATAAATTGCTAAATAGTATATCAAATAGACTTGAAAAGTCTGGGATACAGATAATATGGCAAACTGGTGATTTTGATTATCTGAGATATCGTAATAAATCAACTAAAAATATTAAGGTATTACCCTTTATTGATAATATGGCAAATGCTTACGCTATCTCTGATTTGGTAATTTCTAGAAGTGGAGCATTAACTTTATCAGAAATTACAGCATGTGGAAAACCTGCTATTTTAATACCATTTCCTAATGCTGCTGGAGATCATCAAACAAAAAATGCTGAGAGCCTAGTGAAAGTTGGAGCAGCTGAAATCATCCATGAAAAAGATATGAACCAATCAAAATTATTTCATTTAATAATGAAACTCATACACAATAAACATAAACTATCCAAAATGAGTACTGCCTCAAAAAGCTTATCTAAATCTGATGCAACAAAAAATATAGTCGACTACATCATGAGGGAATTAAACTAGAATGAAATTTCGGAAAATTAAAAAGATACATTTTGTGGGAATAGGTGGAATAGGTATGAGTGGAATTGCTGAATTATTAAAAAATCTCAATTTTAGGATTACTGGTTCAGATATTTCGGAAAATGTAAATGTATCCCGATTAAAAAATCTAGGAATTAAAATTGTAAATAAACATGCCCCTGAAAATGTTAATGGTTCAGATGCTTTGGTCTACTCAAGTGCAATACCTCAAGAAAATTGTGAAATAATAAGAGCAAAGCAAATTGGTATACCAGTTATTAAAAGAGCGGAAATGCTTGGTGAGCTAATTAATCTTAAAGAAACTAGTATAGCGGTTAGTGGGACACATGGTAAAACTACAACATCATCAATGATTGGATCAATTTTAACATATGCTAAAAAAGATCCAACTTTAGTGGTTGGTGGACTAGTACAAAAAATTAATACTAATTCAAGATTAGGATCAGGGGGAATTATTGTTGTTGAAGCAGACGAATTTGATAGGAGTTTTTTATCTTTAAATCCCACTATTGCAATTATTAATAATATTGAACTTGAGCATACAGATTGCTATAAAGATTTGGAAGATTTAGAACAAGCTTTTTTACAGTTTTGTCAATCAGTACCATTTTATGGTTCAGTTATATTAAATATAGACTCGATTTCGATTAAAAATATGTTACATAAAATTGAAAGACCCATCACTACCTTTGGACAGTCAAGGGATGCGGCCTATCGCGCAGAGAATATTAGATTTAATGAAAATAAATCCACATACACTCTTTTTTGCGCAGAGGAAAACCTAGGAGAAATTCATTTGAATGTTCCAGGAGAACATAATATCATGAATTCTTTAGGAGCTGTTACTTTAGGTTTTGAATTGGGTCTTTCATTTAATTCTATTAAAAAGGGACTAACAAATTATAATGGAGTTCGGCGAAGGTTCGATATAAAAGGAGTATATAATAATATAATGGTTGTAGATGATTATGCACATCATCCAACAGAGGTTAAAGAGACCATTAATGCTGTAAAAAATGGTTGGTCTCATAAGCTGATCGTTATTTTTCAACCACACCTATATTCACGCACAAAAGAATTTTATAAAGCCTTTGCACATGCATTAGATGGAGCTGATTATATTATCTTAACCGATATATACCCAGCGCGAGAAAAACCCATTCCTGGAGTGTCTTCAAAACTAATATTTGATCAATTAAAACCAAAAAATACAAATAAAAAAATCTATTTAAAAGATCTTGATAAGTTACAAGATATAATAGATGAATTAATTGAACCAGATAGTATTGTATTGACCTTAGGTGCAGGGAATATATGGCGATATGGTGAAAAATATTTTGAACATTTAAAAGAAAGTTCCAACTAAAAATGTACAGATTAGAAGGTTTAGAAAAGATGATAAAAAGTAAAATTTTTTATAATGAGCCTATGAAGAATCATACTTCATATGGTATAGGCGGTCCAGCTGAAGCATTTATTAACCCACATAATTACGAAGATTTATTAAAAATAATCAATTACTCAAAACAAAACTCAGTACCTATTTGTTTTATAGGCTCTGGATCAAATTTATTAGTCTCAGATAAAGGGATTAAAGGGATAGTTATTTCCCCTAAAAAATCCTTTAAAAAATTAGAATTTAAAGAAAATATAATTTTTGCAGAATCAGGAGTTATGTTAGGAAGCTTAGTAAGAAAAAGTACAAAAAGAAATCTTACAGGACTTGAAAGTTTAATAGGAGTTCCAGGCACACTTGGAGGTGCGCTTGTCATGAATGCTGGTGCGTTTGGAAGTGAAATTTCAAATTTTTTGAAAAGTGTATCATTAATTACTAGTGATGGAAATTTAATAAACCTTAAAGCAGATCAAATATTATTTGAATATCGTTATTCTAATTTTAAAGATGAGGAATTCATACTTTCAGCAACTTTTGAATTATCAAAAGAAACACCAGATATAATTTATCAAAAAAAACAAATAGCGAGTAAAGGAAGAAAAACAAATCAACCTTTAAAATACAGATCAGCAGGTAGTATTTTTAAAAATCCAAATTCAAAATTTGCGGCTGGTTACTTAATAGAAAAAGTAGGTCTAAAGGGTCACAGAGTTGGAAATGCAGAAATCTCAGATCATCATGCAAATTTTTTCATAAATCATGGAAATGCTACATCTAACGATATAATTCAACTTATTAAAATTGCTAAAGAAAAAGTTTTAAACAAATTCAATATTAATCTTGAACTGGAGGTAAAGTTGATTGGGTTTTCTAATAAGGAATGTATAAAAAAATGAAAAAAAGTAATTTTCAACTGCCTAAACTAGAAATTGTTAGTGAATTTTTTTTGATTATACTAATATTATTTACAATAGCTTTTTCATTTAAATGGTCTGAATTAAATAATCAAAATGAGTCTATTAACATATTAATTTCAAAAACAAGTGTAATTCAAAATAATTCCTATCAGAAATACGTTAATGATTTATGGATTGATGAAAAAATGACATACGCTTTGTTTAAAAAAACTATTGAGGAGCATCCTTATATAAAGGCCGCTCGAGTTAGTAAGCATTTTCCTGAAAAGATACATGTTGAAATTATTGAGAGAAACCCTATTGCCTACTTAAATACAGACCCTATGATTTTTCTAGATAGTGAAGCATATATTTTACCTAATCAAAATTATAATGAATACATCAACCTACCCATTCTTACTAGTATAAATCCTAATAAAGATTTATATCCAATTGGAAATAAAGTTATATCCAAAAATATAACAAAATGTATTTCTTTATTATCCGCTATAAAAAATCAATATGGAAGCCTTTATGAAAATATATCTGAAATAAAAATGTCATCTAATGAAAATATAGAAATAATTCTTAGTGATGAGCCTACTCACATATACTTTGGAAATACCAACATAAATGATAGGATTAAGCATCTTGTTGAATTTTCAAAATTATTAAAACCAAAATCATTATCAAACTTTATATACTTAGACATGAGGTTTGATAATCAGATAATTGCAAAAGAAAGATTTATATGAGAATAATAAAAAATAATCAAGATAATCAATTAACAGTAGGCATTGATATTGGATCCGAAAATATAATGTGTGCAATTGGGTTGATAGATAATGAGACAAAAACTATCAAGCTACTTGCTTCATCTAAAATTGAATCTTCTGGAATGAAAAGAGGAATCATAACAAATAGAGACGAATTGATAAAAAAATTAGAGGTTCTATTAAATGATTGTGAAAAAATGGCAAATAGAAAGGTTAGCAATGCAATATTATCTATTACAGGTGAGCACGTCAGATGCATTAATACTCAAGCTGCAATTGCTTTGAATCGAAGTAATGCAGTAAATCAAGGTAATAGTCATGGTAGGAATATAAAGAATGAAGATGTTTTGCAAGTTTTAGACTTAGCTCAGGCAGTATCCTTACCATCAGATAGAGATATTCTACATACATTGCCTCAAGAATATCTTGTAGATACTTTAGAAGAAATTACAAATCCCATTGGAATGACTGGAAGAAGACTGGAAGGAAGAGTTCATCTTGTAACTGCTGCAACAACAGCCATGAGTAATTTGGTCAGCTGTGTTGAAGAATTAGGTATAACAGTTGAAGGTTTAGTTTTTCAACCTTTAGCAGCAGGTTTATCAACATTAAAAAAAGATGAGATGGAACTTGGTGTTACACTTGTTGAAATAGGTTCAACTACAACAAATTTATCTGTTTATCATAAAAGTGCGGTTCGACATTCTGCGATCATACCAGTTGGATCAGCAAGTATTACGAATGATATTGCTTTAATGTTACAGATTAGTATAGATGAAGCAGAAAAAATAAAATTTAAATATGCATCTGCAGTATCAAATATGTCTTCTTCAGATCTTCGTATAGAACTATCCAACTCAAATGAGGAACTTTCAAGATCTATTACAGAAGAAGAAGTTTCAAAGTATGTTGAGGCTAGAATGCTTGAGATTTTTCAGTTAGTATTAAGAGAAATATCAAGAGCAGATATCAAGGATCCTTTAACATATGGAATCGTACTCACAGGAGGTGGGTCTTTATTACGTAATATTATACCTTTAGCTGAAAAATCTTTTGGAGTAAAAGTTCGAAAAGGATACCCAATTAGAATAAATGGAAATGAAGAATTTGCAGATGGTCCAAACCATGCAACAATAATGGGCTTACTTCTATGGCCTTTATTTGCAAAAGATCATATGCATATAAGTAATACAAATAATGGAAGTTTTAAAAACTTCTTAGATAAAATAAGACATACCATAGAAAATATGTTCTAAACCAAACCAAAAACAAAGGAGAATTATTATGATGTTCGAGTTTGATAGCTTGACGGAACAAAAAGCAAAATTAAAAGTAGTTGGCGTTGGAGGTGCCGGGGGAAATGCGGTTACAAGGATGATTACCTCTGGAATGCAAGGTGTTGATTTCATCGCAATAAATACAGATGCTCAGGACCTAGACAATAATCCATCTGAACAGAAAATACAAGTTGGTAAAAACCTAACTAAAGGATTGGGTGCAGGAGCTAATTCTAGTGTAGGAAAAGAAGCTGTGGAAGCAGACAAGGATGCAATCAACTCACTTTTAGATGGAGCAGATATGGTTTTCATTACTGCTGGACTTGGTGGAGGAACAGGGACAGGCGCAGCTCCAGTTATTTCTCAAATATCAAGAGAGCTAGGTATATTAACTGTTGGAATAGTTACTCTTCCATTTAATTTTGAAGGACCAAAAAGAATGAATCGTGCTTTAGAAGGAATGGCTGAAATGAAAAAAGCCTGCGACACTTTAATTGCGATTCCAAATCAGAAATTAATGTCAATAGTAGATAAATCCACTACTTTGCCTGAAGCATTTCAAATGGCTGATACTATATTGCACCAAGCAGCAAAAGGTATTTCTGATTTAATCAATGTTCAAGGTCATATCAATTTAGATTTTGCCGATGTAGAAACAATCATGAAAAATATGGGTGAAGCTATAATGGGAACTGGGATCGCTTCTGGTGAAGAAAGAGCTGTTCTTGCAGCACAGCAAGCTATTTCAAGCCCATTATTAGATAATGCCACAATTAAAGGGGCACAGGGCGTCTTGGTTAATATCACTGGCGGAGATGATTTAACTTTAATGGAAGCAAATGAAGCAACAACTATAATTTTTGAGGAAGCTGGCTCTTCTGCAAATATTATTTTTGGGGCGGTAATTGATCCAAAATTAAAAGGCGAAATAAGAGTAACTGTGATTGCAACCGGGTTTAATATGCCAAAAACGATAGATCAAATTGAAAAAAAGGAGGTCTATACACATGAAAGTAATGAAACACCTCATACTAGAAAATTACAAGATCAAAGTAATAAACCACTACATGAAATACGCAATAATAAGTCAGAGGAAGAAAAAACTGATATATTTCCTGAAGAGAAGAAACCGGTGATTACTTTCGATGATACGACAAATTCCTCAGTAGTATATGGAGACGACCTTCAAATACCTGCATTTATTAGAAGACAACATGAGTAATTCATACCTGTTAAAAAAAAGCCTCAAATGTTTTGAGGCTTTTTTTTAACAAAATTTTTAAAAGTAAATTAAACTTTAAGTCCTTTTTTTCTTAAATCTTTTACAACCGAAGAGATGCCTTTCTTATCGATAATACGCATACCTCTAGTTGATAAACGCAATGTTATATATCTTTTTTCATCTGGAAACCAAAATTTCTTCTTTTGTAAATTAACATTAAAGCGACGTCTTGTTTTATTATTTGCGTGGCTAACATTATTTCCAAACATCGGTTTTTTACCAGTTACATCACAGAATCTGCTCATATTTATTTTCTTTTTTTATTCTAAAATAGCCGACAAAATTAAGAAAGATCATAGCTATAACAAATTTATTTTTTAACCAAATTGTTTTCAATAGTATGCTAAAATAAATTTAATTTAAAATATGAATATTGGAGATATTAAAATAAAAAATCCAATCTTTTTAGCTCCAATGGCTGGGGTTACAGATTACCCATTTAGAATCTTATGTAAAGAAATGGGTGCAGGAGTTGTTTATTCTGAATTCGTTTCTGCTGATGGTATAATCAGAGAAAATACAAAAACACTTAATCTGATTAGTTTTGATGAAATTGAAAGGCCAATTGGTATACAAATTTTTGGTAGTGACCCAGATGTAATGAGTGAAGCAGCTCTTTATGTTTCTAATACATTTTCTCCAGATATTATTGATATTAATTATGGTTGCCCAGTACCAAAAGTAACAAAAAGAGGAGGAGGATCTGCAGCTTTAAAAGATTTATGTTTAATGGATGAAATCACACAAGCAGTTGTCGAAGCTGTTCCAAATACCCCTGTTACAGTAAAGATGCGAATGGGATGGGATCATAAAAAAATAATAATTCCAGAAATTGGTTCTAGGCTTGAAAATATAGGAATTAAAGCCATCACCTTGCATCCGAGGACTACAAAACAAAGGTATACGGGAGAAGCTGATTGGAAATATATTAAAGAATTGAAAAATTCTTGTAACATTCCAATTATTGGGAATGGCGATGTACGAAGCTCAAAAGATGTTATTGATATGTTTAATTTTACTGGATGCGATGCTGTCATGATTGGAAGAGGTGCATATGGTAACCCTTGGTTCTTCAGAGAAGCTACAGCCGCAATAAATGGAGAGCCTACCCCCCCCTCTCCTTCCTTGATTGAAATTGCCACAACTTGTAAAAGACATTTCAACTTGCTTTTAAAGAGTCGTGGAGAAATAGCAGGAACAAATTTGATGCGAAGACACTTTTCTAGCTACATCAAAGGTTTTCATGGAGCATCAGTACTTCGACAAAAGTTAGTAACAGCAATAGACGAGTATTCAATGCGTGTAGAACTAGACAACTTCAGAAAAAAAGCTGAAGATTTGGAACAATAGTCTAAACACATTATTTCCTCTCATTCTTGTGATCTGAAATATTGTCTTGTAATTTTGGATATTAATTTTCTTATTTCTTAAAACTTTACACTAATGTCAAAATGAAAACAAAAAATGAACCGGTTTTAAATTACTCTCCAAATTCAAATGAAAGGTCGTCGATCAAGAACGAGTATGAAAGAATGTCCTCTGAAACGATAAAGATTCCATTAATTATTGGAGGTAAAGAAGTTTTTACAGCTAATTATGGATCTTGCGTTCAACCTCATGATCATCAAAAAGTTTTGGCTAAATATCATAAAGCCGGAAAATTTGAGGTTAATAAAGCAATTGAGGTGAGTATAGAGAGTTGGAAAAGCTGGTCTAAAACAACCATTGAAGAACGATCTAAAATTTTTAGGAAAGCAGCACATCTATTAAAGGGTCCTTGGAGAAATAGAATTAATGCTGCTACAATGTTAAATCAGAGTAAAAATATTTACCAGGCTGAGATTGATGCTGCATGTGAACTTATTGATTTTTTTAATTTTAATGCAGAGTTTGCTGAAAATATCTGTTCAAAACAAAATTTAATTTCTCCAAAAGGAGTAAATAACAGTTTAGATTATCGTCCGCTCGAAGGATTTGTTTTTGCAATCACTCCATTTAATTTTACCTCAATTGCTGGGAATCTTCCCTCGGCTCCAGCAATGATGGGAAATGTTATAATATGGAAGCCAGCCTCAAGTTCTGTTTTGTCTAGTTATTATATAATGCTCTTGCTCAAAGAAGCAGGCTTACCGGATGGCGTAATTAATTTTATTCCTGGAGATGGTTCAGATGTGGGTGATATTGTATTAAATAATGAAAATTTAGCTGGAGTACATTTTACAGGATCTACTAAGACCTTTCAACATATTTGGACCACTATTGGAAATAACATTAATAAATATAAATCATATCCTAGAATTGTTGGTGAAACAGGTGGAAAAGACTTTTGCATAGCTCATGAAACAGTTAACCTAAAAGAATTATCTACTGCAATGATAAGAGGAGCTTTTGAATATCAAGGTCAAAAATGTTCAGCTATGTCAAGAGCATATATACCTGAAAATATTTGGCCTGAACTGAAAAAGATTTATTTAGATGAGCTTTCTACTGTTAAGGTTGGCTCCCCTTATGATTTTTCTAACTTCATGAACGCTGTGATAGATGAAAAAGCGTTCAATTCAATAGTTGGTTATATAGAGTATGCAAAAAAATCAAACGAATCTAGTATAGTATCTGGGGGTAAATATAATAATGAGATTGGATATTTTATTGAACCAACTACAATAATTACTAAAGACCCACACTTCAAAACAATGGAAGAAGAAATATTTGGTCCTGTATTGACCATTTATTTGTACGATCCTAAAAAATGGCTAGAAACCTTAAGTTTAGTCGATGAAACTTCTCCTTATGCATTAACTGGATGTGTCATGGGAAAAGATCAAAATGCAATTCAAGAGGCAAAAGATTTATTAAAGTTTTCAGCTGGAAACTTTTATATTAATGATAAACCTACCGGTGCGGTTGTAGGACAGCAGCCGTTTGGTGGTGCACGAGCTTCAGGGACTAATGATAAAGCAGGCTCTGAACTAAATTTACTTAGATGGGTTTCCATCAGGACGATAAAAGAGACATTTGATACTCCTAAAAATTATAGATATCCATTTTTAGATGAGGCTTAAATGAATCCCACAGCGATGATCGCGATGGGCGGAAATAGTATTTCCCCGAAAGAAAAAATTGGAACAATACAAGAGCAGTTTGAAAATACCAGAAAAACAATAAATGCTCTTAGTCATTTTATAACTTTAGGTTATAACTTGTGCATAAACCATGGTAATGGTCCTCAAGTTGGCGATGAATTAATGAGGATGGATTTAACATTCAATAAGATCCCTCCTCTACCTCTGGGAGTTTGTGTTGCAGGAACTCAGGGCTCAATTGGTTATATGATACAGCAGTCAATACAAAATAAACTGCGTGTTTTAAAAATTGATAGAGAGGTAGTAACATTAGTAACACAAGTAATTGTAAATAAGAATGATAATTCAATTAAGAATCCATCTAAATACATTGGAAAGAGATATAATAAAGAAGAAGCACAAAAACTTAGTAAACGATTTAATTGGACAATAAAAGAGCAGGAAGCAGGTTATTGGAGACGTGTTGTACCCTCTCCTATGCCTGAATATATAATGCATGGAAAATCCATCAAATCATTAGTTGAAAAAGGTACAATTGTAATTGCTTCTGGTGGTGGTGGTATACCCGTCTATAATGATGAAAACAATTTTATCAATGGATTAGATGCAGTAATTGACAAAGACTATAGCGCCGCAAAAATGGGCCATATAATTAGAGCGCAAGAATTATGGATTATAACTGATGTGGATTACGTTTATAAAAATTTTGGTTTAAGTGACCAAAATCCTATATCATCAATGACCGAAAAAGAAGCTCAAAAATTAATAAATACTAATTTTTTTCAAGAGGGAAGTATTGCCCCTAAAATTAGAGCTGCCTTACACTTTTTAAAGCACGGTGGGAAGAAGGTTATTATTACATCTATCGATTGTATAGAAAAAGCCCTAAAAGGAAAAGCTGGAACTAAAATAAGGAAAAACTAATGAAAATACACGAATACCAAGGCAAACTTATCTTTAACAAATATGGGATAAAAACTCCTAAAGGAATTCCTACTTTTTCCGTTGAGGATTCTGTTAAAGCATTCGAAAAACTAAATACCAAACCCGTAATAGTTAAAGCACAAATTCATGCGGGCGGTAGAGGCAAAGGCGGTGGTGTTAAACTTGCAGAAACAGCAGAAGAAGTCGAAAAGTTGGCAAATGAAATACTTGGAATGAATTTAGTAACAAATCAAACTGGACCTGAAGGAAAAAATGTTCAAAGATTATTAATTGAATCGGGTGCACAAATTGAGGATGAATTTTATGCTGCAATAACATTAGACAGAAATAAAGAAAGAGATGTTTTTATGGTTTCTACAGAGGGTGGAGTAGAAATTGAAAAAGTAGCTGAGAAAACTCCTGAAAAAATTATAAAAATTTGGGTGGATCCTTTATTAGGCATAAAACATTTCCAAGCTAGTCAGCTTGCCTATGGATTAAAATTAAAAGATACTGCGTTTAAAGAAGCTGTGGATATATTTTTAAAAATGTATCAATGTTATATCAATTCAGACGCATCTTTATTAGAGGTAAACCCTTTAGTCAAAACGATTGACAACCATATTTTAGCTCTTGATGCAAAATTTAATTTTGATGATAATGCTCTCTTCAGGCAGAATGAAATTCTAGAGATGAGAGATTTTTCAGAAGAAGATCCCTATGAAATAGAGGCCGGAAAATTTAACTTAAATTACATAAAGTTAGATGGAAATGTAGGTTGTATGGTTAATGGAGCAGGGCTTGCGATGGCAACAATGGATATTATTAAGCTTGCCGGAGGCGAACCAGCAAATTTTTTGGATGTTGGAGGCACTGCTAATGCTGAAACCGTAAAAAATGGATTTAGAATAATCCTCGCAGATAAAAATGTTAAGGCTATTTTGATAAATATTTTTGGTGGTATTGTTCGTTGTGATAGGGTTGCGAATGGAGTTATTGAAGCAGTAAAAGAGCTTGGGCTTAAAGTTCCAGTAGTTGTTAGGCTAGAAGGGACTAATGCAGAAGAAGCTCAAAAAATTCTTAATAAGTCTGGTTTATCAATTATTCCAGCAATCGGTATGAAAGATGCTGCAAAAAAAGTAGTTGATGCAGCATTAAAATTAGGAGATTCATAAAATGTCAATTCTAATTAATAAAAATTCAAGAATTGTAGTTCAAGGAATTACGGGATCTGAAGGGCAGTTTCATTCAAGACAAATGATTGAATATGGAACAAATATTGTAGCGGGAGTGACCCCTGGAAAAGGTGGGGTTAAAACATTAAGTAATAAAATACCCGTTTACAACTTAGTTAGTGAAGCAATCGATGAATGTAATGCTAATACGTCAATTATTTTTGTCCCACCTGCATTTGCTGCCGATGCCATTATTGAATCAGCTCTTTCAGGAATTAAAGTGATTGTCTGTATCACTGAAGGTATTCCAGTACGTGATATGATAAAGGCAAATGAGATCGTTAAGAAAAACAATGCAACTCTCGTTGGACCAAATTGCCCTGGAATTATTACAATAGATGAGTGTAAACTGGGAATAATGCCTGGGTTCATTTGTAAAAAAGGAAATATTGGAGTTGTTTCAAAATCTGGAACATTAACATACGAAGCAATTGATCAATTAGTTAATGTTAATCTAGGTCAGACCACTGCTATAGGAATCGGAGGCGATCCAGTTATTGGTACAACCATGAAAGATTGTCTAAAATTATTTCAAGAAGATCCAGAAACAGATGGCGTTGTAATGATCGGTGAAATTGGAGGGCAGATGGAAATTGAAGCAGCACTATGGGCGGAAAAAAACATGACAAAACCAATTGTTGGCTTTATTGCTGGACAAACGGCTCCTCCAGGAAGACGAATGGGCCATGCAGGTGCAATTGTTTCTGGAGGCGATGATACTGCTGAAGCAAAAATGAAAATTTTAGAAGAATCCGGGATAACTGTTGCAGAATCTGTTGCAGATATTGGTGAAAAAATGAAAAGTTTAATACAAAATAAATAAAGGTATAGTAATGAAAAATAAAACATTTGCGATAATTAAACCAGATGCAGTTAAAAATGGAAATACAGGGAAAATTTATGATAAAATAATTCAAAGTGATTTTGAAATTATTTCTGCAAAACTTCTCAAAATGACTATTGAACAAGCAGAAAGTTTTTATGCGGTACATAAAGAGCGACCTTTTTTTAATGATCTAACTAAATTTATGACATCTGGACCCTGTATGGTCCTAGCATTAAAAAAAAATAATGCAGTAAAAAACTGGCGAGAAACTATAGGAGCAACAAACCCTAATGAAGCGGCAGATGGTACTATACGAAAAGATTTTGCAACAAGCGTTCAAGAAAATGCTGTTCATGGTTCTGATAGCGATGAAAATGCTGAAAAAGAGATTGCCTTTTTCTTTGCAGATAGTGAACTTCTTACTAATTAGAAAATGAAAAAAAATGATCAATAATCTAATTCTTTTATGTTTTATTCTAATAGCTGGTTGTGGTAACAATGGCATTGAAGGGTATGTTGATGAACCAATTTCAATAACTGCAGAGCAACCTGAAGATGCAACTGACTATGATTATTTCTGGACACTATCTAATCAGCCTGATGGTTCCTTGATGAATTCAAACGATCTGACATCAACAAATGATGGCAACAGGATGACTTTTATTCCTGATTATCCAGGAGACTACTCTATCGAGGTTATTATATCAGAATATGGTGATGAGATTTCAAACCAAATATTCAATTTTTCCATTCTAGATTTCAAAGAAAAAGAACACTCTGAATTCAAGAAGACCACTGCCGAAAACTTAAGTGAAGAATGGTTAAATGAAGAGATAGAAGATCCAGAGATAGAAGATCCAGAGATAGAAGATCCAGAGATAGAAGATCCAGAGATAGAAGATCC
>CBFIBM010000002.1:0-128972 GCA_965660855.1 uncultured bacterium | reverse complement strand
AGAGATAGAAGATCCAGAGATAGAAGATCCAGAGATAGAAGATCCAGAGATAGAAGATCCAGAGATAGAAGATCCGGAAATAGAAATCGAAAAAACTTCTAATAAAAATCTTGAAAAAAGTAATTCTAAAGGAAATTTAAAAAATAAAACTTCTTCTAACAAAAAGGCTAAGGTTTTAAATAGAAGAAAAGTTCCATCTAGGAATTCAAATATATCTGAAAGAACCGATAGATATACAATCCAAATTACATCAAAAAAAATGCTAAAAGACGCTCAGTTGTTTTCTCAAGAGCTCATAAAAAAAGGATATGATGCCTACATTCAAAAGGTAATTTTTAAATCGAATGAAACATTTTATCGAGTTAGAATAGGAAGTTATGATAATCATAATTCTGCTAAAATAGCAGCAAACGCATTATCAAAAGACCTAGGTATGACTGCATGGGTGGATTTTGTTAGGAAGGAACAATAATATGTCGAAAAATATATAATTCATGATACCATATAAACTATCATATAATTACAAAGATCTATTCAAATCCCCTCGAATCGCATTAAGTGGAAAAAAAATATGGGTATTCCTAATAGCTAATCTTTTTGGCTATGCTTCATATTGGTTACTGACATACACTTCAATATTAATTTCTGGTACCTCTTTTAATGAGGCACTCACTTTACATGGATTATACCCATCAATTCAAGGTTATAAGCTATCTTTTCTTTCTTATATCTTTTTTTATTCAGGTATATTTCTATGGTTTTTATCAAATTTTCTTGCGAGTGCAGCAGTCAATAGAATCACATTAAAGCAACTAAAAGGTAATGAATTTTATTCTACTACAGATTCATGGAATTATGTGAAACATAATTGGAAATCGATTACTTTCCCTCCCATTGTAATATTGTTTATAATAATTTTGTTTATCTTTTTTGCATGGATTTTTGGTCTTCTAGGTTCTATTCCATATATTGGTCATCTATTTATCTCCTTACCTTTCCCTGTATATTTTTTTGGATCACTTTTTACTATTTATTCAATATTTGTATTATCCACATCAATAAACCTTTCTCCGTCGATAGTATCTCTTTACGAAGAAGATACAATGGGTGTTGTCTTCCAAGCATACTCAATAACATGGTCGCAACCATGGAGATTATTAATTTACAATTCTATTCTTTTTCCAATTATTTTATTTAGTTTTTCAGTTTTTTCTTGGTTCTGGTTAAATAGTCTTGGCTTTATTATTTTTATTTTTGGTCATAAACTCACTCTAGGTAATGTTTTCTTAAATAGTTCTAATTATGCTATTAATTTTGTCTCTCCGCCCTTATTAATAGAATTAATTAGTCAATTTAACTTCAACTTTTCCTTAGAATTGAGTTCCTTTCTATTATTCCCAATTTTTGAAAATATAAATTTAATTAATCCAGAAATTAGTTCTACCTCTTTCTCTGGACTTATCTTAGCTATTTTTTATTTTCTAATTGGCCTTTCAATTTTCTCGTACTTAATTACTGTTTTTTCCGTTGGCCAAGCAATTATGTTCATTATTTTTAAAATGAAATCCGATGATGACAATATTCTAGAAAGAAAAGATCAAGAAGAATTAGAAGATGAAAAAACTGAGGATAGTTTAGACGCTATGAAAAAATTCTTAGATAATAATGAAAATGAAGAATAACTATTCTTACGAAATATAACTAATTAGCAAGAAAAATCACTTTCATCTGTCCGCTCCTTGAATATTGGATATCCTGCTCAATATAATTAAATTTGTAGTCTAAAATGGAATTATCTAGAACAGATTTAAAATTAGGTTTAACTGATAGAACAGTTCTTTTCGATCCTAGAATATTACCCGAAAGAAATATTTGTTTTTTAAATAATACGATAAAATGTAATATTTCATCGCGAAAAAAAACTAGTAAAGATTTCAATGTTTATGGCAGCCTATTTTTGAAAATCAAATATGAGTGTGTGAGGTGTCTTGATGATAAAATTGTAGATCATAATTTACCTTTTAATCTTACCATTTTATCTTCCGATAAAAAAATCGATAAAAAATCTTATAAATTTGATTTTATACAATTAAAAGAAAATGAAACTCATATTGATCTAAGTATAGTTTTTGCTGATATAATTGCTCTTGCTCAACCAATAAAACCACTATGTAGTTTGAATTGTATGGGCATTTGTATCATTTGTGGTAAAAATAAAAATGAAAAACAGTGTTCTTGCACTATAAATCATAATCCAAATGTCTGGGATGATTTAAAAAAATTAAATATAAAATAGTATTAAGGAGAAATAATGGCACTACCAAAGAAAAGACAATCTAAAGCTCGAAGTAGAAAAAGAAGGACTCATTACAAATCTTCATCTGTTGCGACTACGGATTGTCCGCAATGTAGTCAAACTAAAATGCCTCATAGAGCTTGTCCAAATTGTGGCTATTATAAAGGTCGTCCAGTAGTTTCAGTTTCTTAACAGACTCATTGTCCATTAATTAAAAATCATAAAACTTATTCAATAAAACAAGTACGTCAAACCGTTGAGCGTTCCAATAAAAGCTAAAATTGTTGCAACTTCTAGAAGTGTACCAGAAAAGATCATGACAAATTTTGATCTTGAAAAAATAGTTGACACTTCCGATAATTGGATAAAAACTCGTACCGGAATAAGTACGAGACATATTGTTGGTAAAGATGAAGCAAGCTCTGATATGTCCACTAAAATAGCCAACCAACTCCTAAACAAAAGTGGTATCAAAGCTGATGAAATTGATGCTATAATTGTTGGAACTGTTACTCCTGATCATTTAACGCCATCAACCGCTGCAATAGTTCAAAAGAATATAAATGCAAGAAATGCATGGGGTTTTGATCTAAGTGCGGCCTGTTCTGGTTTTATTTTTGGCTTAGAAACTGGGGCCTCATTAATTCAATCTGGAAAATATAAAAACATAATTGTTATAGGTGTAGATACAATGACATCTATTTTGGATTATGAAGATCGAGATACATGTGTGATTTTTGGTGATGGTGGTGGCGGTGTACTGTTGCAACCTAGTACTACTAATAATGGAATTATTGATTCTATACTAAGAATGGATGGAGCTGGTGGTAAATATTTAATCATTCCTGCTGGAGGTAGTAAAATTCCTGCATCTATGGACTCGGTTAAAAATAGAGATCACTATATTAAACAAGATGGAAAAACGGTTTTTAAATATGCAGTAAGAGGAATGGCTAATGTTTCCGCAGAAATTTTACATAATAATAACTTAACAGGTGATGATATAGCATTATTTATTCCACATCAAGCTAACAAGAGAATTATTGATGCTGCCGCAGAAAAATGTGGAATAAGTAAAGAAAAAGTTTTAATAAATATTGATAATTATGGTAATACTACAGCTGGAACTATTCCAATTGCATTAAGCGAGGCAGTGGATGATGGAAAAATAAAAAATGGTGATTATATTTTATTATCTTCTTTTGGTGCAGGATTTACATGGGGAAGTATTTTAATTAAATGGGAAAATTGATGAATAAAACTGCTTGGTTATTCCCAGGACAAGCATCTCAAAAAGTCGGGATGGGGAAAGATCTATTTGAAGAGACGGAACTAGGGTTTGAACTTTTTGAAGTTTCAAATGAAATAATGAAATTTGATATAAAAAATATCATTTTTAATGGTCCTGAAGAAGTACTTAAAAAAACACAATATACACAACCTGCTCTCTTCATTGTTTCTGTGATTATTGGAAAGTTACTTTTAAAGCGAGGTTTTATACCCGATGCTCTAGCAGGTCATAGTCTTGGTGAATATTCCGCACTCTCAATTGCAGGATCATTTGACTTTAGGACTGGTTTAGAACTAGTCAAAATTAGATCTGAAAGTATGGCTGAGGCGGGTCAATATAAGAATGGCTCTATGGCAGCTATTGTTGGAATCAAAGATGAGATTATAATTGAACTATGTGATAATTATGATGGTGAAGGGGTTGTCACACCTGCAAACTTTAATTCTCCTGGACAAATTGTAATTTCTGGAAATAAAGAAGCTGTATTTTCAATCATGGAAACAGCAAAAATAAAAGGCGCACGTCTGTGCGTTGAATTAAATGTAAGTGGAGCATTTCATTCACCATTGATGCAACCTGCGAGACAAAAATTAAAAGAAGCAATTGAAAGGAGCGTCATTTCTGATGCCTTATTTCCCGTGTATGCAAATTTTAATTCAAAACGCGTTACTAAAACAAAAGAAATAAAGGAATCATTAATTGAACAATTAGAGCATCCAGTACTGTGGTCAAAAAGTATAATGTCAATGGAAAAAATTGGAATAAATAATTTTTATGAAATTGGACCTGGGAATGTTTTAAAAGGGTTAAATAAAAGAATTAATCGTAAATTAAACACAGTAAATATTGGAACTCTACAAGAATTGGAAAATTTAAATGTTTAATTTATCGGGGAAAATAGCAATTGTGACGGGTGCTTCTCAAGGTATTGGGGAAGTTATTGCAAAAAAATTATCTGAAGCTGGAGCTCATGTAGTTTGTATTGCTCGCTCAAAAGAAAAAATAGAAAATTTAGTAAATCAATTAAAAAACAGTGGTCTTTCAGCTTCATCTATAAGTTGTGATGTAAGTGATGGTAAAGCTTTTTCAGATGCAATCTCAAATATTTATTCTGAAAATAAAAGATTAGATATTTTAGTAAATAATGCTGGAATTACTAGAGATGCATTGCTTATGAGAATGAATGAAGATCAATGGGATACGGTATTAGATACAAATTTAAAGGGTGCTTTTCATGGTATGAAAGCAGCTATACGCCCAATGATGAAAAATAAATCTGGTAGAGTGATTAATATTACATCAATTGTTGGACTTACTGGTAATCCAGGGCAAGCAAATTATTCAGCCTCAAAAGCAGGATTAATTGGAATGACAAAGTCAATTGCAAAAGAAGTCGCAACTAGAGGAATTACAGTAAATTGTATCGCTCCAGGTTGGATAGAAACTGAGATGACTGAAGATTTACCAGAAAATGTTAAAAATGAACTACTCAAAAGAATTCCACAAGCAAGAACTGGCAAACCAGAAGATATAGCTTATGCGGCTCTTTTTCTTGCTTCGGATGAAGCAAACTACATAACTGGACAAACAATCACCGTTGATGGTGGTAGAGTAATTAACTAATAAGGAGAATAAATGTCTACATTTGATAAAGTTAAAGAGGTAATAATTGATAAACTAGGTGTTGAAGAAGATTCTATTAAATCAGAAGCACATTTTGTAAATGATTTAGGTGCAGATTCGCTAGATACAGTTGAACTTATCATGGAATTTGAAGAAGAATTTGGTATAGAAATCCCAGATGAAGATGCTGAAAACATTACAACAGTTGGTTCTGCTGTTGATTATATAGAGAAAACTAAATAAACATAATGAGTCGTGATAAGATAGTAATTACAGGCCTAGGCGTTCTGGCTCCAAATGGAAATAATGTAACCGAATATTGGAATAACATTGTTAGTGGGAATAGCGGTATAGCACCCATTACATATTTTAATACTTCTAATCATAGGGTTAAAATTGCAGGGGAACTTAAAAATTTTAACCCTGAAAATGTTTTAGATTCAAAAGAATTAAGAAAACTAGATCCATTTTCAACTTATGCTATTGTTGCAACTAATGAAGCTGTGTCAATGGCTGGGCTAGACTCAAAAAAACTAAACCTTGATCGTGTTGGGGTAACAATTGGTACAGGTGTTGGCGGAATACAGACTTTAGAAGAACAGCATTCAAATATTGAAAATAAAGGAGCTCGTAGAGTATCACCTCAATTTGTTCCTAAAATGATTTCAAATATTGCTGGTGGACATCTTTCTATAAGGTGGGGCTTTCGAGGACCTAACCAAACTGTAACCTCAGCGTGTGCTTCGGCAACAGATGCCATTGGAATGGCAATGAGACTCATTCTCGCCGGAGATGCGGATGTCATGATAACTGGTGGTACTGAAGCTAGTGTTACTCCTTTGACAATTGCTGGCTTTGCAAATATGAAAGCTCTATCTCAAAATAATGATAACCCTGAACAGGCAAGTAGACCTTTTGAGATGTCTAGAGATGGATTTGTTCTCGGTGAAGGTTCAGGAATGATTGTTATTGAAAGGGAGTCTCACGCATTGAGCCGTGGAGCAAATATACTAGCTGAATTAGCTGGCTATGGTGCAACAGATGATGCATTTCATATAACACAGCCCTCGATTGGTGGAATTGGTGCCTTAAAAGCAATGGAGAGAGCAGTTCTAGATTCAAATCTAAATCTTGATCAAATTGATTATATTAATGCACATGGTACATCTACACCATTCAATGATAAAAATGAATCCGCAGCTATAATCTCATTATTCAAAGAGCACAGCAAGAAGATTAAAGTCAGTTCTACAAAATCAATGACTGGACACCTTTTAGGTGCTGCTGGCGGTATTGAAGCAGTTGCTTCAATAAAAACAATTATGGAACAAATAATACCGCCTACTATCAACTATGATATTCCTGATCCTGAATGTACCTTAGACTACGTCCCCAACTCAGCACAACAAAAAGAAGTAACTTCTCTTCTATCAAATACATTTGGATTTGGAGGGCATAACGCTGTTATCTGTATTAGGAAATATGCTTGAAAATATTTTTCAAGCTTAGAAAATATCTTAAAAGTAAGTCAAATCCAGTTTCTGATCTTGAGAAAAAGATTAATTATATTTTTGAAGATAAGAGGTATCTAAAACAAGCATTCACTCATAAATCACTCGATTCATCTCCACGTGGTAACTATGAAAGACTTGAATTTCTAGGCGATTCAGTACTAGACATTATTATTAGTAGAGAATTAATGCGCGAATTTCCTTTAGGAGATGAAGGTCTTCTAACTCAAAAAAGAGCTGCTTTAGTTCAAAAACCATTCTTGGCCTCTATTGGATATTTGCTTGATTTGATGAAACACCTTAAAATTGAAAAAAGTGTTGATTTAAGTGTTCAAAAGATTGCTGAAAAACAATCAGCAAATTTATTAGAGGCTCTGATTGGATCAATCTATCTTGATGGTGGAATTGAACCATGTAGGAATTTAATATTAAAAACAATTTGGGCACATCGCAATGAAGCATGGAAATCAACAAACTATAAAGGTAAATTAATAGAATATTGTCATTCCAAGGAGATTGATAGTCCTGTATTTAATGTAAAATCAATTACAGGACCAGAACATCAGAGAACTTTTGAAATTGTTGTAAAAATAGGATCAAAGACTTTTCCTTCTGGAATAGGAACAAATAAAAAAACAGCTGAACAAATTGCTGCGCAGCAAGCCTTGGAAAAACTTGGAGCTGAATATTAATCTTCTAATTTATTTATTTTATCTCGAAGAGTTGCAGCTAATTCATACTCTTCTTTTTCAATAGCAGTATCTAACTTTTCTTGAAGCTCTAAAATAGAAATTTTAATACTCTCTTTGTTTTTATTATATTCTTGTTTTATCAAAGTGTCCTCATCAATATTTGATTGTTCAAAAACTTTCTTAGAAACAAATATTGGGATTTGCATTCTTAATGCTACTGCGATAGCATCGCTAGGTCTTGCATCAAGAGTTTGTTCTCTTTTATCAACAGAATTAAACTTTATTTCTGAGAAATAGACACCATCATTTAAAGTGCTAATGTTTACTGATTTTAATGTTACTTCCAATGCTGATATGATGTCACATATTAAATCATGGGTAAGTGGCCTTGGTGTTTTAACCAGTTCTATAGCTAGAGCGATAGATTGAGCTTCGAATGATCCAATTATAACGGGAAGGCACCTACTACCTCCAATTTCTTTTAGAATTACAGCATAGCTCCTGCTCTTAGAATGATATGAAATTTTAGTAACATTAACAGGTATCATCATTTTTCTGATAGTTCATCCTTTAACCTTGATATTTTAAATACTGGACTTGGGTCCGTTTCATGATTTATTGCACACCAAAAGCTCAACCAATCACCATAATGGACCATGTGTAAAAAACGCTCCTGAAATGTTTTCCCTTTAACATGAATTGAATCTTGTTTTATATTTTCTTCATTTAGAATATCACTTGTAATGTTCTGCCTTATTTTAGTTCTACTATTATCAGAGATATCTTTAAGCCATATTAAATGTAAATATTTAAATATTTTTGAATTATTTTCCCACCCAACAATCTCATTATGATTTAATTCCGGAAGTTCATTATGATATGCCAACATTTTTGAATTTTCACAAATTTGCCCTTTAAGTCGTGTCGCAACAACACCGAGAGATGATGTATCTGCGTATATAATTGGTATTTTTTTATAAATTCTTTGAGATAAATCATAAACTGGATTTTTTTTATTATCCTTTGAGTATAATTGTCTTACTTCTTTCAAGCTATTGATTGTAGGGTTTAACCAATTATCAATATCAGGATTTATTACACCAATTTTTTCTAATAATTTTATCATTGGAATAAAAGAGAAGGCTAATGCAGCACGCGGTTGTAACCCAGATGGGATCAATATTAAATCATGACCTAATTCTTTTATTTTTATACCTATTTTACCACCAGTTGTAATACCACATATTTGTGCATTTTTTTTGACAGCATCATCTAAAGCTTGAAGTGTCTCTTCTGTATTTCCTGAGTATGAAGAACATAGAACAAGGGTTTTTTCATTTACCCAGCTAGGTAGAGAATAACTACGACATACAACCACTGGTAAATCAATGTTTTTTGATTCTAATGCTGACATCACATCACCACCTATTGCTGAACCTCCCATACCAGCAATCACAATATTTTGAATTTTATTAAATTTATTTTTTAGCACTATTGAATTTCCAAGTTCATAAGCTTCCTTCATATTTTCTGGAAATTCCCATATTGCCTTGTACATATTTTGTGGATCTAATATTTTTCTTTCCATCAAAAAGTCCTTTTTTCTATTAAGTTTGTAAATTTTATAAGTTCTTCTACTTCTATATTATCTAATTGGTTCAAATTCTCCCGTGCAGAATTAAAATAAGATTTTGCCATAAGTTTAGTGAAGTCAATAATCCCATTATCAATAAAAAATTCACGGGAATTATTAATAATATTTAATGGATTAGATGATTTTATTAATTGCCGCCATCCTTCTGGGTCTTTCTCTCTTGCTTTAATTACCATTATAGTCTGCTTACCCTCAAGTAAATCACTACCAAGGCTTTTACCCATTTGATTTTGATCAGAAGTAATTTCCAATAAATCATCCTGAATTTGAAACCCTTTTCCCAGATTTCTACCATATTGATTATATAACGAAATTATATCATCATCTAAACCAGAATAAATAGGACATAGTATAGAAGAAAGAGAAAGTAAAGCGCCAGTTTTTTTATCTATCATGTTTAAATATTCATTATGAGTTATTTCATTATTATTTTCAAATTCTTTATCTAAAGCTTGACCTTCGCAGATTTCTAGAGTTGCCTTATTAAAATATATACTTAACTCGCTATTTTTTATACTACTCAAAATTATTTGCGATAATGCAAAAATCCCATCACCGGCTAAGATTGCAGATGATTCATCCCACTTTTCATGAATTGTTTTTTTCCCATGCCTAATTATATCTTTATCCATGATGTCATCATGTATCAATGTAAAGTTATGTAACAATTCAACCGAAATAGAAAAATTCATTATTATATTTGGATCTATTTTATTTGCACGTCCAACTAAATGTACTAATATTGGCCTGAATCTTTTTCCATTCCCCTTTAAAGAGTATCTAATAGGATTATATAAATACTTTGGCTCTTCTGGAATCGGTATTT
Organism: uncultured bacterium; assembly: GCA_965660855.1. GTDB lineage: Bacteria > Fidelibacterota > Marinisomatia > Marinisomatales > UBA1611 > JAOLAV01. The sequence continues at coordinate 119,079 of CBFIBM010000002.1, read as the reverse complement.
TTTTTATACTTTTATTAACTTCATTTCTAATAAACTGAATTAAATCATCAAATTTTATCATTAATATTCTTCTAATTTTAACTGACCAAATTCCTGAAGCTTAGTTAGAATAAGGTTCTGGATTTCATCTTTTTTTTCAGTACTATTTGCTTCAAATCTGCATACAATAACTGGCTGAGTATTTGATGCTCTTACTAAACCCCAACCATCTTTAAATTTTATTCTAACTCCGTCAATTGTAATGCAATCATATTTAGATGAAAAATATTTTACAGCTTCTTCTGTTATACGAAATTTCTCTCGATCATTTTCTGCCTCCATTCTTAATTCTGGTGTTGAATAATAGACTGGAATTTCTGATATAAGCTCTGAAAGTTTTTTATCTGTTTTTGAAAGTAATTGTACTAATCTGGCAGCTACATAAGTTGCATCATCATAACCAAAATAATCATCTGCAAAAAATATATGTCCACTCATTTCACCACCAAGCTTGCAGCCTAACTCAAGCATCTTTTCTTTTATCAAAGAATGACCAGTTTTCCACATTATTGGATTTCCACCATATCTTAAGACCATATCTTCAAGTGATTTAGAGCACTTAACATCAAAAAGAATATCTTCTCCATTTTTTATAATTTCTGGTAAAAATAACGAAAGTAATTGATCAGACCAGATTATTTTCCCATTTTCATCTACGACACCAACTCGATCTCCATCTCCATCAAATGCGATACCTAAATCATAATGGTCTTTTTTAATCTCAATAATTAGATCTTTTAAATTTTTTTCAACTGTCGGATCAGGATGGTGATTAGGAAAGGTGGAATCTGGTTCACAATATAATTCTTTTACTTCTATGCCAAGTGCTCTGAAAATTTCAGGAGAATTAATTGATGCAGTTGCATTACCACAATCCATCACAAGCTTCATCGGTTTTCTAATATTTATTTTTTCAACAATCATATCTTGATACTTTTTCAAAATCTTATATCGTGCCTCTGAGCCTTCTCCTTTTTCATAATCATTATTCTTTATAATATTATATAAGGTTTGAATTTCATCCCCAAAAAATGGTTTTTTATCTAAAGAAAATTTAAATCCATTATACTCAGGTGGATTATGACTACCAGTGATTTGAACAGCTGCAAAAACATCTAGTTCAAACATAGAAAAATAATTTACAGGAGTGGGTATAATCCCTAGGTTAATTATATCTATACCCGTATCCAAAACGCCTTTCTTAAAACAATTAATTAAATTGGGAGTTGAACTTCTAATATCTCCACTAATTGCTAATTCTTGCCCCCCTTTTCTTTTGATAATAGTGCCAAAAGCTCTCCCAAGTTTAATTACTATATGATCTGGAAAATCATCATCCACATTTCCTCTTATATCATATTCTCTAAAAATATCTAAGTTTAATTCTTGCATAAAAATTCCATAATAATTGAAATAGATGGTCTAAAAAATACTACACCTATTCTAGGTTTTATTAAATAAATTATTTTATTTTTAGTTATTCAATAGGTATTGAGATATTCTATCAAGAGCACTTTTGATATAGGTTTTTGGCGCTCCATATCCAATCCTTACATACCCTTCTAGTCCATGCCATTTCCCAGCAGTAAGTAAGACACTTTTTTCATCTCTTAACGAAAAAACAAAGTCCTCAGATAAAATATTTTTATTTAATTTTGCAAAAGTTATAGCTGCTGCTTCAGGCATTGTTATTGTCAAATCAGAAATGTTTTTTGACCATTTATCTATTATTTTAAAATTATTAATCAAATGATTTCTCGTTCTTTTTAAAATTTTTCCCCTCCTATCATCATCAAGAATAATCGATGCAATCCAGTCACTCATAATTGGGATACTTATCACAGTATAATCATGTAAAGACCAAGCTTTTTGAATATATTTCTCATCTCCAATCGTCCACCCCAACCTCAAACCAGGTAGACTATATGCTTTACTTAGTCCTCCATTAACTATAGTTTTTTTTGTAACTCCTGCAAATGAACGGCATTCTATTCCATTTAATTCAGATCCTCTATAAACCTCATCAGATAATATCCACATATTATTTTCGTTAGAAATATTAACAATTTCATCATAAACACTATCAGACATTATAGACCCCGTAGGGTTATTGGGGTTACAGACTACAAGCATCTTAGTTTTTGTAGAAATTAAGGCTTTTAATTCATCTATGTCCCATTGCCACCCAAGATTCTGCTGTAAAGGTAATTCTTTTATTCTAATTCCTAAACTTCTAGATAAATGAGCAATTTGTAAATAGTTAGGAGTCATATAAACTATTTCATCACCTCGTTCTAGTTTCGTAAGGACTGATAAAAAATTAGCTTCAGCTGACCCTGAAGTAATTAGAATATTTTCCCTAGATAAATTTTTGCCATGCATAGCTGCTATTTTATCTCTTAATTTCACAGTACCGTTTGTATATCCATAGGATAGTTCTAGTTCTAATAGTTCTTTTTGCTCTTCTGATGTTAAAATTTCGGCTATCTTTAAGGGATGAACTCCACTTTCAGATAAATTATAATCTACTTTATTTTCATATAAAGATTGATTTCTTTCTAAATCAAAAATTTCAAATTTCATTAATACTTTTTAAATATAATTCAAATATTTTACTTGCTATACTAACATCTTGAACGGCCACTCCAGTAAGATCTGCTATTGTAATGTCATTTTCATGCTTTCTTCCCATAGATGTATTGTCTAATATATTACCTAGTTCCACTATATCATTTATAGAAATTTCACCTTCGTTTAGAGAATGAGATATTTCACCTCTTATTTTACATTGCTCAATACTATCTGCAATAATTAAATCTGCTGAAGAAAGAACTCCTGGACCTAATTCTCTTTTCAATTTAGTGTCCGCACCTAATGCAGTTATATGCATTCCTGGTTTTAAGTGTTCTTTGAAAAGAAGGGGTTTCTTACTTGATGTTGTCAAAATAATTAAATTACAAATATCACTTAATTTTGATATTGAAGAGGCAATTTTAGCATTAAATCCAAGTTTCTCAATTGATTTTTTGTATTGTTTTAAATGTCCAAGGTTTCTACCCCAGATCATTACATCTCTACATGGTGTATAGTCTAAAAGATATTTTAATTGGAGTCTTGCTTGAATACCATTTCCGATTATTCCGATTGTTTTGATATCATTTGTAAATTGTTTTGCACATATTTTTCCAGCAATTGCAGTTCTTATATCAGTTAAATATCCATCATCCAATAAAATTGATTCTATTTCCCCTGATTTTTGATTAAATAATAACATTATTCCCTGCGAGTTAGTTAATCCAATCTCACCGTTCCTAGGAAAACCTGAAGCTATTTTAATAACATAATATTTTTCATTTATTATATATCCATATTTTATATGAACTTCACCAGGAGGCTCTTTAAAAAATAGTTCCCCTACTGGTGGAATAACTGCCTGTTTTTTAGAATAGGAGATGAATCCTTTTTTTATTCTATTTTCAAATTGATGTTTATTTAAAATTTTAATTATTTCAGGTTTAGTAATTATGTACAATATAAAAACTCACTTTATGAAATTAATTCTTCAATCCTTTTTAATACCGAATTATCAACTATATCTATAAAATCCAGGGTTTTTAAATTCTGCTTTAATTGACTTATTTTTGATGCACCTAATATAACAGTACTTACATTTTTATTTTTTAAGCACCAACATAAAGAAAGGTTTACAAGCGGTATATCTATTTCTTGAGATAAATCTTTTAATTGTTTTACTATATCATGTTTTTTAGCAAACTCATCAGATTCAAAATTATCTTTAATAAACTTATAGTTTTTTAAACTAGTTCTTGTATTTTTTGGAGATTTACCAAGGTACTTGCCAGTTAAAAGACCTGAACATAAAGGACTCCATATAGTAGTTCCTAGTTGATACTTTTTAAACAACGGTAAAAATTCTTTTTCAATTTTAACCCTATTAAACATATTATATTCAGGTTGTTCCATAGATGGAGGTGTTAAATTTAGCTCTTTAGCTACTTTATAGGCTTCTGCAATTTGCTCATAACTCCATTCAGATGTACCCCAATAGCAAATCTTTCCTTGTAAAATCAAAGTATGCATAGCTCGAACAGTTTCCTCGATAGGAGTATCTGGGTCGGGCCTGTGACAGAAAAATAAATCTAAATATTCTACTTTAAGCCTCTTCAATGCTGCATGGCAAGCATCCATAATATGTTTATGACTTAGACCATTTTGAGTTGGTTTCTTACCACCCCAAAAAACTTTACTTGATACAATATACGTATCTCGTCCCCATCCCAAATCCTTTATAGACTTTCCCATTAATTTCTCTGACTCTCCTGAAGCGTATGCTTCAGCATTATCAAAAAAATTGATTCCGCTATCATAAGCTAGTTTTAACATTTCTGTTACTTTTTTTTGCCCGATTTGGAAAGAAAATGTTACCCAGGATCCGTAAGATAGTTCACTTACTTTCAATCCTGTTTTCCCTAAACGTCTGTAATTCATTTTAAATACCTCCAAAATTTTTAAAATTTAGATAAGATAATACAATTCTAAAAAAAAATAAATAAAAGACCCTTCTATTCAAAAAAGGGTCTAATATATCTTATACTTTAAATAACTAAACAGACTTCAAAATGAAATTTTTTCACCACTAATTGAGCCATCACTATTGTAGTGTTGAATTGTTTTTGAAAAATAGTCACAATATTTTTTCACCGTACCATTATCATAATATTTTATTTCATATAAATTTCTACCTTGGCTATCATAATTCCATTCTTCTATAACAGTGCCAGTTTTACTGTATATTGACCAACTGCCTATTTTTTTACCATCATTATATTGGCCTTCTATTTCTTTTTCAGTTTCTGAAAACCATTTGACCCATTTTCCATCAAGTTTTCCATCTTTTTTATTTACTTCCGTGAAGCCAATATTATTATGAATTATTAAAAATTCTTTAATTTTTTTACCATCATTATATATAATTTCTTGAGTTTTTTTCCCATTTTCATCCCATGAGAGATGAATACCTGAGCGCTTCCCATTCATATACTCACTATTATATTTAACTTTTTTAGTAGAGAACCAACCATTCCATTTACCACTTTTTTTCCCATTTTCGTAAAATCCTTCTTCTGCTTTTTGTCCATTTATATACCAACGAGTCCAAAGCCCGTTAAGAACACCTTTTATTTTATGAAATTCAATAATTCCATTTTCATCTCTCAAGACGTGATATTCGTTTATAATACCACCATTTTCATATTCAACACTTTTTAAAACCCTTCCATTTTGATCTAATTCAGTATAAATACCTGTTGCTCCGCCATTTATAAACTTTGCACTATATTTTTTTTCACCATTAGAATACCACCCATCCCAGTTACCGTTTTTTTTACCTTCTTTATAAAATCCTTCTTCCTTTTTTTTTCCATTTGAATACCAACTAATGTAAGATCCAGATAATTGCCCTTTATATTTATTAATTTCAGTATAACCTTTCCCTTGATATACTACTAAATATTCAGAGATAGGCACTCCTTGAACATAATTAATATCTTTTATCAATTTGCCTTCAATATTCCACTCAGTATAAGATCCATGTTTTTTATTATTTTCATAATTTATTTCATATTTCTTCTGTCCATTTTTAAACCATGAAATCCAAGGACTCTTTTTTTTACCTTTCTCATAGTAACCTGATTCTTTCTTATTTCCGTCTAAATACCACAAGCACCATTCCCCATTCCACGGCAAGGATTCTTTATAGGTAATCTTTGTATTTTGATTACCATCGGGAGAAAAGAGTGTTGTTAATCCGTTACGCTTACCATTCTCATAATTAACTTCCTCTTTTAGAATTCCCGTTGTATCCCAAATCATCCATTTACCATCCTTAATTAGGTTTCCATAGGAATCGTAACCTAGAACTAATCCTTCTTCACTTTTCCCCCCATTCTGTTCATTGTAAGATGTAAACCATCCATATGGAGATCCGTTTTTATAAAACTGTTTTAGAGATAAAAGCCCATTTATATTCCAAAATTTCCATAATCCGTCTAAACTACCATTTTTTATTGATCCATGAGCTGCTGTATGATTGATGAGGGTATCGTTAAAAGAGTTTGCTACAATATATATCCCATCCAATTGTTTAAGAGTATTTTTATTTTTAAAAGTTTCATGACTAATTTTTTTACCCAAATGCTTTTTCCCATTCAAATCCCAAAAAGCCCAATTTCCTTTCTCATTGCCATTGTTATCATAATATCCTTCTTCTACCTTCCTTCCATTTTTATTCCAATAAGTCCACAAACCATTAATTCCCTCCTTAGGGACTTTTTTTAATAATTTTCTGGGATTATGTCCTATACCATTTTTATAGCTACCTGCACTTGCAATTTTTCCAGTTTCATAAAAGAATTTCCAACGACCGAACATCAAATCATATCTGTAAGTTCCATAAACTTTTTGCTCACCATTTGGCCACCATTCGTAATATTTACCCCAAGCTAAACCATCAACATAATTAGCTTGTTGGATTATATTTCCTGTCTTCTCTGAAACTATAAAAGCAGTTCCAGAGAAAGGAATATTAGAATCACCATAATACCAAAATTGTTCTTTAAGTACCAATTCAGAAACAGGAACTTTAATTCCTGCAATTAATGGAGTAAATAAAAAAATGACTAGAATAGTTCTTTTTCTTAACATAATTAAATCTAATAAAATCAAAATATAGGTAAAATAGCGTTTTTCATTAATTGTATATTAAATTTTTATTTAGAAAGTTCTTGTAAATCAGATTTTAATTTATCCAAAAAGGTTTGATCTTTATACGGCTCAGAACTGATAAATGAATTAATATCTTTACCAGTTACAGTTAAAGCTTCATTAAGTTTTTCTTTTGCTAATCTCTTATCTCCATTTTTGAAAAATGATAAAGCTAAATAAAAATTTTGTACTCTAATTACTTTTAGTTTTTTAAAGCTTTCAATAGATTTGCTATAATTTTCTAACCAAAAATAACATAGTCCTTCAACTCCAAATAATAAATCATGAGAAAATGGATCCAACCTCATAGCTCTTTTTATTTCTGATAAGGCTTCACTAAATTCACCAAAATATATTAACATAGTAGCATACCTTGAAATTATATATACATCGCTAGGACAAAGCTCCCTTGCTCTTTCGAAGTGATATTTACCAAGGTCATAATCTCTTTCAAACCATAATTTTATTGCACCCATAACTCTATGTACCTCTGGCTCATTTGGGTCTAGTTCCAATGCTAAATTTGCTGATTTTATTACTTTTTCAAATATACTGGGATCAGGAGAATCTTCCCAGTCAGCAAGGTTTCCTAATGAACATGCTCTCCAAGCATGTGCTCTCGCATAAGATGGTTCCACCTCAATAGCTTGTTCAAATAATTTTACAGCGTTTTCAGTATTTTCTTTAATAATATTTCCTTTTCTTGCATAGTCAAGACCTTTTAAGACTAAATCATATGCATCCATATTTTCAGGTCGTTTTATATTAAGGATATTCAATGAATCTGCTTCTACTCTACCAACAATTGTTGCTACCATTTCTTCAGCAATTTTGTCCTGTACATCAAAAACTTCATCAACTGATAGATCAAAATTATCTGACCAAATGGACACTTCATTTTTTGTTGATACTAAATTTGCATTTATTCGCATCCTTTTACCTAATTTTCTGACACTACCATGTATCAAATACTTAACACCTAGATCTTCTCCTATCTCTTTAAATGTTTTTTTCTTTTCTTTATATGCAAAACTAGCATGACTAGAGATAACTACTAATTTATTATACCTCGAAAGCATAGAAAGGAGGTCTTCTGAAAAACCCTCACAAAAATATTCTTGTTCATCATCATTACTTAGATTTTTAAACAAAAGTATCGCTACAGACCCTGGCTCTGCTTCTTTAATTTTAATTTTTACTTCATCTGAATCCTGAGTAAATCTTGGCGTACCTTTATTTTCAAGAACATGAAATGCTTTTATAGGAAAGTCAATGTTTTTCAAATCCAACTGACCTGCATCTTCAAATGAGACCATTATTTTTCGATTAATCATGTCAAAAACAGTTTGAGATATGCAAATCCCTGATGGTTTTGCAGCTGCCTCTAATCGTGCAGCAATATTAACAGCATCTCCGAATAAGTTATTATCCGTCACCATTACATCACCGATATTGATGCCAACCCGAAAAGTCATTTGATCAGATTCCAGTTTATTTTGGTTCATTGTGCGCATCTTTAATTGAGTTGTGATTGCAGCCTCTGCTGCTTTGATGGGACTAGAAAATTCAGCTATAACACTATCACCTGCACTACCAAAAATAATTCCTTGATGTTCATCTATAATAGCATCAATGACAGAGCGCCTTTCCTTTAGAATTTGTAATGTCTTAACTTCATCTAAGCCCATCATCTTACTAAAGCCAACAACATCAGAAGCAAAAATTGTAGCAAGCTTTCTGTCCATGATAATTTCCTTTTTTTTTATTTAAGTTTTTAAAATAAATCAAAATAATTTATAACTAATAAATACTAGTTTTAATTTATAAAATATTAATGTTTTTTATGGATATTTACTACGACCCAATATATACTAATGGAATTGATGACAGATCGAGATTCCCAAAAGAAAGATACCAACTTATTTATAATGAAATAGTAAACTCTAATTACAATAAATATATAGACTTTATACTACCAGAAAAAGCAAAGATAACTGATATCCTTTTAGCACATGACTCAGATTATGTGAAAAAATTTTTTGAGGATAAACTGGATATAAAAGAAAAAAGAAAAATTGGGTTACTTCCTTGGAATAATAAAATTTTTGAAAGAACATTAAAAATAATGGGTGGTAGTATTGGAGCACTCAAATCTTCAATAAATTCTTCTATTTCAGCAAATATGGCTGGTGGAACTCATCATGCGTTTTTTCAGTACGGGGCGGGTTATTGTGTTTTTAATGATATAGCTGTTTGTTCCAAAATCGCAATCCGAGACTTTAGTCTGAAAAATATAATAATAGTTGATCTAGATGTTCACCAAGGCGATGGTACTGCCTCAATTCTTAAAGGGTATGATAACCTTTTTACTTTTTCTATGCATTGTGAAAAAAACTATCCTCTTAAAAAAGAAAAAAGTAATCTTGATATTAATCTAAGAAAAGGAACTAAAAATGATGAATATTTAGATATACTGAAAAAGAATCTTCGAAGTTTAGAAAAAATTAAAAGTGATATAATTTTTTTCCAAGCTGGTGTTGATTCTTTAGATTCTGATAATCTAGGTCATCTTTTACTGGATCACAATGGTTTAAAAAATAGAAATGAAATGGTTCTTGAGTTTGCAAAGAGAAAGGGAAATCCTATTGTTATCTTTATGGGCGGTGGCTATTCTAAACCAATTAAACATACAGTTAAAGCATTCAAAGACTTATTTATTCAATGTGCACTTTTTCGTTTTTAAAAATTTTTATATTACATTTTTTACCAAAATATCTGCGGATGTGATTGCACCATCTACTTTCCCTTGACCAAAACCATCTCCACAAAGACCTAAATTAAGATCATTATTCAAATAACTATCAATTCCAGACCCTGAATCAGAAAAAGCATACTTCCAAAAATGTATTGATAGGTTTTGAAAATTTTCTATTCCAAATAATTCCAGTTTCTTTTTAAGTAGAATTTTTATCTTATCTTTTTTTTGATTTATTAATTGGTTGGTTAACAAGGTAGATGTATTTAACGTGTATATATTTTTTTCATTTCGAAGACCTTTTAAAGTATTATTACATATCCAAGAAAACTCTTTATTAGGTTTACTTAATATTGTTCTATTTATAGATTCACTTACACATGTTATCGTAAAAAAGGACCTATAATTAATTTGTGGTAAATCTGAAAGATTTAATTCAAGATTACTTTTTTTAAAAAGTTGTATATTTTGAGGAATTGGAATAGATGAAATTAAAAATTTAGATTTAAATTCCATTAAATCCGTTTTAATCAACCAGTGGGAGTGAACCTTTTTTATCTTAATAACCTTTGTATTTGTTAGCACAGGGATATTCATAGCAAAATATTGAGGTACTTTATTCATACCATAAGGAGAAACGTACACTTTCTTCCCTTCTTCTATCTCTACTTGGTTTAGTACTTTATTTTTTTCAAGGTTTTTTAAAATATTATTAACTAATTTAGTTTTAGGGTTCATATATTGACATCCATAATCAACAATATCATTTGAAATTGGTTTTGTTGAAAACCTTCCACCGATACCACGGCTTTTTTCTAATACTAAAACAGTTTTACTATTTTCAATTAATTTTGAGGCAGCATAAGATCCAGAAAGTCCAGCTCCAATTATAATAAAATCAAAGATCATTTTTAGTTTTCCATTGAAACAATCTTCTCAAAAGCTTGTTTCCCAGATTGAATAGCACCCTCGATACTACCATTCGTAGTATATTCACCAGCAAAAATTATTTTATTATTGCACTTTATTCTTTTTTCAAAATGCCCCACGTTTTGAGTTATCGTAGCTTTTTTTAAATCAAAAAATTTTAAATAGGTAAAATCGGAAATTTCTGCTCTGTAAAAATTTGACAATTTTAATTTTATTATTGGTATCAAATCATCTTTTCCAATGTCAGTATTAATAATTGAAATTGATAATAGTGAATCTTCATTATTTGAATAGGCTTCCGAAATTGAAGTAAGCACAGCAATGTTATTTATTAAATCATCATGAGGAAATAGGTTAATATAACTTGAATTTTTAATTTTTATTGAAGTACTAAAGTATATGGTTTTCACAGAATTTGATTTAAAAGAGATTTTCTCTTCTGTGAATTTATCAAGGTTTCCAGTTAAAACTATATGTTTAGCTTTTAGTATTTGTTGATCATTTAGAGTTATTTCACCTTTATTATTAATTTTTAAAACTTTTTTATTAAAAAGTATAGACCCTTTATCTAGTTTATTATAAAGCTGGTTAGGAATTTCTTGCATACCATTTTTTGGTAAGGTTGCATAACCTCTATTAAAGTTTGAAAAAACATATTTAAAAAATTTTGAAGATGTTTCTAGTTTATTTTCCAAAAATATACCTGAAAAAAAAGGCTTGAAAAAACAATTAATTATTTTTTCTGAAAATCCATACTCTTCAAGAAATTTTAATGTTGTACTTTCTTCTGTATTATCATTATCAATAGAGTAATCTTTTAATGAATATTTTAAGTTTAATATTTTAAGTTTATCTTTAAATGTAGATAATCCAGAAAATAAAGTATGAAATACAGTGATTGGATCTCTAATTGGATCCGAAAAAATTTTAAATGAGTTTTTATCATAAATTAATGCACCCGGTTTAAAAAAATTAAGTTTCAACTCTTCCATATTTAAATAACCATTCGCCTCTATATAATTTGTATTATATACTTGAAACCCTAAATCAAATATGTAACCATTTTCTTTAATTGATCCTATCTTACCACCAACTCTATCAGATTTTTCAACTAAAATAAAATCTTTATTTCTTTTTTTACATTCATATGCACAAGTAAGACCAGATAATCCCGCTCCAATAATTATAATTTCAAAATCTTTTTTCATATGTTATTTTTTTATTTCCATTTCTAATAAATATAGTTAATCAAACTTTAATCTTTTGAGTGCCAGTATGCTACAAAAATAAATACAAATTGAAGAGGGAGTCTTAACCAAGCAATAAAAGGTGAAATATTTAAAGCCTGTCCGTTACTTATTGCTAAGTATATATTTGATGGATAAACTGCAATAAGTAATAAAATTATTAACCAAGATATAATAAATCGAACACGTTTAAATATTAATAAAAAACCAAATAAAATTTCAAAGAATCCACTTATATATACTAACTCTAATTTAAAAGGAAAAATAGGCGGAATAATTTGCATATACCACTCAGAAATAAAAAAATGACTTATTCCAATTAAGATATAAAAAATACTCATAAAATAAACACTAATTATTTTAATATTATATTTAATAATTAGATTGCCACATTTATAAATTATCAGCAAGCTTCCAAAAATATAGGGTCATAATGGTTCTATAAGGTTTCCATATTTCTGATCTGGACAACATATCATAAGAGGTTGGTATTTTTTCTAATTCAAAGTATTTCTGAAACCCCTTCTGAACTCCCAAATCTCCAATGGGAAAAACATCTAATCTATTCAAGGTGAAAATTAAAAACATTTGTGCCGTCCATGGACCTACGCCTTTAATCTTAACCAATTGTTCAATTATTTCTTTATCATTGCATTCATTAATATTCTTATGATCAAATGTTTCATTGATAAAAGCTTTAGAAATATTTTTTAAGTAATTTGTTTTAGAGCTAGAAAGCCCTACACCACGAAGATCTTTATCACTTACCAGTAAAACATCTTCAGGTAAAGGATAATTTTTATCAGGAAAAAGTAATAAGAACCTATTTAAAATAGTTTGAGCTGCTTTACCACTTAATTGCTGAAAAATAATAATTCTAGTAAGGGATTTAAAATAATTTTTAACTGGCTGTAAGTCTTCAATAATGAAAGCATCCAATAAATGTTTTATTTCTGGATCCTGAATTTTTAAATGATTTATTGCTTGTCTTATCAAAAATAATATTCTTTATTTAGGTTAGAATCTTGGTGGATATTTTTTATGCCAAGTAGTCTCTTCTTGATAGGCTTTTGCAATTGATACTAAAGTTCCATCTTTATACAGATCACCAATAAAACTTATACTCGTTGGTAAACCTGATTTATCAAATCCATTTGGAAGTACAATGCATGGATGACCTGTTAAATTAGTTCTTAATAGATTATCACCCCAAAAAGAAGGAGAAATATATAAGTCTATTTTTTGAAACAAGTTTCTCATTTTATCATTTAATAATACTCTTGCTCTATTTGCTTGAATATACTCAACAGCAGGAATATATCTTGCTTGTCTAAAAATATTTGGCCATGACATTTTTTCTTGACGAACTAACTCATCATCTTTATTATTCCTAGTTAATTCATCAAAAGCTGCTGCTGCTTCAACATTTAATAAAAAAGATAATGCATTCGTAGGAAATTCTGGTAACTCTATTGGAATTAGTTGAAAGCCTAAATCCTTCAACTTAGCTAAAACAGATTTATCATTTACAGAAGTTTCTTCACTTTCAAAGGCACTAGCAATATATCCAATTTTTAATTCTTTTAATTCTTCTTTTTTTGGTATTTGAAATGGCACATCAACTACAGAAAAATCTATATTATCTGAACCTTTAATAACACTATAAACTAGAGCACAATCATCTACTGATCTACACATTGGACCTATTTTATCCATTGACCAGCTCAGAGCCATCGCTCCAGCTTTGCTAACTGTACCATAAGTAGGCCTAAGACCAGTAACGCCATTAATTGAAGAGGGAGATATGATTGATCCCCATGTTTCTGATCCAATTGAAAATGCAACTAAACCAGCTGCTGTGGCAGATCCCGGACCCGCAGAGCTTCCACTAGAGCCTTGACTGGGGTCCCATGGATTTCTAGTTTTACCATTAAACCACACATCTCCCCATGCTAGAGCCCCTAGTGTTAACTTCGCGATTAAAACCGCACCACTTTCTTCTAATTTTTTTACTACAGTGGCTGTTTCATTGATAATTTGTTCTTTGTGTGTATTTGCTCCCCATGTAGTTTTATAACTCTTAACTGATAATAGGTCCTTAACACCATAAGGTATTCCATGTAGAGGACCACGATATAAACCATTTTGAATTTCAAGATCTGCTTTTTTAGCTTGCTCCAATGCCATTTTTTCTGTAATTGTGATAACACACTCTAATTCAGGACCAAATTTTCTTAGTCTTTTTATATACATTTTCGTTAAATCCTCAGATTTAATTTTCTTTGTTCTTATTAAATGGGATAATTGATCAATAGTGTAAAATGCACATTCCTCAATATTATCAGGTTTATTTATTTTTAATTCTTCAAATTTGTAATTACTCGTTTCATTTGGTAAAAGATGACCCTTTACAAGTGGGTTAAAATGGAGAGGCAGCGGAATAGAGTTAGACAAATTTAAAGATCGTATCGAGTCGTATTTATTTTTTAATAAAATTAAATCTGGGAGCAAAGAATCACGTTCACTTTGACTAAAATTTAAACCAATAAGATTCTCTATTCCAATTGCATCTCTGTTTAATTTATTTTTCTCCGTATCACAAGAGAAAATTATAATAGATATTATAATGAATATCTTTAAACGCATTTGTTTTTCTCCGTTTTTATTTTTTTAATATTAAAAACCTATTTGATATTAATTTGAGGTAATGGTTTTTGTACACAAAAACACTCATTAATATCTGTTTCATATTGAACTATATATGGTTTATACCAAGTTTTAAAATTTCTTTTAACATTTAAGTTTATATAGCTTGCTCCCTTATTATCGACTATACATATTCTCCTAAAATCAGGTTGAATATCATATTTTCCTAAGAATACAGGATTAATATTCCCATCATAAATAATGTTAGGTGTGTTTCTAAAGAACTTATAAAATAATATTCTACCTATAAGATTTTTCAATTCTGGAATCTTATTTCTTTTTCTTAAAATATTATCATGAATAAATATAGAAGAAGAATATGGAGAGTATTGTGAATCTTTTGTTGATAATCCAGTAATCAAGTAACTTAAAATAGAAATACCAAAAGTTTTATTATCAATAATACTATTATTAAAAATCTCTAAATTTTCAGCTGCCAAAAGAAAAATTCCAGATCCGCTTGGAACTAAATAGCTTGAATTCTCTATTTTTGATTTATTTTTATAATTATTATCTTTAATGATATTATCAAATAATCTTATTTTTTTTGCATCAGGAAGTGACAAATCAGGTAGGCTCATTAATGCAATACCTCCAGCATTATCAAAAATATTATTACTATGAATATCTATTGAAGAAGAGTTAATAATCTTAATTCCTATTGAATTTTTCATAAACTCACTAAACTTCACTACTCCATTTATGGATTCAGATATAGATAAGCCACAGTTAATTGCAGATTTAAATAAACAATCTTGTATGATAAAATTTGTGCAATTTTTTAGAAATAGACTATTTTGATCGTTCTTCTCTACTTTTTCTTGATTTAACATTATTTTTAAGTTTCTTAACTCTATCCCATTTACTTTTTCGAATAAAATAGCATCTTGTTTATACCCTTGAATAGAAAAATCTTGAAAAATTATATTCTGACAGTTTTTTATTTTTATCCCTTCTGTTCCACTTATCTGTGTATTGAATGAAATAATAGATTTACTAATTCCTGAGCCCTTAACTGTAAGATTCTTTTTATTCTCTATTGATATAGTTCCAAGCATTGGGAAAAAACCAGGTTCTATCAGTACTGTATCACCATCTTGAGCAAGAATCAATTCTAATTGTAAATTTTTTTCAAATTGGGGAAAACAAATTGAAAATGATGAAAAAATAAAAATAAATAAATATCTCATATAAACTAAATATACTTCTGTAATTATTTACATAATACTATTTGAGGTGTAATTTAATAAAACACCGCAAATCCAAGCTCCATATGTTCCTAAAGCATAACCTAATACTGCCAACAATACACCAACTGGAGCTAATGAAGGATGAAAGGCCGAGGCTACGATTGGCGCGGAAGCTGCACCACCTACATTTGCTTGACTACCAACTGCTAAAAAAAAGAAAGGAGCTTTAATCCATTTTCCAATACTTATTAGTATGACTACATGAACAAGCATCCAAATTAATCCTATCAAAAACAAGCTAGGTTTATAAAAAATTGCCATTATATCCATTTTCATACCTATTGTTGCAATCAAGATATATAGAAAAACACTACCAATTCTCGATGCTCCAACACCTTCTAAATTTTTTAATTTTGTAAAAGAAAGTAATAATGCTATTGAGGTAGATATAACTATGATCCAAAAAAATCCAGAGGTTAAACTAAATTTCGAAAGACCGGGTGCATTTAATTTTATATAAGGTGTAATTATGTCTGAACCTAGATGTGCTATTGCAGTTATTCCAAAACAAGCAGCTAATAATTGAATAATATCTGTAAAGTCTGGTATTTTAGTAATCTGAGATTGATAATTTTCTATTTTTTCTTTTACATTTTTTATCGCAGATACATCAGCTTGTAACCAATTATCAATTTTTTTACTATTCCCAGAACCATATAGCAAGAATGCCATCCAAATATTTGCCACAATTACATCTACAGCAATCATAGAAGAAAATATTGAATCACCAACGTTAAATATCTCTTTCATTGCTGCCTGATTGGCTCCACCCCCTATCCAACTTCCTGCTATTGTTGACATTCCTCTCCAAATAGCATCAGGACCATTTCCACCAATTGTTTCTGGAAAAAATATTGATATTAAAAAGATACTAATGGGCCCTCCAATGATAATTCCAATACTTCCTGCTAAGAACATAATGATTGCTTTTGAACCTAACTTTTTTATCTCTGGAATATTTATACTGATTGTTAATAGGACCAGGCTTGAAGGCAAAAGATATCTAGATGCAACAAAATAAAGTTTTGAATTGTCCCCACTAATAATGCCAAGAGTATTTAGAATAGAAGGTAAAAAATAGCACAAAAGAAGAGCAGGAAAAATGCTGTAAAAACTTTTCCAGAAAGGTCTATGACTTTTAGAAGTTGTAAAAACAAATGCTAATATCCCCAATAGGACACCCAAAACAACTGCATCATTTGTAATTAGTGGTTTATCCATATTGTAAATTAAGATAAACCTTGTATAGTATAATATCTACTTTTTAACGGCGGCTATTTAGCTTAGCAAGCAATCTCAGTATCTCTAAATATAACCAAATTAATGTGACTAAAAGACCAAATGCTCCATACCACTCCATATACTTGGGTGCGCCTTTCTCAGTTCCTTCTTCAATAAAATCAAAGTCTAAAACTAAATTGAGAGCAGCTATTACAACAACAAAACCACTAAATAAAATACCCATGGTATTACTACTGGAAATAATTCCTATTCCAGAGCTAAAAAAGCCCATTACAAAATTAATTAAATATAAAAATGCGATACCACCAGTGGCTGCAAAGACTCCTAATTTGAAATTCTCTGTTGCTCTAATTAATCCAGATTTGTAGGCTAATAATAAGGCTCCAAGGGTTCCAAATGTAAGAAAAACAGCTTGAACAACTATACCAGGATACATACCATTAAATATCATGGAAATAGTTCCCAAAAAAACCCCTTGAGCAACTGCATAAGCCGGTACAAAAATATGCCCCATTTGTGGTTTGAAAATATTTACCATAGCAAAAATAAAACCTAAAAATGTAGCTGGTAATGCTAGAGAATGCATCACTGGGGTCACCCAAGTATAAGAAGCACTAAATAGGACTATTAGTAATGAAATTCCTGTTTTGTTAACAGTTCCATTTAATGTCATAGTACCATTTGAATCTTTAATAAATTGTTTATTAAATGTTGTTGACTGTAATGCAGGATTACCTGATCGTAAAGCTAAGTGATTATTCATTCTCTTCTACCTTTTCTATTCTTATCCATGGTTTACCATTTTGGCCTCCCTTATTTAGCATTTTTAAAATACTTAAAAGTGAAACAATAATTATTGGTATCCAAAGGACTATTGATGGATTTTCCATATTAAAATATATTAGATAAATTTATTTTCATCAAAGTAGATAATAAAGGATTAAATGAAATTATGATGCTAATTCTACAGCTCTTATACGATCTGTTACTGGAGGATGACTATAAGAGAGAAACACCATCAATGGATGTGGAGTTAGATGTGATAAATTACTTGCAGCTAAACCTTTCAGCATAGAGATCAGTGGCTTTTCTTTTTGAGTCATTTCCAATGCATATGCATCTGCTTCAAATTCATTTTTCCTGCTCATTGCGGTAGTAAATATTGAAGTAATTAAACTAACAGG
Source organism: uncultured bacterium (assembly GCA_965660855.1). Taxonomy (GTDB): domain Bacteria; phylum Fidelibacterota; class Marinisomatia; order Marinisomatales; family UBA1611; genus JAOLAV01. The sequence continues at coordinate 100,943 of CBFIBM010000002.1, read as the reverse complement.
TGAGTAAAGCATACCAAAAAATATTAATCCACAATATGTAGAGGTTTCAAAAACTCCAAATACTTTAAAAAGTTCAATATCTGAAATAAAAAAGTTAAAAATATAGAGCATTAATCCAGTTTCTAGTATTCCTAAAGCAGTTCCTGTTATTACATGTTTTTTCTTGTAATGTCCAACTTCATGCGCAACAACAGATACAATTTCGTCAGTACTATGCTTTTCTAAGAGTGTATCAAATAATGCAATTCTTCTGGACTTTCCAAAACCACTAAAATAGGCATTAGAGTGAGCTGATCTTCGACTTCCATCCATTACATCTATTCGGCCAATTGGAAAATTTACTTTTTTGGAGAACTCTTCAATGGATGTTCTGAGCTCACCCTTCTCCAATGGTGTAAACGTATTGAACATTGGAGCAATAACATGAACAAATAATGGTTGTATTGCAATCATAAAAGCAGTAATCAATGCCCATGCTATCCACCAAGCATTTGAACCATAAGTATCAAAAAAATACAAAACGGGTATCATTACCATACTTCCAAGTACAACAGTTAAACCATATCCTTTAAGCTTATCAATTATAAATGTATTTATGGTAGTTTTATTAAATCCATATCTTTCTTCAATTACAAAAATATTGTATAATGAAAAAGGTAAATTTATTATATCATTAATTAAAAATAATATGGCAAAAAATATTAATCCTGCAATGATTTGATTCGTTGCATATTCTCTTACATAAAGATCTAATGAACCAAATAATGAGGTTTTAATTACAATTAATATTATAACCAAACTAAATGTGGAAGAGAACAACCCAAATCGGGTTTTATCTTTTAAATAGGCTTGTGATTTTGAATACTTTTTTTTATCATAATGATTTTCAAATCCCTCAGGAATATCCTCTGACATACTATTCATATTTAATAAAGAACTTATAGTAGACAAAATAAACTCAAACAGTAATGCGCCTACAATGATTTTAAAATATATATTTTCCATATTGATTAATTGAATTTAATTGAGCATCCAAGTGCTTTGGTTGATTTTTTTTCTATTTTTCGATTTTCTAATAATGCATCTATAGCATTAGCAAGATATGCTTCATCTACTTTTTTCGCATCTCTAGCGTTATCATCAATTGCACCTCTATATACAAGAACATTATCCTGATTAAATAAAAAAACATGTGGTGTTTTAGTTGCACCAAAAGCATTTGCAATTTCTGCATCTGGGTCTTGCGCATATATAAAATTATATTTCATTTTATTTGCATGTTCTTTCATTTTAATTAGACTATCATCACCATTAAATTTTGCAACATTTGAATTTATCGCAATCATATTAATTCCTTTAGAAGTATATTTTTCAGCTATATCTACATATCTATCCTCCCACTTTATTACCCAAGGGCATGTATTGCATGAAAAAATAACTAATGTTCCACTTTCACCTTTTACAGATAATAAATTAATAATATCACCATCAATAGTTTTTAGGCCTACTTTACTTTTTGGCATTACAGAACCAATTTCTAGTTCTGAACAAAAAACTAATGAAAAAAAAGTTAGATATTTAAATATGTTATACATCGCTTCTCCTTTACGAGCTTAATGCAATATCTATCGCTAATTGAAACCTTGATTTTGGTTCTTTTCCTTCCCAAGAATCTACAACAACACCTTTACTTTTTGAAAAGACAATAATATAAGGTAGGCTTCCACTCCATTGTCCATTGATACCATTTATAAAAATATCGTCTTTCTCATTTTTTATAAATGATTGGGATTTTAAACCCTGTTTAACTAAAAAAGATTTAACATTTTCAAATTCATCTTGAAAATCAACGTTTACAAATACAACCTCTAAATTTTCATTGTTTTTTTGAAATTCTACCAACATTGGAAATTCTTCTACGCATGGAGCACACCAAAGCGCCCATACATTCAAGATAACTGCTTTTTCTCCTCTATAACTATTTATTTTTTCAATTACAGTTAAAGATGAAGCTGGTATTAATTCAACATCATTACATGATAAAAAAAATAAACTTATAGCTATTATATAGATTTTTTTCATTATCTGATTTGTTTCATTTGATGTTTTGAAAAAAGAAAAGACTGATCATTATAATGAATTGAATTTTTATCTTTTGTAGCAGATCCATATTGATGAACACTCCATGAAGAAACATTTCCTGAGGGATCCCACTCTACTGCTTGAATATAACAATCACCTGCTACTCCTTGGTAAGTATTTTTTATTTTCTTAATGTATATTGCTCTTAATAACCCTGGACCACCTTCAAGCGGAAGGTTTATATCTCCTCTAATTAATCTAAAAACATGTCCTAGTGGAACATTTAAACTTCCATATTTTTTTTTAAAAAATTTTATATTTTCAGATAGAGCTACAGTTATTGAATCCTTGTTATATTTTAGATCTTCAAATCTAAATGCATTTGGTAAAGTCAAAATTGATAATGCAGCCTCAGTATTTAATGAGTCTGCTTTCAAATTCCATTTTCTTATAATATCTAGTCCTTTCTTTAATTCACCCGTTATATTTTCAGCGAGCATGTCATCAAGATATCGCTTTCTAACCTCAGCAACTATTGATTCTCTTGAATATTCAACATCATATTTATAATTGAAAAATTCATCTCTGCTTATAGATGGATCTATTCCAAAAGTCTCTAATGCCCTGAGAGATCTATTATTTTGGTGCTTTTCAATCCCTGTCCAATCTGGCAAGGGTTTCGATGAATCAACTCTATTCCCAGTTGCAAGATATGGTGTGCTATTACAATTTTGGAAAAAACCTTCTATAGGGTTTTCGACATATGGTAACTTATTGTAGGGAATATAATCATACCAGAGTGCTTGCTTACTTTCACCAGGTAAAATTTTATTCCAATCATATTTATTATTTCGTTTTGGAATTTTTGCATTATAAACATAATAAATGTTTCCTGTCTTATCAGCATAACCTGTATTGAACATCGGAATAGCATGTATTTTCATGGATTCTTTAAACTCTTCAAGATTTCTTGATTTCCCCATAGAATACCATTGTTCAAGAAACCTAAGGTTTTTTATCGATGAAATTCTTAAACCATAACTGCCATGATCAAATTCAATTACTGGTCCGTGGATAGATTTTTTTATAATTCTTTTAAAGGTCCATGAAAATGGACCTATAATTTTAACTTTTATATCAACTTCCCTTATTTCAAAATCTTTCCAATATCCTTCGAACCAATATTGATTTTTATTTTGTTTATTTACTGTGAGTTTATATACATCAATCAAATCAGGCGAATTAACTGTATGACTCCACCCCAAATCTTTATTATGACCAATTAAAGGTACTGGTGACCCAGGAAATAAAGCACCGTAAAAATCCCAGCCCTCTTCACTTTTTAAATAGGCTTCATACCATGCAACAGGACCATCCCAAGGTTGATGAGTATTCAGCCATAAACGAGTATAACCATCAAGAGATCTTTGAGGAGCAATCGCCATAACATTACTGGCAACCATATCAAATATTCCACTTTGGAGATCTTCATTTTCTCCTAATATTTCGGGTGGATTTTTTTTCGATAATTTTTTTAAAACTCCATCTAAACCAAACATTAATGGCATTCTATGAGAAAAGCCTGCTATTATATCCTCTGGTGTTACAAAACCAAACGTTTTATCTTGCAGCTCCGGATTATCCGCTAAATATTTATTTATTCCTGCAGCATACCCTTCGCATAATAATTTTACCTCATACGTTACATCTGATTCATATTTTTTTTCTATTAAACCCCAAAAATTCATTAACTGAACGTAATAATCATTCACGGCTGCATCTTGACCGTGTACGGAAGCTAATTCTCCTCTTGAAGCGTAAATAATATATTGTATAGTTTCAAAGTTATCTTCGGAATGTGCATATGCAAGACCAAAAGAAACATCTGAATCAGTCTTCCCGTAAATATGTGGTACTCCCCAATTATCTCTTTTAATTTTTGCAGAAAAAAGAGAATCATTGATAAAAAGGTCTTTATGAGGAAGAACACTTTCTCCGGATAATAAGCTTGAAATTATTATGATAAATAAAATATTAATCATTAACCGTCATTTATAATTATTTTTTTTCCCCCTTCTTCCCAAATTGGATATTTATACATTATTGATTGATATAAATTTGAATCAATAAAACTTTGTAACCAATTATGAAGAAATGGAAATTGCTCTTTGAACCAATTAATGTCTACATGTGCACATTGCCTAATGAATGGAAAAATAGCAATATCAGTGAGTGTAATATTATTTTTTATCAAATATGTATTTTTTTCTAAAATTTTATTATATACTATTAAATCTTTAGTAATATTTTTTCTATGTTCTTCAAATGTCAGCTCAGGAAAACGAATATGGTACTTATAATTATCTAACTTTTTTTTAAAACTATTATCATTATTAAATATGAGCTTATCTTGTTTTTCAATATTATTTTTATACCAACTATCTTTATCAGAATTTTTCAAAGCCCATTTCATAATATCAATACTCTCATCAATAACATTGTTTCCATCTAATATTAAAACAGGAACTGTTCCCTTCGGTGAAATATCATAAAGAGCTTGGGGTCGTGCCTTTAATAAAATTTCTCGATGTTCATATTTTATATAACTATAAGAAAGAGACATCCTTGCTCTCATTGCATAAGGGCATCGCCTAAATGAGTATAAAATTGGAGTTCTCAATTTATGATCTCAGCTTTGGTTTAATCCTTGAATCAAAAAATGTTTTTGAAATTATTTTTCTTGCATTTTTTCTTCTTTTTTTCTGATCTTCATTAGGTAGCAATGTAAAGTTTTTACATTCATCCGAACAACAACCCCTGAATTTTTTATTACACTTTTCACATTGAATAAATAAAATATGACAAGCATCATTTTTGCAGTCTGTATGATTATCACAAGATTCTTGACATATATGACATTTTGATATCACGTCATCCGTGACTCTTTCGCCAAGACGATTATCAAAAACAAAGTTTTTCCCAATGAATTTAGACTTTATATTTTTTTCCTTCATATCATGTGCATATTGGATAATCCCACCTTGCAATTGGTTTATATCTTTAAATCCATTTTTAATTAAGTATGAACTAGCTTTTTCACACCTAATTCCTCCGGTGCAATAAAGTAAAATTTTATCCCTCTCTTTACCTTTTAGAAGTTTTTTTACTTTAGGAAGTAGTTCCTTAGAGGTCTCTGCATCTGGGATTATGGCATTTTTAAATTGGCCTACTTCGCTTTCATAATAATTTCGCATATCAACTATCGTAGTATTTGGATTATCTAGCGCAGAATTGTATTCCTCACTATCTAAATGTCTACCTACTTTATCAATATCATATTCATTTTCTAATAAGTTATATGCAACAAGTTCTTCCCTAACTTTAATTGTTAGTTTATAAAATGAATTTCCTTCTTGTAATGCTTTTTTTATGTGTATATCTCTAAGTTCTTTTATCTGATTTATTATATTTAAAAATAAAATCCACTTTTTTTCAGGAACACTCACCTGAGCATTTATACCTTCGACTGCAATGTAAATTCTTCCAAAAATTTTATGTTTATGAAATGAAATGTATAAAAAATCACGGAATTTTTGAGGTTCATTAATTATGATATACTTATAAAAAGAAGCAGTTATTCTTTTAAATTTTTCATTTTTTAAGGATTCTATTAAAACTGATTTATTTATTTTGTTATATAATCTTTTCTTATCCATTTAATACCTTAGATAAAAAACCATTTGAGGATTCAAGTTCTTTTTTAGCTTCTTTTAGAGAGCAATTTAAAAAGCTCATAACAATTGCACATTTTACAGAATAATTTGCATTTTTTAACAATACTTCAGATTCTTCATAATTAAGTCCTCTAACTTGTGAAATTATTCGTAAACCCCTATCGAGTAATTTTTTATTCACAGCCATTAAATCTACCATCAAATTTCCATAAACTTTTCCTAATCTAATCATGGTAGAGGTTGAAATCATATTCAAAACCATTTTCGTAGCAGTGCCCGCCTTCATTCTAGTAGAACCTGCAAGTATTTCAGGTCCCGTATCTAGTGTCAATAAAATATCTACATTTACCATATAAAGAGGCTTGGGATTGGTTACTATATAAACAGTTTTTGCCTTTGATTTCCTCGCATAAGATAAACCAGTTACAACATAATCTGCTGCCCCACTACATGATATTCCTATAATTGTATCGTTTTTTGTTATGTTATATGACTTTAGTTCCTTAATAATTGATTGCTTATCATCCTCAGCTCCTTCGACTGAATTTCTGAGTGCTTTATCTCCACCTGCAATTAAAGCAATAAATATATTCTTCTCTAAAGAGAAAGTTGGTCGTAATTCAGAAGCATCTAGGACTCCTAGCCTTCCACTAGTTCCAGCACCAATATAGAAAACTCGACCACCAGATTTTACTGATTTAAGTGTGTGATGTACTATTTTCTCTATCTTCGGTATTGACTCCTCTATAATTGAAGCAATTTTATGGTCCTCTCCATTTATTGTTTGAAGAATATTTGATATTGACATTGAATCAATATTTTTAGAATTATTATTCTGTTGCTCAGTTTTTAATTCGCTACGATTTATCATAGGTCGTAAATTACTAATCTATGAGCCACTGGAAAAATATAAGTCTTATTTTAGATAACTATGATCTTAAAGAGGCTTTTCAAACACTCTCATATTTGAATGTTACTTCTGTAACAATTCAAGATAAAAGAATTTTAAATGAATCTGATTGGTTCGATGATCCCAAAAGTCCATCTAAAATAAGTAATGAAACTCACAAAATTATTTTGCTTGTAGATGGTAAGGTTTCAACAAATAAATTAATTTCTGAAGTAAAATCAATCCTTGGATTAATGCAAGAACCTTTCTACCGCGAAGAAATATTCGAAGATCAGGACTGGGTAACATATACTCAATCAATGTTTAAAGAAATTAGAATATCTAATTCATTAAGAATTATTCCCTCATGGGTTAAAGATAAAAATTTTCAGGGAAATACCATAAAAATTGAACCTGGTGGTGGATTTGGTACTGGTTCGCACCCGACAACAAAACTTTGTCTTAAATGGATTGAAAAAAAATTAAAAAGAAATACTAGGTTACTTGACTATGGTTCTGGATCTGGTATTCTATCCATAGCTTCAAATAAGATCTTTAATTGTCAGGTAACTGGTGTAGAGATTGACTCGAATGCAATTAAAAATGCTAATTATAACAATTTTTTAAATGAAGTTGATATTAAATATTGGTTACCCAAAGATTTTAATCTTCAAAATAAATATGATATTGTTATATCAAATATTCTTGCATCCATTCTAATTAGTTTGTCAAAAGATTTTAAAATTTTAACTAAAAGAGAAATATTATTATCCGGAATATTAATTAATCAAGTAGATACAATTATTGAGAAGTATAAAGAATGGATTGATTTAAAATTAATTGACGAAATGAAAGGTTGGTGCCTGTTACATGGAAATTTAAATAGTTGAAAAATATCTCTTTGCTTCTTTCATAACTTTGGGAGCAAGAGCCAATGAACTAAACATTGTGGGTATCACCATTAATGCATATGCACTATCTACAAAATTTACTGCTATATCTATGGATGAAATAGATGCGATTATAAGCATTAATACATAGAACCAATTATATGGTTTTTTCCATTTTGTTCCAAAAAGATATGAAACACATTTTTGTCCATAATATGAATAACCAAACATAGTTGAAAATGCAAATGTGAGAACTGCTATAGAAAGAAATACCTGTCCTGGAATACCTAATTCCATTTTAAATGCAGCAGCTGTCATACTTACCCCATTTAAATTTTCTACGTATACACCACTGATTAATATTATAAAAGCTGTAATCGAACATACAATTATAGTATCAATAAATGGTCCTAACATTGCTACTAAACCTTCTCTTACAGGTTCTTTTGTTTTAGCAGCACCATGAGCCATTGTTTCGGTACCAGTACCTGCCTCATTTGAAAACAAACCTCTTTTTACCCCAATTATAATTACACTTCCTACTGCACCGCCTGCAACCGCTTTACCTGAGAATGCGTCAGAAATGATTAAACTTAATATTTTAGGTATTTCTATAAAATTTTTACTTAGAATAATCATAGCAGCTAAAAAATATAGCGCTACCATTGTCGGTACTAGCCGACTAGCAACCTTTGCAATCCTCTGAATTCCTCCAAAAATTACACTTCCAACTATAACTGCAATAATTAGACCGGTAATTAAATTTCCAGTAAATGGGTTCTCTTGAAATAAATCTAAAGGAGTATAAAAAAAATCTTTTACAATTTGTGCTAACTGGTTTGCTTGAAAAAAACAAATACATCCAAATAAGCCTGAAGCACTAAACATTTTAGCTAAAAATTTATATTTTTGGCCCAAACCTTCCTGGATATAATACATGACACCGCCTTGTATCTCACCTTGATCATCGTAGCCTCTATACATCAATGCAAGAGTACAAGTAAAAAATTTTGTACTCATTCCTATTACAGCAGTAATCCACATCCAAAAAACTGCCCCTGGACCACCCGTGTTTATTGCTACAGCTACTCCCGCAATATTACCCATCCCTACAGTACCAGCGAGTGCACTTGATAATGCCTGAAAATGAGTTATTTGACCTGGATCATCATCGGAATCATAATTACCCATTAAAACTAATAAAGCATGTTTAAAGTAAAGTAATGGAGTGAAACGACTATAAAAAGAGAAAAAAATACCGCCTCCAAGAAGAAGTATAACTAATGGCATGCTCCAAAGCATACTTGAAAGCTGCGAAATTGAATTATTTAAGATATTATAAAAAACCATTCTGAACCTTTTTATTTTTCATTCATTATTATCAAATTCACTATGAATTTAATGTTAAAAAAGTTAGACCAATATATCATTCATCAATTTTTAGTAATTCTCGGACTATCAGTCTTTGGATTTGTTTCAATATTTTTAATTGTTGATCTTATTGAAAATTTAGACCGTTTTATGGATAATAAGGTTTCTTTTTATATTGTTTTTAAATATTACATATACACAATACCATACTTTATAAGTATTGGCTTGCCAATGTCTGTTTTACTATCAACGATTTTTAGTATTGGTACGATGGTTAAGAAAAATGAATGGACAGCTATCAAAGCATCCGGGATTAGTTTATACAGGATAACATCTACTCTTTTAATTCTAGGATTTATCATCTCTGCAATTTCATTCTCTCTTGATAACCTCTTAGTTTCATATGGAAATGAAAAGAGGTTTGAAATTGATAGAGATTATGTAAAGAGAAAATCTAGGCATAAACTGAAAAATTCACTTAAAAATATTTTTCTCCAAAAAGAATCCACCAATCACATTTCTCTTTCATATTATTCCATTAAGAAACAATTTGGTAATGATTTAACCATAATTGAATTAAAAGAAGGAGCAATGAAAGAAAGAATAGACGCGAAAAAAATTGAATGGGATAATGAATCAAATAAATGGATAATGGCTGATTATTCATTAAGAATTTTTAATTTAAATGGAATTGAGGACTCAACTATAATAAGTAAGTCAGATACTTTAATTGACCTTGGGTTTACACCTCAAGAAATTCAAAAACAGGCAAGAAAACCTGACGAACTTGATTTTTTTAAGTTAACCAGCAGAATTAATGAACTCAAAAGTAATGGAGTAGATACAATCAAGTGGGAAGTAACTCGCTACATGAAAATATCCTTTGCATTTACAAATTTAATTGTTGTTTTGTTTGGAATTCCATTAGTTTTATATAAAGAAGAAAATAGTCTGTCTTTTGGAGCAGGCGCTAGTGTTTTTGTTATTTTTGGATACTACGCATTCATAAAATTTGGTCAATCTCTGGGTTTTAAAGGAATAATTGGACCTTTATTATCCGCATGGATTGGAAATATTGTATTTTTTTTATGTGGTCTATTCTTATTATGGCGTGCAAAAACTTAGGATTATATAATTCCTTTCGTTTGTGGGATTTATCCACTCTTCTTTTTCTCTTTACCAACATAAGTAAATCCAAATGAAAAGTTAAATCCTTTCATTGTATGTAACCACATTCCATTTCGAAAAGAAAACCCTAAATCAAACATAATAGGACCTTTTTTAAGTCCAAATCCCATTCCTAATTCTTTAAAATCTCCACCTCCCCATCCAAATCCAATACGCATTGGAACGGTCTCAATTTTTGACCATTCAGTTGCAATTGACCACTTCCATTGTTTTCTTGCATAATATGAATTTTCAAAACCCGCTACTAAATCAGAAGCTATTAAAAAACTATCCATTTTACGACTTGCACCTAACCTAAAAATAGCCGGAACTCTTGTAACAAATTCAGTGGTATTCTTTGGAACAAAAAAAGATGTTTCATTGGTAAATAATTCACCCTCACTTAGTTTATCTGCTCTTATTGTATCAATCTGAAATGTATATAAAATAGATTCATTTGAGTTAAGAGTACTATCGCCCCATTGAAAGGGATAAAAAGAAGAGGTTAATGGATTGAGACTTTTCGTCGATTCACCACCTCCCTGCTTCCATCTGATACTTCCTGTCAAATTTATTACTGAAGCTCCAAATTGCCATCCTTTATACGGCCTAGAAACTACTCCTAAATCAAATCCAAACCCTGATCCACCAACACCCTGCCTTATTATATAATTTCCTGAACCATAAATTCCTAAATCATCTGTAATAAGAGTTGAGGATGACGAATCCTCATCAACTCCTAAATAAAAGAGACCTTGCATATACTTGGCCGTAACTCCCCAAGACATACTTTTGAAGGGAATTCCAAAAGAAAATCCAAATTCATTAAGTCCCACTATTTCATAATTAAATTCAAGGTCTAAATTATCTTTTTGTCCGTTACCGTAAAATATAAATTCAAGTAGGCCTAATGGAAGTCTATAATTTTGTAAAATAATATTATTTGCAGTAAAAGCCATGTTTCCTTTTGAGATATTCAACAATGGTATTGGCATATGTGTATCCATAAAAAAAGATAATCCATCTTCATCTTTTAATTCTTTGAACAATTTATTTTTCTCTCTTGTATTAAGTGTATCTCCACTGTATTGAGCTATATTTTCTATTGAGAAAAAGTTTCCAAGAATACCAAAATCCAACTGAAATCCTTGTATCATCATTGGATCATGTTGTTGAAGACCAATTAAACCGGGATTGTAACCAATTGAAAAAATTCCATTTGCTATGGTTGTGTATGCACCAGCCATTCCAACTACACGAGGATCCCTTTTTGTTTGAGATTTAATATTCAAGTTTGTTATAATAAAAATAATAATTAGAAAATATTTCATTTGAAACTACTACTGACTTTATACTTTCTAGATATTGCAAATCCCCTAGAAAGAGACCTTTTCTTTATATTCACAAAATAACCGTTGATATCACAAGCTTCACCATTAGAGTACACTACTTTAAGTCTAATTTTTAACGAGTCCTGAAAGGAGAGATTAGATAGTGACCAAGAATATGAATTTGTATCTGCTACACTGGTCAACCCATTTTCTATTAAAATCCAATCAGTAGTTTGCTTACATGAATCCAAGCTTTTTTTATAAGTACTGGAATCAGTTGAAGTTGAATAAAATAAATCAACTTTTTCTTCGCTTTCCCCTAATGCTACCCACTTTATATTCAATTCTTCATCATCATAAAAAGTTTCTGTTCCATTTGGTGAAATTATTAGTAATTCATTAGCTGCAGACCCAAAAGCGCCAGAGCTACTTAATGTAAATGTTATAAATGAGCTTATATCCAAGTAATCATCTTTGGATAGAAAAACAGATTTATTTCCAGTTCCGGGTAAATAAAATCTTGGCATAGTGTAATGAGAACCAAAGTCAGTTAACAGAAAAATCTGAGAGGTGTCAATAGTGCTTGGATAAACCCCAGTTCCAGGGATAGCTACCATACCTTGGGGATATCCAGTAGTATCATTTGCACCATAATAGGATTCTGGATCTGGAAGAGTAAATTTAAATAATGTATCTACGTAAGAAAATATTGTATCTCTTGATACACCATTAGATTTTACAATATATGGTAAGCCATTTATACAATCAGAAAAATCTGTCATTACATTAAAGACATAAACTGCACTGCTATCAGGAGATATTTCATTGCACTCTCTAACAATATATAAACTATCTCCCATAGATAATTTACCTTGACTTATTAAAGTATCTCGAAAAAAGTTTAACTGTTCTCTAGATGTATCTGTAGGAAAAAATTCTAAATTACTCATCAATACAGACACCTCAGCACCAAATGGCATTGCATTGGTGATTGTTGATACTAGACTAGTCTCTAAAAGGCTATTTCTTATTTTATATCTAGTTTGATGATCAAATGGCTTAATCTCCGTAGCAGTTCCTCCTAAAAAGGCCATTGGCTCTATTTGTAGAATAAATGGTATTTTTACTTCAAATCCACCAGCTATTGCTTTATTTGCAGTAATAGATCCTCGTCCATCAATTTTAACTTCTGGAACTATTACCAATTGTACAGGGTTAGATGCTAATAAATCAATTATAGATGAACAAGTATCGCATGGAACTTCTGTTTTTGTAAATGAAGGAGATACTTCCAAAGGATCTAATAAATATGAATTAAATAAATCAATTTCATTAAAAATAGAAATTGTCGTCCCTAATTTATTTAATGAAATTACTGTAACCGCCGTATCCAAATCACTACTTGTTAATGGAAGACCCATTGTATCAATATTGACAGGTACATATGTTAACTCACCTAAAGAGTTATAACCTTTAAATTGCATAGACATCTGAATTGGAAGCTGAATCTGATTTTTAAATATTAAATTAAACTCTGCTTCTGTAGGTATTGCACCTGTAAATCCTGGAGGAAATTCTTGGGAAGTTTCATCTGCAGGCATTTCCATATACATATTGGCACCAATTTCAGAGAAAGACAATTGCTGTAGGTTCATGTTCATAGTAAACTCACCAAGGGGAGTACCATCAAGAGGAATTCTAGCTTTTTGAGTAGGTACCGTAATATCTAAAATTAGATCAAAACTTGTAAATGCACTATCTGGCCAAGAATCATTATTATTATCCGGAACAATACTTTGTAAAGTATCTCCGGCTAAGTTAAATATTTTATTAATTTCTACGCCAGCTCTTAAAATAGTATCAATTCGAACTAACTCATTTCCACTTGGTGGGAAAAAGTTTTGAAAATCTAATAAAAATTCTAAATCAAAAGGAAAAGTACTAGCTAAATTTTGAATTATTAATTTATTTTCAAAATCTAAGGCTCCAAGCTCAGCTGATTTAATTATATTTCTATAAATTTCCATTTTTGTAATACCTGATTCTGACATATCCATCTCAGGCAATCTCATATCTGGCATTTCGATTCCATCTGACATTGAATAATTATTTGTTGTTATATCTATAGCTCCTATCCCAGGTATACTAAATAAAAAATGAAAATCGACCCACATCAAATCAGGTTCTAGTAAAGGTGGAATTGTAATATATTCTGTAGTTGCTTTTTGAAGTGAGAGGCTACTTGCTATTTTAAGAAAATTAGTTAATCCTTTTCCAGATAAAGATGTTGTATCCGCGTATGTTTCACCATTACTTAGTGATGGTACTTTATTATGATTAGCTAGAGTATCTTGCAATGGCTGAAAATTTCCTGTAACCAAATGCGAAAAAATTCCCTCAACATTTGTTGGAATGTAATTATTTTTAAATAATGTTCTGTAAATACTATTTTCTTCATCGGTAGCGATGATTAAAGTATCAATACTTGCTATAATTGGTGGGTCTGAGGGAGGCTCGATATTTGATAAACCAATTTCAATTTGTGTAGCTAAATCAGTAAATATTCCTTCAACAATTATATTAAAAGGAGCTACAATTAATGCATTATATGTCTGAGAATCCATCACTACTGTATCCAAGTTAGGAAAATTAAAAGGCGTATAATCAGCAAGGATAATACCAGTTAAAGGATCTTTTATATCTGTTGTATCTAAATATTGTATTTCTGTATTAACAACTGGTATTTTTGTTTCAACTGGGTCAGGAAGTGGAATGGGTATATTAAGCGAAACTCCTGGAATTTCACCTGATGAAATTGCTTGGTCAAGCCCTACTGGAATTGAAGGCAAAGTTGGAAGCTCTGTTGCTGGCATCGATCCAGATTGAATAATTTGAAATCCTAGACTATCCTTAGGGAAAATTGTTAATGAATCGACAAGGTCTGTCATGGGAAGTTTTGTTTGTAGAAGAGGAATCTTTAATTCCAAATACCAGGTAGGCATTTCAAATTTATTTGGAATATCAAAATCACACGCTACTGTACTTAGTAGTGTAGCTACAAGTGATGGATATAAAATACCCTTTTTAATGCGTAATAAAATATGTCTCGGTTTTACCTTCATGTTATGCCAAAATTTATTGGACTTCCGCTATAGAATTTGTAGAATTATTATGATAGATACAAAAACAAAAAACCCCAGCTAATTAACTGGGGTTAATTATTGTTTTTATTAATCTTATATTAATATCTGTAGTGATCTGGTTTATAAGGACCCTCTTTGGGAACCCCAATATAGTCAGCTTGTTCATCAGATAATTCAGTAAGAACTACTCCAAGATGATCTAAATGTAATCTAGCGACCTCTTCATCTAATTCTTTTGGAAGCATGTAAACACCAACCTCAGGAGCATCTGCAGCCAAAGCCAATTGAGCAAGAACTTGATTTGTAAAGGAATTAGACATTACAAAACTTGAATGACCGGTAGCACAACCTAAGTTAACTAACCTACCTTCTGCTAAAATGAATATTTTATTTCCATTAGGAAAAGTGTATTGATCAACTTGTGGCTTTACTTCCTCTTTTTTTACACTCTGATCACTGTTTAAGGCATAAACTTGGATTTCATTATCAAAATGTCCGATATTACATACTATAGATTGGTCATTCATTTTATGCATATGAGCCGTTGTTATAACATCTTTATTTCCAGTAGTAGTAACAAATATATGTGCTTCTTTGATTGAATTTTCAAGAGTATTTACTTCAAACCCTTCCATTGCAGCCTGTAGTGCACAAATTGGATCAATTTCAGTAACAATTACTCTTGCTCCATACCCTTTCATAGATTGGGCACATCCTCTACCTACATCTCCATATCCACAAACAACAATAGTTTTTCCAGCAAGCATTACATCTAGAGACCTTTTTAAACCGTCTGCAAGTGATTCTCTACAGCCATATACATTATCAAATTTAGATTTTGTAACGGAATCATTTACATTGTAAGCAGGGAAAAGTAATTTGCCTTCCTTCTCCATCTGAACAAGTCTATGTACGCCCGTTGTTGTCTCTTCAGATACTCCTATTATATTTTTTTGAACTTTAAACCAATGGTTCGGATCTTTTTCAAGTACCTCTCTAATTAACTTTTCTACAATGATTTCTTCTTCTACATTTGTTTTGATTTCAGGCGTTGTTCCGTTCTTAGCAAAATATTTTTCTAATTCATAACCTTTATGAATAAGTAGTGTGGCATCTCCACCATCATCTACTATTAAATCTGGTCCTGAACCATCGGGAAATGTAAGTGCTTGCATTGTACACCACCAGTATTCTTCAAGAGTCTCACCTTTCCAAGCAAAAACAGGTATTCCTGCTTCAGCTATAACGGCTGCAGCCTCATCTTGAGTTGAAAAGATATTACAACTTGCCCAACGCACATCTGCTCCTAATTCAACTAATGTTTCAATTAAAATTGCTGTCTCCACAGTCATGTGAAGTGAACCGGTAATTTTTTTACCTGCTAAAGGTTTTTCTTGACCATATTTTTCCCTTGTTGCCATTAATCCAGGCATCTCTTTTTCTGAAATATTTAATGATTTACGACCATCAGATGCAAGGGAAATATCTCTAACTTTATAAGGTAGATTTTCTACTATTTCTTTAATAATTGTATTACTCATTTTTTTCCTATATTTTTGATTGTAGAGAATTAACCATATCGATTTTTTCCCATGTAAACTCTTCTAGTTCTCTTCCAAAATGGCCATAAGCCGCAGTATTTCTATAACGTGGTTTTTTTAGGTCTAGGTGTTTAACTATTTCACCAGGTCTTATTGGAAAAATTTCTCTTGCAATTTTTGTAAGAGATTCATCATCTACTTTCCCGGTATTGAATGTTTTTACGTAAAAAGATGTAGGTTCTGCTACACCTATACCGTATGAAAGTTGGACCTCACATTTTTCAGCTAATTCAGATGCAACAATATTCTTTGCAATATATCTTGCCATATAAGTTGCACTGCGATCTACTTTAGATGAATCTTTACCTGAAAATGCTCCCCCACCGTGAGGGGCATAGCCACCATAAGTATCAACAATGATTTTTCTTCCAGTTAAACCAGTATCAGCTTCTGGACCACCATAAACAAAACGACCAGTTCCATTAACAATAAATTCATTTTTATAATCATATCCATATGACTCTAAAACTGGTATAATTACTTTGTTTTCAATTTCACTTTTCACGAATTCCAATTCTTTTTCTTCTGAACCATATTTATCTAGCATATCATCATGCTGGGTTGCAATTACAGTTTTATCTATAGATTTAGGAATACCATTTTCATAAAAAACTGAAACCTGTGATTTACCATCAGGCCTTAACCATGGTAAAGAACCATCTTTTCTTAAAACGGATAATTTTTCTGTAAGTCTATGAGAAATTTGAATAGGAAGAGGCATTAATTCTGGAGTTTCTTTACATGCATATCCAAACATAAGACCTTGGTCTCCTGCACCTTGATCAGAGATACTTTCGGAATCAACCCCTTGTGCAATTTCATGACTTTGCTCGTGAAGATGATTTAAAATTTCAACTTTAATTGGATCAACACCACTATTTCCTTTGTGGTAGCCGATATACCTAATTGTATCTTTGATTATACTTTCAACATTAATATTTGCTGATGTTCTAATCTCTCCTGAAACAACAACAAGACCTTTTGTTGCTAGAGATTCACATGCAACATGTGCTTCTGTATCTTGTTCAAGAATACTATCCAAAATAGCATCTGAGAATGCATCGCATGCTTTATCAGGATGACCTTCAGTTACGGACTCAGATGTAAATAAAAGTTTACTCATTTTTAGCCTCTACCCTTTTTTTTTACCATATTCGGTGGCAATATTAATTAATTATATTGTTTAGTCTTAATACAAAATTCACGATAAATTCTTGCTAATTCTTGAAGCATTTCAACTGAATATTGAAAATTATAAGACATGATATGCTCTATATTTAAGCCAATGGGAACTTTTAACTTTTTTTCTATGATATAATCAAGTACCTCGTTCAGAACCTCGATTGCAACATCTAAAGATCTTTCTGACATCGAACCAGGTCTAGCTTGTAGATACCTTTCTGTTTCGATAGGAATTTCAACTCCAAGCCATTTTAAAAAATTAATGTTTTTTTGAGATGATACAGGAGCAAAGCTTAATAATATTCTTCTTGGAAAGGTTTTATCTACATTACATAAATTTTGATAATTATTAATCATTTTTATTATATTATTTGAATCATAAAGTACCTGAGTCGTGAAAAATTCTGCACCATTATGGCTTTTTTTTAATAAGTTTTGAGATTCATTTTTCCTGCTAGGAATTGCGATACAACCGGAAAGGATATTTCCACTAAGTTGGTTATAAGACTCTTTAATATATTTCAATGCTTGATTAACTGATGGTCCTGGATAAGAAATTGAACTGGATTCACCACCTACTATTATTAAGTTTTCAATTTCATATTTTTTATTTGTTTCTTTGATCCAGTTTTTTTGAACTTCAAATTTTTCATGAACAACAACCCTATTGACTATAGATTCAATTCCTACAATATCTTGAAGAAGTGAACCAAATTTACGAGGTTCACCTCTTTCATGATTTGCTACAGGCCGATCTCCTCTTCCTGCCTCATCATGTACTTCCGGGATATTTATTGCATCTATATGGGTTTGAGATAAAAGGGAACTAATAGTCTCAGCGTAAGAGTTAAGAGTACCATCCTTTTCCCTTGGCGGCAAAATTTCGTAGGCGACCACTGGCCTTTGTGGTTTTTTTATTTTATCTTTAATTCTCATTTTTCAACTCATTTTTTAAAACACTAAAATATCGAGACTCAGGATGCGAAAAATACCATCCCGAAACTGATGCAGTGGGCAGCATTGCACGAGATTCAGTTAAAGAAATCCCTATTCTTTTTTCTATATTTAAAAGACTCCATATTTTATCTTTTTCTTCATGAGAAGGGCATGCAGGATATCCAGGAGCAGGTCTAATTCCAATATATTTTTCTTTTAACATTTCTTCAAAATTTACCGATTCATTCTTATCATAACCCCAACCTATTTTTCTTACATATTCATGCATCCACTCAGCTGCAGCTTCAGCAAGCCTGTCTGCAAGAACTTTAGCCATTATAGCATTATAATCATCTAAATCTTTTTCATACACATCAACAATTTTCTTTAAACCATGTCCAGCAGTTACGGCGAAAAGTCCAATACAATCTTCATTTTCTGATGAGATATAATCTGCTAAACAAAAATTAGGATTTTTCCCTTTATCTATAAGTTGTCGTGGAAATTTAAATTTAATATTTTTTTCTTTAATTATTACTTCTTCAAAGTTTGATTTAGCAGAAAAAAGACCATAAATACCTTTTGCAACTAATAGATTTTTTTCAACAATCATATTTAACATTTTCTTACCATCATCGAAAAGTTTTTTTGCTTCAGATCCTATCTTCTCATCATCGAGAATTTTGGGAAAACTACCATGCAGTTCCCAAGCATGAAAGAATGGTGCCCAATCAATATAATTTACCAGTTTTTTCAAAGGAATTGATTCAAAACACTTTATACCAAAATTTTTAGGTAGATATGGATTATAACTTAAGCTTGGTTTATTTAACCTAGCTTCATTCAAAGTTAAAAACTTAAAAGACTTCTGACTTTCATAAAAGTTATCTCTTAATGTCTCATATTCATCTCTCATTTCACTTATGAAAATTCTTTTTTCCTTTGGTTTCAGCAACTTGGATACAACACCTACACATCTACTTGCATCTAAAACATGAAATACATTCCTGGGATATTTTTCATCAATCTTTACAGCAGTATGTTTTTTACTTGTAGTTGCTCCACCAATCAATAATGGAATATTGAGATTTCTTCTTTTCATTTCCGATGCAACATATACCATCTCCTCAAGGCTAGGTGTGATTAGGCCAGAAAGTCCTAAAATATCTGCTTTTGATTCGATTGCTGCATTGATAATTTTGTCTGTAGCTACCATTACACCTAAATCAATAATATTATATCCATTACAACCTAAAACAACTCCAACAATATTTTTGCCAATATCATGAACATCCCCTTTCACAGTTGCTAACACTATTGTTCCATTGGTTGCTTGCTTAATATTATTATGCTTTTTCTCTTTTTCAATGAAAGGAACTAGATAACCAACTGATTTTTTCATCACTCTTGCTGACTTTACAACCTGTGGTAAAAACATCTTTCCAGACCCAAATAAATCACCTACCTTATTCATACCATCCATTAATGGACCTTCAATTACATCAATTGGTTTTTTTAAATTTTTCCTAGCTAATTCAGTATCTTCAATTATAAACTGATCTATTCCCTCCACTAACGAGTACGCAAGGCGTTCAAAAATTGGAAGAGAACGCCATTTGTTTTCTACTATTTTATTCTTTTTCACACCTCTATAATTCTCAGCTATAACAACTAAATTTTCAGTAGCATTTTGATTGCGATTAAATAAAACATCCTCTATTGCTTCCTTCAATTTTTCATCTATGTCATCATATAATGTAAGTTGGCCTGGATTTACAATACCCATATCCATTCCATTTTGGGTTGCATGATAAAGAAAGCATGAATGCATTGCCTCCCTTACTCCATTATTACCACGAAAAGAAAAGGAAAGGTTACTAACCCCACCGCTTACATGTGAATAAGGCATTTTCTTTTTTATAAATCTTGAAGCTTCAATAAATGCTTTGCCGTATTGATTATGTTCCTCTATTCCAGTCGCTATTGCAAAAATATTAGGATCAAAAATAATATCTTCTGGATCAATTTTAACTATACCTGTTAAAATATTATATGCTCGTTTACAAATTTCTATCTTCCTTTTGTAACTATCTGCTTGTCCTTTTTCATCAAAAGCCATTACAATAACAGAAGCTCCATATTTCCTCACAAGTCTAGCTTGCCTTATAAATTCTTCTTCACCTTCTTTTAATGAGATTGAATTAACAATACCCTTCCCTTGGATATTCTTCAAGCCCTCTTCAATTACTGACCATTTAGAAGAGTCTATCATGATCGGCACTTTAGAGATATCAGGCTCAGCTGCAATTAATCGTAAAAATTTAACCATAGCTTTTTCACCATCAATAAGACCTTCATCCATATTAACATCTATTATTTGTGCACCATTTTTAACTTGATCAAGTGCCACAGATAATGCTTCATCATATTTATCTTCTTTAATTAATCTTTTGAATTTTATTGATCCTGTTACGTTTGTTCTTTCCCCAATATTAATGAAATTAGATTCAGAACGAATTGTAACTGATTCTAAACCACTTAACTTTGTCAAAGGCTCAAAAGATGGAATTTGACGTGGTTTTAAATTTTTTATTGAATTAGAAAATTCAAAAATATGCCCTGGGCTTGTTCCACAGCATCCGCCAATTATGTTAACTAATCCTGATGATGCAAATTCTTCAAGATAGACTGCCATATCTTTTGGACTTTCATCATAGCCTCCAAACTCATTAGGTAAACCTGCATTAGGGTACACTAATATATTTGTATCTGCTATTTTAGAAAATTCATGAATATAAGGCCTCATTTGCTCTGCACCTAATGCACAGTTGAGGCCCACAGCAATTAAATTAGCATGTCTTATTGAATGCCAGAAAGCTTCAACCGTTTGACCAGATAGGAGCCGTCCACTGGCATCAGTTATTGTACCAGAAATCATTAATGGTATGTTAACTTCCTTTTCTTCAAAAACTGTATCTACTGCAAAAATTGCTGCTTTACAATTAAGTGTGTCAAATACAGTTTCTATGAGTAGTAAATCTACACCACCATCAATTAAGCCTCTAATCTGTTCAGAGTAAGAGTCTTTTAGCTCATCAAAATCAATATTTCTAAAACCAGGACTAGACACATCTGGACTCATAGATGCAGTTTTATTTGTTGGTCCAATAGAACCACAAACAAAACGAGGCTTATTGTTATTTTTGACATTGTATTTTTTACATGCAGATACTGCTAGTTTTGCAGAACATTTATTCAATTCATAAACTATATTCTCTAAACCATAGTCTGCTTGTGATATACTAGTTGAATTAAAAGAATTAGTCTCAATTATATCTGCACCTGATTTAAGATAACTATCATGTATCTTTTCAATAATATCCGGGCGCGTGATGGATAGAATATCATTGTTACCTTTTAAATCAGAATGATGATTAAGAAACTGTTCACCTCTAAAATCAAGTTCTTCTAATTTATATTCTTGGATCATGGTACCCATCGCACCATCCATAACTAAAATATTTTCTTTTAATAATTGTTCTAATTTTTGCATAAAAAAAAACCGGCACTAAACCGGCTTATTATAAAACCTTTTTAGCTATTTTAAAGTCGAGCAATATGGTTCAAAACCGACTACATAAATTAAGAAAATAAAAAACAAAAAAAAATTATAAATTTTATTATTCTTTTGGAATTCTAGGACCTCCCAAAGCTACCATTTTATCACCTAAATCATATTTTTCGTAATTTTCTTGAAACTTTAGCACTAATTTTTCTGCCGCAGTTTTATAGCTTTTAAAATCTCTCCAAGCAGCTATAGGGTTTAATAAACTACTTTCTATCCCATCTATCTTTTTTGGTATTTTAAAGCCAAAATAATGATCTATAGTAAAATCTGAAGATTCAATATCACCACTTAAAATGGAATTTATAATTAAACGAGTTTTTGGTAGACTAAAACGTTTTGAACCAGAGCTTGCATCACTTCCAACCCAACCAGTATTTACCATATAAATCTTAGTATTAAATTGTTCAATTTTATTTTTTAATAACTCCGCATATTTTAAGGGATGAAGGGTTAGAAAAGGTCCTCCAAAACAAGGAGAAAATGTTGCCAAAGGTTTATTGACGCCCAATTCAGTTCCTGCAATTTTTGCAGTATAACCGCTGATGAAATGATACATTGCTTGGTTTGGATTTAGTTTTGCTGTTGGTGGTAAAACTCCATAGGCATCACAAGTGAGAAAAATTATTTTTTCCGGATGGCCTGCAATACTCTCTTTCCCTTTATTTGAAACAGAATTTTCGATATGACTAATTGGGTATGAAACTCTTGTATTCTGTGTTTTTGACCCATCTGAAAAATCAATTTCTTGTTTTTTTTCATTATAAACTACATTTTCTACCAATGCTCCTTGCCTTATTGCCCCAAAAATATCAGGCTCTTCATTTGGATCTAAGTTAATAAGTTTAGCATAGCAACCACCTTCAAAATTAAAAACTCCATTATCTGACCATCCATGCTCATCATCACCTATTAAAGGACGATTAGGATCAGTACTTAGAGTAGTTTTTCCTGTTCCAGAAAGTCCAAAAAATATTGCAGTATTCTCATAGTTATGATCAACATTTGCTGAACAATGCATTGAGAGGATATTCTTCTGTGGAAGGAGATAATGTAAAACTGAAAAAATACCTTTCTTCATTTCTCCTCCATATTCAGTTCCTCCAATTATAGCGATTCTCTTTTCTAAATGAAATACTATAAAAGTTTCAGAGTGCATACCTAATTTTTTAAAATCTTCATTGTATACCTCTGATGCATTAATGATAGTAAATCCAGGCTGAAAATCATCTAAATCATTGTTGTTTGGCCTAATAAACATGTTATGCACAAAATGTGATTGCCACGCTTTTTTTGCAATAAACCTAACATTCAAAGTATGTTCTTTATCAGCACCGGCAAATCCATCAAATATATACGTATTCGATGAGCCCTCTTCATTATAATGTTGTACTACTTTTTTATAAAGGATATCAAAAGTATCGTTTGATATTTTTTTATTAACCTCTCCCCACCATATTTTATCTTTTGAAGATGATTCTTCAACAAAATATTTATCCTTAGGAGATCTCCCAGTATATATCCCCGTATCTACCAACACTGATCCTTTTGGTCCTACAATACCTTCATTATTATTAATGATATCATCAATTAATAATTCAACTGGTAAATTTCTGCATATCTTTTTTTGATTTTTTAATCCTAAGACTTTTAAATTTATATTTTCATTATTTATCATAAAAAACTACTCCTTTTAGGAACCATGAGGGTGTGATTCTTTATAAATTTCAATTAATTTTTTAGTATCAACTTTGGTATATATTTGTGTTGAACTTATACTACTATGCCCTAAAAGTTCTTGTATGATTCTAATATCTACATCAGCCTCTAATAAATGTGTTGCAAATGTATGTCTAATAGTGTGAGGACTAGTTCCTTTGGGATTTCTAATATCAATTGACCTTAGAATTGTGGAAAGATAATCTTTTAAGATTAATTGAACTAACCTTTGAGAAATTCTTTTTTCACCCCAACCACAAAAAATAGGCCTTTCACCATTTGAATCCCAATTCAAAGATCTTTCATCTAAATAATGAGAAATAGAGTTCATTGCTTTTCTACCAAATGGAATTAATCTTTCTTTATCTCCCTTTCCTCTCACCTTAAGTAACATTTCATTTACATTAAACGAGTTGATATTTAAGTTCACTAGCTCACTTAAACGAATACCTGTTGCATAAAACAGTTCTAATATAGCAGTATTTCTAAGCATTCTAAGGTATGCACCTTTTCTCTCCTTTTTTTCTATTTTACTTTTTTGATAATCTATATTAGGTTGATTAACGAGTGCTTGGATATTATCTATTTTTGTTTTTCCTGTTTTATCATTTGGGTTTGGACTCTCTTTTGGTATTATAAAGGGAATATTTTTATTAATTGCTGGTAATGAAATATCTAACGCTGGATTTTTAGTAATTTTATTCTCTCTATTTAAAAACTTAAAGAAAGTCCTTATACTAGATAATCTCCGCCTACGTGACTTACTACTGATACCTTCTTCTTCTTCTTTTCCAAAAAAATTCCTCAAAGCCCATTTGTCTACTTTTTTATAATCAATATTTGATGAATCAAAATATTGTAAAAGGAAACAATTGAACTTTTTGATATCTGTTTTGTATGCATCAATAGTGTTGAGACTATATCCTCGCTCTTTTTTAATGAATACTAGAAATTCATGAAAGGTTGAATTGTTATTTTTTTTCATAAAGTGTTTCTAATGAATTAATCAAATTTAATATCTCTTTAGGTAATTGCGCCTTAAAATTCATAATTTTATTATTTTTAGGGTGTTTAAATTTAATTTCTTTCGCATGTAAAACGTGTCGATCTAATTCTTTAATATTCTTTTTATAAAAATTTGTGAACTCAGGTAAATATCCTTTTGCTTTTGATACGCCTCCACCATACTTACCGTCCCCAAAAATAGGATGCCCCAAAGAAGAAGAGTGAACTCTTATTTGATGCGTCCTTCCTGTTTTTGGAAAAAAGGATACTAGTGCTAAATGTCGAAATTGTTTTTCCACAGAATATTTTGTTAAAGATGCTTTTCCTTTTTCATCGATAATAAAAGATGTTGGCTCTTTACGATTACGTCCAATTGAAAAATCTATAAAACCATGTTTTTTTTCCCATTGTCCCCATGTTAAAGCAATATACTTCTTTTCAACCTCTCTATTTTGAAACTGTTTGCTTATTTTTGAATGAGCAAAATCTGTTTTTGCAATAACGATAACACCTGATGTTTCTTTGTCTAATCTATGAATTATACCAGGTCTAAAAGATTGATTTCCTGCTGATAATGATTTAAAATGAAAAAGGAGACCATTTACAAGAGTTCCAGATGTATTAGAAATACCAGAATGAACAACTAAACCTGAAGGTTTATCTATTACGGCTATTTCATCATCTTCATAAACAATATTTAGTTCTATCGGCTCTGGTTTTTCACTATTGATTGGAGGGGAATCTGGTATTTTGAGCCGAATTTCATCTTCGAGTTCTAATAAATAACCTGTTTTTTTGTGTAGTTTATTTACGAGAACTAATTTTGATCGTATCCAATTTTGAATTTTTGATCTTGATTCATTTTTTATTTTTTGAACTAAATATCTATCTAGTCTTTTACCAACATCTTCTTTATGGAGAATAGTAAATAGAATCAGATTGGGGTTTGTTTTATTGAGTTTAATTTTTCTTCCATAATTGAATAAATAATATAAAGAACCATTCCAATTGTTACTGAAGAATCCGCAACATTGAATACATACCAATGAAAATCACCAATCATAAAATCCAAAAAATCCACCACTTTTCCAAAAAAAGCTCTATCAATTAAATTACCTATAGCACCGCTTAAAATTAATGCTAAACCATATTTTGAAAGTGGATGTCCATCTTTCTCACTGTAGAGGTAAAAAGCAAGAAAAATTGTTAATATTACAGTTAAAATTAATAAAATTAATTTACCACCAGGTAATTCAAGTCCAAACGCCATTCCTTCATTTGTAACATATGTAAAATGGAAAAAATCCTGAATTATTGGCTTAGATTGATAAAGAGAGAACTTAGATCTTATTAACCACTTTGACCATTGATCTATGGCAACTATAAAAGTGATGAGAATAGCCAAATACATATTAAATATTTAGCTTTTCATTTTCCTTACACTTAACACATTTTGTAGCATTTGGAACTTCTAACATTCTTTCTTCAACAATCAGTTCATTACAAATCTTACAAACACCAAAAGTACCATCTTCTATTCTTTGTAATGCTTTGACTAGTAATTTATGATAATCAGTTTCTCTATTCATAAAGTGAAAACCTTTTTCTCTTTCAAAAGAATCAGTGCCAGCATCTGCCATATGAACGCTATAAACAGAGTCCTGAGAAAGACTTGCAGTCCCTCTGGTATTGGTATCTAATGTATCTTTTATATCGTCTAATTCATTAGCAACATTATTAATTTTTTTTTCAATACTTTTTCTAAAAAATTCTAATTTAGTTTTTGAGTATTTTTTTGAAGCCATTTTAAGATTCTCCTTATACCTTTTTAATTTTCAATAAGTATATATTATTATCTACTTCATACTCTTCACTGTAGTTAGCATCAGACAGATTTTTCGACACTACTCTAGTAAGTGTTTCAGTTAAAAAATAGTCTTTGAATTTAGTTACAGCATCTAACATTTGGCCATCAAAATCCCAACTAACTTTTATTCTATCCTCTACCGCAAATCCTGCATTTTTCCTCATGGATTGTACTTTACGAACAATATCTCTTACCTTGCCCTCAAGAATTAAATCCTCTGTTAACTCAATTTGAAGACCTACTGTAATACCACTATCACTTGCAGCAGCAAATCCTGAATTAGCTTCTGTTTCAATAAATATATCTTGTCTCGTCAAAATATATTTACCTTTCCCTAAATCAATCTCATTATTATTATGTAAAGAAGAAACTAATAAACTTGGATCTGTTTCATTTAATATTATTTTTATTTCTGATAGACCTTTCCCATACCTCTGGCCTAAAGTTC
This sequence comes from uncultured bacterium, assembly GCA_965660855.1. Lineage (GTDB taxonomy): Bacteria > Fidelibacterota > Marinisomatia > Marinisomatales > UBA1611 > JAOLAV01. Next base: position 73,953 of record CBFIBM010000002.1, on the reverse strand, counting down.
TCAAATTTGGTTTAACTTTGTATTTAATTAGGTCATCTTTTTCAGTAATTCTGTTAATCGATTTGACGTTCAATTCATCAAGAATGATTTCTTTATTTTGGTTAAAAAATTCCGCAATATCATTATCTTCAATCGCAAAAAGCACCTTTCCTAATGGTTGTCTTATTTTTATATTATTTTGACTTCTAGCAGATCTTCCTAACTCAACACATTTTTTTAATGAATCAACATTTTTCATGAGCTGATGATCAATATAGCTACTATTTGGTTGAGGGAAGTCACATAAATGAATACTTTCAGGTACAGAATTTTCTGAATTTTTAATCAGATTTTGATAAATAGTTTCAGTTATAAACGGTAAAATCGGTGCAACACATTTAATACTAACTGACAAAACGTGGTATAGAGTTATATATGCATTTTTCTTGTCCTCATCATCCTCTGATTTCCAGAACCGCCTTCTACTTCTTCTAATATACCAATTTGATAACTCTTCAAGGTATATTTCAAAGGCTTTCATAAAACGATCAACTCTATATTCATCAAATGATTCTTGAGAATTTTCTAGTAATAAATGAGTTTTTGATATAATCCAGCGATCAAGTAAAGATAATGAATCTATTTTAAGAATATTTTCCTCTGGAGAAAAACCATCAACAGATGCATATGTTGCATAAAATGAATAAACGTTCCATAGTGTAATCATTTTTTTTCTTACTTCATCTGCAATGGTATATCCAAAAAGTAGATTTTGTTCAACATTTTGGATTGAATACATCCAACGCATAACATCAACACCCATTTTTTCAGCTGCATCATCAAACCAAATTGCATTCCCCCAGCTCTTGTGCATATCTCGACCAGTTTCATCCTTAACCAAAGCATGCCCAAGCAGTGTTTTAAAGGGTGCTTTCCCCTCAAGCTCTGCGGACATTGCTAATAAAGAATAAAACCAATTCCTAAATTGTCCAGGAAAACATTCTGTAACAAAATCACCTGGGAACCAATCTGCCCAATAGTTTTTATCTGTACTATATTTCAACGTTGAAAAAGGTACTATCCCTGCATCAAGCCATGGATTTCCTACATCTTTGATTCTTTGTCCGATCAATCCAGTTTTTGGATGTCTAATCTTAATTTTATCAATCCATGGTCTATGTGGAGAATTACCCTGAAAATCATCCCAGCCATCTACGCATAAACTTTTAAGTTCATCCTTAGAACCTACAACATAGAAGGATCCATCTTCAAAAACCCAAATTGGAAGAGCTAATCCCCAAAATCTTTTCTTTGAGATCATCCAATCACCCATGTTATCTAACCATTCATGCTCTCTCTCATTTCCCCATTCGGGTATCCAATTAATATCATCAACAATTGACTTAATTTTTCCTCTCCAGTCCATATTTATATACCACTCATCAACTAAACGGAATACTAATTCATCACCAGATCTCCAGCAATGAGGATACACATGTGGATATTCTTCAGCATATACCAGAAAATCTCTCTCTTTTAAATCATTAATAATTTCTTTTGTGGTTTCTTTACTAGTAGCGATTTTTCCAGATAACCAGCCGAACTTATTTAAGAATCTGGATTCATCATCAAGAGGAGCAATATTTAATAGATTTAATTTTTTACCAATTTTATGATCTATATCTCCACAACCTGGAGCCATATGGACAATACCCGTTCCTTCGCCAGCAACTACTATATCACCGCCTATACTATCTTTACCCGGATTTATTACTCTATGAGATGTGGAGGCAGAAAGACCTTCTTTTTTTAAATCATCATTACAAATAGGATATCCACCTAACTCTTTTTGAGCATCAAAATCATCATAAGGGGCTGTATATTGCCAACCAACCATTTCAGAACCTTTGAGGGTTCCACATTTTTCATAACCACCTCTTTCATTAAAAATTTGGTGGAGAGTTTTTAATTTTGGAACTCCTTCGACCCACTGCTTTTTATCCTGAAATTGTTTTTCTAGTCTTTTAAATTCTAAATTTTCTTCTGCAAAATAGTAAATAGATCCATCATGTGTTTTAATCTTAATGTAATCAAGATTAATATTTACACCTGCGACTACATTGGAAGATAAAGTCCATGGTGTAGTAGTCCATATTAATAAATATTCTTTCTTTTTGCCCTTTATTGGAAACCGCACAAAAACTGATGTATGAGCTACTAATTTACGTCCTTCAATGATTTCCATTTGCGAGTAGGATGTTCCAGATCTCCCACTCCAAGGAACTACATCAGTACCTTTATAAATTTTCCCTTTTTTCCAAAGTTTTTTTAAGAATGACCAAATCGTGTAGTTATTTTCATCAGACATGGTGTAGTAAGAGTTGTCCCAATCCATCCAATACCCAAGCCTTTTTGATTGCTCTGTCTGAATTTTAGAATATTTTTTTACCCTCTCCTTACACAGATTTACAAATTTTTCTATGCCAAAATCTTCAACATCTTTTTTTGATTTAAAACCGAGTTCTTTTTCAACCTCTATTTCAACCCAGAGGCCCTGGCAGTCAAAACCATTTTGGTAACGAAGATCAAAACCCTTCATTGCTTTGTATCGATTATATATATCTTTTAATGATCTACCCCAAGCATGATGCACACCCATTGGATTATTGGCTGTAATTGGCCCATCAATAAAACTCCATTTTGGTTTACCAATATTTAGCTTTCTTCTTTTATCAAAAGTATTATTTTCTTTCCAAAATTTTAAAACTTTATGTTCTTCGGAAATGAAGTCAACTTTATTATCAACTTTCTTTATACTCATTTTTTAATTTCAACTCAATAATTAATTGCTTGAAATTATCTTTTTTTAATTTCTATTGGTAGATGTCTTTTAATAAATAATAAATATAGGTTTAATACCTGAGAGTATAAAATTTAGAACCACCATTAGGTTTTTTTACAAGTAATAACAATGAACCTCTATCTCTTGAATTATCAATAAGTCTTTTAAATTGTTTCACAGTTTTAACTTGTTCTGTACCAACTCGTTTAATGACATCACCTTCCCTGATGCCTTTTGAGAAAGCTTCGCCCTCTTCATCCACTTTTGTAACGACTAAAACATCTGATTCTTCAATATTATATTTTTCTTTAAGCCTATTATTAACCTCTTTTAATTGCAAACCGAATTCATTAGATCTTACTCGGTTTCGTTTACTGGGAAAATTTTGTACTTCTTCGGGAAGTTCCGCCAATACCACTTCAACAGTTTTTTTAGATCCGTTTCTTATAACTTTTACACGATTTTTAGAGCTAGGTGGAGTTAAAGAAACAACATTTTTAAGATTAGAAGGGTTAGATATCAACTGATCATTAAACGCAATTATTACATCTCCCTCTTGGATTCCACCTTCTTCAGCAGGACCTCCATCTACTACATCAGTGATTAGAGCACCATTTCTTGTTTTTATATTCAGACCTTTAGCTGTTTCGCTATCAAGTTCTTGAATAAAAACTCCAAGCCATGCTCTTGTAACAAAACCTTTATCAATTAGATCAGACATAATCCGTTTCACCATATTCGACGGAATTGCGAAACCTACACCTCTATTTGATTTTTCATATCCACCAGTTGCAATAGCGGTATTTATTCCTAATAATTTTCCATCCATACTTAGAAGAGCTCCACCACTATTCCCTGGGTTTATCGCTGCATCTGTTTGGATAAAATCTTCATAGCTTTGGGAATTCATAATATTACTTCTACCAAGAGCCGAAATAATGCCTGTTGTAACTGTATGACTTAAGTTCTCCGAAAAAGGGCTACCCACAGCCATCACCCACTCACCAACCCTGGCCTGATTAGAATTAGCTAAAGTAATATCCACAAGATTTTCTGCTTCAATCTTTAAAACAGCAAGGTCTGTTTTAGGATCTGTCCCAATTATAGTGGCTTCATATTCTCTTTTATCAATCAATTTAACCTTTATCCCATCCATTTCTTCAACAACGTGATTGTTTGTTAATATATATCCTTCTTTTGAATCAATTATAACACCAGATCCAATCGCATTTGTCTTAAATTCTCTTTGTCTAGGTTGGCCTGGTTGGTAAAAGAAAAAACCAAAATCTTCATATTGACTGAGAGAAACAGTTTTATCAGTAATTATTGTGACCACTGCAGGTTTAGCTTTTTCAGCAACATCTGCAAAAGCTTTGCTAAATTGTCTTACTACTGAATTTTGAGCATTGATTAATTGGATTGATAAAATAAATAAATAAACAAACTTCATTATAAAAATTCCATTTTTTAATTAAAGACTATTTTGCTTCAGAAGTTCCAAAAAAAAAGCCTCGAAATCAAAACGAGGCTTTTTTTAAACAACTTAACTAAATCTATTTTAGAAATAACATTTTCTTAGTTGCTTGGAATTCAGCAGCTTGAATAGAATAAAAGTACATTCCAGATGACATTAAACTTCCTAAATCATTAGTACCATCCCAATTGACAATATGATAACCAGCTTGAAGCTCTTCGGATTTTAAAACTTTTACTTTTTGACCTAACATATTATGAACTGCTAATGTAACATATCCAGCTTCTGGTACATCAAACCTAATTTCTGTGGTAGGGTTAAAAGGATTTGGATAATTTTGTTTAAGAGCATAAGCAGTAGGTAAAAAGTTTATCTTAGAGTTATTTGTTCTAACAATAATATCAATTTTACTACCATCTATCCCAATCAACTTAACATCTTCAATTTCAACTAGAGATGCATCATATTTATTTCCTTTAAAATTAAATGGAATGGTTATATACGAATTATCCTTACTAGCTATTTCGCCACCATTTAAATTTGCAGCCACTATTTTAATATTTCCATTTTGTATTGAATTTGAAGAAATAAAGACATCTTCCATAAAATTATTCAATGAAGGAGTAATTAAATCAACTAGTTGACCATCGTATTTAATTTCAAATTCAATCCCTCTTACTATTCCAGCATTTTCAACCTCAAGCGATAGACTTCCTGAAGATAAATTGGTTACTAAATCTACATAAGCGGTTGAATATGATGTATTGACCATTCTTGCATTCGATCCAAAGATAATATCAACAATCATAATAACATCTGCTATATCAATTTCATCATCCATATTTACATCTACGTTCCTAAACTCATCTTCAGAAGGAATATCTTCTTCAAGAATAAAATCAACAACTGCTAGAACATCTGTGATATCAGTATCACTATCAAAATCAGCATCACCATATTTATACGGAACAGCACATGATGTATTTGAATGATTGGACTCTAAATCACCGTAATTATCAGTACCCCAAAATGCAGAAATATTAAAACAATATTCTTGATAATTTGGACTTACTGAAACTGTTGCAAAAGTATCAGAAGTAGCTAATACAAAAGTCTCATTTCCTTGAGGATCAACTTCATAAACACGATATTCGATTAAATCATCTCTATTAAGATTGAAGATTGAAGGGTTTAAAGGCTCGTAAGGAGAGTCTAAGGCTGGAATAATCTCTGAAACATCATTCCTACTAACTTCACTATTAAAATTATTGTAATTAGAAATAATTCCAACTTGATTATTACCCATTGCAATTGGATTATTTATTGCAGAATGAGCAAATGACATCCCTGGAGCACCTAAAAATTGTGCTAAAATCCCAAAATTACCTGTGAGTGTTGGATCACCAGCAACCACATCATTAATAGTAGACCAAGTACCATCTCCTAGAGTAACCCAATTCCTACTATAGTAATCTGGAGTTTGGGGCTCAAGATCGTTAGAAATACCCATAAAACCTGAATTATTCTCGTTTACGACTACATAGATATCCCCACTAAGAACTTCAATGGCAGCTTCCGAAGCATCAACTTGGAATTGTACAAGAGCCTCTGGTGCACTAAAATCTGATGAAACAACTAAGTTAATTGGATCCCCTACAGGACCACCAGCTAAACCATTAGGATCTAAATAGATGTCTACAGATGCACCCGCAGCAGTTCCACCGCCCTGAAAGCTAAGGACTAATCCAGTTAATGTTGCAGGATAATTAGCAGGTGTAAATCGAACACCAAATCCACAAGTTCCTCCACAACCAATTTGTCCTTCAAAAGAATCATCGTAGTATGCAACATCATACAAACTTACTCCACCCGGTTCACGCCAGGTTAGAAATACTTCTTCATCCATCGGTATGGAATTCAATGCAACTGGGCTTGGCATATCTGGGCTGAGAGTAAAGTTTTGTATTGTTGGTTCTGCTTGAGCTAGTACCTCAACATCTTCAGTAGTAGTGGAAAAACCAGACCTTCTTACTTGGACAGAATTAAGGCCAACATCTAAGTTCCATAAATAAAAATTACCGTTAATATCAGTTGTGTCACTGATACCATTAGATGAAACTACTACACTATCAAGAACGTCGCCATTGGGGTCAATTACAGTACCTGAAACATCACCATAAACATAAATAGGTTGCCCCATTACATTCACTGGATCACTCTCATAGTTATTTTCTCCTGGTGCACCTTCATAAACAGATGTCACCCCAAAAGTATACTCAATTTCATTATTTAATTCATAGACTGTATAGCCAAGAGTATCAAAAATTGCTTCGTTATTTAAAACCCCATCAACATAAACATTGTAACCTAAAAAATCATATTCATTTCTACTTGTTCTTTGATCAGAGGTAACTGAAAAATTATCAATCATGTACCAATTTAAATCAAAGGAATCTGCTCCATAACATCGAAAACGAACTTGAAGGTTATTTGAAAGAGTAGTTAAATCATAGGAATAATTTGTAAAATTAAAACCTTCTCCTGAATTCGAAAATTCTTCAAGAACTGTCCAATCTGCATCGGAGCCTGTTTTGTATTCTATTGAAAAATACTCATTCCCAGATGGATTATAATTACTAAATTCCCAATCAAATGATATAGTTGCTTCTGTTAATGATCCAAGGGGAACCGACGGTGAATAAAGACTCTGATCATAATTTTGAACAGATGGTGTCCAACTAAAATACATCGCTGGAGCCGGGTTACCAGAAGCATTATTATAAATCCAATTATCGCCACCGTCCACCAACCATAAATCTAATAAACCACCCTCGTCAAAATTTTCAGTATAAGGTACACTCAAATTTGTTATCTCAGGAGAAGTCCAATATAATGATACCTCTTCATCCCAAACTTCAGCATAGACGTTTGTAGGAGGAGAAGGAGTCCATGAAGCAGGGGTACCACAAATTATCTCCGTTGCGATTGATACTCCCTCAACATATTCTGTTTTTACATAGTAACAATATTCTGTTCCATTAATCAACGAGGAATGTGTATATGAAAGATTTGTTGTAGAAGCTATCAATGCATCATTTGATGCATTATAAATATTATATGTTGTAAAAGATCCACACTCTTCTGGAATTTCTCTAGAGTTTTCTGTTCGACTATATCTTTGTGAGTTTAGAATAATCTCGGAATAGTTATCAATAGTTTCCTGATTAACACCTAACTCAACCAGTTTCGCATATTGATTTTCCCAATCTTTTTTAACTGAATTGTCCACAATACTATTATTTCTTCCTCCAGCTAAACTAACAGAAATTTCATAATTCCCTACATCACCGGAAAAGCCACCAACAACAATATAATACGTTCCAGGTTGCAATGTTACAGCCCATAAACCACTTGGAGGATAAGGAGCAGTGTAATCAGGACAATTATTGTAATCGTCATCATTTCCATTACCAGTAGAAACAGGGCTAAGGCAACTTTCGTCATTAGTAAAAATTTCTAAATAAGAATCAAAGTCTGTTGTAAAACTACAAAGAGTTATATTATAAGAAGAAATCTCATCTACATTTAATGTGTAAGCAATATCATCACCATCATAAGGTAAGGGCCAATCGTCTCCTTGTCCCGAATTGTTACCTACGTGAGTATAGGGTAATTGATCAATTAAATAATCTCCACAAGCAATGTTGCCACCTGGTTCACTCCAAGAAATGATATTTTCTTGATCACCACCAAAAACAGAAAGAGCTCTTGGCTCACAAAGTTCTGCATCTTGAGAAAAGATAAAAGTAAGCAAATAAATGAAAATTGATAAAACAAATGATTTATTTTTCACGATAATTCTCCAATTGGATATTCTATAAATTTTACTACTGTAGAAAAGTGTAATAAATAAAACTATTATAATTTAAACACTCTTTAATTTAATTCAATCTATTTTCTAGAAACTTCTCTGAACACTGAAAATCCAGTTTCCCTTATTTATCTCCACAGTTTTATTAAAAATAATTAAAGGAAAATCAACCAACACATAGAAATCCTTTCCCATGAAAGAGTAATTAAAAGATAATCCCATACCTGCATCCGCAAGGAAGAAAGGATTATTGGTTGATTGTTTTTCCCAGAAAAAACCGCTATCAATAAACATCTTCAATTTTGGAATGAGATTTACACCTGACAAAATACTAGAAAAAATTATTTCATTTGTCATTGAAAATAATCCATTGACCTTAGGTTGATTGCTTAAAATAAAACCTCTGAGATTTCCTCCTCCAGGGATGTAATAATGCCCAGCTAAATTTGAATTACCATAAAGTCCATCAATTAAATATCTTTTTTTTAGAAGATCATATTCTTCGTTACCCTGAATGCTAAAAAGTTCCCGATTAGGTGCATGCCCCCAAACTTTTCCAGCAAAAAAACGGTTTTGAGAAGTAACCTTAAAACTAGGTATCATCTTAAATATATCTCTTTCATTAGAAAATGATTTTTTTGAAAAATTTGCATTACCTTGAAATTTTACTTTATTAAAATTCCAAAATGTTAATGAGCCTAAACTTGAGAAAAAATCAAGTTTTATGTTAAATATACCCATAGATCCAACTAATTTAAAATAACCTACTCCAAGCTTATTAGATGTCTCTAAATCAATATATCTCTTGCGAAGTAAATTGTATTTAGGTTGAACATAAAACCCCATATAAAAATTTTGAGTTGGCGTCCTTCCATAAGCAAAGTTCCATTTTTTATTTATTTCTGCACCGTATTCGAAAATCCCAGGTTTATTCATTGACCATATTTTAAATTTAGTCCTTGGAAAAAAATGCACAGGAAGTCTTTCAGTTGTTAAGTCCCAGTATATTTTTTTTAAAGAATAACTATAATTCACGTCAAAGGTACTTTTTTCGTAAGGTCCATATTGTCTAATCAAAAAAATACCAGGTGCGAAATCTTTTTTTGAACTTTCATAATAAAAATTAGGATTCCATTTATAGACAAATTTATCTCTAGGATTATAGTATGAATCAGGCCAATTAAATAATATTCTTTTCCCCATTTTAGTTGTATTGTTTCTATAATCTATATCAAGAGTTTCTGTATTTGGGTCTAATGTAATCTTTAAGGGTTTTTTAGGGACATGATAAGATAGGGTATCCTTGTATCTCCAATCATGATTAACCCACCATCTCTCATCTTCTAACCCATCTTCCATTATAGTTTGGATTTTCATTGGAAGAAAACGTGACCCTTTATTTTCAATTTCAAGAAAAATCTTCCATGAATTATCTTTATTAATACTTTTTTTATATGATTTTATACTATAGTCTAATTTCCTCGTTGTATGTAACCATGGTTCAAAGAACCATCGCATATCATTTCCAACTACGTTCTCTACAATGGAAATAAAGCGTTCTTCATTTGTATGTTTAAATTTCCATTTCTCATAATATTGCTTTATGACTTCATTAAAGAGAGAATCTTCTAAAATATATTTTAATTCAAAAAGCATCAAAGATGGTTTTGTATATGCATTTTGACTGTATGACCTTGATGAATTAAATAAATGAGAAGGCTTACTTATATTCTCATCATTCCCGCTTATTTGAAATCTTATTGCAGACCACTGATCTGAAAACAATTCACTTTGTTTTGGCATTTTATTTTTCGGATATTTGTCATATCCATTAAAAAGTTCTGGGTCATATCCATGAGGTCCGTATTTTTCTGCCATGTATTCAGTTGTTTGAAACGTTGCAAATCCCTCGTCAAGCCATGCTTCACCAACTTCATTATTGGCGAGTATTCCATAAAAATAAACATGTCCAAACTCATGTGCTATCAAGCTCTCGTCTTCTCTTCCATTCATCACAAGCATTGGATATTCCATTCCACCATTTTTGACTCTATCTACTGTAGATATTTGAGGGTAAGGATATTCCCCAATTTTTTTCTCAAGCCAATCTAAGACCTCAACAGATCTATCCAAAACAACTTTTGACCAATTCATTCCACGATCTCTATCGTACAAAACATGAATATCAGTCTCTAAATCTTTACTTTTCCCACCCTCATAGAAGAAATTTTTTGAAGCAACCCATGCAAAATCATGAACGTTTTTCGCTATAAAAGTTACATTCCGTGATTCATTTGATTTTGGAGCGATATACGTAGAGTCAAAAATATCCCGCCAAATATTAAAATCAAATGAAGTATCTACTTCAACATCACTCCATCCAGGATCCCCATTCTCTACTATCCCAGTTGCCGCAATAACAAAAGCTTTCGGTATAGTAAGTTCAACTTCAAAAGTTCCAAACTCACCATAGAATTCACCTTCTGCATGAAAGAAGTCTGCATTCCATCCACTATGATCATAAACTGCAATTTTAGGATACCATTGAGCCATATTGTATTGTCCTTTATGAAAACCTGCTCTTTCAACCATTTCACCAATATGATGTGTCCAACTTAAGTCAATTCTCGAGGTCTCCCCTGGTCCAATCTTATGCAATAATTTTATTTCTAAAATGGTATCTTCGATATTAAAAGATTCTAATATCGATTTTTTATGTATCCATGAAAGTCCCTCCTGAGGCAATGAAATTGAAAGATTATGGATCTCAATTTTACTTATAAAACTATTTAGTGATTCTTGAATCTCTTTAGCTCGTGATTTTCGACCGTAGCTATCTAAATATTCTCTATATTTTACTGAATTCTTTTGAAATGCATTTGGATATAAATGCATATATATACGATCTAAGGAATCTGGGGAGTTATTAGTGTACTTTATAATTGAAGTTCCAGTTAATTGCCGGATTGAGTCAATCAAAGAGACCTTCATTTTATAATCAACATCTTGCTGCCAGTAATTATCAATATTATTTGCACTAGTAAAACTGCAGGATATCAAAAGAACTTGAAAGACTACCCGCAAAATCAAACCTATTTTATTAATAATTTTAAGATTAGAGAAGGGGCTTTATGTCCTTAAAAAAGACTTTTTCGGATCTAGGACCAACGTATTTTTGCCTTATATAACCTTCTTTGTCAATAATAAAAGTTGTTGGTATTCCTGTGATAGGCTGTCCTGTAACCTGCCCATATAAACTTGTTACTACTTGTGTTTCATTCTTATTGATATCGGTTAATAGAGTATAATTAATATTCCATTGATCTGCAAAAGATTGAATATTTTCTGGTGAGCCTGAAGATAATGTTACACCTAATATTTCAAGTCCTGAATCCTGATGTTTGTCAATTAATTTAACAAAATCTGGTATTTCTCTTCTACATGGGCCACACCATGTACCCCAAAAGTTCAACATTACTACTTTTCCTTTTAGGTCACTTAATGTCACAAGGTTCCCTTCTAAGTCAGCTAAAGTAAATTCTGGAGCTTTGATTAATTGTTTATTATTGGTTTTATTTACTTTTTCATTCTTTTTTTGCTGTGCTGTGCTGTTATCGCAAGAAACAAATAGAAATAAAGTCAATATTTTTAATAATTCGTTATATTTTATTTTAAAATTGTATTTCATATTATAATATTTTTTATTATTTATTTAAGGAATGAAATTTATTCATTCCTTTTTCTAAAAAGTTCGAAAATCCATTGGGTACATAACCCCCAGTATCAACTAAAGTAGTTTCATCTTTGGGATCAAGCAATACATAATATGGCTGGGTTGCTTGTTTGTATTTTTCAAACTGTAACTTGGCATATACCTGGCTAAGACTATCTTTTTTATCGACATAAAGTCTAGTTAAAATCATTTTATCAAATTGCTTTTTTACAGATTCTGTTGGGAAAACTCTTCTCTCCATCACTCTGCAATTTGCACAATAAACCCCGGTAAAGTCAATGAACAATGGCTTCCCCTCTTTCTTAGCTCTTTCTAAAGCACCATCGTAATCATCGACGTACCACCCTTCTTTTATCGCAATTTCATCATCAGTTGGTGGTGGTGGTAATAGAGCCTCAAGAAGCTCATCAATGAGACGTGGCATCTCAGAGTAGTGGTACGTTGGTGCAGAGGCTAGAGATTTAGCAATTGGATAAAGAGTAAAAAGACATAAAATAATAGTAACAATCCTGCCTTTACCAACTTTTAAAAGTTGAACATTTTCTACTAAGCCTATCTTAAAAAATCCAAGTAAATATGCAATAAGAATAAATCCAATTAAAAGAAATAGAATTAGGACTATGTTTCTTGGGAGCAAACCTAACCCCCATTCTAAATCTGGTACCCACAAAAATTTAATGGCTGCAGCAATTTCAATAAAACCAAAAACTATTTTCATTGTTTCCATCCAAGAACCTGAGTTTGGAAGCTTTTCAAGAGCCCTTGGAAATAAGGACAGGGCAACAAATGGGGCAGCAAAAATAATCCCATAAACTATCATTCCATAAAGGCTAGTTAGTATACCCCCAGTTGTACCTGCTGCCGCAACAACAAGTAGTGTACCTACAACAGGCACAGTGCAACTAAAACTTGTAATAGCAAAAGTAACTCCGAGTACAAAAGCCCCTAAATAAGCACTTTTTGCGGACTGACCTGCTTTATCCGTTTTGTTTACTAAGCTTCCAGCTACATTTACATTTATAATTCCAAACATCCATAGTGCAAAAAATATAAATAGGAATCCTAAAAATAAATTTATCCATGGATTTGTTGCAATGAAATTTCCAATATTTGCATTTTTTGCTTGAGCTCCAACATCCTCTAATCCCCACGATAAAAAACCTACAAGTAATCCAATAAGAACAAATGTACCAGAAATACCTAATCCATAAATAAATGCAATTGTATTTTTACCAACATGTTTTTCTTCAGACATTTTTCCAAAAAATGATATGATAATAGGTATCATAGGGTAAACACACGGCATGACCCAACTAAGAATAGCCCCACCAATAGCAAGTAGTAAAATTCCTAAGAGAGAGTTTTCATTGTTATTTATATTATTATCATTAATTGCTTTAATTGAAGAAAAAGTTTTGAATTCATCTCTAGGTTCTCCTGATTCTATTGCAATAAAAAGAGTATCTGTTTTTGTCATCGGAGGGTAACAAAGTCTCTCATTACAAACCATATAGAATATATCTAAATATATCTCATATGATCCTGGTGGCAAATTTCTTTTCAACCTTAATGGTAAAATAAATTCAGTATCTCCTTCATGATAATAAGTATCTGTTTCAAATCCCGGATCATAAAGATAAACAGGTTCTGGTTCTTGGATTGGAGCAATTTGACCGACAGCTTTACCCGATACTGAAATTTCTGTAGGCAAAGGTCCTTCACTTGATTTATAGATGGAATAAATATGCCATTGCTTATCCATTTTTGCATTTATTTTAATATTTATGACCTCTCCTGCTCTTGCAACGGCCATCGATGATGTGTGAAATTCTACAGGGTTTTGGTCACTTTGCGAAAAAAGCAAACAAAATAAAAATGGTAAGTATAGTGTATTTTTCAAATTAATTATAGTTTTTAAGGACACGAAAGGTAAGTGGATTTGTGATTTAACTCAACTATTCTTTATTTATATTATTTTTACCCAATAAAATTGCACTTTCTAATTTTTCTATTTTAATTTTTACTTCATTTTTACCTGATTTTACTAAATCTTCAAATTTTTGGAAATTAGACCAATGGGTTCCCATCGTATCTGGGTTAAATACGAAATCAGCATCTTTTGTTTCAATGAACTTTAATCGATTTGAAATAATTAAATCAGCTCTTCCTTTAAGATCATACATTTTGGATTTGGTATTTAACATTGAATATTTATTTTGGGGAATATTTACAGCAATAATAAAGTTACACTCATTTTTTAGAACTGATATAGGAATAGGAGTAAGAATACCACCATCGACAAGAACCCTTTCACCTTCTATTGTTGGCTCTATTACTCCCGGTATGCTACAACTTTTTACTAGAGGTTCAATTAAATTTCCATTCTCATATACTATACTTTTTGCCGAATTTAGATCAGTAACACATACTTTTAACGGAATTTTCAATTCTTCAAATGTTTTTACTGGTAATAGTTCAGAAATAATCTTTTTTAATAAATCCTTACTTATAATTGAATTTCTGTATAACCTTATAATTTGGAGAAAGTGCTGATATAAAAAATGTTTTATTTTTGAAATTCCCGAATCTGACCATAAATGAACATTTGCATATTTCATCATTTTGCTAGATGAAATATATTTATTTAGTACATTTCTATATTGAATCTCAACCCATTTTGCATCTCCATCGATTGCATACATTGCACCGATTACAGACCCAGCACTTACACCCGATATGACGCTAATTTTTACTTTAGATTTTTGAAGACCTTGTAGAACACCTATATGTGCAGCTCCTCTAGCACCCCCACCGCTCAATGCGATGCCTAGATGCGGAAAACTCATTCAGTTCTTTTATCTAACTTGACCTTCATTTCTACTCTTCTATTTGGATTATCTCTTCCATCTCTAGGCAAATTAACAATTTGATCAATGACATTGTCACCCTCTATAACTTGACCAAAAACCGTATATTGTCCGTCTAGATGAGGAGCATCAGCAGCACAGATAAAAAATTGACTACCACCACTGTTTGGGTCAGTTGAGCGCGCCATTGATAATATACCTCGCTTGTGACTTATTTTAGAAAATTCTGCAGGTAAATTCCATGTAGAATTTTCACTTTCTTTGCCGATGCCGAAATATTTTGCCGCGTGTCCTCCTGTTCCATATATAGCTTTGTTATCACCTTTTGTATTTGGGTCACCACCTTGTATCATAAATCCAGGTATAACACGATGGAAAATAGTTCCATCATAATATCCGTTTTTTACATGTTCTTTGAAGCTCTCAACATGTTTTGGTGCACTAGTTTCGAAAAATTCAACCACCATATCACCATAAAAAGTAGATATAATAGCTACATCTCTTCCTTGTTTTTCCTTTACCTTTTCTACATCATTTGATTCTATTATATTATTTGACATCACTTTTTTTGAACCTTCTTTTTTAGTTTCTCCACAACTCATTTCAATTAAGCCCAAAATGAGTATAAGTGGTATTATCTTTTTCATATTGAGTATTTACTCCCTGGTTTTTGTATTGGAATTTTAGATAAGTCGAAAGGTAAATCCGATTCATCAAAACTTTCAACATTTAAATTTACTATTGAATACTGATTCGGATGGATTTTTACATCTCCATTGCTTCTATCAACTAAAACTCCAACACCGATAATTTCACCTTTCATTTTCTCAATTATTTTTACAACCTCGTTAACTGATCCTCCAGTGGTAATAACGTCCTCAACGATAAGGACTTTTTCTCCTGGATTTATAGAAAATCCTCTTCTTATTACCATCTCTCCATTTTTCCTTTCAGCAAAAATTGTTCTAGAACCTATTTGAGTTCCTACCTCAGTTCCCAATACAATTCCTCCTATCGCTGGTGAAATCACAACATCAGGTTTATATTTTTCAAATTCATCAGCAATCATAATTGAAAATGCAGTTAAGTACTCAGGATGCTGTAAAACTTTTGCACATTGAAAATAATTACGACTATGCCTACCAGAGCTTAAAACAAAGTGCCCCTCCAACAATGCATTTGTTTCTCTAAATATGGATAAAATTTTCTCGTTATTATTCATCCGGACAAGACCTCTTTTATTTGCTCGTAATAATTTTTAGCAGCATTATAGATTTCCTTTTCTTTCATACTGCCAACAAAACTTATTCCTCGGGATATATTAACAATGCCTACGCCTGTTTTATTTGAAACTTCAATACTGTTTGCTAAATCTCCACCCTGCAAGCCGACACCAGGAATTAAAAGAGGTATTTCGGGTGACAAATTACGTATTTTTTGAAGCTCTTCAGGTGCTGTTGCTCCAACAACTAAACCTACATTATCAAATTTATTTAAGCTATCGGCAAAATGTACAACTTCTGTGTATAATGGATTTCCATTTATAAGTTTATCTTGGAAATCTTTTGCAGAAGGGTTTGACGTCCGGCATAATATGAAAACACCTTTCTCTTTGTAATGTAAAAAAGGTTCTATACTATCTTTTCCCATGTAAGGATTGATCGTCACACAATCAAAATCAAAATGACTAAAAATACTTTCGGCATACTGCTTTGCCGTATTACCAATATCCCCTCTTTTTGCATCTGCAATCTTAATGTGATTGTCTCCAATGTATGAAACTGTTTCTTCAAGCCAAGCAAAACCCGCTGCGCCCCAACGTTCGAAAAAAGCAAAGTTTGGTTTATAAGCAACAGCGAATTCTCTCGTTGCATCAATAACATTAAAAGTGTGCTCTTTTAAATTTCTTAGACTACTATTTTGCAAAGCTTCTGGACTGATATCCAAACCGACACAGAGTCGAGAATTCTTTTTATTTATGTCTTCATATAGTTTACAATTGAAAGATTTCATATTTATTAATTTACTTATCGTAAAACTAAATCAAAAAACTCAATTATTTTAATTTTAAGTTTATATCTTTTTTAAGAGCATCTTCATAAACTTAGATATGAAAAAAGAAAATAAAAATCAAAGTAAAGAATCAAAAACAAAAATCATTGCTAAGGGAGGTCAATTTCAAGTTGAATTAATAAAATACATTGGTGAAAATGATTTTGATTCTTTGATCGCAATATCAGAATCGTTGGTAGAAGATTATGGAAAGGCTTCAAAACTAACTGAGACCACAATAAATACTTATTTTAATAAGATTGGGTCCATTCCATTTATTGCACGATATCAAAATGAAATTATCGGCTATATAATTGGTGTTCCCCTTGAAGAATTGAAAATGGAACCTTGGGCAAGGTTAGATGTCAATTTTGGATTGAATAACACCATTTATACATATGCTTTTGTTATAGAAAAAAAATATAAAAGAAATGGTTACGCCAAAATGTTAAAAAAGGTTTTTCTTAACTATATCAAAAAACAAGAAAATATTTTCTATATTACAGGCCATGTTCGCGAAGGTATCTCAAATAATTTTAAGGGAAAAATAAAAGTACTTGATAAAATAAATAACTGGAATAAAACTGGACTCATATTTGAATATTACAGAAGAGATTTAGATTCTTATCAATCGTAAAATTATAATTCAAAAATAAATCAATTAAATAATTCTTAAAAAACTATTTATCATGAAAGAATGGATCAACCTTCTCTTTAGAGGGTGCTTCCGTTAATAAACTACCTATGATTAATGCAAAAATTGATAAACTTGCCGCGGGGTAAGTCATTTCTTTTAAAAAAGGATTTAAATTATTAAAGCCAGCCCAGTTAGGTAAAAAGTAAGTCCATATAATTGTTGTTGTAGTTCCAGCAATGATGGAAGCCACTGCCCCTTCCTTTGTAGCTCTTCTCCATAAGAAGGCAGCTAGTAAAGAAGGAGTAATCGAAGTACCATAAATATTATAAGCTGTATAAGCTGCACTTAGTACAGTCTTAAATTGGCTTACTAATAAATATGAGATTAAGCCCAAAAATAATACCAAAAATCTACTTACCAACAAAATTTTCTTTTCTGTAGCTTTTTTATCAATATATTTTACATACACGTCTCTTGTTAAATTAGTAGCTGGAATAAGTAAAAATGAATCAGCCGTAGAAACAATTATTGCCATCATTGTTGATACTAGAATTAAACCTAAAAAAGTAGGAAGATTTGCATATCTTGCAATTGCAGGTATAATAGACTCACTCGCAGATTGTTCCGCCACCAATAACGATAATTCATTTTTACTAGATAATAACTGTTGTTCCTGAGATATAATATCTGGTATATATCCCTTTGCAATAGCAACTGCACCTGTAAGACCTAGTAGCGAAATAATTGACTCTAATACAATCACTCCAATAATCCAAAAAAATACTGCTTTTTTTGCAGAGCTACTATTTTCAGCGCTAAATATTCTTTGATACATATTTGCATCACCTAATAATAATAGCATTGTTGGTACAAAAAAGCTGATAGCAATTAAGGGTCCAGAAGTAACACCTACCCTCTCAGAGGACCAATTACCAAAGAGGTCCCATTTACCAGTAGATTCTGCAATTAATATTACTTCACTAACTCCACCAACTTTTTGGACTAAGAAAATCAACGCCAATATAGTACCTATAGTTATTAAAATACCATTGATTACATCAGTATAAACAACTGAAAACATTCCAGCCATGACAGTGTAAGAAATAGCAAAAATAGCTGTGATCATTATTCCATGTTCCATACTAATCAAATTATCTGAAACGAGAGATAGTACTTTCCCTCCACCTCTGAATTGATAAGATACAATAGTTGTATAAGCAACTATTGTAGTTATTGTGGCTAAAATAGAGGCAAGAGGTCCATAGCGTATCTCAAAAATATCTGGGACAGTTACTTTTCCAAAATTGCGAATTCTTTTAGCAATGAAATAAATTAAAGCGATACCAATCCATGCTCCTGCACTTGACCATAACCCCGCGGGACCATTTCTAAATCCTAAGCCAGCTCCACTAAAAAGTGACCCACTTCCCATCCAGGTAGCGAGTAAGGTTCCAACTAATATATACCATGGTAAACTTCTTCCTGCCACCATAAAGTCTTCACTATTTTTCACCGATTTGACTTTATGAATTCCAACAGCAACAAGTAGTATTAGATATATAAATATTCCTGTTACATATGTCATTTAATCACTAATCTAAATAATTTAACTCTTTTATTAATTTCCCCCATCCTTTCTTCTTTAAAGCTTCATTCATTTTAATAAACCCTATCCCATAATCTGGATCTTTATTTTTAAACATACTTAATGTTAAATAATCAGATAACTCTGTTTGAGTGTTATCATAAATTAATTTAGAACCTAAGTTACAAAAACCTTCCATTGTATCTGAACTAAGTTTGTAGTTATTTACAAATAAAAAAACATGCATTAATTCATGTGCTAATACAGCTTTAAATGCAGTACTATGTAAATTAGATAATATATATATGTGTATATTTTCATTAATTTTAACTCCTTGCAACATAGTTTTGTTATAGTAAGTAAATCCTTTTATGGAAATATTATTTCTACCTGAATACTTTTCCAATTCTTCTATATTTTTCACTAAGGTGATAGGTATCTGTTGAGGTAGGTTGTTAATACCAACCGAGCTTAATAAGCTACGTACTTCTAAATTTATTTTCGATAATTGATTTTCCCTATTAATAATATATGGATAACATTTAGCGCACATCTTGGTGTCTTTATTTATATCAAAACCACCATTTGTGGATTGTTGCGATATTAATCTATTACAACTAGAACATTCAGCCAAGTCATTATGGTGGTAAGTGTGGTACCTATTATCATAGAAATCTGTTAAATATTCACCCTCTAGTGGTTTTTTACATATACTACATTTTTCTAAAATATTATTTATGAAACAACTTTGATGATACTTTTTACTATTATATTCAGTAAAGGTGTTAATAATATTATTTTTACAAAAATCACATTTTGGTCGTATAAAATCATTATAACAAATCTCATGATAGTTTTTTTGATCAACGACTATATAGGATTTTAAAATAATTACATTACAATGTTTACATCTATACTCATTCATACCAAATTGATTAGAGGTTGTAAGCATTAGGATTAAAATTATTTTAAAAAACTTGAAAAACATTAAAAAATTTTATTTAGTTTAAGTCCATATATAAATAATTATTATTTTTATTGTGCTACATAAAAAAAACATTCAAAAAATTAAATAATATATACAATTAACTTGCTATTAAAATAAAACTGATAAATCATGAAACGTGAAAATCGACTCTCTAAATCATTAAGTCCATATTTATTACAACATTCAACGAATCCAGTAGATTGGTATCCGTGGAGTGATGAAGCTTTTTTAAGAGCAAAACAAGAAAATAAGCCAATATTTTTGTCTATTGGTTATTCAACATGCCATTGGTGTCATGTAATGGAGCATGAATCTTTCCAAGATTTATCAGTAGCAGAATTAATGAACAAAAAATTTATTAATATTAAAGTTGATCGCGAAGAAATGCCTGAAATTGACCATCTTTATATGTCTGTTTGTCAGGCAATGACAGGGAGAGGTGGTTGGCCACTCACCATAGTTATGTCACCTGATAAAAATCCCTTTTTTGCTGGAACATATTTTCCAAAAGAAACTATTGGGAAGAGGCCAGGCATGCTTCAATTATTACCTAGCTTAGAAAATGCATGGATAAATAAAAAAAATGAAATTGAAAATACAATCGAAAAGGTTAAAAATTATTTAGTTCAAATTAACACGAGTAAGCCAGGAGAAAATTGGGATGAAACAATCATAAAAAACTCATTCAGCAGTTTTGCAAGTAAATTTGATCCTGATTATGGTGGCTTTGGAAAAGCTCCAAAATTTCCATCTGCCCATAATCTAATTTTTTTACTTCGCTTTAGCCATTATTATAAAGACCCTACATCTCTAAAAATGGTTGAAACCTCTCTTCAGTATATGAGGAGAGGTGGAATCTATGATCATATTGGTTTAGGTTTTCATAGATATTCAACAGATAAACAATGGTTTTTACCACATTTTGAAAAAATGCTTTATGATCAAGCTATGCTTGCAATTGCATATTTAGAAACATTTAATAAAACAAAAAACCCAGAATATGCTAATGTTGCGTTGGAAATATTTGAATACGTTAGAAGAGATATGACAAATGAGGAGGGTGGATTCTTCTCAGCAGAAGATGCTGATAGTGAAGGAGAAGAGGGCACTTACTATATTTGGAAAACTGATGAAATAAAGCAAATATTAGGAGACGAAAATGGCACTAAATTTGCAAAAATTTATGGATTTGAAAAGAATGGTAATTTTTTTGACGAATCAACTGGTCACTCTAATGGAAAAAATATTCCTTATTTATCAAGACCAATAAAAGATTTATCAAAAGCACATAAGATGAAAGAAGAATTGATGAAAACCTTTATAAAAAATTCAAAAAATAAGTTATACAAAGAACGCTCCAAAAGAATTAGACCTCTCAAGGACGATAAAATTTTAACAGATTGGAATGGACTTATGATAGCATCTCTTGCTTATGGTGGATTAATTCTAAAAGATGAATCATTAATTGAATCTGCAAAAAAAGCATCTAATTTCATTGATAAAAAATTAACTGACAAGAAAGGAAAGTTATTAAAAAGATATAGATTAGGTACTTCCGGATTAGCACCGCATATAGATGACTATGCATTTACTATATGGGGTAACCTGAACCTTTATGATGCCACGTTTGAAGTAAAATACCTTAATCTAGCTGTGAAATTAGCTCAAATAATGATCACTGATTTTTCTGATGAAAATGGTGGATTTTTTATTGGAACTAAAAATTCAGAAAAATTAATGATCAGATCCAAAGATAGTTATGATGGAGCAATACCATCTGGGAATTCAGTAGCAGTAAATAACTTGTTTCGACTATCAAAAATGACTGGGAATCAGGATTATAAAAAACATGCTGTTAATACCTTAAAATATTTTTCTGATATGTCAAAACAATCTTTAACTGGATTTTCTCATATGACTACAGGATTTATGTTCGACCATAAAGACCCTATTGAATTAGTGATTGTGGGAGATGGTAAAAAAACTGATATAAGAACTTTATCAAATAAAATTAACCTAATTTATTACCCAAACAAAATTATCTTATTCAAGGATACCTCACTTGATAACGATCTTGAAAAGGTTGCTCCATGGGTTAAAGGCCATTCCATGATTGATAATAAAACAACATATTATTTATGTCATAATTTCAATTGTAAACGTCCTACAACTAATATTAAAACTATCTTAAAAAATCTTGATAAATATTAAACATATATGAAAAAAATCGCACTTCATTGGAAAATTATTATTGGTCTTATTTTAGGTTTAGTTTATGGTGTAATATCTATAAAAAGTGGCCTAGGTTCATTTACAACCAATTGGATTGCACCATTTGGTATAATTTTCATAAACCTACTAAAGCTCATAGCCGTTCCTCTAGTTTTATCTTCATTAATTACAGGTGTTGCATCTCTATCCGATATGAAAAAACTTAGTAGGATAGGTAGTAAAACTATTTCAATCTATATTTTTACAACTGCAGTAGCTGTAACTATAGGATTAATTTCAGTTAACTTTATCCAACCTGGCGATAAAATACCTGCAAATTTAAAAATTAAATTACAGAGTGAATATAATGATGCCGCTACTAAAAAGGCCAGTAATCTGGATGAAATAAAAAAGAGAGGTCCACTTCAACCTCTGATAGATATAGTTCCTAATAATTTTTTCCTATCGGCTTCTAATAATAAAAATATGTTGCAAATTGTTTTTATATCTATTTTCATTGGTATTGGTTTAGTGAAGGTTCCTAAAAAAAATGGAAAACCAATAAAAGATTTCTTCCAAAGTTTATCTGATGTAGTTGTAAAACTTGTTGATCTAATTATGCTATTTGCTCCTTATGGTGTGTTTGCATTAATTGCACAAACAATTAATAAAATATCTGGAGATAATCCTGAACAAGTTTTAGAAATTCTAAGAGCGTTAGCATATTATATGTTTGCAGTTATTATAGGTTTAGTAACTCATGCAATATTCACCTATAATGGATTAATTAAAATACTTACTAGAGTATCACTTTTAAAATTTTACAAAGGTATTGCACCTGCGCAATTATTAGCTTTTTCCACAAGCTCCAGTGGAGCGACATTACCAGTAACGATGGATAGATGTGAAGAAGAACTTGATGTATCAGAGGAGGTTTCATCTTTTGTTCTGCCACTAGGAGCTACAATAAATATGGATGGAACAGCTTTATATCAAGCAGTTGCAGCTGTATTTATTGCTCAAGCAATGGATCTTACCCTTGGGTTGGAAGAACAGATGATAATTGTTTTGACTACAGTATTAGCATCTATTGGAACAGCAGCAGTTCCAGGAGCAGGTATTGTAATGCTAGTTATTATACTTGAGTCCATAAATGTACCTAGCCAAGGCATAGCTCTCATACTCGGGGTTGATAGAATTTTGGATATGATAAGAACTAGTGTTAATGTTACTGGGGACGCCTCTGTAGCAGTAGTGATACAAAGTTTGGAAAATAAATTAATTAAAAAATAATTTTTTTAAGATATAGTTAATTAATAATTTCATCTATAATTAACGGGTGGATTCTGTATTTTTTTGATCTATAATCAATAATTAGGTTCTGTACTTTAGGCTCAAAAAACAGGCCTTTCTGTTCTCAGATCAAGGAAGTTTGCTGGGTTTAAGAGGTTCCTTTCATTCAATAAACATAGAATGATCTATAAAAAACAATCTACCCGTTATTTATAAATTGAAACACAGAGACTTTTTCTAGTTTATACTTGCTACCTCTAATTTTCATTTTTACAATATCCTCTTCATAACTCTCCTCCAAAATTTCTAACGTATTTTTAATTTGAGAAATAGTTCTACCTTCTGAATATGGAAGTCGAATATCTAAAGTTTGATAATTTTCTTCCATTTTTTTAATAATAGCCCTTTTCAATTTAGATAACATCAAATGCCTCTTGGCTGAAATAATTACAGAATCTTCATAATTGTTTGAAATAGAAATAATTTTTTTTTCTTGAGAAATTAAATCTACCTTGTTTAGAACATAAAGAGTTGGAATTTTCTTTGCTCCTATACTTTCTAGTACGCCCTTTATAACTTTGACATGATCCTCTATATATTCAGAAGAAATATCTAAGACCATTAATATCAAATTAGATTCAACGACCTCTTTCAAAGTACTCTTAAATGAAGCAACTAAATTGTGTGGTAACTTTCTTATAAAACCAACTGTATCGCTGAGCAAAATATTATGGCTTGAATTAATCATAAGTTTTCTTACCGTAGTATCTAAAGTAGCAAATAACTGATCTTTTATAAATACATCCGATCCAGTTAAAGCTTTAAATAGTGTAGATTTTCCAGCATTGGTATATCCTACAAGTGAAACTCTAAATTCTGATTTTCTTCTGGCACTTTGAATTTTTCTTTCTTTTTCTATTTGAAGAAGGTTTTTTTTTAGTTTTGTGATTTTTGTTCTAATAATCCTTCTGTCTACCTCTATTTGAGTTTCTCCCATACCTGCTCTGGTACCAATTCCACCCATTTGGCGTTCTAAATGTGTCCATTGTCTTGTTAATCTAGGTAATAAATATTCTAAGTATGCTAATTCTACTTGAGTGGTAGCTTCTTTAGTTTTTGCGTGTCTTTTAAAGATATCAAGGATCAAACCACTTCTATCCATTACTTTTATTTTTTTTGATATTTTATGATAATTTTTAATTTGAGCTGGGGTCAGCTCATCATCAAAAATTATAACTTTTACACCTAATTCAGCAGCTTGACTAATCAGCTGATTTGCTTTCCCTTTTCCAATAAATGTAGCGGAATTTATCTTTGATATACGCTGTATAATTTTTCCAGATACTATTCCTCCTGCAGTAATTACTAATAATTCTAATTCTTTAAGATGTTCATTTACCTGAGAATCACCTAATTTAGGTAGGACTGTTCCCACAATAAATACTTTCTCCTTCTTCAATATAATTTTCTCTTTTTCTATCATATTAAATTCGTTTTATCGCTTTCTCATTTGGTAATCCAATAATACTTTCAATAAAAAAGACAAAAATTGCTAAATAAAGAAAAATCTTCCATAAGCTTTTTCCACTTCTAGTTTCAGAAAATGAACTATTTATATTTTTATCTAATTTAATTAGTTTCACATATTTTGAAGGAATAATTGGTTCTATATCTATATTATTGATACGGTTTTTTAATAGTTCTTTTTTATTTAATTTAGTTGGGAAAGAAGTTACATGCTCTCCATTCGCATAAACTTGATAAATACCAAGCTCATTCGTCATTCTAATCTGTATCCCTTTAAAATTATAATCTGGAACAAGCATCTCTTTTTGACCGGACGGAGAAATTACCTCCCATTTATCTCTTAGTTTACTTTCCTGTATAGAAATTATTTTAGATTGATCAATTTCTACAGAAGCTGTATTAAATTCATCTGTTCCAGCAAGTATTATCAATCTGTAGATTAATGGTATAATTATTCCTCGGATAGGTAAATCGTTCCACGTTATATCTAGCAATGAGGTAAAATAAAATATTTTACCACTACCATTAGTAAATTCTATAAGTAAGGGATCATTATTATTCAAGCTCAGATGTACTTTATGGCCATTGTTTGGGATACTTTTTATATATTTATAAACTTTAGGCATTTCATCATTTATATTTTTTACCTTTATTTCTTTAAAAATACTAGGTTCTACAGAATCAATTTTAGTAGAAAAAAATCCTTGACCAGATTCAACAATTTTTGTGTTGATTGGAAAATCCAATATGCCACCGATCTGTCGACTAACAGAAAAATCTGCTTTTTCACCCTGAAACCAAAGGACACCTCCACCCTCTTTAGTAAAAGCGTCTAAGTCTTCAATACTTTTCTTGGATAATAATGAAGAATTATAAATGATTACCATATCAAACTCATCTAAAAAAAGACGATTTAGGTTAGGCTGGATTCTAGATTCAGTCTTTAAAAATAAATTTTCAGGATCAATGGAATTTAATACCATCTCTAATAACTTTATCTCAGATGAATTTTTCCCAATAATTGCACAACTTATTTGTTTTAAAACTGGAATAGTATGAAACCAGCTATTGTCGTATATATAGTCATCATTAGGTATAGTGATTTCACCATGCAAAACTCCCTCATCCAATGGATATGCTTTAAATTGAAATTCTTTTTCAATGCCAGGTGAAAATTCAGAAATGACTTGTCCTACTCGTTGTTTATTAAATAAAAGTTCAACAGGTATATTTTTTTTTAATAAGTTACTATTATTTTTAATTTGAGTATTGACCTTAGTTAATTGTTGTAATGTATTAATCCTGTTTTCAAAACGGACGCTTTGAATTGACATATTATTATTTATTGGATCTGGCTGAATTAAATAAAATTTCCAATTTTCATAATCATTTATTGATTTTATAAATGAACTATCTGGTAAATACATTAAATCACTAAAAATAACACACTCTTTTAATTTTTCATTAATTTTATTACTATTAATAAAATTCGTTGTATTATTCCAGACATCATCAAATGAATATGTTTGCTTAACAGATTTTAAAACCTCTTTTAATTGAGGATCATTAGAAAAACCTTCAAATACCTTCTCAGGTGGACATGTTTTAAAAATTGAAATTAAAGAATTCTTCTCAAATATTGGTATTAAAGACATGATACCGTGTTTTGATTGTTCTAAAAATGATTTTTTGTCACTTTTTGCACTCATACTTGCTGAGTTATCTAAGATTATAAATAAACGAGTCTCTTTCTCAGATGAAGCCCAACTTGGTATAAATCCATTTGTCACTGGCTGAGAGAAGGAAAAGACTAAAAAGATAATTCCCAATAACCGTAATAGTAAAAGTAATAACTGCTTAAGCTGAATCCTTTTTAGTGATGTTGTCTTTAATTCTTTTATTAATACTAAAGAGCTGAAATCTACTTCTTTGTTTTGAAATCTATTCAATAAATGAAGGACTATCGGAAGACTTAAAAAAATTAAGAACCAAAGATTTAATGGATTTAGAAATGTCATATTAATTTTAAGCTTAATTGAATTGATAAGGCTGAAATAATTGGTATTGTTATATTATCATTGAGTTTTTTATTTGGAATTAATTCAACAATCATTGCAATCAAAGATCCAAAAATTATTATCTCTAGTGGTATAGATTTATTTATCTTCAACGCAAAAAATGAAGAAGTAATAAATCCTGCTATAGTTCCACTTATCGATTTTAATCCAATTTTACCAATTGGAAATAACTTTCCAATAATTGCTGCAAAACTATCACCTATAGTCAAAAAAATTAAAGCTGGGACTGCAATTTGAATTGGGAAAATAATTGTGGTAATTAGTGATCCCAATAAAAGCCATGAAGCTCCTGTCAGTTGACCTTGAGTTTCCTTTCCTCTTAATATTTTACCTAAGGTAGAATTAAATAATCTTTTTATAGCTGGTATTTTATTTCTCAATAATTCCACAAGTATTGAAAATAATGATAAGGATGCTAAGATGAATATCATTTTATCTTGATCTTTTACAAGATACATATATCCAGTTGGCAAGATGACTGAACTACAGTGAATTAATTTACGATAAATTTCAAATAATATATCTTGTTTCATTTATCGATCATTTGATTGAAAATATCCTGCATATCTAAGACGCTTATTGTCAAATCTATTGTTGTCGGCTCCTCTAGTATTGTTTCAGCTATTATAGATTGATCCAGAACTGTATATGGGATGAGATCTTCATTTTGTCTATAGAATATTTTACCTAAGCTAAAACCCGCTTTTTTAATATCTATGATTGCTTTTTTCTTACTAAGTCCAAATAAATTAGGTACCTGAAAAAAATTTGGTGGAACTCCTAAGCTTGTCGTTAAATGAAGCCCCATACCTTTATTTAATAAATCTCCGCCTTTTGGATATTGCCATGTAACATTACCAGAAGGAACATCCGAATTATATTCTTGATATACTGTATCAATTGTAAGACCAATTTGATTTACAGCTAACTCAGCACTTCTAATTGATCTACCGATAAGGTCTGGTATTTGAACCATTTTTTCAGCATACGCAATTTTCAATCTAACTGTTCTTCCCTTTTTAACTCTTGTATTTGGTGTAGGATATTGATCAACAACAGTACCTTGATTAAATTTTGCAGTAAAAAGTGTATCAGATATAAGACTTTTATAACCTTCTGATTTTAGAATTTTTTCAGCATAACTTATATCCTTATCCACTACATTCACCATATACTTTCCCTCATCCATTCTGACATAAATTGGCATTAAAAAGGAATTAAAAAAAAGAATTAATATAATTGAGGAAATACTAAATACGGCTACATGAGTAATAATATTCTTAATCATTTTTTTTTAGTCTGGCTGCAAACATTCCATCTAAATTATCAATCACATTTATTGTAGAAAAACAATAATTTTCATCAATTAATTCTCTATCAATGGTATTTGGCATTTTATCTAATTTGAAATCTTTATTTATTCTCAAAAAATTCTGCACAACATTGAAATTCTCTTTTTTATCAATAGAGCAAGTTCCATAAACAAGGACTCCCCCTGGCTTTAGAAAACTGGACATATGACATAATATTTTTAATTGTAAATTTGAAAAGAAAGTTATTTCTTTTTCTTTTCTTCTCCACCTTATATCTGGCTTTCTTCTAAGCACCCCTAGCCCGGAGCATGGAGCATCAACTAAAATTTTGTTAACAATTGGGAATGTATCTTTAGACGCATCCTTAACTGACCATATTATATTTTTTCTATTATTACGTTTTAAATCTTTTCTCCCCATTTCAACTCTGGAATTATTTATATCAGAGGACAATATTTTTCCTTTTTCGCCTACTAAATAGGACATAGCAAGAGATTTGGTTCCAGGTGCAGCACATACATCTAAAATTACATCGTCCTTCTGAATATTTAAACATTCAATAATTCCATATGATGCTGGGTCTTGGATAGAAATTTGTCCTGATTGAAAGAATTCATTATCTAAAATATCTTTTGAACCATTTTTTATTTTTAAAAAAAATTCATTGAAGATTAAAGATTTTATATTATTTCTGTAAAGATTATCTTTTAAATCAAATATGCTTAATTTGCTATCATTTCTTACAAATGTTTCAGGACTTTTATTAAAAGATTGGAAAAATAATTTTGCATTTATTTCCTTATGTTGATTACTAAACCTATTTTGAATCCAAATTGGAAATGAATTCCATTTTTTATCTGTTCTAAATTTTTCATCCCAATTTTTTTTTTCTTCTTTAATACGAATTAACTTTCTAAGTACTGCATTAGTTAGTCCAGATGCTTTTTTATTCAAATTAATTTTTGTTAAATCAACAGCAGTATTGACAGATGCATAATCTGGAATTTTAGGATCAAATAAAATCTCATAAATGGCTAGACGAAGTATAGAAATTAGATTTTTATTAAAATTTTTATTTTTTTTCCCTGAAATTTGTTCAATGATATAATCAATTCGTCCTTTAAATCTGATTATTTCATTTGTTAAAACTTTTGATCGTGATTTTACTTGAGTATTGTAATTATTGTTTAGAAAAAATTTATTTTGAATTTCATTTAATTGCTCATGTGTTTTATCAAAATTTATCAAGATTTTTACAGATAGTTCCCTAGCATCATTTTTCACTAAATAAGCCTTTCACCTTGGGCTAGTAAATTCCCATTTAAAAAATTTTGAATATCCATTCTCTTTTTTCCTTCAAGTTGCACTTCCAAAAGAGATAAAAGACCATTTCCAGTAGAAATAATTAGTTCTTTTTTATTTATTAAATATATTTCTCCAATATTCGTAGCTAATCCTGGATATAATTTTGTTTTAAAAATTCTAAGATTTTTATTTTTATATTTAGTTACCATCCCAGGGAATGGACTGAGTCCTCTTACCCAGTTATGAATTTTTTGTGCAGGCCAAGACCAATTAATTGTAGCCATTTTTTTTGTTATTTTCGGTGCAGAGGTCGCTTTATTACTATCTTGAGGCACAGCTATAATTTTTCCTTTATGAATTTCATCAATTGTCTTGACAACATACTTTGATCCACTGACACACAATCTCATTCCAAGTGAATACATAGTATCATTCTCATTAATTGTATACTCTTTTTGATAAAGAATATCACCTGTATCTACATCTGGTTTTATTTGAAAAATAGTAATTCCTGTTGTTTTTTCTCCATTCATTAAGGCCCACTGGATAGGAGCAGCACCTCTATACTTTGGTAAAAGAGATGCATGTAAATTTAATGCCCCGTAATTCGGAATATTAATTAAAGAGATTGGTAATATTTTATATGCAACAACAATAAATAAATCAGGTTTTAATGCCCTGATCTTATCTTGAAATAGATTTGAGTCCAATTCATCAGGATGAATGAGAAGTAAATCATTTTTCCTTGAAAAATCACCAATTGGGGTATACTTATACAAATTACCTCTACCCATTTTTTTTGGAGGATTAGAGACTACTGCAAGCAAATGGTGTTTTGATTCAATAATTTTTTGAAGAACGGGAATTGAAAATTCAGGGTTTCCCATAAAAATTATACGCATTTATTAAAAGGTTGGTTTATAATTTTTGATAATAAAATTTAAAGAAAGAAATCTTTTTCTTTTGATTTGTTCCCACTTCTATTCTTTGCTTGAATTAATGCTATTGACTTTAAATCTTTCTTATATTTTTTTCTTTCTTTTTGATCAACTCTATCTATAATAAATACTCCATTTAAATGATCTATCTCATGCTGAATTGCCCTAGCTAGCAATCCATCAAACTTTTTTTTATGCCATTTTTGATCTGGTGTTTGATATTTTAAAGTTATTTTTTTAGGTCGTAACACATCTAACGCAATTCCTGGGATAGAAAGACATCCTTCCTGAAAATACTCCTCGTCATTATTTTTACTGATAATAGTGCTATTAATAAAAATATGTGTTTGATCTGTTTCATCTGTATGTGAAATATCAACAATAAATAAGTGCATATCAAGGCCAACCTGATTTGCCGCTAAACCAATTCCTTCTGCTTCATACATTGAATCAAACATGTCATCAATGATGGATACTATTTTATTAAAATTAGTAACTGGCTTACATTTTTTCCTTAAAATAGGATCACCATAATGGACTATATCTAATATTGACATTATGTTTGTTCTAATTCTTGATTACTTATAGAGTTCGTGAATCCAAGAATTGCAGTTTTGTTCAAGGTTATATTAGTATTGTTATCAATCTTTAGCACTACTAATTTATTTTTTTCTTTAAACCCTTGTATCGTACCATGTATACCACCCATCGTAACTACTTTATCACCTTTCTTTAGTCCCTCTCGCATCATCTCTTTTTCTTTTTGTCTTTTTGTTTGAGGCCTTATCATTAAGAAATAGATAATAAACATGATTAAAATGAAAGGTAAAAAAGCAGCTATTCCTCCACTTTGAGTTTCCTGAGCGTATATAAATTCCACAAAATATCCTTAATTAATGATTTAAAATTTACTTATAGTTATTAATCTTTTAAAGTCTGATTTGAATAGTGGTCCCATTATTTTTGGATGAACTAAGAACACTTAGTTCACCGTTATGTATGTCTTCAACTATCCTTGTTGACAAAGATAAACCTAAACCCCAACCGGTTTTTTTTGTACTAAAACCGGGTCTAAAAATGTTTTTCCAATCTTTTTTTGGAATACCAATGCCATTATCTTTAATTTGAATTAATATTTTTTTGTTTTCCTCTTTTAAAATAATACTTATTTCCCCATTAACTTGATCTATTGCATCAATACCATTTCTAATTAAATTTTCAATTGCCCAAGCTAATAAAGACCCATTACCTACAATCATTATATGCGGGTCAATATCATTTAATAAATTAACCTTTTTACCTATTGAGGGAAGACGTTTTTCAAGATAATCTAAAACTTTTTTTATTTTAATTGATAAATCAAACTTTTCAAAATCTGACTTTGAACCCATCTGACTAAATCTTCTACTAATCTGTTCTAATCTTTGAAGATCAAGCTCGATTTCAGGTATGATTTCTTTTGATTTTCCTGGATGATTTTTCAACCAATCTAACCACCCCATTAATGCAGATACTGGCGTTCCCAATTGATGTGCTGTCTCCCTAGCCATTCCAACCCAAATATGTTTTTTTTCATTATTTCTGATGAAAGTAAAACCTAAAAATCCAAGAAAAATAAAAATTCCAATTGCAAAAATTATTAGGTAGGTCCAAAACTTTAACTTTTCTACAATCGACGAATCACCAAAATGGAGATAGCCAAAAGTAATTTCTCCAATATTTTTATCTTTGTAGACTAATGGAATCGGAGAATTATAATTATCAATTAAATTCATAAATTTAATTCGATCTTTCTCATTTTTAATATCTTTAGGTAAATTTTTCCATAATTGAGGTTTATCCTCATTATCTGTTTGGATTAAAGGAAATTTTACTTTTTGAATTACATTTTCAAAAATAAAGTTTAAGTTCGTTTCATTTTCATCTTGCACTATATTTGCAATGAAACTTGCATACAATCTAACTACCTCCCTATTATCCTTTCTTAATTCGTTTACTAAAAACTGAGTATAAGCTAAAAGAATAATGATAAGTGATACACCAAGGATAAATAATCCAGCTTTAATATTCCCTGCATTTTTATAAAGTTTCATATATTTTTTTATCTTTATAAAATAAAATTCCTAGAAATAATAAAATTGCTATAAATGAAGTTCTGGATATTATTCGCGCAGTTTCCCAAGTTTTAATATCATATTCAAACACTACTTCAGATTTCCCAGATGGGATTTCAATAGATCTCAAAATATGATTCGCTTGGTAAATAGGTACATTCACTCCATTAACAAAAGCTTTCCACCCTGGTGAATAATAGATTTCAGACAGTACCAAAACACCTCCAGTTTTCGATTCAGTTGAAAGTAATATTCTATTTTCGCTTCTTTCAATTACAGAGGAACTTCCAGAACTCTTTTCATTCAAAAATTTACCATCATAATTAATTAAAACAGCTTGTGAATTTGGATCAAAACTTGACGAGAGGGTCTTATGCAGAGACTCTCTCTCATTTTCAGCAGGTAAAACTTTGTTTACAACCCATGATTTTGGCAGAACATTTTTATTCTCGTACAGGCCATTCATATTAGGGATTTTATGAAAGTTTACATTGTTAATTTTTTTCCGAGTTACGACATATTTAACATTTAACATATTTAATATTTTTGGATTATTTAATCCCCCAGCATCCATAATATCTTGATAGTTTCTTAACTTAATTGGTCTATATCCTGCTATACTTTCAAGGTTCCAATAACTAAACCAATTTGAACCCATTTTATCTGCCGGAAAAATCCTAAAATGATCCTTATCTTTAATCATGTGATCTATTTTTGAATTCGACTTAAAAATTAAATTAAAATTTTGGGGAGTCTTTAAATTTATGAATTCAAAGTTTACGATGCCTAAATCAATCAAAGTAATTGATATAAGAATTAGAATAAATGATTTCTTATTTATCCTATTTTTTAGAAAACTGTTCAATAAAATATATAGACTAATGGATATACCAAATGCTAATAATAATCCTTTTTGAAATAGTGATGATCTTGCGTCTTTCAAAAAAATTATACTACTTGGGTTATATCGAGAATCTCCTGAAGCATTATAGCTGATAATTGAATTTTCAAATATTAAAAAAATAACTATAATAACAAATAAAGAAATGAATATTTTATTTATTATCTTAGTAGTAGCATTATTTTTAAAATTTTCTATAAGAATATCTAGTCCTCTTGCACCTAAAAATGGAAGAGAAACTGCTAGAAGTACATAAATCATTGAGGGTACTCTAAATTTTGAAAAAAATGGGAATAAATGAAAAAAAGGTTTATATAACAAGGGAAAGAAAGATCCAAAACCAGTGATTAGGGTAAGTATTGATATAATCCAAAAAACCTTATCATTTTTATCTGGTTTTTTTAATAATAATCCTAATAAGGAAAATATTAAGACTACTAGGCCGAGGTAATGTGTAGATTGAGTAAATGGCATATAGCCCCAATAAGCACCTTTTTTAATATCTTCAATATTTTGAAGTCCATAGAAATATGGAAAAATAAAAGAAATTAATTCAGCGGGATGAAATGACCACCTAGTTGTATATTCCCATTTCTTATCAGAGTTTGTAGTTCTACCGTTATCATCTAGAACAGACTCAAGACCTCTATCTGATTCTTTCTGAAATTCAAAAATCTGCATATATGGATCTGAAACCATAATCAAAGCAATAATTATACTTAGAAGTATGCCTGAAAATATTTTAATGTTTTTTTGAAAATTAAAACTTTTTTGATAAAACGAGCTTCCAAGTTCCCATGAAAAATAAAATCCAATTAACATCCAAGTATAGTATGCGATTTGTGGGTGATTTGCCCATAATTGAAGTGCTGTTGCTAAAGATAATAATAAAATAGATTTTAAATCTACTCTATTTATTAGGTTAATTGCTGCGGCAATAACCCATGGTATATAAGCCATCGCAAATATTTTATTTAAGTGCCCAGCATTTATCAATCCAAATGAGTACGGGGTAAGACTTGATATTAAACTTCCAAATAATGCTGCATTACTTGAAATACCAACTAATTTCAAGAAAACAAACATCCCAATTCCACAAATAGATAGGTAAAACCATATTTTTAAACCTGGATTAAAAAGAATTGTATTCCTAATAAATTTAGTTGGATCTCCATCTGTATATATATAGCCTCCATATGATGGCATACCTGAAAATAAATTTGGGAACCATTGTGGTGTTTCATCATTATTTGATAGATAATTATCACGCCATTCATTGATAGGATATCTCTCCAGTTCATCGTTCGTTGTCACAACCTCATTGAAAAATATCATCCTATATAGAAATATTATTGGTATGAGAATTAAAATTGCTATCTCAGCTTTATTTTTTTTTATCATATTCATCTTTACTTTTTTCAATTTTAGTAATTAAACTTGTCCAATGATTAATATCTGAACCTTTTCTAGTTTTCCAATAAAATACTCCAGAGCCATACATATGTGTCATTATTAATTCATTGTTTAAAAAAAATACTTCGTACTCACGAGCTAAACAAATTATATTTTCCCCACTTTTTATATCATTTGAATATTTTGCCTCAAAACAAATAGGAGTAAAATTATTTTTTCTTAATATTTCTATAATTTTATTTCCAGTATCAGGGCTTGATATACCAGTTAATTTTTCTAATTTTACTGTTATTCTTCTAAGGAATAGATATTTATTTAAAACAGCTTTATTCCCAATTATTCCAAACCTGATTAATTTTCTAATTATACTATTTTTTAATTTTACCATATTTCTAGGAAAGGGATAAAATGAGGCATTATATTTTTGAATATCTAATGTCCTGAAAAATAAAAGTACAACACTTGGAAAATCATGTACTTTGCCAACCTTCCACTGAGGATATGGTGCTCCTAAAACACTTTTTTTATTAACTTTTAATTTATTAATGAAAAATGTGTCCCAATGTTCTTTAAAAATGAAAACATCAGGATCAATAATTAATGTAAATATACCCTTGGAATTTTTTAATCCTTTATCAAGAGCGATTGAATGAGAAATTGACCTTTGTCTATCTTCGCCGGAACTAAAAATTAAACTAACATTATCATAAATGTTAATTAAGCCTGGTAAATCGTTATCTTTTCCATTTGTATTGTCTACTATTAAAAAATGAAGATTACTAGGTTGTTCTGCTTTTTCGTACAAATTTTTAAATAAACGATTAATATGTCTAGCAGAAAAAAAACTAACTACAAGTATTGTAATGCTATTCATATTGATAACAGATTATTAATTCTCTTTTGTAATGTTTTAATTTCTTCTGGAATTTCTACTTCTTTTCCCTTTCCACTTGTACTGATATCTTTATCTATAAATTTTTGAATAACTTTAGAATCCCAGTCTGTATCTAAAAAATTAAATAATTTTTCGCACGTGGAGTTAGGTCTTTCAAGCAATTGTTCAAATGAACAATAAAATATATTTGTATTTGAATTTTGACAGAATCTTAATGCTTTTTCAGTATAAGTTTTCCATATTTCTAAACCTATTTCTATTGGAAGATCATTCCTTTTTTTCAAAGATCTTGAAACTGAAAGTGCATTTCTTGAGACAAAAATAATTTTTACTTCTTTTTCAAGTTTGATCTTTTTTATAATATCCATCCAGACATTAATTGTCAGGCAAGTCCTTGGGTCCTTCCAACCCCAATTTCCAAAATCTTGATTTGACTTTAAAACAAGCTTCTCCATTTCAACAAGTCTTTTTTTAGAGGGTTTTAAAATTGGGATAATAGTCTTGTAAGATTTGACATAATATCCAACTTCTTGAAGAAGTAGATCATTAATTTTTCTAAATTCATAATTCTCATAAAAACCTTTAGGATTTTGATCTAGAGGCCTTGGCCAAAAATTTTTATAAGTACCCATTGAAATTTTATTTAGATGTAATACTCCTGCAAGTGTAGAAGTACCACTTCGATGCATTCCTAGAATGATAGTTATCATTTGTAATAACTCTTTTTAAAGCCTACTAATTCATTTCTATTAAATATAAATCTTCGAAAAAAACCTAAAGCAAATCCAGTTCCATATCCAATAACCTGTATCGGAATAACAATTAATAGAAATGGTATTATTTTTAAGTCTTTATTTTTTAAAGATCCAAAACATGATAACAAAAATAAAGGTATGAAAAATGTTAAAAATATTACACTAATTGAAAAACCAATTCTCAAAAAAATTAGAATTAATAAAAAAGAAGAAAATATTGAAAAAGTAGGTAAAAAATGTATTAACTCCAACATATCAGAATCTAGCTTAGCTAAATTTATCCTCGCCAAACCCCAATTAAAGACCTGCTTAAAAAATTGTTTAAAACTAGTTCTCCTACGATGATAAACCAAAGCATCATTTATGAATGCAATTTTCAACCCGGATTTTCTTATTCGATTACTATATTCAATATCTTGTCCATGACGGAGATTACCAAACTCACCAATTAATCGATATGTTGATCTGGTGATACCCATATTATGGGTTCTTGGATAAAATTTCGTAAATCTTTTATCACCATGTCCTCTTATTCCTCCGGTAGTAATTATTGAAGTCATCGAGAAATCAATCGCTTTCTGTAATAATGTAAAATCATTTTTTGATCCGTCAGGGCCACCAAATGCGTCAAAGCTTTCTTTACTGTAAATTTTCAAAATATTTTTTAGCCAATCATGATGAGCCTCACAATCAGAATCGATAAATAAGATAAGGTCACCATTACTATATTTCAATCCATGATTCCTTGCAGCTCCAGGACCTTTATTTTTTTGTTTTATGTATTTGATTTCAAATGAAGTTTTTTCACTCCATTCTCTTATAATTTTTGATGTTTTATCTGTAGATCCATCATCAGAAATAATTAATTCAAGGTGATTTAAATTTATACTTTGTTTTTCAATGGAATCAATTAAATAGGGTAACTCATCTTCTCGATTATAAGAAGGTGTGATTATACTTATTTTAATATTTGGTTTATAATTAATTATTTTTCCACTCCCGCAAATCCCAATCTAATAAATTTTCTAAATTATATAATTCCTTTTTATAATAGTTTTTTAAAAATGAATATTCCTCTTTAGTCATTTTTCGATAATACCTTCTTGAATGAACTTTTTTTTGCTTTATATCTCTAAATGATGATATTTGTAAAAATTTTGCAATATTATTAAGTGTTTCTTGAGGGTTATTTTTTAGTGACTTACTACGAATAATCAATAATTGATCTCTACTAAAGTATTCTAAAATCTTTTTTATTTGTTGCGAATACAAGCCTCTTTCTAAATATGAAGAAACCCTATTTTGGATATGCATTTTTTTTTGTATACTAGAGTACTCCTTCTGAATAGCTTCAAAAAAATCATTTTGTTCTTTTAGTCTATCAAATTCCATATTCCAATGTGAAAAAGCTCTGGTAATAGGATTTCTCAAAATCATAATAAGTTTTATTTCAGGGTTATAATTATATATTCTTTTGATTGAATCATTCCAGTACATATATATTGGAGTGGCTTCTCCAATAACCTTATGTTTTGATTTTGGATCAAAATTTTTATGATACCCAAGATAATTATTTTTATTATTCTGAAAAAGGCTATCATCATCAAAAAAATGAACTTCTTTTTTATTTGCCATGCATATTTCAGCATGTTTTCTTAGATAATAATCTAAGGCAGTAGTCCCACCTTTCTGGGTACCACATATGATAAAAGATACTTTAAAATCGGTTTTTCTTCTAAAAAAAGATTTGATTTTTTTCCTAATTATCGTCACCAAGCTATAGAATTATAAAATATATTAAAATTATGAAATTATAATTCTTTGGTTTGGATATTATAAAAATCTCTCACACGTTTTTCTTGATTTTGTGTAGACTTAGTTAATAACTCTCCTAATAGTCCTATCGAAAAAAACTGAATACCAATTACAATAAGCATCACTCCAAACATTAATAATGCTATGTGTTTTGAGAAAGGCTCTCCAAGGTTATATTTATAGTATAAAACAAAAAACTCAGTGATAGTTCCAGATAATGAAAAAAATACACCTAATGAACCAAATAAATGTAGTGGCTGTTGGGTATATTTATTTAAAAATAGAATAGTAATTAAATCAAAAAAACCATGGAAAATTCTTGAACCACCGTACTTGGTTTCTCCAAATTTTCTTGCACGATGATTTACTACAATTTCTGTTATTTTAAATTTTTTTTGTCCAGCAATTGCAGGAATATATCTATGCCTACCTCCATAAATTTCTAATGATTTTACAACTGATTTTTTATAACCCTTTATACCACAATTAAAGTCATGTATTTTTACACCACTCACAAAGCTTGTTACAAAATTAAATATTTTAGATGGTAATCTTTTATTCAAAGGATCTAATCTTTTCTTTTTCCATCCTGAAACTAAATCCCATCCTTCATCAATTTTTTTTATAAAATTACTTATTTCTTTGGGATCATCTTGTAAATCAGCATCCATTGTTATGATGTAATCCCCCGAAGCCATTTTAAAACCCTCATTCAATGCTGCTGATTTTCCAAAATTTCTATAAAATTGAATTATTTTAAAATTTTTATTTACTTCTGACTCGCTGATTAAAAGCTCCGTTGAACCATCTGAAGAACCATCATCAATAAAAATTACTTCCCATTTCTCATATGAACTCAAATTAATCTTCAATTCTTTAAAAAGATCTTGTAATGACTCTTTTTCATTAAAAACTGGTATTATTACAGTAACTAACATGTCAATATTTTAAGAGTTTCCAATATTTATTTAAGTTTATTTTTTCGGTGCTGAAGTTTCTTGTTTTTATTTGAATTTTAACTATTTGATCCAAAACTTTATTTTCATAGCTAGCTATGTCATATTTTGACTTAACTCCTTTTTCAAAACTCAGCTTACTATTTTTACGAATCTCTAATGGTATCAATTTATTACGTTTATCATATTTAGGCCTCTCTCCCCATATAAATTTAATTAAATCATTAGGTTTAATTAAATTCATCATTGGAATGAATTTTTTCAACTCTAAATCATCATACTGTTTATTTTCGATAAGGTTTCTTACAATTATAAAGTTCGGTGTTACCCACATTAAAAGAGCTTTTCTCCCTAATGGATCTAAAAACTGAATAAAAGAACTATCTTTTTTTGATGTATATTTAAAAGAAAGAGTATTGTAGTCAGTGGAGATGATCTTTCCCTTCCCTGAACAAGAATAATTTTCATCGATATTTAATTTTAATGCTGTGAATAAATCCGAGTCTATATTAGTATTTCGAGTGCTGCTACACCCACCGATTAAAATGAAAAGAATTAAATATATAAATGGCAGCATAGAATCTAATTTTCTGCCTGCTGAACTTTTATATTATCAATCTTTGTTCTGACATTGAGAATTTCATCATAGTGTTTTTGAATTGTAACGTTGGTTGAATCAATTTTAAGAGATTCCTCGACATATTCTTTAGCCTTTTTATATAGCTTTAATTTATAATATATCCAACCTACTGTATCAAGATATGCAGCTGATTCAGGTGAAATTTTAATAGCATTTAATGCTAAATCCAGAGCAAAATCTAAATCCTCTTCTCTCTCTACTAAACTGTAGGCGTAATTATTATACGCTTGAGCATCTAAACTATCACTAGTTATTAGTTCCATATATAATTTATCAGATTTTTCCCATTCATCAAGAGCGTCATAAATTAATGCTAAATTATGTTTTGTATTTCTTGAATCAGGAAAGATATCTAAAGCTAATTTCAAATACGTTATAGCTTCTAAATAGTTTTTCATCTGATAATAAGCGGTACCAAGTAAATATTGAAATGTAAAATCATTTAAAAAGTTTTCTGAATTTGAGCTTAAAACTTCAATTGCATCTTCAGGACGCTCTCTGCTCAGTGCCATAAGAGCGGTATTAATAAATCCTTTGGAGTTATCTGGGAAATTTTTTATTATTTTTCTATTATAGAAAATTGCTTTATCATTTTTATCTTGATTAATTAATAAGGTCACCATTCTATTTAAGACATCAAGGTTTAAACTATCTTTATTATAAGCTTCGTACATATAGTCCATAGCCAAGGTTAAATTATCTAATTCCTCTTGAAGGGCACTTTTTTGAAATAAAATTTCGATTGATGAGCCACTAATTTTCTCAATTTTTTTGATAGTATTATATGCTCTTTCATAGTTTTTCGTAAAAAGAGATATGTCGCGAAGTGTTTCTAATAATTTAATTTCTTCTGGGTTTTCATCAACTAGAAGTAAACAGATTTCTTCTCCCTTTTCAAAGTTATTTGTAGTAAGGGCAATTTGCAATGCTTGCTCTAATCCGTTTATTGCTTGGTTATTCACATTATAACCTTTGATATATTGATCAATAGCTGATTCCCATTTCTCTTGCACTCTAAAAAGATCTGCTAGTGTAAAAATATAATCCAAATTTCCTGAATCAATTTTATTTAAATCCAAAAAGGTCTTCTCAGCATCTTTATACTTACGTTCTGAAATATAAAATTGGCCTAGCATTTCTTTTGCTTCTTTATCTGTAGGATCTAAATCCATTGCAATTTTCAAATGATCCTCAACCCTCTTCATCTTACCTAATCTTTGATATGCATCTGCAATCGATATATGTATTGTCGATACATTGGGATCATAAGTAATTGCATCCTGAAATTCAATTACCGCAAGAGCGTAGTTTCCTTGATTCATCAGAAATTCACCTTGCATAAAGTGATGAAGTGCCTTCTCCTCACTAGCTTCTAAAAATGTTATAAAGTATAATAAAAAAATATACCTGAATATAAAATCTAACTTTTGGTATCTATTATTCAATACTTTAAACATTTTTAACCTTATGAGTCATTATTCCATTCCCACCATTTTGTTTTGTTGCATACATTGCTTGGTCTGCTAATTCTATTAAATCTTTAGTATTATCTGAATGAGTTGGATATTCTGACATACCACCGGAAATAGTAATACTGGTCTCAATACCATCCATATTAAAATTAAAATCTGCAATATTATCA
Organism: uncultured bacterium; assembly: GCA_965660855.1. Classification (GTDB taxonomy): domain Bacteria; phylum Fidelibacterota; class Marinisomatia; order Marinisomatales; family UBA1611; genus JAOLAV01. Next base: position 32,129 of record CBFIBM010000002.1, on the reverse strand, counting down.
ACAATCCTTTGAGCAACAATATTTGACATATCTGCGTCTGAATTAATTAATATGATCGCAAATTCTTCACCACCATACCTCGCTACAACATCCACTGCACGAACATTATCTTGCATAATTTTTGCAACTGTTTGAATCACATAATCTCCATATTGATGACCGAGAGTATCATTTACTTTTTTAAATTTATCAAGATCAAAAATCATAACAGCCATTTTTTGTTGAAATCGAGCTGCCCTGAGTATTTCTACACTAAACCTCTCTTTAAAAGTTTGATGATTTAATAACCCAGATAAACCATCATGAGTAGCATTAATATGAATTTTTTCATATTCAGATTTCCAAAATAGTGCAGATCCTAAAATCTTACCAACAAGTTCTAAATCTTTTTCATCATTAAGTAAAAAAGGTTTTTTTTGTAACCTCTCTAATAATATTGATCCCCTGCTTTCACCATCAATTATTATTGGGGCTCCTATCACAGAATTATATTTTTGCATAGGTTTTTCAGAAGATTTAAACCGTGACATATTAGAAAATGTGTCAGTCCAATCTGTTGTGTTAATAATTTCACCATTTATTATTGGAAGCCCATGGATTGATCCATTTGTTGGAAATTCAGAGTTTTCCATGAATTCATCTTCTAAACCGTCAGTCAGTTTAATAATAGAATTAAGACCTTTGTCAATTTTTCTGCGATTTTCACTCTCTTTTCTAATAGAAATAGTAAGTCTATCATATTTAAAAAAAGTTCTAATTAAATATTTGAATTGATTAAAAATATTCTGAGACTCAGCTTTAAAATCTAAATTATCAATTATATCTAATATTAACATTTTATTTGATTCGCCTAAAACACTTATTTCTAGTCTAGATAGGTTTTGCAAGTTGAAGGATATAATTTTAGAAAACTTATTTAAAATATTAATCTCATGGTCAGAAAAATCGCTAAAGTGATTAACACGATTAATAAGGAAACCAGCTATTGAACCTTTTAAATATATTGGGGTAAAAAATGCACACTCAGCGCCACTAAATTTTTTATTAGAAAATAATTCACCCCATAGCTCTGGATAATCTTTTTGGTGAAATCTTTTATTATCCAGTAAATACTTTTCTATAACCTGATTATTTAAATTTATTGTTTCTGAAAATTCTTTAGAATTCTCAACTTGAATTTGAAAAATTTGCTTAGATGGGTTTAACATATAAAAAGCAGATTTTAATTTTGGATTCAAAGATTCAATTAAATCAAAAATCAATATTTTCAGATCTTTGTAAAGTAGATTAGTATCTGAAATTTGAGTAATTATTACATCTTTATTTCCATTACTTTTATCGCTAATTAATTCTTTGTTATCTTGTGCCTCCAAAAACTTAGAGTACATTACAAGAACAATTATTAATGTCACTATTATCAGAAATGTTAAAATATTATTCGCTAAAATAAAATTTTTGGGAAAAATAATATAAAAAAATACTAGCACACAGAAGAGTGATAATACTTTTGTGAAATTATTTAGATTAGCCATTAGTTACGTAAATAAGATTATATCTTTAACAAACTTAGCTAAAATGGTGCAGTTTTAAAACTTTTTTGCCTTCCTCCAAATCAATCTAATCATTAACGAATTTTATATTTTTTGAATAGTCAATATTTCTGTTATTTGAGTTTTTAGTAAAATTACTATCTAAGTTATTAATATTTGCAGGACTCTCGGGTTTATTGGTATGGTCAATATCAAGATTGTTAGTTATCATGATATTATTATTACTGTTTTGATAAAAAAGCTCACTTAATAACTCATAAGATGTAAATGAAAAAATAAAAACCAATATTAAAGAAAACAATAATTGAGAGCGAGTAAATCCAAACATTAACGCTTTAGAAGACCTATCCTTTACAATCTTATTTTTTTTGTTTTTAACTTTAAATAATAGTTTTTCTTTAAAATTTTCATTCACTTTGATTTTAGGGATGTTTTTAAAAGCCTCCATATTAGACTTTATGGAATCAACAAGATCTCGGGCATCTTTGTTATCATTTATGTAATTTTCAAAATTATTTTTATCATTAGATTTAATTTTATTTTCGATATAATCTGAAATTAAATCTTCAAATTGGTATCTATTCATGTATATGTATAACTCCTCAAAAATTTTTGAGATCTTGAAGTTCAGCCTGAAGCTGAATCCGAGCTCTATTAATTCTAGATTTAATTGTTCCTAAAGGTACATCTACTATTGAGCTTATATCTTCATAGGAAAGATTTTGAATATCTCTTAAAGTGATTATCATTCTTGAATGTTCGGGTAGTGCTTTAATAGCGGATTGAATTCTTTTTCCAACGTAATCATCTTGCAATTCTTGAATAAGATCATGAGATCGTGAGTCAAGGTCAAAGTCCTTTCCATTCTTTGTCATTTGACTAAGAAAAGAGATTTTTTGCCTTTTTCTTTTTCTTAACTCTGTATTAGCTTGATTTCGAGCTATTGTGTATATCCACGTTGAGAATCTAGCAATTTCTTTATAATATTGTTTTTTTTCATATAATTTAATCATTGTATCTTGAACAATATCCTCTGCAAGATCTCTATCACCAACATAATGAAATATGAAATTAATTAATTTATCTTTATATCGATCTACTAATTCTAAATATGCATGCTCATTACCATTTTGAAATTCGCGGATAAGTTCTTCATCTTTATATGAAAAATTAGTTTTCTTATTTTTTTGTAACATTTGATATGAGCTGTACAAGGTCTGTTTCATCAATCGATAAACTCGTTTTTTGTTTTATGTCAATATTTCTCAGACATCCAATAATAAATTCTATTTCATCATACGTAAAATTTTTTGAAAAAGTTCCAATGTTTTTTTTAATAGTTGGCGGTATCGGTATATAATTACGATTATTAACAAATGTTCCAGTATTTATTTTTTCATAAAGTAATTCTTGAAACATATATGTTAAAGGGTAAAGTAATGATGTCATTGTTTCTTGATTATTAATTAACATTTTACCGAGCCTCATACTTTCATCGTAATTCTTATTTCCTAGTGACCTTAAAAATTCCCATCTTTGGTGTTCTCTTTTCCACCCAGAGAACATTTTAACATCATTTAAATTAATTAACTCTCTTTCCCCAACAGATAAACAAATTTTTTCTACTTCATTATTAAGATGTGATAATGTATCTCCAGAATTTTTTATCAAAAGTTTAATACATTCTTGATCAATTACTTTCCGATTAATTTTAAATAAATACTTCACCCATTTAATAATCTCATTTTCATATGGAGTTTGGGTTTCAATTGGTGTAATAACTTTTTCTATTTTTTTTATGATTATTGAGCTTGACCATTCATCTGAAATCAAAACTAGTATATGATTCTTAATCGGTTTTGAACATAATTTAATTAGTTCAAGGTTTGCTTTACCTTTTAACTGTTGTGGGTTTCTTAATATAAATATTTTTTTACTAGCAAAAAGATCTTGATTGATTATTCTATCGATAATTTCTTTTCCAGACATTTCATCTATTGATAAAAAGAATTTTTCAACTGCTCCACTTTTAAATATTGTTTTAGTTAAATAGTCAACAAAAAAGTTTTGTAAAAAATAGTCATTACCTTTTAAAAGGTATATTGGCCTCACGACGTTTTGTGTTAATTCATTTAATACAGTCTTAATTTTTATCATGATAGTAAATGCTGATTAGAATAGTTAAAATAAAAGACAGAACAAAACTTGAGAACCTTTCAGTAATAATATTACTAAAAAATGAAATATTTGACCATAAAATAGTCACAAAAAATCCAGTCAATATTCCAGCCAACGCACCATTCCTATTTATTTTTTTCCACCAAAGAGATAATAATAAGACTGGGCCAAAAGCAGATCCAAGACCACTCCAAGCGTAACTTACAATTCCAAAAATACTTTTACTTTTTAATTCAGAAAAAATTGCGATACCATATGCAATTATTCCTATTATTATTACAACGATCCTATTAATAGCTACGGGGTTTCCTCTAAACCTATTTTTAAACCGAGATTTATATAAAAGATCTTCGGTTACAGCAGAGGAGGACACTAAAAGTTGCGAATCTGCTGTAGACATCATTGCTGAAACAGCGCCAGAAATAAAAAGACCAGCAATTACTGGGTGCATTAAATATTTTGTTAAAATCGGCATTGCTTTTTCTGCATCAACCGTTAAAAAGAATGATGGTCCAAAATGTAGAAGAGCAACCAATCCAACAAAAAATGCTCCTATGATTGCTGGGAAAGCCCATGCAATCGCTATCCTTCTTGCCAGCCTAATATCTTTTGAACTCTTTATTGCCATAAATCTAATTAAAAGATGAGGTTGTCCTAGGTAACCAAAACCCCAACTGATCCCTGATAAAGCAATAAAAACACCACCAATAAAATTCTCGTTTTTAAACAAATAATCATTATTATTTTCAAAAACAGAAGATGCCATAGCTAAAATTTCAGAAATTTTTACTCCAGAGCTTTTTACTTCAATGAAACCAGTAATTGGAAGGATTATTAAAGTCCCAATCATCAAAAAACCTTGAAAAAGGTCTGTCCATGCAACCGCTGTAAAACCTCCCATCAAGGTATAAAAAATAATGACAAATGCACCTATTGTTATACCCATATAAGGATCAATTAAAAAAAGTGAATTTAAAATTTTTCCTGAAGCATGAAGCTGCGCAGAGACATAAAAAAGGAAAAAGAATGCTATAATAACCGATGAAAAAATACGTATAATATTTGTATCATCATCAAAGCGTTTATTTAAATAATCTGGTATTGTCAAAGCATTATACTTCGCAGTTTCGTCTCTTAACTTTTCAGCTATTAAATACCATGATGCTATTATTCCTAAAATTATACCAACTATACTCCAACTTATACTTATACCTACAGTTATTACTGCTCCAGGCAATGCTAGTAACAACCATGCAGATTCTCCGGAAGCTCGTTCAGAAAAAGCAGTAACCCAAGGACCTAAACGACGACCTGCTAAAAGATAATCTTCTTGAGTCTTATTTAAATTAAATGCAAAAAGTCCAGTTATAAGTAGTATTAGTACATAACAAATAAATATTAACTCAATTAATCCCATATTAATTAATCAAAGTTATTAGTCCGATAAATAAACAATATAATCCGAAAAAATGAAATTTGCCTACAGAGAGTAGATTTAATAATAATTTTAATGAAAGAATTCCAACTACAAATGAACTCAATAAACTACTTAGAATGATTACAGGTGGTAAATTAAAACCTCCATTAACATCCATTAAAGTAAGAATTCCTGCACCACTTATCGCTGGTATTGCAAGCATAAAAGAAAACCTAGCTGCATTTTTTGATGATAAACCAAATAACATAGCAGCACTTATAGTCATACCACTTCTAGAAATACCTGGAATGATAGCAATAGATTGAGCAATGCCTATAAAAAATGCTGTTTTAAATGAAATTTTATAATCTTTTCTTTTAATAAAAAAAGTTGCGATCAAAACACTTCCTGTGAAAATTAATGCAACTGCTACATTATTTATACCTTCAAATAAAATATGAATATGACTTTTGAAATATAAACCTATAATTATGGCTGGAATCGTTCCTAAGACTATCATCTGAATATAATTTTGAGATTCTTTTAATTGAATATTTTTTATTAAATCGAATATATCTTTGTAAAACACAAAGATCACACTTCCCAATGTGCCTAAATGAACTAATACCTCAAAATCATTACCAGGTTGCTCAACATTTAATAGTGATTGAAAAATGATTAGATGTCCTGAGCTACTAATTGGTAAAAATTCTGTTATTCCCTGTATTGAACCCAATATGATACTTTCAAGAATATTCATATTTATGAAATTAAATATCCTCTATCTTTCATTACGCCGATTAATCCATACATTCTACCATTATTTCGTTTATTTCTTCTATAAGATAAATAATAATCTGAATTACAAAACGTACATTCATTTTCAATTATAATATTTTGTTTTTTAAATCCAAAATTATGTAGTTCACTAAAAGCATTACCTTGTAAGTCAATCAAAAAACCTCCATTATTTTTTTTTATAACAAATTTTTTATTAAATTTATTGATAATATCAGATTTTACTTCAAAACAACATTTTTGGATAGACGGACCAATTATAATTTCAAAATCTTCAAGTATATAATTATTTTTTATAATTAAATCTCCAGCATTAAGAATTATATTATTTACAAGCCCGCGCCATCCAGCGTGTATTATGCCATAAACATTCAAAAATTTATTTGCAAAATAGATAGGCATGCAATCCGCAACTTGAATTGAACAAATCAAATTTTTATCACTTGAAAATACACCATCACAATTATCTATCTTACCTCCATTCTGAGCAAAGTATAATATATTCGAATGAGTTTGTTTGGGAATAATTAATTTACCATTTAGCCCTGTGAGATTTGCAAAATTATTTCTAGTATTGTTTTTTAATTTTGAAAAATTTTTATTTGAGAAAAATGCAGAAATATTTGGATTTGAAAATTGCGATGAAAAGGATATAAATTGATTGTTATTCATCTGTTTTTTTGATCTGATAATTTTCACCATCATAAATACCTAATGTTTTTAGATTTTTATCTTTGTATTCAAGAATTTGTGAAGAAAAATTTTCGTTCTTGTTTTCTCCATTTAAACTAATAGAACTATATTTTCCCTGAAAAAAAGGATGGCTCCGCAATTGTTTATATATTTTCTTTTTTTTAAAATTACTTTTTACCAATACATCTTTAATAAAATTAGAATGATCATATGCTAATGAACTAAAATTTTCAAACCTTTGTTGGGATCCGCCATGAATGGGTGAATTAATATCTGATATTATTTTCATTGATTGTACATGTGGACCTATTACTTCTTCATTTAATAATTTCATATCAAGCCAATTCTCATTCCCAAATACTGTAGTTTTTAAGTTATAAACTGGAAATTGTGTGCCAATGTATTTTAATTCTTCCTCACGGATTGGCATATAAATAGCCTGTATAGTTTCAAGTATAATTTTTGAAGAATCACTCTTACTTAAGGCTTCCTCTTTTTCTTTTGGTAGTTCAAAAAAATCTGCTACATCAACATCAAATAAAGCATCTAGGCTATCTATTTTTAAATTTCTTTCTTCTAAGTTAACTTTGTCTTTTTCAATAAGATTCCATGCAGCGGTTCTTATACTTTTTAATTGCTTTGATATATTAATAGGTTTTTCTAAGTACCACTCAATCGCAACTGGATCAACACCCATTTGATAGCATGTATTAATAAAATGATCTGTTTCCTCTTTATATTCATTATTAGCAGGTGACAACACTGCAATTTTATCAAACCCCATTTCTTTTATCATCATTTTCGCATTAAGCTCTGCTAAAGATTTTTTTGAGGGTGATAAAAAATATAAGTTATCTGAAATTTTAGGCAAATCTTGTGGTGCGGGGATAGGTACCAGTATCGGAATATTTAAATCCAACCCGCTCAAGCTAAAAACCTCTTCATTTGTCAATGGACCCAATATCACAGAAGTATTATTTTTTCTTTTAATACTTTTAGCTATTTGAAGAGTCTTAGCTCCAGAACCTTTACTATCATATATTACAAATCTTATTTGATTTGAATTTTCTTTTGAATTTAACATTTCGGATAACCCGAGGAGATAAGACTCGCCTTTTTCTTTATGGGGTCCACTCAATGGAAGGATTACTGCTATTGTATGGTTTTTTTTTATTTTTTTTCTATCTACGTTGGATAAATTATAGTAGAGAGCAGAATATTCTTCTGGTAAATGTTTAGTTTCAATTGCATCCAAATCCTCTTTAAGACTTCCATAAGTTCCACTTATCCAAGAATAATAAGCCCTTGTTAAATTAATGATGCATCTTTTAGTAGGGTCATCCTCTTTAAAAAGTAATTTTTCTATAAGACTCTCATTTATTCCCATACCTATACATCTTAGAATCCTTTTATCTATCTGGTTATGAATTAAAGGTTGAATTGAAATATTCCTAGCAGAAATAAAATATTGAAAAGCTATTGTATATTCCTCCTCAATAAGAGCAATATCTCCAAGTAAAATTAATCCTTCAGACTCATAGGCTAAATTAGAATAAGAAGATAATAGAGATTTACATGTTCTTTTTGATTTTTGTAATTCACCCTGTTTCAACTGTGACTTCGCAATCATTAATTGCGCTGCTGGATCTATATAATCTCTATCATTAATTAGAATAGATTTAAATTGATCCTCTGAAAGTTTAAAACGCTTATTTTTATATGACTCAATCGCAAAATTAAACTTTCCATAATAATCAAGTGAATCAAATTCTATAGCATATACCTGTGAAAATATGGAAATAAAAAACATATTAACTTTTAAAGAAAATATTGAAAAAATATTTATTTTAAGTATACTATTCATTTATGTTAACCAATTTACCGTACTCAAATTGAAGATAACTCTTTTCACCATTAGTTTTTTCATAGATATACTGCTTCCCAATACCATGTCTACTTGAAGTATTATTTATTATTGAGGGGTTTCCAATTGCAACACGACATTGTCTCTCAGACATTCCAAGTATAACCTGATTATTCAGTATATTTTCAATTACTTTTTTATCTGTTAATGGTGGTATTGGATCATTTATAAAATAATGATCTTTAAATCCTGCACGGCCCTCACCACCACCATATCGTATAAAACCAGTTGCACCTTGATTAGATTTAACTTCTAGCCAGACTGGGAAACCAATTTCACTATTTTGCCTGAAAACTACATCAACTACTTCTACAGCTTCAAATTTAGAAAAGTTATACTCGTTCACATTATAAAAATTTTCAAGATCAAATACGTCATTAAGCCAAATTGTCTCCCCAATATTTTTTTTTGCTTTATTTATTTCGATTTCAGATATAATATAGCTTGGCCAATTCATTTTCTCATCTGATTCTATATTCTTTTTAAAAAGTTTACCGTTTTCATCTTTAATAATAACGAATAAACTCTTATATTTTTTTTTTATTCCTAGAACTGTAAAATATTTATTTTGTAATTGATAATGTGGTTTATATTTATTTGAAAAATAGCCCATCCATACTTTATTAAAGTTCTTTGTTTTTTTGTATCTATTATCCAATTCAGTTATATATATTTTATTCCCGCTATAAATATTTTGTTCAATGTCAATGCTATTTTTAGGTCCATTAAAGCAACTAAAAAGAAGGAATAAAATAATTAATATGTAACTTTTTATATCGGATCCTTTTTAATCTTAATGAATATTTAAAAATGTCATTTATAAAGAATTCTTAATTAATCGGTTTACCGTTCTTCCAAACTCCTACATTTTTATCACCATTGGGGTATGTAAAAGTGCCCTGTCCATCCATAGTCCCATCTTTAAACTCACCAATATATTTATTCCCATTTTCATAAGTAAAAACACCTAAACCTTCTCTCTTTCCATCTTTGAATTCACCAATATATAAATTCCCATTTTTATATGTATAAGTACCTTGACCATCCATAATTCCATCCTTGAAATTTCCCTCATAATGATTACCATTTAAAAAAACATAATCACCATTACCATTTATAATATCATTTTTCCATTCTCCTGTATATCTCTCACCATTCGAAAAATCACAAGTCCCTCTACCTTCTCTTTTACCCTGAACAAAGGATCCAATGTATTTATCACCATTACTATAATTAAACAGTCCTTGTCCATTTAATTTTCCATCTGAAAATGTTCCCTCACAATTATCTCCATTAACAAAAAAATATTTTCCCTCACCTTTAATAATATCATTAAGCCATTGACCTCTATATTCTTCTCCATCGGAAAAAATAATGTAACCAAACCCATTTTTTAAGTCATTTTTCCAGGAGCCATCATATTTATCACCAAATGAAGTGGTTAAAATACCTTTACCATCTTTTTTACCTGAAACCCAACTACCATTATACGTATCACCAATTTTTGTTTTATACTTGCCAAGGCCATCATACAGGTTGTTTTTAAAGTCTCCCGTGTATTCACTACCGTCAACAACTAAAACTAAATTCCCTTTCCCATTTTTTTGACCATTTAGCCAATTTCCTATATATATATCCCCCGTGGAATAAATCATTTTACCTTCACCATTTATTTGATCATTTTCCCAGTTACCATCATAAATTTTACCGTCTGAATAAGTAAGTTTTCCATTTCCAGATTTTAGATTTTCTTTCCAAAAGCCTACGAAATAGTTTCCCTTGATATCTGAAAATGATCCTTTGCCACTTTTTGTATCATCAAGCCACTCTCCATCATAGAAATCACCATTCTCATATGTAAAAACACCATTGCCTTTCTTTTGATTATTAAACCACATACCGTCATATACATCTCCATTTGAATAAATAAATTTTCCAATACCTTGTTTTAATCCTGAAAACCAATCTCCTGTATATGAATCACCATTTTTATAATTCATAACTCCCTTACCATGCATTAAATCTTTTTCCCAATTTCCTTTATAACTATCACCACTGTAAAAATCAAATTCACCAATACCATCCTTTAAATTTTTCTTCCACTCACCTTCATAATGTTCTCCTGATGTAGTGGTTAAAATACCAAATCCATCTCTTAGGTCTGCTTTCCATTGACCTTCATAACTATCCCCATTAGCATACTTGAAAGCTCCTTTGCCTTCAAACTTATCATTTTTCCATTCACCCACATACCTATTCCCAGTAAAATAGAGTGATTTATTATCGTTGCCTAAATCTTTTTTCTCTCCAGCAAATGTATATGTGCCCTTACCATCTCTCTTTCCATTTAACCAATTACCTGTATAGCGATGTCCATGTTTATCTGTGTAGGTTCCTTCACCATTCTTTTCATTATTCTTCCATAGACCTTTATATTTATCACCATCATGACTCGTAAAGGTACCCTGACCATCTTTAAGGTTATCTTTCCAATCACCGATATATTTGTCTCCATTACTAAAAATATATGTTCCAATACCATTAAACTTATTCTCGATCCATTCGCCTTGATAACTATTATTATTTATAAATACTATTTTACCTGTCCCTTGCCTTATCCCCTTAAACCAATCACCTTGGTAAATATCTCCAGATTTAAAAATCATTTTACCATTCCCATCTCGACTATTATCAGACCAATCGCCTTGATATAAATCTCCGTTAGAATAGGAGAACTCACCAAACCCACTCTTCAAATCTTTTTCCCATGATCCATCATAGTAACTTTGATTTATGAAGGTATAAATACCATTACCATGTTTTAAATCATTTAACCACTCACCTTCATAGGTATCACCATTAGAATAAGTCTGATCACCATCACCAGATCTCTTACCATTTAACCAATTTCCCACATATTTTTCATTCAATGAACTCAAATAAATTCCATGTCCACTTTTAAATCCATCTTTCCATGATCCAATATATTTACCTCCATTAGCAGAGTGGTAAGTTCCTTCACCATTCATTAAACCTGCTTTCCAATGGCCTTCATAAATATCTCTATTCGCATATTTAAAAGTACCTTTACCATCGTAAAGATTATCTTTCCAATTCCCCTCATATGAATTTCCATTTAAATCAAAAAATGTTCCTTCACCGTTCAACTTACCATTGAGCCAGTAACCATTATACCTTTTACCATCTGTATGAGTAAGAGTCCCTAAACCTTCTTCCTTATTTCTTATAAAAGAACCTTGATATGTTTTTCCATCAGCATAAGCGTAAGTACCCTCTCCTTCCTTTATATTATTGACCCATTCTCCTTCATAGATATCGCCATTTTTATAAAAAAAAGATCCTTGCCCTTCCATTACTCCTTCTACCCAATCTCCTTTATAAAGATCGTTAGTTTTATATTTGAATGTACCTTTACCATTTCTCTTACCATTTACAAACAAGCCTTCATAAATATCTCCATTCGTATAATGATATATACCATAACCAGTTCTTTTGTCATTTTTCCAGTCACCTTTATATGTATTACCGTTAGAAAAAGTATAAACTCCTTTTCCATCCATTCTTCCATTAATCCAATCGCCTTCATAAGTCTCGCCGAGTGAAGACCTATAGACACCATACCCATTTAATTCACCATCGATAAAAAAACCCTCATAATAATTTCCATTTACCGTTGAATAAACTCCTTTCCCTTTCATTTCATCTTCATACCAATTTCCATGATACTCATTTCCATTGGAATATGTGTAGAGGCCTTTCCCATGCATTTTACCATTTAAAAATTGACCCTGATAAACATCTCCATTTGGATAGTCATACGTTCCGTCACCTTCCATAAAATCTAATTTCCATTCACCTTCATATTTACCTCCCTCATGAAATGTTAAAATCCCAATTCCAGAACGCTTATCATTTTCCCACTGTCCTTTGTATATATTACCACTTGGATATAAGAATGTACCTTCTCCATTTTTCTTTCCATTCCAAAAATCCCCTTCATAGGTATTACCATTTTTGAATGTAAAAATTCCAAATCCAGTTTTTTTCCCATTTTTATAACTCCCCTCATAAGTCTCACCATCTGGATAAATAAATTTTCCGTTACCATCTCTTTTACCATTTTTAAATTCACCAATGTAAGTATTACCATTTTTGAAAGTATATTCACCTTTGCCATGACTTTGGTCATTTTTCCACTCACCTATGTAAATATTACCATTTGAAAATTTATATGTCCCCTTGCCTTCCATGTTACCATTAACAAACTCCCCTTCATAGGTATCCCCATTTATATATTTAAATATTCCATTACCATTTTTTTTATTTTCTGAGAAACCTCCAATATATACATTTCCACTTTTAAATGTATAAGTTCCGAAACCATCCATTTTCCCTTTTTTAAATTCACCTTCATAGCTATTACCTTCTCCATCTAAAGAAAAACCTTTACCATGTTTTTGATTATTATCCCAATCACCAGTATACTTCTTCCCAAATCTATAAGTGTAAGTCCCTTTTCCTTGTTTTTTACCTAATACCCAATTTCCTTCATATTTATTCCCAAAAGGATAATAATAAGTCCCCTTGCCATGCATTTTACCATTTTTCCAATCCCCTTCATACTTCTCCCCACCAATTATATAGAGCGTCCCGTATCCTTCAAAGAAACCATTAGAAAATTCACCGATATATGTATGACTATCTTCTTTAAAAGTAAAGGTTCCCTCCCCATTTTTTAAATCGTTTTTCCATTCTCCATCATAGACATCACCATTTTGATAAATATACTTTCCTCTACCCTCGCGTTTACCATTGTATAAATCTCCTGTATAATTATATCCATATTGAATTATATCTTTTGGAGTTGTAGGCATCTCATTCGCATTTAAAAAGCTTATGAGCATAATTGATATTATTATATTGTTATTCATACAAACTTAATTTACAAAGAATTAATTGGTAAAATATTTTTTAAAAAGTACAAAAGAACCATTCAAATATTATAACCTTTTAATGATTGACTTAATATTTTTTCATTTCCCCATTCTCATCCCATTGAATTTTTGAAACATACTTACCACTTTTATATATTCTTTCTTCAGAGATATTTCCATTCTTATACCATTCGGTTACAAGTCCATCTTGTTTGCCATTTTTTATCATTCCTTCACCGCTTTTTTGTCCATTTTCATACCAATAGACCCACAATCCATCTGGTATCCCCTTTTTATATAAACCCTTTGATTTAATATTACCATTTTCATACCACCAAGTGTGGATGCCATCTTCAATTCCATTTTGATAAAACATTTCTTCTTTTTTCTTTCCTGTTTCATACCAAAAAGTCATTACCCCATTAACTTTAGAGTTATTAAAAAGAGTCTTACTGTAAATATTTCCACTTTCATAAAACTCTTCATATCTAACTTTTTCTATTTTTTGTTTATACTTTTTAAAGTAAGTAATAGTTTTAATATTTCCATTATTATATAGTTCTGTATGATATAGTTTTTGAGAAAAAATAATAGTTGCTGAAGTAAATACAATAGATATGAAAACTTTTAAAAACATTAATATATTTTTTAACAAATGTAAACTCCTAAGTAAAAGCTTTAATCATAAATATTAGCTGGATTTGGTATTTGGCCATTTCTGTTTTAAAATAAATTTCCCATTTTTATATTCACCCTCTTTTTTCTTAATTCCATTATCATACCACCAAGTCCATAAACCATCTTTTTCCCCATTTAAAAATATTCCTTCTTGCTTTTTATTTCCATTTCTATACCACCTTGTAGATTTACCATCCTCAACGCCATTTTTAAAAATTCCAACAACAGCTTTTTTTCCATTAGTATACCATTCCGTATATAGTCCGCTTGGATTCCCATTAGAAAATTCCCCTTGGATTTTTTTGGTACCATCTGGATACCAGTTAATTGATAAACCATTTTTTATACCATTATAATAATTAATCTGTTCTTTTTGATTCCCATTTTGGTAACGTAAAATCCATTTTCCACTCTTTTTGCCCTCCTCAAGTAAACCAATTTCATATCTTTCACCATTGTACACTTTAAATACTTTCCCATTCAAAGTTTTCGGATCTAATTCCATCTTAAAACTATTTTTTTTATCAAAGATTAAATCGTAATCATATTCAATATTTTCACAGCTAATTAGAAGTATTGCTAATAATAACATATCAAAAATATTTCGCGATTTAATGAATATAACATTATAATTATTTTTCATTTTTTATATCCCAATTAATATTATTTTAAAATTTTATTTTAGTAATTAAAGGTCATAATAATTTTGTCTAATTTTAAGCTCTCTACCCCATTTTTCTAATCTTTCTTTAATACTTTTAATATTATCTACATCTGATTTTTCTCTTGGAGTCTCAAAATAATCTCTCAGGTCTTTGAATAGTTGTAATTTTTGACTGAAAGATAAAACTTCTTTATTCATTCATGCCTCTTAGCTTTATAAACATATATTTTATTAAATTGATTTATACTCTAATTTATTTAGATATTAAAAAATAAAAAAAATCAATTGTCATAAAGATATTAGATTTTCATGATTCTAAAATGTAATATTAGTTGAATATTTAATTCTTTATAAAATGATAAAAATTGCAAAAAATATATATTTAGATAAAAATGATATTAAAGAAACTTTCATAAGGTCTTCTGGGTCTGGTGGACAACATGTGAATAAGGTTTCAACTAAAGTACAGCTTAGATATAATATTTTTAATTTTCTAAAAATTTCCAATTACTTTTTAATAAAAATCAAAGAAATAGCTGGTTCAAAACTTAAAAAAAATGGGGATTTAATTATTAACTCAAGCAGATATAAATCTCAAATTCAAAATCGTAAAGATGCTGAAAAAAAATTAATTTATATATTAAAAAAAACATTTCAAGTAGAAAAACAAAGAAAGCCAATGTTACCAAGGAAAAAAGATATTGAGAAAAGACTAAAAAACAAACGAATCCAAAGTTTAAAGAAAAAGGATCGAAAAAATATCAGTATAGAAAAAATTTAAAATAATATAGTTAATGATGAGTGGAATTTTTTCATTTTATACTCATTAAGTCACACAAATCTAACAATATAACCAAATGTGGTGGTAGACGGAGAAAAGAAATTATGTACCTCTTACTTACTCTTAAACTCATTCAACGGTTACTGATTTAGCTAGATTTCTTGGCTGATCAATTTCACAGTTTTTTAGAATAGCTATTTCATATGCCAACAATTGTAAAATTATAGAACTTGTAATTGGAAAAACATGTTGATGAGTCACAGGAACTTCAAGTATAAAGTCGGATAATTCCCTTATTTCTTTATTTATACAATCTGTAATAGTTATAATAATTCCTTTTCTAGCTTTTACTTCTTGGATATTTGAAATTATTTTTAAATATGTTTTATCCTTAGGAGCAATAAAAACTACGGGCATATTTTCATCAATTAATGCAATAGGTCCGTGTTTCATTTCAGCTGCAGGATACCCTTCGGCGTGAATGTAAGATATTTCTTTTAATTTTAATGCACCCTCAAGAGCAACAGGAAAATTTATACCTCTTCCGAGATAGATAAAGTGATTAACATTATGAGTTTTTTCTGCTACCTTTTTAATAATCTTTTGATTTTTTAAAATTATTTCAGCATGTTGACTAGTTTTAGATAAAGCATCAATCAAATTTCGACCACGATGTTTTGCAAATCCAAGCTTTCGTCCTAACATTAACGCAAGCATTATAAGAACTGTAACTTGAGATGTAAAAGCTTTAGTTGAGGCAACTCCAATTTCTGGCCCTGCATGCGTATAAATTCCACCATCAGTTTCTCTAGCAATGCTACTTCCGACCACATTACAAACACCCAACGTCAGTGCTCCTAGTTTTTTTGCCTTTTTAATTGCAGCAAGAGTATCAGCTGTTTCACCCGATTGACTAATTGCAATCAATAATGTATTCGAATCCACGATTGATTGTCCGTAACGAAATTCAGATGCATATTCAACATGAACAGGAGTTTTCGCATATGTTTCAATTAAATATTTTCCTATCAATCCTGCATGCCATGAAGTTCCACAAGCTGTGATATAAATTCTTGATGAAGAAATTAAGTTTGGTATAAAATCAATAATACCTCCTAGGTTTGTCGTCCCATCTTTAAAGTTTAACCTCCCTCTCATAGTATTTAAAATAGAATATTTTTGGTCATGAATTTCTTTTAACATAAAATGTGGAAAACTACCTTTTTCAATTTCTTCAATACTAAGATCTATTTCCGTTAAAGTTTTATTGATAATATTTTTTGATTGTAGAGATGTTATTTGATGCGACCTTTTTGTAAGATGTACTATCTCACCATCATCTATATATATAACTTTTCTTGTATAACCCACTATAGGTGATGCATCACTAGCTAAAAAATATTCACCTTCGCCAACTCCAAGAACAAGCGGACTTCCCATTTTTGCTGCAATTAAAGTATCTGGTTCATCACTACAAAGGACAACAATTCCATAAGTACCAACCACCTCTTGCAAAGCTGCTTGTACAGCATTTTTTAATGAAATTTGTTTTTCTTGATAGTATATGGTTGAAATAAGATGTGCTAAAACCTCGGTATCTGTCTCACTTTTAAATAGAACACCCTTTTTGATGAGAGTTTCTTTAATAGGTTGATAATTCTCAATTATTCCATTATGAACTACTGCAATAGTACCACTTTCATTTAAATGTGGATGAGAGTTAAAATCTGTAGGACTCCCATGCGTAGCCCACCTAGTATGAGCAATGCCTATTGATCCTGAGACAGGATTACTTGAAATTAGTTTCTGAAGTTCACTTATTTTTCCTTTCTTTTTAAAAAATTGAATTTTACTTGAACTTTGAACTGCAATACCCGATGAATCATACCCTCGATATTCAAGTCTTTTGAGCCCCTTTAATAGAACTGGAGTTGCTTCTTTACCTCCTATATATCCAGTTATTCCACACATTATGCTTTACCTTTGTTAAAAAAAATACTGTATACTTTTTCGTTTTTATTTTTATAATAGTGATCGATCAAAGTCGTTTCATGAATAAAACCGACTTTTTCATAAAATAACTGAGCGCTTTTATTCTCTTCATGTGTTAGTAGATATAATTTTCGAATAGATTCATTTCTTTTGCTGTAATATTCATTAGCATCATGAATTAATACCTGTATTAACTTCTGACCTATCCCTAGTCCTCTTGATTGCTTTAGTAAACAGATTCTATCTAACTCAAATAATCCATGTTTTAAAAGACCATGGGTAAGCCATGTAACTAAACCAATAATCTCACGATTTTTTTCTGCAACAATATAGTGATAACCTTTCTCAGACTCTGTATGAAAAGCATTTAAACTTTCATTTTTATCTTTCATATTATAGAAAGCTGCTAATACATTTGCAATTTGATCGGCATCATCTTTTTTCGCTTTTCTAATATGCAATTCTTCAGCATTTGTTTTTTTTACTCCCATTCAATTGTTCCCGGAGGTTTTGATGTGATATCATATACAACTCTGTTAATACCCTCAACATTATTTACAATTCTATTCGAGATTTTCGATAAAGTATCCGATGGCATTCTATACCAATCTGCTGTCATTCCATCTTGGCTAGTAACAGCTCTAATTCCTAATAAATTTTCATAAGTTCGTTGGTCTCCCATCACTCCAACAGTTTTTATTGGAATTAAGACAGCGAATGCTTGCCATATATCATCATATAATCCGTCTTCGATCAGTATATCCATGTAGATTTTATCTGCTTCTTGAAGAATTTTTATTCTACTTTCATTAATCTCACCTATAATTCTTACTCCTAATCCAGGTCCCGGGAAAGGATGTCTATTAACTAAAGATGATGGTAATCCAAGCTCTAACCCAACTTTTCTAACCTCATCTTTGAATAACTCTTTTAGTGGTTCAATCAATTCAAAATCCATTTTTTCAGGTAACCCACCTACATTATGATGACTTTTTATAACATGAGCTTTTTTACCTTTACTGAATCCACTTTCAACAATATCAGGATATAAAGTTCCTTGAGCTAAATATTCTACTTTGCCAAAAGATTTCGAGATACGCTCAAACGAATATATGAACTCATTCCCAATAATTTTTCTTTTCTTTTCGGGATCAGTAATTGATTTTAGTTTTGAAAGGAATGATTCTGATTCATCATAAGATTTAATATTTACCCCTAGGCCTTTTTGCAGGGCTTCAATACAATTTAAAGCTTCACTTTCTCTTAAAAGTCCATGATCGATCAGAACAGAAATAGAATTTTCACCGATTGCTTTATGTAGAAGAGCTGCAACCACTGTCGAATCGACCCCTCCACTAACACCAACTAATACTTTTTTATCCCCGATCTTTTCCTTGAGTTTAGAGACTTTTTCTTGGATAAAATTCCCAGCTGTCCAACTTGGCTTACAATTTGCAATCTTAAATAAAAAGTTTGAAATTATTTTATCGCCTTGCTTAGAATGAGAAACCTCTGGATGAAACTGCGTTGCAACCCAATTTTTAGTTTTATTTTCAATAGCAGCTATAACTCCATTTGAAGAAGTTGCCAATATCTCCCAATCATTTGTTATGTGTTCAATTTTATCCCCGTGGCTCATCCATATTTCAGTTATTGAATCAACATCAGAAAAAAGTCCCTTATTTTTATTAATTTTAATAGTGGCAGAACCATATTCCCCTTCCACAGAGGAACTAATTATACCTCCATCTTTATAGACCAGTAATTGTAATCCATAACAAATTCCCAAAATAGGAATACTTAAGTCCAGAATCTCTTCATCAAAATTAGGTGCATTATTTCCATAAACACTATTTGGCCCTCCTGAAAGAATTATTGCAGACGCCTTTTTGTGAAGTACTTCCCTTGCATTAGTTTCGGGCGGCAAAATTTCAGAGTATACATTATTTTCCCTAATACGCCTAGCAATCAGTTGTGTGTATTGCGAGCCAAAATCTAAAATAATGACTCCGTTTTTATTTAGCATTTAATCTACCTAAATCAGTTTTTAATTCATCTAAGTATGTATGATTAGTAAAATTAAATTGTATAGGGGTAATACTTATATAATTCATACCAACAGCCTTACCATCATATTTAATTGACGTATCTAAATCTATGATTTTTCCTTTTATCCAAAAATATTCTCGTCCAGAGGTATCTACTCTTTTTTCAAACTGG
Source organism: uncultured bacterium (assembly GCA_965660855.1). Classification (GTDB taxonomy): domain Bacteria; phylum Fidelibacterota; class Marinisomatia; order Marinisomatales; family UBA1611; genus JAOLAV01. The sequence goes on along the minus strand of CBFIBM010000002.1, from coordinate 12,279 downwards.
TCTTCAAAATATTGATTACCTTGACTTGTAATTTTTATTCCTCTTATTTCTTTTGGTTCACAGTAAGGAACATTTACATTTAAGATAACTCCTTTTGGTAAACCATTTGTCAATACATATTTTGAGATATCTTTAGCTGTTACTTTTGCTCCTCTCCAATCTTTGGCGTTATGAGAATCCAAACTAATTGCAATTGAAGGAACATTTAAAATTGATCCTTCTGCAGCCGCTGCAATTGTCCCGGAGTACATTATGTTATTTCCAAGATTTGAGCCTTTATTTATACCAGAAACTAAAAGATCTGGTTTGTTCTTTAAAATTTGTTTAATCGCAATTTTCGCGCAATCTGCAGGTGTTCCGTTAATAGCATAACCTTCAAATAATTGGTTACGCTTAATATGTTCTATCCTTAATAAATTATTTATTGTGATTGAATGACTCGCGGCACTCTTTTCATCAAGTGGTGCTACTACAGTAACATCTCCTATCTCAGAGAGTGATTCCCAAAGTGCTTTTATTCCGGATGAAAATATTCCATCATCATTAGTAATTAAAATCTTAGGACGCTTTTTCATTTTAATAGATTAATTATCGTTGATAACTTATCTTTCATATTTTTTCGATCAATAATGTGATCTATAAAACCTTTTTCAAGTAAAAATTCAGATCTTTGGAACCCTTTAGGTAAATCTTGCCCTATAGTTTGCTTAATTACACGAGGTCCTGCAAAACCAATTAAGGCACCTGGTTCGGCTAGTATCAAATCACCTAACATACCAAAACTTGCAGTTACTCCACCAGTTGTAGGGTCTGTTAAAATTGGAAGAAATAAGCCACCTTCTTTATGAAATTTAGCCAACTGTGTACTGGTTTTTGCTAATTGCATTAAAGATATAGCACCTTCCTGCATTCTTGCCCCTCCGGATGCACAAATTAGTATAAAAGGTATATCCTTTTTCCCAGCTAGGACTATTGCTCTTGAAACTACTTCTCCTACCACTGACCCCATACTTCCGCCAATGAATTGAAAATTCATAATACCTAGGATTATATTCTTCCCATTTATATCTCCATCAAAAACCTTTATAGCATCAAACTCATTAGTTTTTTGTTTTGCATCCAAAATTTGATTTTTATATTCCTTACTAGCTTTAAATTTCAAGAAATCAATAGGTTTGATATTATCAAAAATTCTTTTACCTGAATTTTTATCTAGAATCAGCTCAGTATAAATTTCTGGAGGAACTCTAAAATGATGGTTGCAATGATGGCAAACTGAAAGATTTTTCTCTAATTCTGGTTTATAAATAATCTCATGACAAGAGGGACATTTTCCCCATAGACCATCAGGAATTGATTTCTTTACAGGATTTTTTAGTTTTTTATCTTTTCTTTTAAACCATGCCATGATCTATTTTTTTCTATACAATAAATTAATCGCATTACTTCCGTCTTCGTAATATCTATTCCTAATATATTGTTTAACAAAACCTAATTTTTTATATAAACTTATCGCACTAATATTACTTTCTTTTACTTCTAAAAATACTGATGAATTAGTGGGAAGTTCTTTTAAAAAATAGTTCAAAAAATATCTTCCAATTCCTCTGTTTTGATACTCTTTTTTTATGCCAAAGTTTATAATATGATATTCAATTTCAAAAAAATGAATCATTAAATAGCCTATAATTTGATGATCACCCTCAATTAATAATGTTTTTTTATAATTGTACCTTTCTACTTCACTTTTAATCATTTTTTTTGTCCAGGGATTTTTATTAAATATGGATTTTTCTATCATATTAATATCTTCGATATCCTTAACAATAGCTTGCCTGATTTTTAAGCCGTAGATCAAATTAATTAGTATTAAAATTTGCTATATAATCAGGTACCAATCTATATGGCTTTTTCACTATCCATTCTCCGTAATGAGTATTTGCTAAAAGTCCTACATTAACAGAGGATAACTTAGCCTCAGCAATTTGTGTCTTTGATTTTAATAAAGATTGGCAGTTTGATTGAAAATCAATTTTTTTATTGTTCAAGTCGTTTATGTTATAAATACTATTCTCTAAGACCATATTTGGGATATTATTTTTCCAAGAAAATTCTTGATAAAAGACTTTCTCCCCATGAGAATGTATAATTCCACTAATTGGTTTTGAAGATTTTAACGAATAAGCCAAACTCAAAAATGTTGGAACAGGAATTATAGGTAGGCTATGCGAATAGGATAAACCTTTTGCAAATCCGAGTCCTATTCTTAATCCGGTAAAAGATCCTGGACCAATACTAACAGCCACAGCGGAGACATTTTTTAGTGAAATCTGACTTTTTTTTAGTAATTTTTTATAAATATCAGGCAATTTCTCTATATGTTTTCTAAAATTTAGTTTTTCTTCATAAGCAATAATTTCCTGCCCACATATAATTGCCATCCCACAAACATTAGATGATGTTTCAATTGAAAGAATAAAATTAGAGCTCATTCTCTAAACCTGTTATTTTTATTTCCCTATTATTTTTATTATCAATTGATCTAGAGAATTCTACTTTTATTGTATGTTTAGGAAGTATATTTTCAATAATATCGGCCCATTCAATTAAAGTATAATTATTTTTTGAAATAAGGTATTCCTCCCCCCCAATATTTAAAAATTCATTTGAATTTTTTAACCTATAAGCATCAATATGGTAAAGCTTATAGTCTCTTCCATTATATTCGGACACTAATTTAAATGTCGGAGAACCTACTCTACTTTTTACACCTAATGCTATAGCAAAACCTTGAGCGAAAGTTGTTTTACCAGTGCCCAGATCACCAATTAAGGCAAAGACTGTACCGGGGTTAGAGATATTTAATAATTTTTCAGAAATGTCGTGAGTATCTTGGACAGACTTACTTTTAAGAATCATTTTTTTTCCCTTTCATAATACCAATTGGTACCATCATCTCTTCCATACTAATACCTCCATGTTGGAATGAATTTTTAATTTTATTTTGATATTTACTTTTTTCATTTGGATATATAAAATAATTATCTCCTTTTGCTATTACGTAGCTGGCTTGAGGTCCAAAAACTGGTAATTTATATTTTTCAGGCTCTTTGACAATAAGTGCATGTTTTTTATTAGTATTTAGATTTCTTCCATTTTTATATCTTACTCCTGTAGACGCTCCTTTATCGGCTGCAACCATTACATCGTTCTTAACCCTTATACTCCCATGATCACTTGTCATAATAATTGTCCAATCGTTAAAACTTAGCTCTTTTAGAACATCTAATAGCCATGAATTCTCAAACCAAGATTTAACAGCAGACCTATAACCTGTTTCATCAGGGACCATCTCTTTCAAAACTCCTGATTGCGAACTATTGTGTGCTAATATATCAACAAAATTAACAACAAGTGCCAGAAGGTCTTTTTGAAGATAGTCTTTTATTTTATTTTTAAATTTATCGCCTTCCTGAACGGCCCAAATTTTATGATAATGAATTTTTTTATCTTCAAATCCATTTTTTCTTAATTGCTTTTCTAAAAATAACTTTTCAAATTGATTTAAACTAGATGCACCATTTTTCATATCCAATGCTTGCTGAGGATATTTTTCTACCATTTCATCTGGGTAAAGACCTGAAAAAATAGCATTTCTTGAATATGGAGTTGCTGTTGGCAACAATGAAAATTTATATTCAATAGTCACTTTAAAAAAATTCTCCAATATTGGCAAAATACTTTTAAAATGATCATACCTCATACAGTCTACAACCAATAGACAAACCCTCTCATTTTTATAAAGTCTTGGTTTTACATACTTATCAAATATATCTGTAGATAATGGAGGTCTATTTTCTTGATTTAACCATTCTGAATAGTAATTTTCTATGTAACTACTAAATTTTTTATTACAAGTTTGTATTTGATCTTCTAAAATAGTATTTAATCCTATATCTTTATAAACATCAAACTTTAACTGCCAATCAATAATTTTATCATATAACACCCACCATTTATCAGCATCAAGTTCTTCATTAAGGCGTTGATTTAAATCTTGAAATTCTTTTAAATAATCTTTTGTCGCTTTTTGCTCTCTTAAAAGCGTTTTTTCAAGTGCTTGTTTACAAGCCATAAAAATTTGGCTTGGGTTTACAGGTTTAAATAATAGTTGTTCTATTTGCCCGGTAATAACTTCATCCATTAACCATTCATCTTCGGTTTTGGTTATCATAATAATTAATTGTGATTTATTTATCTTTTTGATCTCAATTAATACACTTAACCCATCCATTCCTGGCATTGATTGATCTAAAAGTACTAAATCAAAATACTCTTTTTTGATTAGTTCAATTGCATCTTGACCATTATTTGTTTTAAAAAGATTATAGCCCTTATCCTCTAAAAAAAGAATATGTGGTTTTAAATGTTCAATTTCATCATCAACCCAAAGAATTTTTCCACGATTATTTTTCATATTTTCACGATTTAAAAATTAAGATTTTATGCTACCTACTTTGATGTCATAGTCCAAACACCATTCCAATTTTTTTCTGGTGGTTTTTTTTGAAATTGTTTACACCTATCAATATAAATTTGAGAAGGCGTGGTATTTCTAGCCTCAAAATAATCTTCTATTTGTTTTGATTCTTCAAACTTGCTTAATGCTTTTTTCCAGTTTTGTTGAAAATATAAATCTATTCCTTCTTCGAATTTTTTTACAAGCATAATATTCTCATTACTAATATTATTTTTATGTGAGACTAATTCGTAAACTTTAACTGGTATATTTTTTCCTTTTACTTTTACAAAATCTAAAAATCTGAAAATAAAATCATCTTTCGTTGCTTCATATATATTTTCTCCTACAAAATTATATACTCCGTAATGCTTTGCCGATGATTCTAATCGAGCAGCTAGGTTAACTGTATCTCCCATCATTGTGTAATTCATCCTCATCTCCGATCCCATATTCCCAGTTACCATTTTTCCACAATTTAAGCCAATACGATGTTGCATTGAATAAACAATTTCCGGCCAATTACCTTCTTTTTTCCATTTTATCCTTAAATCATTTAATGCTTTTTGCATATCTAATGCTGTAAAACATGATTTTTTTTCATGATCCTCGACATGTACTGGAGCACCATAAAAAGCAACTATTGCATCACCAATATATTTGTCTAGCGTACCTTGATTCTCTAAAACAACTTTAGACATTACTGTTAAGTATTCATTCATTAATGCTACCATTCTCTCCGGTTCTAATACTTCTGAAAAAGTAGAAAAACTTTGAATATCAGAGAAGAAAGCAGTATGATGCCCTTCAACACCACCTAATTTTGGAGCCTGTTTTTCTTCATACATCTTATCTAACACTTCAGGTGATATATATGTTCCAAAAGTATCACGTAAAAACTTTTTATCTTGTTGTTCATGTAAAAATTGAAATATAATATTACTCGAATATGTTAATAATATTCCAGTGATAGGAGCAACAACAGGCATTATGTAACTTTCTCCTGGATTTGGTAAATTCACTTGAAGCTTACTATATAAGAGCCCATGAAGTGATTCAGGTAGAATAGTTGTAACTAATGATTTCCAAAACCATAAATAATCATTAGCAAACATACCCATTGTAATTGAATAATATAATAAACCTTGAGATAGGATTACTAACCCTGCAATTATTGGATGACTGTTAATTTTAGTTAGGATGAAATAAGCAAAAAAGCACATGAAGGATATTAGAAGAATATTCACCAATGGATAACCAGAACCCTCTGCTAAATATCTAGTAACCTTACCACCAAAAACGGATATATAATTGTCATGAAGAATTGTTTGTATTGCATTTGCATGAGTCTCCATTCCAGGAGTTAATTGACTTAAACCCATATAGTTATAAAAAGGAGTAGATTTAACATCGTGTAATACTTCAACAGAAACTCCTAAAATCACTATTTTATTATAAAATGGTGATTTTTTTATATCAAAACCTTTCCCAATACCCATCACCTCCATCATTTCATCTCTCTCACTTGCACTCTCTAATTCTTTAATCCAATCTGGAATTTCACCTGGAATAAATTGACTCATCCAGTCAATATCTTCAGGGATATCATAATCTTGAGTATCTAGAATTTGCGATAATGAAAACCTTGGAAAAGTACTCCATGCTTTTAAATCATTTCTACCTGGTACTTTGTAACCTGAGGGTGGACCATAATAATTAACCAAAAAGTTATTAGTTCTACCATAAGATTTTATTTTAAGATTATCAAATGTCCACTCTAGTTTTTGGGGATTAAAATAAGGTTTCACATCATCAGATATCATTAAATATTCCTTAACACATTTCATTCCCAATGTTAAATAAGCAACCTCTGGTTCATGTTCCATATAACCCGCAATACTATATTGCCTTGAAAAGCCATCGATATCTAGCATATCATTTATTAAACCAGTTTCAGGGTTTACATCCATTATTTCTTTAACTGGGTATGCGATATAAGATGGTGGGATTCGAGTTGGCTCTCTAACCATTTTTACATCCATTACTACCTTTGTACCTTTAGATTGAGCTTTTTTTATAGATTGTGCTAAAATGATGTCACCATGCCCAGGTAGATATTGTTGAAATTCTACAGGTAAATTTCCACTCACGCTTCTCAAATATTCAGATCTCGCATCAGGAGAGTCAAATTGAATATCAAATGCAATTACTCTAGCACCAGCATTAGAAAGGTTGTCAACAGCACGCGCCCAGATATCACCTCTGGGATATGGCCAGGGTACTTTTTTATCTTTAAGTACTCTCCATGATTCATCATCAACTTCGACAAGTACCACATCAGTCCCTCTATTGATAATAGTTGAATCACTTGCTCTCCAACCCGTTAATGGACCTCTTACTGAGTGGAATCTATAATCATATGTTTTTAATTCTAAAAAATCAAAAATCCCAATCCAATGAAGCAAGCATGTTATTATAATTGTTGAGATAGTAAGACTTAAATCAATTATATGTTCAAAAATAAATTTTTTTATTTTACGTATCAAAATTTATAACCTAAAGTCAAATTTATACCTGAACTACTCATAGACCAATTTTCTCTAAGCTCATCAACCTCACCATCTTGATCATTATCTCTACCATCATTCTTATTTCCCTGATTATCAATTAGTCTCATTGAACTATTTAATGTTAATGTTAATTTATCAAAGATATCCCAATCACCCCCAAATTTAGAACCATATAATTTTGTTGCAAGATTTCCTTTTTTTCCATTACTTGTAAAGTCAATCCCACCTCTAATTCTTAATTTATTTTTAAAAAATGAATATGTAGCTGATGAACTTATGCTTGTCCATGAGTTTTCTTGAATTGAGACTTTGTCATCAGAGTTTAAAAATGGTGTTCGAATATTAGTTGTATTAAAAGAAGATGTTGTTCTTAAAGGTATATTAAATCGAGTCGAAATAGTAGCAGATATAGATTGTGTCTCTGACTTTGAAAAAAAATAATCTGATTTTCGGACTGAAGAAAGATTATCACTATAAGTAATAGAACTAATATTAATTGAGGTAGTTGTGGTAAACATCTCAAATTTTCCTGGTATATTTACAGACCCCATAATATTTAAGGCCTGAGAGTTTTCTCTACTATCACCTAAATAATTCCCATATTGATCCGTATCAACTGAATCTATCCCGTTGGTTCTTCCTATTGATTGTAAATTCAATATTATTGATGGCGCTCCTGGTCCAGGAACAAGAGTAGTGCTTAATGAAAATGTCTTTGAGGTCAAAGGGTTGGGAACAAGATCCGATAACTTATTATCCCTATACCTATAGCCTAAAACAAACATTAGCCGTCTACCTAATGTTGAAAGACGATCATTAATAGTGAATTCTCTTATATTGTTGGTTAAATAGGGGTTTCCGAAGGATCTATACTCAGGACCTAACTGCTTATATTCAATTAATACATTATTAAAAGAATAACTAGCCTTTGCCCTTATATAATACGCTGAAGAAGGCATATTTAATATAGCTCGTATTTGACTTTCTTCAGCTGCGATTGGATCAATAGGTATTATTGGCGTCATAAATAAAGGGTTTACTGTAAAAATATCTGAATAACTATCAATAAAATCACCAACATCATTAATTGGTATATCTAATAGTTTTCCATCAATCAAAGTATCCATCATAAGGTCTAATGAGTCTTTACTTGCAACCCCTGCCCAAATATTAGAGTTTGTTAAACTCATATTCCATCCAAGTTGAAATAATAATTTTCGATTATCTAATGCAGTCTCTAAATCAAAACCAAAAACTAAGTTTTCTTGTGGTGTCCCATTATTCCAATTTTTTGTTTTTATTCTAATGGTGTCTTGATTAATTAAGGAATCAATAAACTGTGGTATCGTATAATAATTAGTAATACTATCTCCGGTTATTAACTCGCTAACAGAAAAGAAGTTATCATATGAGATATTAGTTTTTATATCTTCGTAATCGTCTTTTGCTTTTAAGAAATGAATGCCACCTTTGTATCGATTATTTAATGAAAATGATATCCTAGCTGCATTTATTTTTCTAGGAAAAGTATAACCTCTTCTTGTCAAAACATAAACTCTATTACCTTGCTCATCATATTGGACTAAATCTTCTAATAATTGATATGCATTATTCAGTCCTTTTTTGTATTGAACTGTTTCTGATAATTTTCCAGAGACGATTTTTAGCTCAAAATTACCATTTAAATCAAATCCCAAAAAATTTTTCCCAAATACATCAATACCATTAAACCCAAATCCGTAGTTTAGATCTAAATCTGTATACCTACCATTTACTCTTTTCCCATCTAATATCATAGGTGAAATTGATGGATATATATCGCCTCTCTCTATTCGAAGATAATCGGTTATTTGAAGAAATAGACTCCTTCTGTTTAAAGGTTGTGCATACTTTGAATTTCTACTTGAATTTTTCAAAAGATACTTACCCTTTATCCAACTGATTTCTGCCTCCAATCTAAGATTTAATTGATCTTCGCTAAGAGTTACTTTTGAAGCTGTATTTGAAGATTTTTTTCTAATTACTGTTCCTTTGTATGAGAAACTTTCAGATAAACTAGAAAGTCCTTTACTGGAAGTGAATGACCATTCTATAGGAGTCAATGGTATTCCATAAGTAGTTTGAAATAAAATTTTTATTTTGTGCAATCCTATTCCAAAATCAATTTCTGGAACCAGAGATAAAACATCACCAAAAATCACAGTTTTTTCAGTAAAATCAGTATCATCAATAAATATTTGAAAAGATTTTTGATCAATTTCTGGGGTGTTAAATAAGGAGACAGATATCACCAATTCATCGGATTTTTGAAAGGATCCATTTTCAGGTGATAGTATTAAAACATCTGGTTGAGATACAGTTTTGACATCTTTTTTATTAGTAGAATCCTCAGATTTATTTGGTTTAATATTTATAATCAATGGATTAATAAAAGGGTCTTCGACTAAAGGCATTCCTATTCTACCACCATCAAAGGTTGTTAAAACTGTTAAGTACTCTATTCCAATATTTGTTACTCTATCTCCAGGAATAAGTCCTACCCACTTCCCATCAATAAACCTCATTTCTACTTCTTGATAACTTATTTCTCCACTATTTCTGAAATACAACATCCCCTTTTCTATATTTAAATCTGAAAATAGAAGTTGAGAAATTTCTACTGCCTCACCCGTATTAACATCCAATGGAGTTTTGTGATAATATAAATTTGTGGATTGAGAAAATACTACCGTAATAAAATTTAGAAGTAAAGAAAAGTAAACTTTCAAAAGATCATGAACTCTGCTTGTAAAGAGCTAATTATTTTTTTTAATATTGATTAAAGATAATGATTACTGATACTCTATCACCATTACTTTTTGAGTGCCATTAGGTCCTTCCAAATAAATCTTAAATTGGGAGGGTCCATCTTCACTGACATCACTTGGATCAGTTGGAATTGATGAAGCAACTGTTTCTTCAATTCCTATATCTCCATCTGGAGTTGATATCCCAGACATACCTTTTACAACATCAACATCTTGCCCAGTTTCAATATTTTTAAGTCCAACAATGCCTTCAAGGCCAATCACTTGATCTCCTTTATCTGGATCTGATAATAACCAGAAATCTGTTCCTTTAACAGATGCAACAGAAGTGGGTGTTTGGATAACAAAACTTGTATTTTGTTTCTTAATAGTCGCTCTTATAGTACCAGAATCCATATTTATTTTTTTTGAAATACTCGCTGCTGTTCTCTGTCCAGTAATTACGGCCTCGGAATTACCTTTTAATTTTAAAGTTGACTTGTCATCGATAAAAATTATTGCAGCAAATCCTGAAGTACCTGTTCTTATTTTATCCCCATCAGCTAAAATTGTTCCAACTTTTAATTTGGTAAAAAGTTTTTCCCCGCTTGGCATTAGCTCAACAAGACCTTTTACTTTTGTTGCAACAGCAATCTTACTTCCTTGTAGATTTCCAATATAAATTAGGATGAAAATAAAAAATTTAAATAATGAATTATTCAACTGTAACGGACCTTATTTGAAGCGAACTACTTTGAATTTGATTCAATATATAATTAACACTAGAAACATCTACATTTACACCATTTATTTCCATTTGGCCTGTTGGGATAAAACCTTGAAGTTCATTACCAGAACCAAATAAAGCATTATACTGATCATCACCTAATGTATTTTTCAATGCGGTTAAAAATGGATTTGAAATCATTGACGAGTTATTTATTTCCCCGGAGACTCCAATTTTAAAAGAAGAGATTGAGGATGTCATCTCTTCAAAACCAGATGTAGTAGGCATTTTTATCATAATTTGCCAACAATATACATTCCCTTCTTCTAAAGGGTATGCACCAGTTAATGGATATTGAAAACTATTAACAGAGCTCAATAGATACCAATTTTCACCTTGATCAAAAGGCAAAACTCTCTGATCTTCAATTGCGTCTTCAGGAGAATTGTGTTGCTGTTGATTAAATTGTGCAATTCTAATATATGTTTCACATCCATTGCATGGCTGCGAAAACCATTGGAAAATAGGAAAATTTGTATAAATAGTATTATCAGTGGTATCTGATAGTGCTCCAGCTGGAGATTCCAATGTAATTGAAACTGGAGATTGTATATTAATTGTTTTTGCATCCGAAGCAAAAACCTGGTCATCAATAGAAAGAATCTGGATTGAAAATGTGTAGTCACCATCTGCAATTTTTCCAGTAGTCATAACACTTTGCAGGATAGCATCAGCCTGCATTGGATCTAAACTCTCAATAACGCTACCTTTTAGCTCTATCGAGTTAGGAGGCGATGCTTGATCATAAATAACAGATGTTTCTGATGAAATATCTCTATTATCCAGAAGTAAGGGTGCATTTAAAATTATGGGGGCTGTCTGTATTTCAATAATTGTCTGTTCGGAGTTAATACCTAGAGAAGGTGAAACCATTGAAGCTTTGAAATTAACTTTTACTTCAACTGGGTATTGAGAAGAAGTAAGTTGATATCTAAAAATTTGAACATTTGTAGCACCTGTACTAAGGTCAAAACTATTTACATAATATGTAGCATATTCAAAGATATTTCCAGTTAGTGTAATATCTTGTGAAAAAATTCTAGAAACTGAAAAAACATATAGAAAAATTCTAGATAGATTATGACTTAATTTTTTATAGTAGGAATCCATAAAATAAATTACTCAATATTAATTAATAATACAGTTTATTATTTATTAATCTACAGTATATATCAAAAAGGCTCTAATGAATAGAGCCTTTTTAAAATGTTCCCGGCAACGTCCTACTCTCCCACGCTGGTTTCCCGCGCAGTACCATCGGCGCTGAAGGGCTTAACTGCCGAGTTCGAAATGGGATCGGGTGTTTCCCCAACGCTAAAGTCACCGGAAAAAAATTTTGGAAATTGGGCCAAATTCATATTCAAGAGTAAAAGCTTGATAAAGCCGTTCGGCTAATTAGTACTACTCGGCTAAATGCATTACTGCACGTACACCTGTAGCCTATCAACGTTGTAGTCTTCAACGAGCCTTATTGCCTTAAAGGCAGGGAAATCTAATCTTAGGGTGGGTTTCGCGCTTATATGCTTTCAGCGCTTATCCTTTCCGAATGTAGCTACCCAGCACTGCCCCTGACGGAACAACTGGTACACCAGAGATTCGTCCACTTCGGTCCTCTCG
>CBFIBM010000001.1:0-416797 GCA_965660855.1 uncultured bacterium | reverse complement strand
TATTCACCATACCATACTGAATCGGTGTAACTGTAATAAGGAGCCGCAAGTGAATCAGTATATCCATAGAAAGAATCATATTTTTCAGTCTCTGAAAGGAACGCATAGCTAACCGAAAACCATTTAAAAAGACCAAGCTTGGCACCAAGACCTATATTTTGCCTATTTTGAAGTCCAGTAGTTTTATCAAATGTTTTCTGATAAAATAGAAACGGAGAGAACCTTTGATTTGCAAAAATATCAAATTTTAATGTTATTGATTGGTCATCAGAGAAAGGTTCCCCGTCAACCAAATCATCCGATCTATTAAATCCAAAAAATAATTCAGTGTCTTTAAGTGGTCCGGCATCACCAATTAAAGTATAATCAAACCCATAATACAAAGATCTAAAGTTTGTATTTCCCTGATCTTCAGAAAAATTTACCTCAACACTGGTATACATTTCACCACTTTCTTCTTCGACCATGGTCGTATCAACATCCTGAGCGATACTAAAACTAAATGTTATTAATAATATTACAGATAAATGATTTTTTAATTCAAACATACTAAGTAGCCTTTATTTAATCTTTAATTATAAGATATTTTTATATAAAAAAAAAGGGCGCTTGTGGCGCCCTTTTTTAAATACTAAGAAAAGGAAGGTTTACTTAGAACCAAAAGCTTTGGAAAAGAAACCTTTCTTCTTTCCTTTCTTCTTCTTCTTCATTTTCTTACCTTTTTTCTTCTTTTTCTTGATATCTGCACTTGCTACTACAGTCTCTTCTACATTAGTTACAGTGGTTTCAGCTGGAAGCACTGATACAAAAGAGAACATTAATAGAGCAGATATGACTGATTTAATTAAGCGAGCCATAAAACTCTCCTTTATTTATTATTATGATTAATCATAACCAGTTCATTACATAGAACCAGCTGTAAAGAATATATTTTCCAAAATTGCTAATAGTCAAGAAATATAATTGTAAAGATGAACCAAAGTGATATTTGCCACAAAATAAAATTATAGACATGATTATATCTCTATTTTATTTTAAAATTTTTTTATAAATTTTGCACTTATTTTTTGGAACTTTTTTAAAGAAATCATTTATAAGAGAAAAAGAAGGAGATTTTAGTTGATTAAAATTGATAAACTCACTAAGAATTATGATGACGTAAAAGCCGTAAAGTCTATCTCATTTGAATTAGGTGATGCACAGATTGTTGGATTCTTAGGTGCAAATGGAGCTGGAAAAAGTACAACATTGAAAATGATAACTGGCTACCTTGCACCTACATCAGGGAATGTCTATGTAGATGATAAAAACATAATTGATAATTGCATAGATATTCAAAAAGAAATTGGATATTTACCCGAGCTTAACCCACTCTACACAGAAATGAAAGTTCATGAATATCTTAAATTCAATGCAGAGATAAGACATATTGTTGGTGAAGATTTTAAAGAAGCCTTGGATAGAGTTGTAGATGAATGTGGACTACAAGGTGTTGTTCACAGAACAATAGGAAATTGTTCTAAGGGCTACAAACAGCGTATTGGTTTAGCTGCAGCTATGATTCATGACCCTAAAATTTTAATATTAGATGAGCCTGTAACTGGATTAGATCCAAATCAAATCGTTGAAATTAGACAATTAATTAAAAAAGTGGGTAAAAAGAAACTTGTATTAATGTCTTCCCACATTCTACAAGAAATACAGGCGACAGTAGACCGAATAATTATAATAAATGATGGTGAAATAATTGCTGATGGTACAAGCAAAGAACTTATCGATGGTGCAAAAGAATTATCTACCTTAACCTTATCCGTTGAAAATGCAGATGATGAATCTATTGAAAATATGAAAGCTAAAATTCCAAGCATAACACTGAAGGCTACTACTAAAACTAATGACCTTGTAACCATGCAAATTGAATATTCAAGTAAATCAGATCCACGCAAAGATATCTTTAATTATGCTGTTGGAAATAAATGGATTATTCTAGAAATGTCAGAATCAAAAAGAAATCTTGAAGATATATTTAGAAACCTTACAAGTAAAGGAGTTTCAGGAAATGCATAATATATTGACCATTTATAAAAAAGAATTAAATTCTTTTTTCACTAGTCCTATGGCTTACATTTTCTTGGTTGTTTTTGCTTTAATAAATGGATACTTCTTTACCAATACATTTTTTCTTTACGATCAGGCTAATATGAGAGCCTTATTTAGTATTGTACCCTTAGTCTACCTCTTTTTTATTCCTGCTGTATCTATGGGCTTAGTTTCTCGAGAAAAAAATATTGGTACAATAGAACTACTCTCTACTTTACCTTTAAAAGAGAGAGATATTGTTCTAGGTAAATACTTAGCCGGCCTTTCTCTTATTTTATTGGCACTATTATCAACATTTGTTCATTATTTTACTTTAATAAGTGTAGCAACAAATATTGATCATGGCGCAGTATTTACTGGTTATTTAGGTTTAGCTCTGCTTGCAGGTGTTTATACATCAGTAGGTATTTTTGCTAGTAGCATAACAGAGAATCAAGTAATCGCTTTTATAATCGGAATAGGTATTGTTTTGGTATTTTTTATGATGGATAAATTATTAATTTTTGTCCCTACGTCACTCACAGGTGTAGTGCAATACTTATCAACAGAATTTCATCTATCAAATATTTCACGGGGTGTAATTGATAGCAGAAATATTATTTATTTTGGGTCAATTATCGGATTTTTCTTAACATTGACAACAAAATTATTAGAATCAAGGAAATGGAATTAATTATGAATATCAATACTAAAAAATCATTTATTATTTTCACTTCTGTATTAACAGTTGGGTTAATACTATTAAATCTTACCTCCAGAGATATTTTTACTAGACTTGATTTAACAGATAATAAAATGTACTCCCTCTCAAAATCTAGTAAATCCATAGTTTCTAAACTAGATGATCGCCTAATATTAAAGGTATATTTTTCCGAAAACCTTCCAAATGAATTAGGAAATACGCGTCGTTTTTTGCAAGATATTCTTGAGGAATATCGAGCAGAATCCGATGATATAAATTTTTTCTTTCATGATCCTCAGTCAGATGAAGATTTAGAAGAACAAGCAAGAAAAGATGGTATTCAACCCGTCCAAATGCAAGCAATTGAAAATGATGAAATGGTTGTAAAAAAGGTATACCTAGGTTTGGTATTACTGTATGAAGATAAAAAAGAGATATTGCCAGTCATACAATCCACAACGGGTTTAGAGTACTCAATAAGTACCAAAATTAAATCCCTTATAAATGCAGATAAAAAAACTATAGCGCTTTTAAATCTTGACAAAGATGATGAGTTAAAAACACAAACACTTTCTTCACAATTAAATGAGCACTATAATTTCAGAAAAATAAACCTGGGGGATGAAATCCCTGATAATATAGATGTTTTATTATTAAGTGCAACCTCAGATTCAGTGGAAGAAAATACCATAAATTCTATTTATAAGTTTTTGGAATCTGGTAAAAAGGTATTTATCGCTCAGAGTGGTATAAAAACAGATATTCAAACTCAACAAGCAATACCCATAGAATCTAATATTTTTCAATTGTTAAAAAACTATAATCTTGAGTTAAAGAAAAATTTGGTTTTAGATAAAAAATGTGGAAGCGTTCAAGTTCAAGAAAGAAGAGGAATATTTATGATGAATAGGGCGATGGAATATCCATTTTTTCCTATGATTGACTCTTTTAATCTTTCTGAAGTAGTAGTTTCAGATTTAGAACAGGTACTTCCCTTCTTTCCAAGTGAAATACAGATTGATACAGTTTTAAGTGAAAATGTATCAAGTGTAACAGAACTTTTTACAAGTTCTAATAATAGTGGAATTATGGAGGGGAATTTTATTCTAAGTCCTGATCCTCAACAAAATCCATTCTTAAATTTATTAGGACAAAATGGTAAAATAGTTTCAGCATTATCAAAATTAAATTCAGGTGGGGAAATAATCCTTATTTCGGATTCTAAATTCTTGAGTGACGAGGGCGGAATGTCAGTTGAAGGAAACCTCGTTTTTTTAATGAACTCTGTTGATTACCTTGCAGGTGATAAAGATTTAATCTCGCTTCGATCTAGAGAAATTACCAATCGCCCATTAGATGAGATTAATGATTCAAGTAAAAAAAATTGGAAATACATAAATATGCTACTTCCATCTATTCTAATAATTAGCTTTGGTTTTTGGAGATTTAGAAAAGAAAAATTTAAAGCAGAAATGTTAAAACAAATATATGACTAATTCACTTAAATACGGACTTGCATCCTTTGCAGTAATTTTACTTTTATTTTTATATAATCAGAAATCTCAAGATTCTTATAATGCTAGTACAGTTGAGATTTTTGATGGGAATGAAAAAGATATAAGTAGAATCAAAATAACTGAAAATAATAACATTTTAGAACTTGCTAAAGAGGATACTCTTTGGACCATCACAGGCAATGATTCACTAGCAATTAACGATAATAAGATCGATAATATTTTCAATAAAATATTAAAAACTAAAAGAGAGATGCTCATTACATCTAAAGAAGAAAAATGGGATAAATTTGGAGTCGATGATTCTACTGGAAAGCATTTTATTTTATATGATCAAGAAAATAATGAATTGCTTCATGTCATTTTTGGGAATAAAGGTCAAGATTTTCAGCATAATTATATTAGAAAAAACAAATCAAGTGATGTATATAGAACAGATTCCAATATATTTTTCATGTTAAATACAACTCCAACATATTGGGGAACTTTACCTAAAAAAGAGGAAAAATTAGAGGTTGAATAAGAGGTTTACTGTTTTGCTGGTTACCCTCCTAGACCCTCCTTCCAACCAGCATAACAGTTTTGGTGGGTCTCTTTTGAGACTCACCAATTATTTTACTTCCTGGAATGAAAAGTTTTAATAAAAAAATTATCATTGTTGGTGATAGGATATTGATTAAACCCGATACAGGAGAGAGTAAATCTACAGCAGGTTTGTATTTACCGCCAAGTGTATTGGAAAAACAAGAAGTTCGAAGTGGGGTTGTTGTTAAAGTTGGACCAGGTATTCCTTTAGGTAGTACAGAAGACATTATTGATGAACCATGGAAAGATAAAAAATCTAAAACAAATTATATACCTACCCAAGCTGAAATTGGTGATTATGCTCTATTTTTAGGAAAGGCAAGTATAGACATAAAATTAGAAGAAAAAAACTATTTGATTATTTCTCAATCTTCTATTTTAATATTAATAAGAGATGATTTAAACACAGTACTTGATTAAGTTCAATATGATACACCCATTTCATAGAAAAAGTAAGCCCATTTTTCGGCATTTTCTTTAATTATTTTCTTTACAGGTTTTCCAAAACCGTGACCAACATTCACTCCAATTCTTATCAGCGCAGGATTTTTTTGACCCTTTAAAGATTGTATTGATGCTGCATATTTAAATGAATGTGCTGGGACAACCCTATCGTCATGATCAGCAGTATAAATTAACATGGAAGGGTAATTAATTCCAGAATCGATATTATGTAAAGGAGAGTATTTATAGATATATTCAAAATGATTCTTATCTTTTACTGACCCGTATTCAACATTCCAAGCGTGTCCAATAGTAAATTTCTCATATCGAATCATATCCATAACACCTACTTCAGGAAATGCAACCTTAAAAAGTTCTGGTCTTTGATTTAATACTGCACCTATTAGTAACCCACCATTAGACTGACCCTGAATTCCCAAAAAATTTTCAGAGGTAATACCTTTTTTTATCAAATATTTTGCAGCAAAGATGAAATCATCGAAAACATTTTGCTTTTTTTCTAACATTCCATCTGAGTGCCATTTTTGTCCATATTCACCCCCTCCCCTAATATTTGCTATTGCGTAAACGCCATCATTTTCCAAGAGAACTGCATTTGATTTATTAAAGTATGGCTCGATAGAAATATTAAATCCACCATACCCGTATAACAATGTGGGTCTTTTACCATCCATTAGCAGTCCTTTCCTATGACAAATAAAAATAGGAACCTTAGTGCCATCCTTTGAAGTATAAAATTCTTGTTTTAAAATATACTTTTTACTATCAAATTTTATCTTTGAAGTTTTATAAATTTCAGATTTATTATTGATAATATCATATTTATATATAGTGTATGGTGTAATTAGATTATTAAAACTATAATAAGTTATCTTTGAAGATAAATCCCCATCAAATCCGTTAACAATTCCTTTTCCGGGTAATTCTAGTTCTTCTAATATCTTTCCTCTTAAGTTGAAAATTTTCCAGCAGGACAATACATCTTTATAGAAATGAGCAAAAATTTTATTTCCTGTAATTTTTATTTCTTTTAATACTTCATTTTCTTTACCTTCAATTAATGTAACCCAATCTTCTTCACCTGGTTTATCCAAATAAATTTTGACTAATTTCTTGTATTGTGAATTTCTATCCGTTAATACATATATATGGTCTTTTATTTTTCTTACAATTTGAATATCAGAATTATAATCCTTAACTAAAGAAATCCAATTATTCTCATTAGAATTAGATTTTTTATAATAAAGGGAATTCCCGTATGTCCCCCTATAACCATATAAAAATATAACTTTCTCATCTTCGGATACTGATACATATGGTGAGATATATTCAGATGTAAATGGAGTTTTGACAAGAATATCATTTTCCTGTTTATCACCTAAATTATGATAATATATCTTAGAATTAGATATTTTTTTAGATAAGATCTTATTTGTTTCTGCTTCTGGATATCTTTTATAGAAAAAACCCCTTTTAAACCACTCAATTCCACTAAACTTAACACGTTTAAGAGTATCTTTAACTAATGATTGATCTTCTAATCGCATTACATTTATTACCTGCCAATCGGATCCAGATTTATTGATAGTATAGCCAAGATATTTATGATCATTTGAAAAATAAAGCCCACCGATAGACTTACTTCCATCACTTGAAAGTAGGTTTGGATCAATTATAGTCATATCTTTGGAAGTGTCTTTGGATTTTAATCTTAAAATGGATTGATTTTTCAAGCCATCATTATAAAAATAATATAAGTTATCATCTTTCGCTATTGGAATAGATTCACTGGGATAGTTCCATATATTTTTTAATCTATCCTCAATTTTTTTTAAGAAAGGAATTCTGCTTAGATAATTATCAGTATAATTATTTTGTTGAACCACCCACTTTTTGGTTTCATATGAAGTTTCATCCTCCAACCATCTATAAGGGTCAGGAATTTTTTTTCCAAAAATTACTTCTAATACCTCATCTTTTTTTGTTTCTGGATAATTCATTTTTACATATTCTTTCTCAAAATTTGAACAGGATAATATGCTTATTAGCAATATATTATTTTTTAATTTTAATTTCAAAAATAAGTTTTATATTTCATTTTTTTAGGAATTGATTTCGTAATGCACTTTTAATCATATGAATTTCATTATGAATAAATTTTGAATCATATTCTTGAACATATGATCCATCCAAGTAAACATAATTTTCTGCCTGCAAATAGCACTCATATTGAAAAGAATTATTTTTTGAATAAGTAGAATTGTCTATCAAACCGGTGATTATAAAACGAGTTTTATATTCAACAGAAATAGAATCATTATCCTCTAAATAATTAATTTTCCATTTTGAAATAATTTTAGAATCAGTATTTGTATTATTGTATTCATCTACAGTATATAAATTTTCTCGAAATACCTCAGTTATTTTTTTTTGAAAAGTGTTTGTACTAGAACGTCCTATGTAAAATTGCTTTTCACCTTTTATCTGATTATTTATCATCAGACTAAGATTGTTACAACTTAGAGATATTAGAATAAGTAAAAAAATCTTTAAAGAAATTTTCAAAAATAATTAC
This sequence comes from uncultured bacterium, assembly GCA_965660855.1. Classification (GTDB taxonomy): domain Bacteria; phylum Fidelibacterota; class Marinisomatia; order Marinisomatales; family UBA1611; genus JAOLAV01. The sequence goes on along the minus strand of CBFIBM010000001.1, from coordinate 408,876 downwards.
TTTAGTAAAATCATTTTTTGACTTTTCTTAAAATCCTTAGACGAAAATACAGCAAAATACACACCTGATGAAACATCACTTCCATCCCAAGTAATTTTATGTTTACCAGCACTTAATGTATTATCTAATATTTTTTCAACTAATCTTCCATTAATATCAAAAATATCTAATGTAATTTTTGTATCTTTATTTATTGAAATAGGGATAGAGGTCATAGGATTAAAGGGATTTGGAAAATTAGGATAAATTTCAAAAAATTCGGGTTGAGATATTTTATTATTATTTAGATTGTTAAAAACCTCAGTCGATAATTTTGCTCTAATATTTGCATCACCATAATTTGATAATTCATTATAAAAAGTACTCCCATCAGCGGAATAATAAGATCTGTATGAAAATTCTCCTGTGTTATCAAAGCTGTAGACATAACCATTATCATTAAATTTGACTGTAATAAAAAATTCTTGGTTTGCTGAGATTTCAACGGAATCAACACTAATCGTGTGCCAACCACCTTTAACTGTTGTACCTGATGTTGAGTACACAAGATTGGATGGCTCAGATTCAAAGAAACCATCATATACAAATACTTCCCAAGATAAATTGCTTGAATTCCAAAACCCTGGATATGTCACTCCAAAATCTATTTCAGTCAAAAAACCAGCTCTCTCCGCTGTAAAAACTACACCAGACCATTGTGATTCTGTTCCTATACTTATAGAGGTGGATGCGATACCATTTTCATCATAAAATATAGAATAGCCTGTATTTAACATTGGATTAATATCCATATACATTATTGAATCAGAATCACTGATATTATTTACCATAATATCCGTTGGATATCCATCGTTTCTCTTCGATGAAGGGTTAGAATTGTTATCGAAAGAAAAATTATTTGAAGTACCTGGAAAAGGATCTCCATTGTCTCCTCTATTTATTTCATTATCCAAATCAAGGTAACCATCTGCAGACTCTACATCAATAAATTTGTTATTCTCGTCATCATTAATTGGTCCAAAACTCCAAGCATTACTTCCCCATCCCCTATTTTCATTTACATGGTAGATTAACAAACCTGATCCATTAATATCTGAATCAAAACCAACTTTTTGTCTATTCTCTATTAAAAAATATCGGCTAGCTCTATAATCATCTTCCCAAACTTTAATAGCATCAGGGTTTGTCGCTAGTTGTTTTAAAGATATATCGTTTTCAAAACTACTCACAATTATTGGCTCCATCCATCCTAGTTCAATTTTACACCATGCCGACATGTGTCCAGGTGTATCTCCATTAGACCCAAGCCAATTTGCCGATGCCATAAGACACCATTCCCCTACACCTTCTGAATTTCCGTTACTTTCATCTCTATCATAGAGATCTGGAAGTCCCAATACATGACCAAATTCATGTGCAAAGGTACCCATTTGAAATATTAAATCAGTATTACAAGATTGATTTCCACCTGCAGATAGCTCAGGACACACCATGTAGGTATCGATAATTATATTCTGTCCATCTGGAGTTAGATCATTTGTAATATATTGAAAGTTACTTCCTAATGAACTTTGATGTGCCCAAATATTATTATCACCATCTAAGCAACCTGGATAGATTACTACAATACCATCAACATAACCATCATCATCACCAGAATTCGGAATATTATCTGGTCCATCATTATCATATAATCCATAATTAAAATCAGGATCAGCTAAAGCAGCCACATTAGAGACATATCCTTTCACTTGATTAACAGCTTGAGATTGTGAAAAATTAGATTGATACCAACCAGATGTTTGTCCATCAAGAATAAAATTACCATATGAAATTTCCGTGTAGTAGTCTTGCATTGAACCCGAAGAGTTTTGATCAAATAATAAATTTTGAAAATCGGTTGAAGTAAAATATGTATCGGATACATCAGAATATTTTCCTAATAAAACCGGTATGTTAAACTCAAGTTGTGTATTTCTAATTCTATTTTTTTTATATGATTTAATTTTTTTTACCCAACCTGGATTTCCATATTCCTTACCTATTTCCTGTTCATTAAACCTATTTAATAAATCAGTTGAGAACTGACCAAATTGTGGAGGAACAATCGAATATGATATTGAAATAATAAAGGGGTATATTATTTTTCTTGAAAATTTCATAAATACTACCTCTGAAGTTGTAAAATAAAAAGGTCGGGAAAAAACCGACTTTAAAATACAAAACAATAAATTATGCTTTAAATATTTTTTTCTTTTTTATTTTCTAGGAATGCTGAATATGAGAGTACTATTAACATTACAATCAAAACCCAAACGGTTGCATGATGATATTCAGCTTTAGAATATGATATTAAGTCTACAAAACGACCAATAAGAAGCGATATGCGTCCCATTACAGCGAATCCAAAAGAAGCACCAAAAGAAATCATTAAAAAGTAAATTCCTATCCTTGTTACTTTTCCAAAAGTACCGGTCTGTTCTTTTGAAAAAAAGAAGTATAATAACCCAGTGATTGTTCCTATTAAGATTATGAGATTATTAAATAAGGATGGCTCTGAAATATGAAAAATTGGGTTCCCTGTATTAGCTAAGGGAACAATAGTACCTTTAATCTGATTCAATATATATGAGTTTAAAAATCCATAAGCCCTTAACCCAGCTGCAATAGCAACTGTATACGCGATTCCCCATCTTGCCATCCAATTAAATTGCTTAAAAATACTCAATATCATCATCATCCCTAAAATTAAAGGAATTAAATATGTTAAATCCATACTATGACCTTTATCAATTCCCCCAATTGGATATACAGATGGAAAAAGAAAACTTAATAGATCATAAATATTGTACCAAAAACTTAATTCTGAATATTCTTTAGCTGGCCATAGTCGACCTAAAAGGTTTGGTTGAATTATAGTCCAAAATCCAATAGATAAGCCATAACCTGCTGAAATTCCAATAAACACGTGCTCAGCAAATTTATAGAAAGGGTTATCTTTATAAAGGAATGAAAAAATAGCTAATGTTAAAAAAACAGCTACCCAAGCTCCTAAAACTTCATTAAATATCATACATAAACCTTAATATTTTCTCTTTCTTTTCCTCTCTATGAAATATCCGATATTTCCGAATATTATAAAAAATACAATAACTAAATGAGCAAGGGATTGTGCGTCCATGCCACTTGTTCCAATACCTGGTTTCCCTACTAGTTTTTCATATTCAGCTGCTCCAGGCATTCCTGCAAGAATACCTTGTATTTGATCAGATACTACAAATGGCATGATATCATTAACCATTATAGATGTTGTACCAGTACTCATTTTAACATCAGTATTGTCTGTAGCGTACTGCATCCATTCTAAAGAACCAGGAAAGCCAGCTGAAGCTGAAAAAAGAAAATCAAAGTCTTCAAATTTATAAATATCATTCATCATTGATATTTCTTCAACTTTTGTCCCTTTGACATCTGTACTAAAAATAGCTCTTAAATCTCTGACCAAACCTTTAATCACGGCTTCACTTCCAGGTCTGTAACCTAATATTACATAGTCTTCACCATATACTTTACTATACTCCCCAGCTACTTCCCTTAATGCTTCAGAAGCTAAAAATTGTCCGTCTGGCCATAAACATGTAACATAGACCTTATGATCATTTTTAAATAATTGATGAAGTACTGCTATAACCATCGGGTGTATCTCAGGTTTAGTACTTGGACCATATTCACAAGATAATAATACTCTAGAGTTAGGTTCTAAAGATTCAAAAGTATCATAAACTCTCTGAGTGGTGTCCGTAGCCCGTATTGGAAGACCAATTGGAAAAAATAAAGGTAATAAAACAGATAAACCAATAATGAGAAAAATCCATCTTCTATCAACATGGGAAAGTTTTAAAACTATATCAAAAAATTTATTCATTATTATTCACCAATATATGATTTTTCTAACCCAAGAATATATCTTATGGATGTTGCGAAAATACCCAAACCTATTCCTATAGATATAGATCTAGCACCAGCAACATTCGGATACTTATAAATCCATTCTTGTAAAGTGGGTAAGTAAAAAATACTTGGACTTTGATGAGGCCATTCCATATACATTCCTAACAAAGTTACAAAAATAAGACCTATAGAAAATGAAATTAGAGTGTAAATCTTATTTTTAAAAATTGTATTTATTGTAATTCCTAAAATGAATACCAAAAGATACATAATAAACCAACTAGATATTGAGCTACCTAAGGGCACTCTTCCAATCATAATTATCATACCGGATATGAGCAATAGAGTTGCTTCAAAATTCCTAATTCTAAAAGCTCTATAAGATGCCGAAGCAACAAAAAATGCTAATAAAGCAAACATAGTGGCTGATAAAGGAGTAAAAACAAAATCAAAGATCCATTTAAATAGAGTACCTTTTTCTATAACATGAGCACCCCATTGAACGGTATCATTACCTTTATAGAAAAATCCTGCAAAAACTGAAAATAATACTCCTGCTATAGCTGCAATAGAATATTGCCATCCTATCTGTTTTTTTAATATCTTGATCAATTGAAGTTTAATTAAGGTTATTATACCTAAAAACATCGCAAATGTAGATATAATCCCATACCATTGTAGACCGTGTATATCTACGAAATCTTTTATTTGATTTTGGTCAGTAAACCAACCAAATAAAGTCAGAAGACCAAAAAATACTACAATAAATATAGGTACCTGTCTTTTCCAAATCATATTCTAACTACCTGTTGAAATGGTTAAAAAATCAAGAACATTAAAATCAATAATATCTAAATCAAAAATTATTCTTAAAAAAGTTCCAGCAGTTATCATTCCCAGAATTACTAATTTTATATAGTCTTGACCTTTTACGATACCTAATAGCTCCGGCTTTTTCGATAAATATGCACTTGCTGCAAAAAATTCTTCGCCAATGAGGGTATAGTCACAAGCTGTCACAAAAAATGGGATTTGAGTTTGCGAAGCAGTTCCTGCAATTTGAATTGCACCTATAGAATTACCGGTTTCAGCTAATAATAAAGATTCAGCATAAAACTTACCCATATAAAGACAAGCAGCAGGTTTTTCTCTTTTCATTATACCATTAACACCTGCAGCATATGCAAACTGATCATCTGTTAAATAATGCACCATGTTTTCATTATAAATATCTGAGCGTCCTTCGATTAAATATGATTCTTTGCATGCTTCTTGTGCGGCTTTTAATACTATGGATCTTGCTACTGGAACATTAAGTGGTGTTTCATAACGAGCGGTCATTTTTGATACATGTCCAAGGATAACAACACCAGCTACAGTTTCAACTTGGTCCATATCTTGAATACCAGGAACATATAATACAGGTTTTCCCATTTCTGTAGATCTTCCGACAGCCTCTTCCACAGCTTTAACACCTGGAATTGTTCTTAAAAAGATATCTCCGCCCCTAATTGCATGCCTCGTTGAAAACTGAAGAATACCTCCAAAGAGTAGAATTAAAAATAACAAAAGACCTCTTTCATGAATATATAATTCAGGTTTTATGGTTTGAAGCATGAAAAAAATAATAAAGACAATTGAAGCTCCAATGAAAAAGTTTTTATCCTTCACTTATTGCTCCTTCTTTTTTTCTAGAGTTCGATTCCAAACGTTCAATTTCTTTCAATAATAATTCGATATTATCCGGCTCTTCAAATACCTGTACTGATCTATAATAGGCATCAGATTGTATAATTGAGTTTATAACAGGTCCAAGAAAAATAAGTAAATGACTTCCAAGTAAGGCTAAGGGTTTTGTCATCTCAAGAAAGAAGATGGCGGGAGTTGTAAATCCTGAGGTAAAAATTTTCTTTGCAATACGTTCAATGAATAATCTGTCTTGTTTTTTTAAATTAGTTTTACTGTTCATATGAAAATATATAATAGATAAACTTAGTGAGTAATAAGTAAAATAAAATGGTTTAATTTTGTTTTAATCTGTCTCTACCATTTCGAGGTTCGATCTGGGGATTGTATATTTATGGCCATCCACATCAATTATTGCCACTCTTACCATGGTTTCAGACTCCATTTTCTGAAGTTCAGGTGGTAAATCCAACACACGACCCATTGATCCAAAGTGAGGAGCCCTTATAACTCTTACTAAGCTATTCTTCTGAATACCTTTTTCTGTTCTAGTTGAAACTTCACCCGACATTTCATTTTTATCGTAAGGAATTACAATCTCAGGTCTTATTACCCCAGCCCTTATCTGCGTTGCTCCATTAATAGAGGCGAATTGATTAGCATGGTTTTTTAGTAAATCAAATGTTTGTTGCCCCATTTGTATTTTACCATAGCCTTCCGTTACAATTAAAGATGTAGGTATATCCTCAGAACCTGTAATTGCAACACCAAGTCTGTAACCTAGAATATCTTCCAGATCAAAATAATTAAATCCGCCAACAACAATTCCAGAAATATTCAGTTTCATTGCTTTTTTAAATGCGTTCAAACTAATAAAGCTTCCACCGATTATTATTTTACCAGAGTGAGATTCATTTAATAAATTTTCTGTTAGTTCATCATCTCTATTATTTACTAGTATTTTAATATTTCCTCTAGCTTCACCACCAATACCAAAAATTCCCTGAATAAAAGCAGCATGTGTATTAATAACAACACCTTCATCACTTATGATATCTGTTACTGAACCAGAAATATACGCATCTATGTCCACTGGAATAGGCGCCTCACGCATAATTAATTGACCTGTTACATCAGAGATAGATTCGATAGTTCCATCAATTGGAGCATATAATTCAGATTTAAACATACCGAATAATCCTTGAGTTTGAGCTATTAAATCACCTTTAACAACATTATCACCTGTTTTAACTTTTAAAATATCAAATATATCTGCCGGGCCAATATTCAACTGACTAGCAACTTTTATAATCTGAACATTTCCAGGCAAATCTGTTGTCGCAACTATTTCTTCAGGTGTTAATTGGTCACCTACTATTTTATTCACCTTTCCCTTGATAGGTAACCTTCGTTCTTTTTTAACATTAGTTGATTTAAGTACTTTTAATCCAGGTGTATATGAATGAGCCATAATTATACCTTATTTGGATATTCATCTAAAGCATCTGACCATTCCTTTAGATATTTTAATCTTTCTTGTGCATTATTTGGAATAGTAATGGGTCTTTCTCTTCCATCTAAAATTATACCCACTAACCCGCCATATATTGTTGTTGAAATAGGTTCACCCATTCCAGCACCAATATTCATTTTCTTATGAGGTACTAACTTCGCTTTAATTGGTTCATAGTTTAATTTTATTCTAAATAGTTGATTTTTCATTAGACTTTTTTCAATTTTTTCACCATTTAAAAGGGTCAAAGTTACTTTTAAAACAATAGTACCATTTTTAACATTTCCTACGGGAGTTAAGCATGTACCTAAACGAATTAAACAATCTTTATGAAAAACTTCTAGAGCTGCTTTTCGAGCCTCTTCTTTTAATTTATCTTTCTCAACATTTGCAAGAACACCAAGTTGCGGCATCATAAAGATTGAATCAACTGCTAATTGAGTAATCCCTTCAGGCATAAAAGAGTCAATTAACATTTTGGCAGATTGTTCACGTCTGGGAGCATGACTAAGCACACCACCTGAACCAACTATTAAATCTAAATCCATCATATTAACAAGTGACTCACCTGAATTTGTTTGATCAAATGCATCTGAGATTGTTCTCTCTTTCTGAACCCCTTTTAAACCAACAGCAAATTCTTTATGCTGCTTAAATGATAATCTTAGTGCCTCTCTTGCGATTGCTTGTTCAATAAATAATTCTTCCAAGGATTGTGGCACGGTAGTTGGGCGAATCATTTTATTTCCAATTCTATTTGTTAGTTCCTTTTTATCTATGTTAAAGGGAACCCAGCGAAGGACATTTTCAAGGCCTGATTCAGCAAGCACATTACAAATAGAATAACTCATCCCTAAATTTGCACTTACTGTTCTATTGAACTTATTTTGAAATACGGAAAAAATATCAGTTGTTGCCCCACCTATATCAACTCCAACTACGGAAATTTTTTCTTTCTCAGATATCATTTCAATTAAGGATCCAACAGCACCGGGAGTTGGCATTATTGGGGCATCCGTCCAAGAAGTTAATTTCTTATAGCCAGGAGCTTGCTGCATTACATGTTCCATGAATAAATCATGAATTTTATCTCTGGAGGGTTCTAGATTCTCAGTTTCTAAAACAGGCCTTATATTATCAACAATATCTAAATCAACTTTTTCACTTAAAGTTTTAGAAATTTGGTCTTGAGCTTTTTTATTACCAGCATAAATTACGGGGAGTTGATAATTTTGACCTAACCTTGGTTGTGGATTTGCAGCTGCTAAAATTTCAGCTAATTCTACTACATGAGAGACTGTACCTCCATCGATACCACCTGAAAGCAAAATCATATCAGGTCTAAGATCTCTTATACGCTTAATTTTCTCATGTGCTAGACGCCCATCATTAGATGCCATAACATCCATAACTATTGATCCAGCGCCTAAAGCGGCTCTTTCCGCACTTTCACCTGACATAGACTTAACAACACCAGCTACCATCATTTGGAGCCCTCCACCTGCAGAGCTAGTAGAGAGATATATATCCACTCCTTCATTATTTTTTGAAGGAGTTATAATATTATTCTTATCAATTATTTTTTTGCCTGAAAGTTCCTCAATTTCCATCACTGCATTTAGAACACCTTTTGTAACATCTTCAAATGGAGCTTCAACAGTAGTTGGAGCTTCACCTCTGAAAGTAAGACGATATTCTCCTTCAATAAATTCAATAAGAATAGCCTTGGTAGTAGTACTACCGCAGTCAGTAGCTAAAATAGATTTAAGAATCATGTTTGAATTTGATATTATATACTATATAAAAAAATGAACGTAAAGATAGGAAAATGGCATAGCAAAAATTAATGAATCAAATCTATCTAAAACGCCTCCATGTCCTGCCAGCAGTGTTCCACTATCTTTGACGCCAACATCTCTTTTTATCATTGATTCTGTAAAATCTCCTAATTGACCAAAAAAACCTACTATTATACTTAAAATAACACAATCTTTAATATTGAATATATCACCTAAAATGCCATAGTAATAAAATATGTAAAAAATAATAAAAGAACCTATTAAGCCAGAAATTGAACCTACCCAAGATTTTTTAGGGCTTATTTCAGGTAAAATTTTTCTTTTTCCAAACATTGTACCAAAAATAAAAGCAAATGAATCACACGACCATACTCCTATTACAATAGCAAAAGTAAGGTTGGTGTCCATAAAATGGTCAAATTGTCTTAAATCAATTGCTGTACCTAGTAATACAGGTATATATAAAATTCCCGCAAATGTAATTGATAAATTCAAACCCGGGTTTAATGTAGGTGTAAATAATTCCCATATAAATGCCATTAAAACTACCAGAACAATCACACCCATTACTTGATGGGAAGAAGTTGTTGGTTGTACGTAATAATAATCTGCAATAAATACGGAACATGCCATTCCTAAAATCCTCAATGGCTCAGCACCTTTTCTTTGCATTAATGAATAAAACTCACCTAATGCTAATCCTATACATATTAACATAAAGATGCTGTAGTAAATTTCTCCCTTATAGATTAAAAATAACCATACTGGTATTCCAATTAAGTTAACTAGATTTCTTCCTTTCATCATTTTTAAAATATTCATTTTTAATTAAAGATATTAATCTTCTCCTCATTTATTTTAACATGTGCAGGCGTAAACCCCTTCATCTCGCCATCTATATTAAGACCATTTTTTGTTTTTGGTATAATTGAAAATTTATTTACTTGCATATATTCAACAAGAGGACTTTCAATATGAGTTCCATTAAATAGTTTTGGAAAAAGTAATAGTAATTTAAATCTGTTTACTTTTTTTACAATGATTAAATCAAGCTTTCCATCATCAACAATTGCTTTCGGCGCCATTTTCATTCCTTTACCAACGTGTATTGTATTACAACCTATAATAAAGGTAAAGTCAGATTCGATTTCTTTTCCATCGAACATAAGTTTGGCAATTCTTTTTTTCCCTTTTAATACTTCAAATATCGCTGAAACACTATATCGAAGTCCTCCCATCCATCTAAGCTTTTCAGCAAGAAAATTAGAATCTGTAGGTACACCCCATCCGATGAGATTAAATGAGTAATAAACTTTTTTATTTGCAATTACTTTAGCGACATCGATAGCTCTTATATTTCCTTCAATAATTTTTTTTGCAGCTTTAACTGGATCAACACATTTCATATCATGCATGAAAGAATTTCCAGTGCCTCCAGTAATCAAACCAATTGGTATTCTATCATTATCTTTTCTACGTAACATCCCATTTATTACTTCATGCATAGTACCATCACCTCCGATAACGCAGAGTCCATCATATCCTTGAAATTTTAATGTATTAGCATAATCATACGCATGGCCAGAATATTCTGATTCTAAAATGGTCAATTCTTTTTCTGCTTTTTCAAAAAGTGGTTTTATTTTTTTTAGAATATACTTTCCTTTCTTTAAACCTCCATGGGGATTATATATTAGAAATAACTTATTCATTCTGGAAGCTTTCTATGTTGCATATACTTTCCATCTCCCCATTCAATGACTTCAATTTTCACTTTTGTAGTACCTTGATTTATAAAATCTAGTTTTTTGGCGGCACCATAGGAACAATCTAAAATACGACCCTTTATATATGGTCCCCTATCATTAATTCTTAATATTAAAGATTTTTTATTTACTAAATTTGTTACTCTACAAACAGTATTCAAGGGTAGAGTTTTGTGAGCAGCTGTCACTCCATACATGTCATAAATTTCACCATTTGCCGTAAGTTTGCCATGAAAATCTTCTGCATAAAATGAGCTAATTCCATTCATTATCTTTCTATGTTTAATACCTTTTGTTTTAACACTAGAGGGATTAATTAATTTATTTGATTTATTATTTTTTTTCCGATCTGTGCGTTTATTTTCATTTGAAGAAATTCCATATCTGGGTGATGATGTACAGGAAATAAAAAATAAAGTTATTAAAGTATAAATAATTATTTGATAGGCACGATTAAACATCGAGCTGCCTCAACGCTTCATAAAGAACTATACCAACGCTTGTTGCAAGATTTAGACTTCTTATATTTTGATTTTCCATTGGTATTGTACATGTCCTTTCCCAATATGCTCTTAATATTTTTTCGTCTATTCCTGAGGTCTCACTACCAAAAATAATATAATCATTTCCATTAAATTTAACCGATGTATAATTTTTATTTGATTTTGTTGTAAGTAAATGAAATATTTTTTTTTCTTTTATTAAATTTTCTACATAACTGTTCACATCAGGAAAATATTCCCAATTAATATGATCCCAATAATCAAGTCCCGCTCTTTTTAAAGTTTTATCAGATAATTCAAAACCTAATTTTCCTACAACATGAAGCCTTGTATTTGTTGCTCCGCACAATCTTCCAGTTGATCCTGTATTAGGAGGAATTTGAGGTTCAAATAAGACTATTGTAATCATAGTTTGTGTATCTCTGAGTGAATTTTTGGAATACAGTAAGGATCTATTACTAATGATGATGCCATGCCAAACAAAGATGCACCAGAATTCTTAAGAATACTTAAATGCTTAATTGTAGAGATACCTCCTGTAGCAATAATGGGAATATTAAATTCACTTAAGATTTTTACCATTTCCAATGTTCTTTCAAAAAGAGGTGAGCCTGATAATCCACCCCCTCTCATGGAAAAATCACTTTGCTTTATACCTACCTGATGAGGTTCTTTATATTGTGTATTACCTGCATTGATAATAATCTTTTCATGATTATTGCACAAATCCGCTATGTCTCTAATGAGTGCATCTGAAATATCTGGAGAAATTTTTACTGAGATAGGTGCGTTAATAATTTTTCGTATATTTTTCAACAAAATTTCTAATGTATTTGGATCTTGGCAAAGGCTCTTCCCATTTTTTGTATTAGGACAACTAATATTTAATTCATAAAAATATGATTTATTATTTGTTTTCAAAAATGGATCAAGTTCCAACAAATTTGATAAATATTCATTTTCATCATCACCACCTATACTTATGCCAAGTGGTCTTTCATATTTCCAAAGTTCCGTATTTTTTAAATATTCTAAAAAATCTGTAACACCCATCCCAGGAAGTCCTAAAGAATTAAATAACCCAGATTTTTTATTAAAATAAGCGTCTTGTAACCTCGGATATGGATTACCAATCCGTTTATTTCTCATTATAGTTTTAAAAATCAAACCTCCAAGGCCCATCTTCATCCATATATCTAGGATATTTGGATCAGATTTAAATGATGAACCAATTAAAGGAGAAGGAAATTTCATACCATAAATTTCAATAACATTATTACTTGGAATTTCAAATTCATATAATGTACCCGATAAAATATTTAACCGTGCTAACGAATTATCACCAAATTTAACTGCTGGCTCTAAATCCTTTTTCATGAAAAAAAATTTCTGTATCAAATAAAGTACTTTGGTTACCAAAAACCTTACAAACCTATAAACTAATGAAAGAATAATGATTTTCATGATTATTGATCTGAATCGGTTTTTGACGAATCAGGGTTAATTAAAGATAGTATTCCATCTAAAACGAAAAGTCTATTTTTTGCTTCGATAGAATGTTCTGTTTCAGGATAGCTATTATAAATGAAACTGTAAAATTTATAGGCGCTATCTATTTCAGCTATGTTATCATAATAGTAAGCAATAGAATAAGCAGATGAAAGAATAATTTCACTCTTTTCCGAATTCTTGATCAGGTTTTTTAATACTAATAAACCTTCAGTATTATTTTCAAATAATAACTTCTTTGCAAGATTATAGGCTTTGGATTCATCATTCTTATGTATCTTTTTTTCATCTTCCAAATAAAATGCATATTCTGTGGAAGAAAATTCTTTTCTTAAAATAGTTTCAACCTCTTCAGCCTTATCAAACTCTTTGTTCATTCTATATACAAAAGATAATGCAAATAATGCTTTAGGTTTAAAATCAGAATTTGAAAAATCATTTATTATTTTATTTAAAATAACGATTGATTCATGATATCTTTCAAATTTAAATGCTTCTAAATCAGCTAATTGATAATATAATTCAGGAAACGACTTATTAATTGGAACAATTGAGACTCCCTTCAGCTCTTTATTTAAAGAGTCTAATGTGACAATAGATGAATCGGCTTCCTTTTTTTCCATTAATTTACGTTTAGATTCAATTTCCATTTCTGTTTTTTCATAAAGAGTTATTGCATCAATTTTTCCTTTTGCCACAGATGAATAAATCGATTTAGAGGACTCTTTACTTACTTGGGTAAAGTATTCTTTAGCTTTTGATAAATTCCATTTTTCTTTTAAATATATTTGGCCTAGTTGAAAATAAGCTTCAGCTGAAACTAGGGTTCTTTGGTAATCATTCACAATGGATTCAAGCCTAGCCTCGATCTCTGATGTTTCATCTTGAGCTCTATATAACTGAACCAATTCTAGTTCTAAGTTTCCTGAAATTGAATTGAACTTATCATCTGTTAACATAGATTTGATTTTTCGAGTTGCTTGTTTATACTTTTTTTGAGCTCTATATATTTTTAATATTTGTAGATGAGCATTCTCTACATTTTTTTTTGATATTGAGAAAGCTGTTACATTTTCATAACCTTCTAAAGCTAATTTTAAATCATTTTTTTCAAAAGCCATCTCAGCAAGTTTATTGGATATAATTCCTTTTTGATTTCTACTTTTAGTAATTTGTATCGCGCTTTGTAAATATTCAATTGACTGTTCAGGATTTTTTAATTCTTTAAATATATCAGCTAATGATAAAAATGCTTTTGATTTTATATCATCAATTTTTGCAGAATTAATAAGGAGTGTTAATTCATCAATCGCCGCTTGCATATTTCCTTTTTTCCACTTACATAATGCAATCCAATATTTTGCTTCTTCTATTTGCTCATCTGTTCCAGATTTTGATATTATTCTTAAGTTATTAATAGATAAATCATAATCTTCTCGATAATATTGAGATTTAGCCATTAATAGAATAGCACTATTTTTAAATTTAGAATCAGGAAAATCAACAATTACTTTTTTACTTTTTTTTATGCTTTTCCCATATTTTTCAATCGCACCAACAGGAACCCTCTCCCCTTCTTTTTCTAATCTCAATTTTTCAGCTTCTTTAAAATATTCCTGTGCGTTAAAAAATGTGTTAAAATATGCGCAGCTACTAAAAAGTAGTATGAAAAAAAGAACGATTATTTTAAGATATGTAATATTGCTGAGTTTCATAATACAAATTTAGTTATTTGTTTTATTCGTTTTATAAAAATAATTTGTCTCTTATGAACAGGGTTCTTTATTTAACTATTCTACTTATTTACTCATTCAACCCAATCTTTAGCAAAGAGAAGGATGATTTATTAACATATGGATTTATAGAGATTAAAACTGATAGTTTAGATGTTCCATTTTTTATTGATGGTTTTTATGTTGGTAATCATCCACTTAGCGCTCCTATACCCGTTTTACCGGGATTTCATGAAGTAAGTTATATACCGCCTGACATCCAACATGAAAAAGTAAGAGATAATTTAACAGAAGGAATTAAACGTGTTTATGTTTCTAAAAATGATACACTAGAGGTTTTTTTATTTTATGATCATTACCTCGCTCAAGTAGAAACCTTACATAATGAAATAAAAATACAAAATTATATAGGATTTTCTCTTATTGGTGCAATTTTATATGTTATTCTTTCAATTTTTTAAATAACTACTTATTCTTTTCATAAATTATTTATAATTTTACATATGCATAAACATCATACATCTGAAGAAGGATATAAATACAAACCCGATTATAGTTGGCCGGATCAAGGAACTGAAAAAGATTGCCCTAGATGCAATGATGCACTTGAACTTGTAGAAAATAAAGATACATATTTTGGAAAACCATGGTGGTGTGCTCCATGCCAATGGCAATTTTCAGAGGAAGATTTAGATAATATTACTTCCTCCTCAGAGTAGCACTAAAAATATCTCATATTTTTAATACATCATTCTCAATCTCTTGTAATATCCAAGTAACAACAGATATATCATCTAAATAACCATACTTTGGTATGATATCTGGAATCTCATCATCTTCATCAATTACATAGGACATTGCAAATAAAATCTTTTTGATAGTAATCTTTGATAAATCATGATTTGTTTTTAGAATAAAATTAAGCTTCGCTATTCTGTTAATTAATTCAACTTCAATAGAATTGAGTTTTCCAGAATCAAGTATAAACTGTATTTTTTTTCTTAAAACATTTACTATTAATTGTTCATGTTTAGGATCAATGTTTTTTATAAGGTTTCTGTAATGTAATTTATCTTGTTTAGTTAACTTAAATAATTTAGGATCTGTCATGGAACAAACTTCTGATTCTTTAGATGAAAAATCAACTCCAATTGAAATAGAAATGGAAAAAAGACTAAAAAGTCAACTTGATTTAAAACATTTTGAAGTAAAAGATTTTACCGGTAGACATTTAAATCATGAGCAACATAATGGTGGGTTTCATTTAGAAGCCGTTATAGTATCGGATAATTTTAAACAGCTATCTTTAATTAAAAGACATAAAAAAGTATATGCCGCTATGGGTGAACTTATGAATCATGAAATTCATGCACTGAGTATGAAAACACTTACAATAAAAGAATGGAAAGATAGATAATTATGGGTTGGTTTAGCAAAAAAGAAGCACCACCAAAAGTGCCTTCAGAAATGTCTCCTATCGAATCTGTTACTTATCTTTGCACTGCGATACAAATTTCAGATGGTCAGATAGATAATGAAGAAAAAAATATATGGTTAGAATTAGTAACCGAACTTTTTCCTGAATTTTCTGAAAAGAGGGCTAATACGTTTTTCTCGGAAGCACAGCTTTCTTTAAATTCAAAAAATAATACCAAAAAAAAAGAACTTGTAGTAGAGGTAATAGAAAGAATAAAGGAATTATTAAATGCCGAACAAATTAACTTGCTTGGTAGAAAAATAACGGATCTCGTTGAGGCAGATGGTATGGTAATGAGTGGTGAAGTTGAAATAGTTCAACTGATTGAAGAACATCTCAATATTAAAATAAAATATGATCTTGAGATATAGAGATGAGCTTTATTCAGAATCAGACTCATCTCTATATCAATATGTTATATACTAAATTTCTTGTGCTTTGCTCTTCTTCTTTGTAGGATCACATTGTCCCGATCCACCAATGTATGTTGCCTTTGACTTATCGCACATTTCTGATGCTGTATATGAAGTGCTTACTTGAACGGTAGTAATAATGTCTTTTGATTCGAGTTTTTGATCATCATAAACCACTGTAGCAACTCCACCGGCGAAGTCAACAGAACATTCTTTGACACCATCAATTTTTTGAACTACCTTACTTACTTTTTCTGCACACGAGTAGCTGCATTGCATACCATTTACTTTGAGATATGTAGTATTTTCTTTGGAAAATGAAAAAGAAGATAATGTTATTGCTAGAAGAATTATATATTTCATTAGAAACTCCATAATTTATTACAATGATTATACTAAATTTTATTGATTAATTAAAAATACTTTTTCAGTCTAGTAATTCTCTAAAATAAACTTCCGATCCGTTAGTCCATACGTTATTTATTAAATATTGAGTTATTTTAATATAAGTATCAATTTTAATAAATTCGTATTTTATTCTTATTTTGGTAATACTGTTATTGTTTTTGCTCACATCTTCAAGAAAAATGATTTGGTTATCATTATTAATTAATTTTAATTTTCTTGAAACACCACCAGAACTAAAATACCAACATGAAAATTGTTCAATTTCTTGGTCAAACATAATAGTGCTTTCTCCAATTAACTCATTACTATTAATTTTCTGATATATTTTAATTGCATCACCTTTAAAAGCTAATTCCCATCTATTAATCTCATAACCAAGGGAATCATTTCTTTTATCTTCTATACTTGCTATAAATGTTTTTCCGAGAAACTTTTCAAATTTTATTAATTCCTTAATAGGCTTTATGCTGCTATTGTTGGTATCTCCAAAAATTGAGAATGAAAATACAAATAATAAAATTAGAATTTTATTTTTCAATTTTTTTATGCCAAATAAAAAGAATAGGATAATAAAACAAATCTAAATGTCCAAAATAGCGTCCTACTCCAATTCCATTCTATCATTTTTTTAATAATTAATTCATCATAACCTTCTAGTAGCTTATTATGGAGTTTTGTGAAAATAATCCCTGTAATTAACCAAATACAAAAAAGCAAAAATATTGATAAATAAAAAGTAAAATTTCCGTAAAGATTATTGAAATATAGAATTAAAATGAACCCAGTACATAATTCGACTAACATGGTAGGCATTACTATATAACTAATATTATTCATATGGAATTTTTGAAAAGATTGATATTTTTTCTTATCAATATAGTAAAATGAAGGATAATGGACCAACTGAATGACCCAAATAACTCCTACCATAATGAAAGTTGCAATACAATGAATAATAAAAACATTATAATTTGATATAACCATTATGGTTTAAATTAAAATAAATTTTGATGTGATTTAAAAAGTAAATATTTATAAACAAAACAAAAAATCTATTGAAAAGACCAGCATATTTAACAATATTTACTATTTTCTTCCTTATCGAAAGTAGTTATTCAAAACCTAGTGAAATTGATTATTTTAAAACTGGAGCTGGATTATCTACACTATTATTTTCTCAATATGTTTATAAAAAAAAGAACGACCATTTTCAAAATTATAAAATAGAAAATGTTAATTCATTTGATTCATTTTTTAGATCTAAAATAAAATGGAAAGAAAATAATTTAAACAAAGCCAACTTCTATAGTGATATCTTACTATATGGAGCTGCATTAGGAAGTATTCCCATTTCTGCTTCAATTATAGATAGAGATTATTGCGAAAATATACTTTTTCTTTTAAATGTGCTTTCTGTAAATGGAATTATTACTAATTTTACAAAGAATATATCAAGTAGAGAAAGACCTATATATCGTCATGATTCTTCTAGAAGAAAAACAAATGAATCATATAAATCATTTTACAGCGGTCACACAAGTACAGTATTTGCAATTGGAACGTCAACTTCATTATTACTTTCTAACCAATTTCCAAAAAGTAAAAATTTCATTTGGTTAACTACTCTTTCATTAGCATCATTAACTGGATATTATCGAATTGCATCTGATAATCATTATACTACTGATGTAATGTTTGGTGCTTTGATGGGTATAACGGCCGGATATTTAATGTATAAAGAACACATAAAACACGAATCAAAATTGTCTTTTACAATTAATTCCATTAATTATTCTTATTATATACATTAAAATCAATTGTCTTTTAATATCTTTTTGCTAAATATACTTTTACATGTTGTTTAAGAACTTTATTTATATTTTTCGGAGAATTCATGGATAGAAGGACAGCAGGATTAATAAGTTTTAGTATTATTATTTTTATAATGTATGCGTTTGGACTAAAGGTTTTTGATATGGTATGGTCTTTTCCAAGCAATCGATCCGTACCAATTATGGTTATAGCTCTTGTAGGCGCTGGTGTTTATGTCACAATTAAACTTGGATTTCCACAGATTCGATATCTTAAACATGGAATTGAGGTAACGAAAGGGGTATACGATAACCCTAATGATGAAGGCGATTTAAATCATTTTAAAGCCTTGACAACAGCTTTATCTGCAACAGTTGGAATAGGAAATATAGCTGGGGTCGCAACAGCTATTTATTATGGTGGTCCAGGTGCAGTTTTTTGGATGTGGATCACTGCATTTTTTGGAACTACTCTCAAATTTGCAGAATGTACACTCTCACTAAAATATAGAGAAATGGATGCATTGGGCAACACTGCGGGTGGTCCTATGTATACTATTGAAAATGGGTTAGGTAAAAATTGGAGATGGATGGCAGTTGCATTTGCTTCTTTTGCTGTTATTTGCTCGTTTGCGACAGGGAATGCCATTCAATCTTTTACCGTTTCCGATCAGTTATACTCTGAAGCAACTAGCATAATAGGTAATGCACATCCTATTATTATAAAACATGAAATATGGGATGGTTTTCAATTATCTTATTTCCAATTTTTTATAGGTATTTTATTAGCTATTATAGTCGCAGCTGTCATAATTGGAGGTATCAGTAGAATTGGTACATTTACTGGATTTTTAGCGCCTTTTATGGCTTTAATATATGTAACTGCAGCGGCAACCATTATACTTTATAATATTGATAAAATTTCTAATAGTTTTAGTTTAATCATACAAATGGCTTTTAATCCACCTGCAACCGTTGCGGGTACAAGTGGTGGAATCCTTATGACTATGCTTTGGGGTATTAAAAGAGGCCTCTATTCAAATGAAGCAGGACAAGGATCTGCAGCAATAGCACACAGTACAGCAAAGACAAAATATCCCGTACGTGAAGGTGCAGTAGCAATGTTAGGGCCCTATATTGATACCCTAATCATTTGCACGATGACAGCATTAGTGATTATTTCTACAGATACTTGGATGCACACTGAATTTTATGTTAAAATTTCTGCAAACTCAATACAAGAAGTTCAGCGTGCGTTGGAAGCTGGTTATTTCCAAGGACGGGAGCTCCTTAATAGTAGTCTACTTACATCTCTTGCGTTTAAAAATGGTCTTAGCTTTCTTTTTAATTCTGGGGATAAGATAGTTACGTTTTCTGTTCTTCTTTTTGCTATTTCTACTGCGATTGCATGGTCATTTTATGGAAATAGATCTGCAGTTTATTTATTTGGTGAAAAAGCAATTAAACCTTACCTATACATATATGTTTTATTTGTTTTTATTGGGGCTATTGCAGAATTAGAAACTGTATGGGCTTTTGGAGATGCATGCCTTGGGATGATGACTTTTCCAAATTTAATATCTATTGTCTTGCTAATTGGAACAACAAAACTAATTACAAAAGAATATTTCTCGTTAAAGCATGTCCCTTACAAACAAAAATAAATTACTTGATGTGGCTGTAGAAGCGGCAATTGCAGCTTCAAACCTTATTATGGAAGCACTCGATGGTCCAAAAACTATTGATCAGAAAGGTAGAACAAACTTAGTTACCGAAACGGATAAAAGTTCTGAAAAACTAATAAAAAAGATAATCCAATCATCCTACCCTGACCATAGCTTTTTAGCTGAAGAATCAGGAAAAGTTTTAAACAACTCTGATTTTTTATGGGTAATTGATCCTTTGGATGGAACAACAAATTTTGTACACAGATATCCTTGTTTTGCAGTTTCCATAGGATTATTATATAAGAACAGACCCTTAATTGCAGCAGTATTAGAAATGCCAAATATTAAACTTTATTCTGCAATAGATTCAGAAGGTGCATATTGTGAGGGCAGTAGAATTTTTTGTTCCACTACTTCAGAATTAATTCATTCTTTACTAACTACAGGGTTCGGTTACGAGCATGGTGAATTATGGAATAAAAATATGAAATTATTTAAACATTTAACTGGCTTAACACAAGGCGTTCGAAGGTTAGGTGCTGCTGCAATAGATATCTGTCACGTAGCAGAGGGGAAAATTGATGGATTCTGGGAATATGATCTTTATCCGTGGGATACTGCAGCAGGTATTTTAATAGCACAAGAATCGGGATGTATAGTTTCGAAAATAAATGGAGAAAAGTATAATCTAAATACCGATAAAAACATTGTTGTGGCCAACCCTAATATTTACCATCAACTTTTAAAAGAGCTAAACTCTATTTAAATTGATTTCTAAACTGTAATTCGTTCCACAAGGATTTTGAATCTAAAATTAATCCAGTTTTTTTATCAGTAGTAAATACTTCGAATGCATCAAAATGATATACATTAGAATTTTCCTCCAGTGATCCTTCCCAACTATAATGGATGAAAATCTTATTTTTTTTTGAAAAAAACTCGTTTAGTGTAAAATCATAATCATACCATAAATCAGAATAACTTTTAATATTTTTTAGAAAGGTTGAAGAGTTTTCACTTTCTCTTATAATTGAGAGAGGTATCTTAAGGCTCGAAAAAGAAGAAGAATCTTTCTTGGTAATTATTAATTCTTGGATATCTCCAACTGCTCCTTTAATAAGTATACCTTCTTTATTCACAGTATGACCATTAAATTCATGTATTCTATCTCCCACTGATAAATTTGTTTGTAATGAATCATTGAATACATCCGTTACTAACAATCCACCATCTACATAAAAAGCTTTTATTCCTAATCCAATAAACGGAGCATGATAATAAATAAAATTATCAGATATGTACTCATTAACCAGAGAAGTATCACCACTAAATTTTGCATTTAAAAAGGAAGAAATGTCTTCCTTATTTGGATAAGCCCCAAAAAGGAAAGAGATTTTAAAAAATAATAAAAGAAAAAAAATCATTGATATTAAATGATAATAATTTTAATTATTGTAATAGAAATTAAACCAACAAAACAACAAATGGTAAAACCAAAATAAAAAGTTTTCAAACCCATATTTTTAAGAACTCTTAAATTAGTTGATAACCCAATCGCTGCCATAGAAGTAGTTAATAAAAATTTTGATAAAAATGATAGAATAGAAATACTTTTCATCCAATTATCTGTATTCAAATATCCAAATATATACTTACCTTCAAGGAAAAAGAAATCTCCAAGACTTCTTAAAAAAACAAAAAATATAAAACCTAAAATAAACATTGGAAACAGTTTAAAAATATTTCTTGACCTTTTTATTTTATGATCTGATGAGGTAAATTTTATGGCTAAAAATGGAATTACAGCGACCATTGCAGTATTTCTTAATAGTTTTGTAACTGTTGCTATGTTTAATACATCAGAACTCATAAAAACTTGGTCATAAATCATTGCTGCACCAGTTACCTGTGAAGTATCATGAATTGCAGAGCCTAAAAATAATCCAACGGCAAAAGAATTTTCTGGAAATATAATATTTGCAAAATATGGATAGCAAATCATACTGAATAAACCGAATAACGTTATGTTAGCTATTGCATAGGACATTTCTTCTTTTTTTGCATTTATTGCTGGTGATGCAGCTGCAATCGCAGATGCACCGCAAATACTAGTACCAACTGCGATCAATATAGATAATCTTCTTTGAATTTTTAAATATTTACTTATGGTTAAAACACTTGTAATAGTAAGAATAATAATTGGAATAACTATCAAAACAGATGCAAATGATACATCAAGCATTTGTAAAAAGCTTAATCTCATACCGAGTAAAATTATTCCTATTTTTAATAATTTTTTAATACAGTATTGATAACCATCATCAAACACTGAAAAATAATCAAAAAATTGTCTTAGAAATAAGCCCCCGATTATGGCTAAAGTAATTGGTGAAATCGTATTTTTAGGCAATCTGAAAATATTAACAGTAATAGAATCCTTTATAAGGTAGCTTGCCAATGATAATATTAAACAAATAGCTATTCCTAATATTGTATTCTTTTTGATAATTATCCTTTTTAGGTATTTATATTAAATTAACATTAATAGTGCGCCCGACAGGATTTGAACCTGTGACCTTTAGAACCGGAATCTAATGCTCTATCCAGCTGAGCTACGGGCGCTATGAAATAGTATTAAATTTATACATAGCTTCGGCTGACTCTACAGTATTTTCAACTAGCATTGCAATTGTCATAGGACCAACACCGCCTGGAACAGGAGTAATAGAAGAAACTTTTTTTATAAGATTTTTAAAATCAGCATCCCCAACCAATTCATATCCTTTTGATACAGTACGTGATTCAACTCTATTTATTCCAACATCAATAATAATTGCATCTTTTTTAATCATTTCTGCAGAAAGAAAATTAGGAACCCCTAAAGCAACCATCACTACATCTGCTACTCTAGTATAATTTGAAATATCTTTAGATCCAGAGTGACAAATTGTGACAGTGGCATTTTTATTTAAACCTTTGTGACTGCAAAGAATGGAAATTGGCCTGCCGACAATATTGCTACGTCCGACTATGACAACATGTTTTCCTTCAAGAGAGATTGAATAGTATTCCAAGATACGCATAATTCCCTTGGGAGTACATGGTATAAATCTGGGGTTTCCAATGGTAAGTAGACCTACATTTTGTGGATGAAACCCGTCAACATCCTTTTCTGGACTTATAGAATCAATTATTTTTTGAGAATTAATATGTTTTGGAAGAGGAAGCTGAACTAATATCCCATGATATTTAACATTTTGATTTAATTTAAATATTAAATCTAATAAATCTTCGGAAGATACATCTGAAGAAAGAGTAAAAGTTTTGCTAAATAAGTTAAGCTTTTTAAATGTTTTTGCTTTAGACCTAACATAAACACTAGAAGCGGGATTATCACCAACGAGAATAACAGCTAAACTAGGAATAATTTTTTTATCTTTTAATAATTTTATTCTTTTTGATAAACTTTTATAGACATCAATACTTACATCCTTACCAGATAAAATTTTCGGATCACTCATTTAAAATGTATATTTATTAGCTATAAAGTCTCATCGATAAGATCGATGAGTGAAGAAATTTTTTGTTCTGTATCATTATCTGTTGATTCACCAGATTGTCTGGCGTTAAACAATTCATCAGTTATGTTCATCCCTGCTAAAATTGCAATTCTGGTGGATGATTGAGTAGTCGAAAATCCAGACTGTACCTCTCTCATTTTCCCATCAAGAAATTCTGCAATTTTTTTTATATATTCAGGGTCAGCTGGTGCTTTAACGGAATATTCTTGACCAAAGATAGAAATTTTAACTTGGTTATTATCTTCTGACATCTAAACACTCTCCAATTGATCAATTAAGGAAACTAAGTTTTCAATCTTAGATTTCACTAAACCTAACTTTTTTGTAGCAGCTTCTGCTTCATTTGAATTTATATTTTTAGCTTTCTCTCTTTCCAAGGATGCAACTAATTGCCTAACCTTGAGATCTAATTCATGAAGTAATGATTTATCTTTCATACTCTTAATTTAGCACTAAACTCATTTTCAGCAACATTTATAATTTCATTAATAATAGGATTTACATCTTTATCTTTAAGTGTTTTAGTCTTATGTTGAAAAATAATAGAGAAAGTAACACTCTTAGATTGGTTTCCAAGAGCTTTTTCATCTATAAAAATATCGATAGGTTTGACAGATTTTACTAAATTTCTTCCTATTTTAGATATTAGGTTTACTAGCTCACCTATATTTTGATTATGAGGTAAAACTAAATTTAAATCTCTTTGTAATTGAGGTAATAAATTTATTTTTTTATATAATTTTTTACTATTTAACATTCCTTTAATCGGTTCTAAGTTAACGTAAAACCCATGAAGTGAATCTAAATTAGCTTTTATATCTGACATATTAGGTACAGAGATTTGACCAATATGTCCAACTTTTTTCTTATTTATAATAATTGAATATGAATCATTAAATAATGAATGTTTATCCCTTTCATATTCTAGATTTGTAATAAACTTTTTCTCAAATAAAAAACTTAACACTCCTTTTAGAACATAAATATCTTCACTAAAATTTATATTATGTATATTATTATTATCATTTTTTCCATAAATAATTCCAGCTAAATGTTTTGATTCAATAATAGCATTTAATTTTTCTCCTTTCTGTTCATGAACATTTGACAATTCAAATAATTTAAAATTTGAAGCACCATGATTTATATTAAAAGTTGAAGCCTTTATTAAACCTGTAATTAATTCAGTCCTTAAATAGCCCATTTCTTTATTTAGTGGATTCATCATTTTTACTGGGTTAATTCCAGATCTGCTGGATTCAGTTTTATTTTGAAGTGAGTTTGAATATATCTGATTAAAGCCCAATCCAGAGCAATAAGTTCGTAAAAGGTCATAATTTTTTTCAGGATCAGGATTTGAAAATCTGAAATTCCCGTTTATTGAATTTTTTATCGGTATGGAATCATAACCATAAACCCTCGCTACTTCCTCAATAATATCAATTTGTCGAGTCAAATCAGGCCTAAAAGTAGGTACAGTACAAATATACCCACCCTTATTCTTTTTAAGTTCAATTTCTAGTCCAATTAAAATACTTTCTATTTTGGAAATAGGAATTTTAACTCCTAAAACATTTTCAATCTCTTCAACATCTAAATTAATAATTTTTTTCTCAATAATTTCAGGGTAGTTATCAATCATTTCTGATTCTAAAGTACCACTCGCGTAAATTTCAATAAGATTTACAATCCTCCAAAATGCATATTCGCAACTATTTGGATCTGCTCCCCGCTCAAACCTTTTTGATGCATCTGTGGATAATCCTAAAACTTTTGAACTCTTCCTAATCGTAATCGGGTTAAAATATGCACATTCAACTAATACAGATTTAGTTTTGGAACTAATTGATGAATTCGCACCACCCATTAACCCGGCTAGAGCAATAGGTTTTTCACCATCAGTAATTAATAAATTTTCTTTTTTTAAATTATGTATTTTATCATCTAAAGTTTTAAAAGTTTCTCCATTTTTAGACCTTCTAATATGGATTTTATTAGTATGTAATGATTCATAATCAAATATATGGGAGGGATGTCCCATCTCCAACATTACCAGATTTGAAATATCAACAATATTATTTATACTTCTTAAACCTGAGGCTTTTAATCTTTCAATAATCCATTCGGGGCTACTTTTAACTTTTATGTTATTAATAACTCCAGCTATGTATCTAGGGCAATCAGTTAAATCTTCAATAGATATTTGCACACTTCTATTGGAATAGGGTTTTCTTTTATTGACTTTTATTTTCTTTAGTGGTTTATTTTTATAAGTAGCAATATCTCTGGCTACACCTAGATAAGAAAATGCATCTGACCTATTAGGAGTAATATCAATTGCAACAGAAATAAATTTATAACCATATGCAGAACTAAAATCATCCCCTACAGTTAAATTTTCGGGCAATATCATTATGCCCTCATGTT
Organism: uncultured bacterium; assembly: GCA_965660855.1. Classification (GTDB taxonomy): domain Bacteria; phylum Fidelibacterota; class Marinisomatia; order Marinisomatales; family UBA1611; genus JAOLAV01. The sequence continues at coordinate 382,632 of CBFIBM010000001.1, read as the reverse complement.
CATCTGAAAGATTTAATTCCCTCTCAGAGCAAATCATGCCATATGAATTTATTCCTCTAATATTAGCTTTTTTAATTTTAAAATTCCCAGGCAAAGTAGTACCTACAGTTGCAAAAGCGATATTTTGTCCAGCTTTAACATTAGGTGCACCACAAATAACTTTATTAATTGAATTTCCATCATTAATATCACAAACTTGTAGTTTATCAGCATTAGGATGCTTCACAGTTTTCTCTACATAACCAACTTTTACACCAGGATAATTTAGTGGAACCGAAGAAATTTCTGCTTCAAGTCCTAGATTTGATAATACTTCAGAGATATCTTCTACATTATCATCTACATTAACAAATTCTTTTAACCAATCTATGGATACAATCATCAAAATTGTTCCAAAAATCTTATGTCACCATTATAAAATAACCTAATGTCATCAATTTTATATTTTAGCATTGCAATTCTCTCAACTCCCATACCAAATGCATAACCTTTCCATTTCTTAGAATCATATCCAACATTTTCAAGTACATTAGGATCAACCATTCCACAACCAAGTATCTCCATCCATTGTTTTCTTTCATCATCCCATATATCAACCTCCCCACTAGGCTCAGTAAAAGGGAAAAAAGATGGTCTGAATCGCATTTTTTTATTTGAACCAAACATTTGTTTTATAAAATATTCCAAACATCCTTTTAATTCTGAAAATGAGACTTTATTATTAATATAAATACCTTCTACTTGATGAAATAGACAATAGCTTTTATAACTTATTGATTCATTTCGATATACACGTCCCGGTACAATAAATTTAATTGGAGGATCCAATGATTCCATTAAGTGTATTTGGACATTTGAAGTATGAGACCTTAAAACAATCTCAGGGTTAATAAAAAACGTATCTTGCATATCTCTTGATGGATGATGTTCAGGAACATTTAAGGCTGTAAAATTATGGTACTCATCGTCTACTTCTTGACCATATGCAATATGAAATCCTATACTTTTAAAGATCTCTTTTATTTCGGATAAAGTTTGTTCAAGTATATGTAGAGAACCACTAGGTTGTATACGACCAGGTAGAGTAAAATCTCTTTTTGATACATTTACAGAGTTATTGCTATTCGCAAAAGACAGTTCTTTTTCTTCGATTACACTAGATAATTCTTTCTTAAGTGCATTTAATTTTTGTCCAAGCAATGGTCTCTCAATGTGACTAGCCTTACCTATCAGGGAGAATAAAGAAGCTACCTTTCCTTTGCGGCCTAAGTATTTAAATTTAAGTTCACTAACTTCCTTGGGGTTTTTGGAAAAGGATTCGATATCGGTCAGAAAATCATTCCTGACCGAATCGAGTTGTTCCTGAATTGACATACCAGCTACTTAACTGATACTGTCAATGCGGTAAAGGCTTGCGGATCATTCACGGCCATGTCAGCTAGAATTTTCCGATCCAAGTCAATACCTTTTGTCTTCAGACCATTTATAAATATTGAATACGTAGTACCATTAAGCCGGCACGCTGCATTGATTCTTGTGATCCAGAGTCTGCGGAACATCCGCTTCCTCTGACGCCTATCTCTATATGCATAGAGACCTGCTTTAACCACTGCATCTTTTGCAGATTTAAATGTGCGGCTCCGGGCACCATAGTAGCCTTTGGCCTGCTTGACGATTTTCCGATGACGACGATGTCGTGGAACGGAACTATTTGCTCTTGGCATATTTTATCGTCTCCAGTTTTTAGACGCCTAGCATCGCTTTAACAAGTTTAAGGTCACCTGGTGCTAGAACACCTGTCTGCCTCATTTTTCTCTTTACCTTGTTTGATCTGCGAACTAGCATATGTCTATGGTTTGCTTTGTTTCGTTTAATCCTGCCGGAACCTGAGATTTTAAACCGCTTCGCGGCTCCGCGCCTTGTTTTCATTTTAGGCATCCAGTACTCCTATTTAGCATTAAGGATCATTGACATGCGTCGGCCTTCAAGGGGAATATCCTTTTCAACCTCAGCCACATCTGCCAATTCTTCTAAAACTCTATTCATTACAATTTTTCCTAAGTCAATTCGTGCTAACTCACGCCCACGAAACATCAAAGTTACTTTAAGTTTAGCTCCTTCGGAAAGAAATTTTCTGCCATGATTTAATTTAGTCATAAGATCATGTTCTTCAATTCTTGGCCTGAGTCTAATCTCTTTTAATTTAACAACGTGTTGCTTTTTTTTATTAATTTGCTGTTTCTTTTTCTCTTCGTATTTTAGTTTTCCATGATCTACAATTTTACAAACTGGAGGTTTTGCATTAGGCGAAACTTCCATAAGATCTAGACCAAAATCTTGGGCTTTATTTAGTGCAACTTCAATAGGAACAACACCGAACTGTTCACCATCTTGTCCAATTAACCTTACTTCAATGGAAGTAATATCATTATTTATACGTTGCTTTTGCTTTTTAGCTATGAGTAAGCCTCCTGTTTTTTATTTCAGTTAATAATATTTCTTTTAATTCATTTAAGTGTAATTTACCCATATCTCCATCAAAACGTCTCCTTAAAGATACAGTTTTTTCATTTTTTTCTTTTTCACCCAAAATAAGCATTATATTTATTTTATTTAATTCAGCTTGTCTTATTTTTGAACCTATTTTTTCAGACTTACTATTTAAATCAACCCTTATATTTATGGATTTTAATTCTTCTACTATGATATTTGCATAATCTAACACTTTATCAGATACTGGAAGAACAGCAACTTGTATTGGTGCTAACCAGAGTGGGAAATTACCTCCAAAATGTTCAATAAGAAATCCAATAAACCTTTCATGGGTGCCAAGTGGAGCCCTATGAATACATAGAGGGGTTTTTTCTAGACCTTTTTCATCTTTGTAGGTTAAGTTGAATTTTTCCGGAACAGCAAAATCTACCTGATTAGTTGCTAAAGTAAATTCTTTTCCAACTGCGCTCCATACTTGAACATCAATTTTGGGTCCGTAAAAAGCAGCTTCACCCTTCGATTCAACAAAATCAAAGCCACCATCAACCAGAACTTCCCTAACCCAAGATTCTGTCTTCTCCCAAAGTTCAGGATTATTTACATATTTTTCACCTAGACCCTCGTTACTATGCAAACTGAGTCTCATTGAATATTTTTGAATATCAAATATTTTAAAATATTCAAGGTACATATTACATACAGCTAAAAATTCATCTTTAAATTGATCTTTTGTACAATAGATATGAGCATCATTCATTTGTAAACTTCTAACTCTCATTAATCCAAATAATTGCCCTGACTTTTCATATCTATAGCATGTTCCATATTCAGCTAGCCTTACAGGTAGATCTCTGTAGCTTTTTGGGGAAGATGAATAAATTTTATGATGATGAGGGCAATTCATAGGTTTGATATAATATTCAGTTCCATCAATATCCATAGCTGGATACATTGAGTCTTTATAATGTTCTAAATGACCTGATTTATCATAAAGAGATCCTTTTGTAAGATGAGGAGTACGAACGCGTTGATAACTTGCTTTCTGCTCTGTTTCTTTAGCTAACTTTTCTAATTCTTCAATAATAATCGTACCATTTGGCAACCACAAAGGTAGGCCAGAACCAATTTCATCATCAAATAAATAAATACTTAGCTCCTTACCTAGTTTTCTGTGATCTCTTTTTTTTGCTTCTTCCAGGTTTTGAAGATGCTTTTTCAAAAGATCTTTATTTGAAAAAACTGTACCATAAATTCTCTGTAGCATCTTATTCTTTTCATCTCCACGCCAATATGCGCCAGAGGTTGAAGTGAGCTTAAAATATTTGATCTTCGATGTATTTGATACATGTGGACCTCTACAAAGGTCCATGAAATTAGTTTGAGTATATGTAGAGAGAATTTCACTTTTATCTATGTTCTTAACAATATCAACTTTATATGACTCTCCCATTTCTTCAAATTTCTCTATTGCCTCATCAACAGATATTTCATCGCGAATAATTTCTTGAGATGATTTTGCAAGCTCTTTCATTTTCAATTCAATTTCTTCAAGATTTTTTTCAGTGAATGGAGTGTCTACATCGAAATCATAATAAAATCCGTTTTGAATAGTTGGCCCAATAGTTACTTTTGCATTTGGATATATTTCTTTAACTGCTTGTGCCATTAAATGCGCTGTAGAATGTAATAAGGTATCATGTCCTTCTTCTGTTTCACCATTAAATAATTGAAGATTACAATCTTCGGTCAAAGGTATATTAAGATCTACCAAAACATTATTAGCTTTTGCAACAACAACAGATCGTGCTAACCCAGGACCAATCTGAAGAGCTACATCAGATGGAGTGGATCCATGATCTACTTCTTTTATTGAATTATCTGGTAATGTTATTTTTATTTTTTTCATTATGTAGTGGGCGATGACGGAGTCGAACCGCCGACCTCTACGATGTCAACGTAGCGCTCTAACCAACTGAGCTAATCGCCCTATATTTAAACAGAAATTAATATAAGTTTTTTATTAAATAATATATATTATTGAGGAATAAATACATTTTTATAGGACATTTGATCTTCCATAATTTCTAAAGCTTTAATTATATCTTTGTCTTTTTCAGCCATTAATTTTGTTTTTGCTTTTGTACCGTTAAAATGATCTGCGAATTCAACTACTAGATGATGGCTAAGTTTATCTTTTTCCTTCTCAAATTGAGTTAATGCCATTTCTTCAAAATAAGAATCCAAAATATCTAAACCACCTTGTATCTGAACACTAGTTGAATCTAATTCTAACATTAGTTCTTTCATTTCTAAATACTTATACTCTCCTTTCATATAAATATCTAGGTCATTTGAGTAAATATACTCTTCAAATTTATTCATTAGGTCATTATCTTTTAATACATCTGAAAATTGTTCATAGTTCATCTTATTTTTCTGGACAAAATTAAAAAAGAGACCTTGCCTCCATGATGCAGATAATATTGGACTTATCTTATCTAATTCAATTTCATAATCTGGAACTATTCCACCTGCACCCGAAACTTTCCTACCACTTTTAGTGTAAAAAAGAGTATCTTGTTTTGAAGTATCCGCTAATATTTCATCTGGTAGATATCCCGGTTTTTGAATTAAACGTCCGCTCGGAATATAATATTTTGCTGTGGTTATTTTCAGAGATCTATCTCTATCGATATTATAAACAGTTTGAACCAAACCTTTTCCAAATGTTGACCTACCAATAACAACTGCTCTATCAAGGTCTTGTAGAACGCCCGCAACAATTTCACTAGCTGATGCACTACCCTGATTAACTAAAACAGTAACTTTTAAATCTTCAGGTACTAATGCTGGATTCTTACTTAAATATTTTTTTTGAGACTTTTGTGTTTTCCCCTCAGTCCAAACTAATAACTGATTTTCTGGAGTAAATAAATCTAGTATATTCACAGCAGCATTTAATAGCCCGCCTGGGTTATCTCTCAAATCTATTATCAAACCATCTATTTTGTCTTCTAAAAGTTTTTCGATAGATATTTTTAACTCATTATCTGAATTTCTTGAAAACCTTGTTAGTCGAATGTAACCGGTTGATTCATCTAATTTACCAGAAAATGAGACATCTTTCACTTTAATATTTTCTCTTTTTAAATCAAAGTCAATTAGTTCATTTTCACCGTATCTTTTTATACTTAATGTAATGTTTGTACCTTTTTGTCCTCGAATTAATTTAGCAGCATCATCCATTGATAAATTTTCAGTATCTTGTTGATCTATTTTTATAATTTTATCTCCACTCATGATTCCAGCTTTTTTTGCTGGTGAATCCTCCATTGGGGAGATTACAGTTAATACCTTTTCTCTTTTACCAATTTGAATTCCTACACCTCCGTATTTTCCTTTAGTTAACATTTCTATGCCACTTTTTTCTTCATCTTCCATGTAGACTGTGTAGGGGTCTAATTCAAGAAGCATATTATTTATACTTAATTTTGTAAACGTGTCTAAATCAATATCATCAACATAATTAGTAACTAAATGTCGATAGACGTCATTAATTAAAGATTGATTTTTTCTAACCTGTTTGTAGACATTTTTACTTGGATAAATAAAATTTAAATTGATTATTATAATTATAGAAATTTTGTAAATATTTAGCATTTAATTGTTAACTCTTTAATTTGATATTTTATTCCAAATAATAGAATGTATTTTTTCTACAGAATCATTACCATCTACTAAAATAACTCTATTAGGTTCTTTTTCTACTAACTTTAAGTATTCTGTTCTCACTCTAGATTGAAAATGTTTTCCAGCATTTTCAATACGATCAAATATTTTTTTATTTACTCTTCTATAGCCTTCCTCTACTGTAACATCCAAATAAAATGTCAAATCAGGAACTAGTTTTTCAGTTGCAAATAAATTTAAATTTCTAAGAAAAGATACATCCAAACCTCTTCCTCCACCTTGATAAGCAATAGTGGAATCTTGAAATCGATCGGCAACTATAACATAGCCATCCTCTAATTTTGGAATAATTACTTCTCTAGTAAGTTGTGCTCTCGATGCAGTCATTAGGAGTGCTTCTGTTTGACTTGACATATCACTATTTTTATTATCTAATAAAATTGATCTTATATCTTCAGCAATTTTAGAACTTCCTGGTTCCCTTACTAAAATAGCTTTGATTTTTTGATCATAAAGTTTTTTCATGAGTAATTTTACCTGGGTTGATTTTCCACAACCATCAATCCCTTCAAAAGATATAAAAACTGACTTAATTGAAGTGGACATTCTCATCCTTTTTTCCAATTAAAATTACGCATTCTCCTTTTGGAGATTTTTCAATAAAATGAGCATACAAATCTTTTAAGGTTCCTCTAACATATTCTTCGTGAATTTTAGTTAATTCCCTCGCAACCACTGCCGGTCTATCCCCTAATATTTCTGTAAGTTGTCTTAAAGTCCGTGTTAATCTTTTTGGTGATTCATAAAGAATAATTGTAGCGATCTCATCCTGCATAGATTTGATTCTTTTTATCCTACCCTTTTTAAGAGGAAGAAATCCTTCAAAGATAAATCTATCCGTAGGCAAACCGGACGGAACTAATGAAGCTAAGACGGCTGATGCACCTGGTATTGACTCTACTTTAATCTTATTCTCAATAGCAAATCTTACTAATTTATAAGCGGGATCGGAGATTGCAGGTGTTCCAGCATCCGTTATTAATGAAACACTATCACCAGACTTTATGGTTTCAATTATCTTAGGAATTCTCATATCTCTATTATGCTCATAATATGATAGCAAAGGTGTTTTTATTCCATAGTGATTTAATAAACGTCTTGAATGCCTAGTGTCCTCTGCAGCAATAACATTAACTTTCTTCAACGTTTCAATGGCTCTAAATGTAATATCACCAAGGTTTCCTATTGGAGTAGAAACTAAGTATAATATACCCGATTGAGAATCCAAAATTAAAGTTTTAATAGAGCAGATTTCATCATATCTCCTGCTATATCTATCTCTTCTTTTGTAATATTTAGATGTGGTCTAAATCGAATTGATCGGTGCCCAGAACCAAGTATAATAGCTCCCTCTTCATGGATGAGTTCAATAAGACGATCTCGTGTATTAGGATCTGGGAGATCATAAGCACACCATAAACCCTTCCCTCTTGAATTTGAAACAAGACCTGAAAATTTATTTTCAAGAGTTTCAATTGATTTTAATAAATATTTTCCGTTTTCATAGGCATTTTGAAGAAGGTTTTCATTTTCAATTACTTCCAAATAAATTGTAAAACGAACCATATCGACCAGGTTGCCACCAAAAGTAGAATTTATACGACTTGATTCTTTAAAAACATTATTTTCTATAGCATCTAATCTTTCTCCACCTAATATTCCACACACTTGAGTCTTTTTTCCAAAACTCATTAGATCTGGAATGACTTTTTTACAAAAGCTTTTACATCCAATTGAACAATTATTATCAACAAACCTCTGATGAGCCCACATTTTTCCTGTAATACCAATCCCAGTTTGAACTTCATCAAAAATTAAAAGGAAGTCATTTTCTAGCGATAATTCCTTAAGTTTCATCAAAAACTCTTTTCGAAAGTGATTATCACCGCCTTCGCCTTGAATTGGTTCAATAATTAAACCTGCTATATCATCTGCAGAATTATGTATTATATTTTTTATTTCATCGATAGAAATTTTCTCATTTTCACGAACGAGGTCAAGATTCCTATCATTTAGAGGAAAAACCATAGCTGGATTACTTACCCTGGGCCAATCAAATTTTGGAAAATACTGAACTTTTCTGGGATCTGGGGAGTCAGTAAGAGACATAGTATACCCGGACCGCCCATGAAAACAATCTTTAAAATGAATAATTTTATTCCCTTGCTCTCTTTTTCCTTTAGACAGGTTAAGTCTAACCTTCCAATCAAAAGCTGCTTTTAAAGCATTTTCAACCGCTAATGCACCACCTTCAATAAAAAACGAATATGGTAAGTAATCTGGTTGTGCTATTCTTGAAAATGTATTAACAAATTTTGCCATCTCAGGTGAATATATATCTGAATTTGTTGGCTTATTAATTGCAGCATTGGCTAATCTTTCTTTCTGAGATAATACATATGGATGATTGTAACCAATGGACATAGATGCAAACATAGAAAATAGATCTAAATACTTTCTTCCACTTTTACCATCAACAAGCCACGATCCATGGCTTTTTTCAAGGTCTATTACAGGAGACATTCCGTCCGCAAGCATATGTTTAGAGATGATTTCTCTTGTATTTTTAAAATTTACCTGCATTTATATCCTATAGTTGAATTAAATATCAAACTTAATACCTTGAGCTAAAGGGAGTTTTTTGCTCCAATTAATTGTATTTGTTTGTCTACGCATGTATTGTTTCCAGCTATCCGATCCAGATTCTCTTCCACCACCAGTTTCTTTTTCACCTCCAAAAGCTCCACCAATTTCTGCCCCAGATGTGCCTATATTAACATTAGCAATTCCACAATCTGAACCTTGGGAAGATAAAAATAATTCGGCACTTCTGATATTTAAAGTAAAAATAGAAGAAGATAAGCCTTGAGGAACATCATTTTGTAAAAAAATAGCGTCTTTTAATTTTTCAAATGTCATCAAATATAAAATTGAGGCGAACGTTTCTTCTTGGACAACTTTCCAATCGTTTTCAGCTTTTATGATAGTCGGATTAATAAAATTACCCCCAAGATTGAGTTTATCACCTCCATAGATAACATCTCCACCTAATTTTTTAGCTCTTGTTATAGCTTTTTCGAAATTATCAATAGCAGCTGCATCTACTAACGGTCCCATAAGTGTGTCTGGATCAAGTGGATCTCCAATATTCACCTGTTTGTAGGCAGAAATTAACTTCGTTTTTAATTCATTATATTTGCTATGATGCACTAAAACACGTCTTGTACTTGTACATCTTTGCCCAGCAGTTCCGACAGCACCAAAAACTATAGCAGGAATTACTAAATTCATATCTGCACTTTCATCTACAATTATACAGTTATTTCCTCCTAACTCTAAAATTACTTTTCCAAACCTTTTAGAAACCATTTCATTTACATGCCTTCCAACTTTTGTTGATCCCGTAAAAGAGACTAATGATATGTTTTTATCATTAATCATTTCTTCCCCTATAACTGATCCAGGGCCTATCACAGTACTAAAAATGCTAGGCATATTACTCGCAGATAAAACTTCATTACATATATTCTGCACTGCTATAGCGCATAGTGGCGTAGATGGAGAAGGTTTCCAGATTGTTGAATTACCACAGATAGCAGCAATAAAAGCATTCCAACTCCATACAGCAACTGGAAAATTAAATGCGCTTATAACACCAACAATTCCAACTGGATGCCATTGCTCATACATTCTATGCTCAACTCTTTCAGAATGCATGGTTTTTCCGTACAGCATCCTGGATTGACCTACAGCGAAGTCAGCTATATCGATCATCTCTTGAACCTCGCCATCTCCCTCTTGTTTAATTTTCCCCATTTCTAGGGAGACTAAACTACCTAATGGATCCTTGTAATCTCGAAGAGCATTTCCCATTCTTCTGACCAATTGTCCTCTTTCAGGCGCAGGAACTTTAGACCACTCTTTTTGTGCTTCAAGTGATTTATTAACTACTAGTTTATAATCTTCTATACTACAGTTATTTACAGATGCAATTTCCTGATTATTTGTTGGGTTTGTAGAAATAATATTTCCATTATTTTTAGTATTTATCCATCCATCTGGACCGAAACAAGCCCCATAATTAAGTTCTTTAATCCCTAAAGTTTCTAATATACTCATTTTGTTATAATCCTTTTATAACTGCATTTATAGTTTCTGATAAGATATCAATTTGTTCATTAGAAATTGTTAAAGCTGGTGCAATTCTTACAGTAGTATGATGTGTCTCTTTAGCATATACACCTTTTTCCAACAGACCAACAGATATTGCATGTCCATCTAAATGTTTTTCATTATGCATCTCAAATGCCGTTAATAAACCTTTACCCCTTACTTCCATAATTTTATCTGGATAATTTAATTTAATTTCTTCTAAATTTTGCAATAACCTTTGACCTTTTTCCTTGGCATTTTGCGCTAAACCCTCATCAATCAAAACTTTAATAGCGTAAGTACCAACAACTGATGCTAGTGGATATCCACCGAAAGTAGATCCTTCGCTTCCAGGGGTTAACACATCTATAACCTCTTTTCTACCTGCAACAAAGGATACTGGTAAAATTCCTCCACCGGCAGCTTTACCACATCCCATAATGTCAGGTTTGATATTATATAATTGATGTGCAAAATGTGCACCAGTTCTTCCAAATCCAGTTTGAACCTCATCTACGGCTAGTAATATGTTATATTTTTTACATAATTCGGAAACTCGAGGCAGATATTTATCATCTGGAACGATAACTCCTGCCTCTCCTTGAATAGGTTCAACCATAAAAGCTGCGATTCTATCACCTTTTTCTTCAAATAAAGATTTTAGGGAATCTATATCATTAAATTTTACTAGTTCAATTCCAGGAACAAATGGACCAAACCCTTTTCTAGAATCCGGATCATCAGACATAGAAACAGCCGCAAGTGATCTTCCATGAAAGTTTCCTGTAGCTCCAACCATAATACCTTGATCTTTAGGGATTCCTTTAACCATATAACCCCATCGCCTGCAAATTTTAAATGTAAGCTCCCAAGATTCCACACCAGCAACTTTAGGTACTACTTTGTCCATATCAGAAATTCCAGTTGCTGCTAATAAAAATGCACTCATATATTTATGTCTTATGGACCTGGGAACTGTAGGTAGCTTTTCATTCTTTAAATGATGGATGACAGAATCCACTATAGTTTGATTAAGTTGCCCTTGATTAACAGCTGAGTAACAACAAAGCCCATCTAAGAGATCAGATTCAATGTATTTACTTATATCACTTGGATCAGGTTTTCTTGCTATTAATGTTGAAGAATCTTTTACTTTAGAGACAACAACATCCTCTAATGGTGAATAATTTTGTCCACCTTTATCCATTTCTATTTTTTCATGCTGAGAAGGAGTAAGATCTCCAATTCTTATTCCATTTACAGTTAAATCATCACCATAACCTGTTATTTCAACTTTAGACATAAAAAAACACCATATGTTATTAAAAATAGGTGAAAATATAAGGTTTTTTAAATAATAAAATCTCCATCTTTAATAAGAAATTATCGTGATAATGTCTCTTCAAGATCTGCTAAGGTAAATGCCATTATAGCCATTGAAGCCACGCAGCTATTAAATTCAATAAAATCAACCTTATCAAACGTATCTGCTGGTGAATGATGGTACCAAAAATACTTTGAAGAATTCACCTTCAAGGACATCACAGGAACACCCTCATCATGTAAAGGACCGATATCTGCAGCTAAACCACCTTTTGTTGCATTATTTGCTTTTAAAGGTTTTAAGAGTTCATGTATATCTTTTATCAATTCAAAATCTTTTTCATTTCCAGTAAACCCAAAACCTTCAGGGGCAAATACACCTCCATCAGATTCTATTGCAACTATGTGTTTTTTCATTTCATCAAGATGCATGTCCCTATACGCCTGTGCGCCCATCAAACCATTTTCTTCATTTGTCCATAATACGCACCTTATAGTTCTCTTAGGCTTTAAACCTAATAATTTAATAATTCTTAAAACCTCCCAAGAAGCAATGCAAGCGCCTCCATCATCATGAGCTCCCTGTCCAACATCCCATGAATCAATATGACCACCAATTACAATAATTTCATCTGGGTATTTTGATCCTCTTATTTCAGAAATTACATTCCTAGACCAACCATCTCCACCCGTTTTAGCATCCATTTTAATTTTTAATGTGATCTTTTCTCCACTTTTATAAAGCCGACTGAAACTCATCGCATCCTCCATCGTTATAGCAGCATGTGGTATTTTTTTTATATTGTTATCATATCCCATTAATCCCGTATGCGGTGTATCCATTGACCAAGGTCCTATTGATCTTACTAAACTAGCAACTGCTCCATATTTAGCAGCCTCAATAGCTCCAAAATATCTATATGCTACCGTTTCACCATAATTTGTAAAAGAGCAATTGTATAGAACAATTTTCCCTTTGACCTTATCTTTTTTTTCTTTCAACTCATCAAAATTTTCAACTACAATAAGGTCAGCAACTATACCACCCTTAGGAGTAGGAACGCTACCACCTAGTCCTAGCATGTTTAATTCTCTTATATGTGGTTTCAATAACCTAATATATTCATCCCCTCTTTTCCAAACTGGTACCCGTACTCTTTCGCCTTTTACATTATCCAAACCATCATTCTTCATTTCTTTTAAAATCCAATTAATTGAATTTTCAAGGTTAGAGCTTCCACTCAAACGTGGTCCAAATTTGTCGCACATATGAGCAAGCCTATGATATGCTGTACTATCCGTTAATGCTTGTGAAATAATTTGAAGAGAAATATCTGTATATTTATCATTTAATGTCTTAGAAATAATTAGATTAAAAAATAATATATAAAAAATGATTATTCTTACTATGAGCATATAACCTCCATAAAAAATTATAATATTTATTTTATATAAAGTACTTCAATATAATCCTTAAAAAAATTACCCTTAATAAGGATGAAATAAATTCCTGATTGAATTTCATTTCCATAACTATTAATACCAGACCACTTTAAAATAGTTTCTCCGGAGTAGACTTGAAAATCATCAAAGACCTTAACTGATTCACCTTTTACATTAAAAATACTAATTGAGACAAATTCTGAAATTTTGCTAGCAATTTTTATATTTAAATTACTATTAAAAGGATTAGGGTAAGCAATTAAGTGAAAATTTTTAAATCTAAAATCAGTATTTATTTCTGATAAATAATTTGAAATTGTTAAAGAAGAGTATAGTTTTTCTGTAGGGCTATTTTCATCGAAAAATTCGAGCTCAATGTTACCTATATCTAAAGTGGTAGCTGCTACATCAATTCTTATATTAGATGGTAGATTAGAGCTTAAAGGAAAAACTATTGTGTCAATATTTGAGCTATAGCAATTAGTATTTATGCAAGTAGCAAAGACCCAATCTTGTGGAAGATTATTGAAGTTTACTATGCAATTTATATTTAAATCATCTATTTGGTTACTCGATATTTCGCCAAAGAAAGAAGCTGATAGGTTTTCATCTAGAACATCAATGTAATTATCAAAATTAATATTGAATTGAGGATCCCTGAAATCTTGGCTTAATAGAATTGATAATAAGAGTAAAAAAGATTTTGAAATATTTCTTTTTCTATTAAAAATTTGGTAAAAAGTTAAATATTTATCCACCCTCTCTCATTTTGGAGTCTACTATTCTATTTAGTGGAGGAAGATTTATGATTTCACGACTAAAATAATCTGCAATGGTTGAAATAATATTGTTTATGCTTATGAGTCCAATTGGCTTACGTGAGGCATTTAAAATTGGAACATGCCTAAAACCACCAACGTGCATTTTATTAAGTGCATATGCAAGTGGATCTTCAGGGTTAAGGTATTCGGGATTAGCTGTCATGAACTCATCAACTGTAACTAAACCAAAGTCATAACCTTTACCTGTAACCTTTAATAATATATCCCGTTCTGTGAGAATACCAACTAATGAATCATTTTCTAAGATTAAAAGACAGTTTTTTTGTTCTTTTTGGAGAAGGTTTAGTGCATTTTTTAGACTGGTACCAACTTCAACAATAGGAGGTTCAATAAGGCCAATTTTAGAGATTGGATCATTAATACTAACTGCCCTCATAAGATCGGAATCTATTTCCCTAGATTCGATCTCCTTATACCACCGACTATCTTCTTCTGAGTGACTATGATCTTCTTTATACATATCTATAATATAAAAGTTGATTTTATGAAAATCAATAAGTCTTATGTAATCACAAAATATATTTTAATAATACAAATCCAAATATTAAAAATAGTGTAAATAAAATAGCTAAAATATTAAAATACTTATCTATTAATAATTTAACTGGTTCTCCAAAATATTTTATTAGAAAAGCAATGATAAAAAATCTTGCACCTCTACTAACAGTTGAAGCTAGAAAAAATAAAAATAAATTGATATTAAAAGCTCCTGCGCTTACTGTAAAAAGTTTAAACGGTATAGGAGTAAAGCCTGCAGTAAATATAATTAAGAAGTTATATTTTTCATAAAGTACTTTTATTTTTTCAAATGAATCATGAGAAAAACCCGGAATATGAAGGAAAAAAAATTCTGCAAAATCAGAAAAAACATTTGGCTGAGAATACCAAAGCCATTTACCTATAGAATATCCAACAATAGCACCAATCACAGATGAAACACTGCAGATAGCTGCATACATTAGAGCTTTCTTCCTATTTCCTAAAGCTAGAGGTATCAAAAGAATATCAGGAGGTATGGGGAAAAAAGAAGCTTCAGCAGCAGAAATCATTCCTAAAATTTTACCCCCAGAAGGTTTATCAGCCCAGGTCAAAATCCAATCATATACTTCTCTCAGTAAATTCATTTTATTTATTATAGTAAATTCCTATTGCAGACATAACCTCTCTTTGAGAAGTTAGACCAGAAGGTCTATTTAATAATCTAGTATCTGCAACAATAGCGCTTGAGCCACCTCCATCTAAATTTAAAGCCTCATGACAATTAAACGACTTAAGCATAATTGCTAATTCTTCTAAATATACACCTCTACTTTCAGGCTGTCTTCCATCGACGACCATCATTATTAATTCATTCTTTTTTGTATATCCAATTGCAGAACGAGGGTGTACACCTGCTATAGGGGTATTAAAAAAAACTTCTTCTTCAAGGGTTATATTTATCTCTCCATTCGACATTAAAACTGGCCCAGCATGTATTGCTCCGTAAACATTCCAATGAATTTTCTCATCTTTTGGAATAGGATGTGCTGCAAATCCAGGACGATTATTAATGGGCTTTACTAATTGGAATATTGAGTCCATTTTAGTTGTTGCCCAGGCTATATCTGGGAAGCCATCTCTACTTAAACCGAATGCACCCCTTGATATAAAATACCTAAGGTTATCTTTTAACAGTGAAGGACTTGCAGGCTCCCTTAGAATTCCATCAGTTTTTAAAAGACCCACATGGCTTGCTGGTATTTTATTTGAAATAAAATACCCTCCATTCATTACTATAAGAGCATTAGTATTTAGCATAAATTGACTTGGTGTTTCCATTCTATCTTTATCGAAAGATGATAAAATTTTAGCTGTAATTTTTTCATTACTTAAATCAACTATAGCAACCCAAGCCTTAAGAGGGATTTCTTTATTAACTCCTTGAAGTATTTGGATACCTTTTGGCATATCTAAATCAAATGATGTCCAATTCATTTCAATTGATTTTTCTTTTTCTATTGGCTGACAAGAATGAGAAAGAAAAGTAAATATTAAGATTATGTAAAAATAACTAATTTTCAACTTCAACAATTTTAAATTTTTTACTTCCAATTATTGTACCATAATTATCATGTATGTCCACACGCCAATTACCTATTTGTGAAGGAAGAATAGTTTTTTTTGTCCAAGAACGATATGTATTGGATTTTTTTATATTGTACCTTACCTGAGTCATTAATCTATTTTCATAATACCAGGCATGCTTAATCTCTTTTTTTTCACCAGGGTTTTTAATTCTAGAAAAGCAATAAAGCGAATCAACATTGTTAGTAAAAATGATATCAGCACCAACTGGTGTTCTTTGTTCAATATTTTTACAAATCATAATATCTTTTAAAACAAGTTCAGAACTTGAAGGAAAGGTCGTTTTTTCTTCAACAATATTTTTTTTATTTTCCAGTTTAGGATTTATTAATTCTTCTTCCTGTTTTTTATCATTTCTAAGTTTTTTTCTATCTAAATCAAATGTTAGGGGTTTAGGTTCAAACGTTGGTTTTACCGGCTTAATTATTATATCATTGGACTTACTATCTATATCTGAGGAATAAGGTTTATTTTCAATATTAACTGACTTGTCAGTTAATATTATTTCATCTGCATAATTAGTTGTATCTGAAAAAAATACAAAATATATGTATATAATAAATAATGGAATTGAAGCTTTTGGTGTCTTAAAGTGAAAAGTTCCAGCTACAAAAAGAATCAATAAAATAGTTATAAAAAAAAACTGAGCATCAATCATTTTAAATAATTGCCATCTATGTACTAAAATTTGAATTGATATTTTATAATCATAAAGACATCAATAAATTATATTATTTGATTAATAAAAAGAAAAGATAAATTAATAATGCAGATAGAATAATTGCGATAATATTTAATGGCAACCTTTTCTTTAATTCATTTTTATCATAATCCACAAGGAAAATTTTAAGTTAATAATGTTTTATGAAATACGATCTTTTAATAATCGCATTTTTATATCTAGAGTCCTCACAAATCTTTTCAAGCTCGTTCCAATATTTATTGCTATGATTTTTAATTTTTGTATGTAACAATTCATGTTTAATGATATAATCTTGAAGATCCTCTTTTAAGTGATACATCAAAGTATTAAAAGAAATATTATTTTTGCTACTGCAACTTCCCCATCTAGAAATCATATTTTTAAAATAGATTTTATTATACTTAAAATTATATTTCACGCAAATTTGGTCCACTTTTAATTTTATTTTTAGTTTAAAATCAGCCAATGAATCCTTATTAAAATTGAAACTAATGATATTTATCTTTTTACTAAAAGTTTTATTTTTATTTTTTGTTATCCATTTAATATTCGAGTTTATAAATCTAATTGCATCTTCATAAGTATTATGATTTGGAACCACAACCAAAAGATCACCGATCAGATTAATTGATATTTTAATTCGTTTTATCTTTTTACTATATCTTAAATAAAAATTTCCTATTTTATCAATATTTATTTTTTGAAAATTATATTTTTTTTCCATTAAATGTTAAAAATTAAGGTTTATTTGATTTGTATAATTATTATGTAAATTTAATTTTGAAAGAGATACCCCTAATAATCTAACTGGTTTACTGAGGTCGAGCTCATATAAAAACTGTTTGCAGATTTTAATAATTTCAGATTGGTTTTTTATATATTCATTTTTTGTATGGCTTCTGGTTAATTGAGTAAAGTCACTATACTTGAGTTTCAATGTAATGGTTCTTCCTTTTTTTTTCTTTTTCTTCATTCTTCCTTCTAATTCTTCACATAATTTTTGAAGCTCTACTTTCATGGAGTCAACTGATACAAGATCTTGTTTAAAAGTGTGTTCTACTCCAATAGATTTTCTTATGCGATTTGGATTCACTGGGCTGATACTATTATTTCTAATTACATCAAAATATTTCTTACCTGATTTACCAAAATTTTTAATTAAAAAAGGTAAGTCTAATTTTCGTAGATCTGATCCAGTATGAATATTAAAATTTCTCATTTTTTTTGCAGTAACTTTGCCAATACCAAAGAATTTATCTATCGGTAGGCTGTCTATAAAAGTATTTACTTTCAGAGGATGTATTGTTTTTTGACCATTCGGTTTATTGCAGTTTGTAGCCATCTTAGCAACAAATTTATTGATTGATATCCCTGCCGAGGCTGTAATTCCTATATTTTTAAAAATCTTTTTTCTTATTAAAAATGCTATATCACTTGCCAGTATCTTATGATTACTGACATCTAAATAAGCTTCATCCAAAGATAAAGGTTCTACTAAATTTGTATATTCAAAAAAAATATTTTTAATTTGCTTTGAAACTTCACGATACCGATTCATTCTTGGTTTTATAAAAATTAAACTTTTACATTTTTTTTTAGCTGTTACTGATGCCATAGCTGATCGAATACCATATTTGCGAGCTTCATAAGATGCAGCTGCAATAACTCCTCTATTACTATCACTGCCAACAACTACAGCCTTTCCAATTAATTCAGGATTATCTAATACTTCAACTGAAGCATAAAAAGCATCCATATCTACATGAATTATTTTCCTGTATTTCTCCATTGTTAATTATTTTAGCTTTAGAAATTCATTTATTAAAGGTACATCACCAGGAAGAAATTTATACTTTTTAAAATTTTCTATTTTTTCCCAAATTATTTTATCGTGAACTCTATTTTTAATTTTTCCTTTGTAACTAGAAATATTATAAAAAAATAAATTAAAAGATTTTTCAGAATAATTATATTTATAATTGCTAATTAAAGTACCGACTTTTGAGTTAATATCTAATTCTTCTTTTAATTCCCTTCTAAGACATTCTTTCTCAGTTTCTCCAAATTCAATTTTTCCACCAGGAAACTCCCAATATCCGGGCATTGGTTGATTTAGGTTTCTTCTACATATCAAAACTTTTTGATCTTTCTTAATTATTCCGCCTACTACACCAATCATATGACTTTTAATCAATTTAATTATTAGAAAATTTGAGCTGAAGAACAGTCAATCCTAAATTCAAATAAATCTTCTTCATTTATTATTACCATTTCAGGCTTTATAGGTATTCCCTTTTCCTCGGCGAGATGAACCTTCCAATTAATTGCTTGCTCTTCAGTAAATAAAATTTTTTTAAAAATTCCCTTGACATTAATTATTCTATCAAGCGCTGAAAGAGGAAAAATAATTTCACCATCGTCAACTTTTACTCTAATTGTTTCTTTTTTAGAAATATCGGAAATTTTCACCCAACAACCTCTTAATGGACAGACTTCAGTCACCCTGCCTTGAACCTCAACAATTTCACCTATTAAATCATCTGAGTCATTTAGTAGAGATGAAATATCATAATTAACATCAGGCTTATAACTTTCGCCATAAAACCCAGTTGGGTTGCTCTTCAAAAGACCTGCATTATCTTTCAAATCACTATTACATGAAAAAAAAATTACAAAAGAAATAAAAAAAATATATTTAAAAACAAAGTGCACTATTTATTCAATAACCTTAAGCGGATTTTCTATTCTTGATATAATTTTCAAGAGATTATTTTCTAATATTACTACATCGGATATTTTCCCTTGGTTCTTGATAATTCTGCCACTCGCATCTAAAATTTCAGAATTGTAATAATAGAACACTAATGCTAGCTTTGATTTCACTAATATTTTAATTTCATTTATATCGTAAAAAAGCATTTTTGTATTATTTTTTTTATAAGATGAAATTCTAGCTAACGATTCAATATCATATGGTATCGGTAGTTCAGAATTCCAATAAGAAACCTCATCTGAGCAAAATTTTGAAACCCAATCTTCACCTTTAAGCTGACTCTCCCATGAAGATTTTATGAATGACCAAATATCAATTTCACTCATACCATTATTATTTTCTTTAGTTTCTATTGATTTTAACCCATCAAGCTTTGCCCTTAATTCATCTAATTCTTTCAGTTGTCTTTCTAAACTAGATTGAGAAAAAATTAACAGGCTTGAAACTAGAACAATACATGGAAGCTTAATGAATTTCATAAAATACATACTCTCTTTTCGGGTACTATGTTGTAAAAAATTTTAAGATTTATATTTATCTTTTGGGTCTATTGCTTCAATAAATCCATCAAAAGTGTCAAAATAAATAATTTTTATTAGATATTGCTTTTCTTTTTCCAATTCTTCTTTAGACACTCTCTTGAACCATAGTTTTTTTTCATTATTCCAGAAATAGCCATTGGATTTAATTTTATCTTTTTTCTCAGCATTATATGGGAAATTAGTAACCCATACATTATACTGTACAATTTTTGAATTATTATATAATTCGATAATAGGTTTATTATTTTCGTAAAACGGATGTGTTATAAGATGGATTAAAGCATCTACATCATTCATCGCGCGATGTGCATCGAAGTAAAATCCATGCCATAGACATAGCATTTCTTGTTTGGAACTAACAAACCCTTTCTCCATCCAATCAATATCTTTCATAGAACAAGCCCATAATTTATTTTTTGATAACTCTAAGTTTGAATCAATAAAAGGTTTATCAAATGAAGCATTATGAGAAATTATAACATCAACATCTTTAAGAATTTCTTCAACATTATTCCAATCTATTTCTTTCCCTTGAACCATTTTTTTATTAATACCTGTTATTTTTGTAATTTTCTCATCAATCGGCTTAATAGATTCATTAAATGACTCATATGAGTTTACTATATTAATTATACTACCAGTATTTTTTTCAATTGATATTACTTTTACAGCCAGCTCAATTATCTCATCAACTTGGTAATTAAGTCCAGTTGTTTCTACGTCTAAAAAAGCTAAGAGAAGAGTTTCTCCTGATGGTATTAATAGTTCAGCAACAGGCTCTGGGCACTTGTAAAGTATAATGTTATTATTTTCTTTTTTAATTTTTTTAATGTAGGACATTTAGTTATCACCAAGCATCCGTATAATATCTTCTTTCATATAAGGCGTGGAAAATGGAATAGCAGAGTCTTCTTTTAATTGTACAATATATTGATTATCAACTTCCAAGCCATAATATCTCTCAAGTAAATACCTGTACATCGATAATTGAAGAGAATAATGACTAAAATTACAATCCATAATATTATAAGTAGACGCTTTTATACCCATTTTACGATTGAATGACCTCTTGTTTATCTTTTTTGATGTTTTCCAATCAATAATATCATATTTACCTGAATATTTATTTAAGGCAAGTATATCTACTGTGCCAGAAATTTTAAGTTCCTCGCTATATATAATGATCTCAGGAAATATCTCCAAATTAGATTTTTTCTTATATTGATGCAGCCACCTAATTCCATATTTCGATTTATTTTCTGAAGGAATTTTCTCATCATTGATCCAACTTTCAATTTCCTCATGAACAAAAGTTCCATGGTCAGCAGCATCTTTCCATTCTTTAATTAATTCTTCGATTGTTAAGTTTGAATATTTAGGGTGTGTTTCAACTAGTTTTTTAGCAATTTTTTTTGAGTCAAATTTTTCAAAAAATTTATCAACAAAAGTTGTAACACTAGTAAATTGAATAGAAGGATTTGATCTTAACGTGTATATATGTTCCTTTTTATTTAAATAAATATTATCGTTTTTCAGATTGTTCAAAGGCTATTTTTCCTAATTAAGTGAACGCATAGTATGTCTGATAGATTATGTTAATTATTCCTCACTTAAGTTACTTTAATAAAGTTTTATTTTTTAAGAATTATTATTCACTAATGTTTGATTTATATCTGTAAATAAATAAAATTATTATCCCTGATATATTAGGGAACCACACCTCTGGATTTGACCAAGGAATGCCATCAAAAGAAAAACTGGTTAAAGGGTAAAATAATTTTGTTGGAAAATATGCTTTAGAATGAAATGGGAAGTCTAATAAAATGTGAAACGGCCATGCTAACATGGCAAAAGCAAAACTTTTATTAATAAAATAAGTAAAAAACAAACACCCAAATGCAATAACAAAACTATGTGTTACATCATAATTTAAAAAAACCCAATCAGGGATATCTTTTATTTTAGGAGGTCCAAATTCTTGGTTACTTCTCGTGATCAAGTTTACAATAAATAATAAGCCAAATGAAGATAGGTCTGGCATTGCACCAAAAAATATGGCAGATTTTCCATAACCACGATATCCAAATAAGCCTTTCCCCCACAAGGCATGGCTAAACGTATCCATTCTCTAATTTACCAAACTTAGATAAGAAAATTATTTTAATAGGTTTTATTAATATTTTTTTCGACTGACAAATTCACCATTATCAAATGTTTCATCCTTCCACCGCTTTCCATTTCTTTTCCAAGTTTTCCAAGTACCATTTCTTTGACCATTAAGATAACTTCCTTCTTGCCATTTAGTTCCATTTTCATACCACCAAGTCCACTCACCAATTCTTGTCTCACCTTTATATGGTCCTTCTTCTTTCTTTTGACCATTTTCATGCCACAAAGAATAAATACCATCTTCTTTCCCTGATTTATGTTCAGAGACTCTTTCTTTTATCCCTTTTTCATTGTAGAAAGTCCAACTTCCTTCTTCCTTTCCATCTACTTTTTTCCCCTCACGTTCTTTTAGTCCTTTATCATTAAAATAGACCCATAGGGTGTCCTGCCCATTATCATATTTAATTTCTTTTTCTTTTTTACCTTCTTTATTATAAAAAACCCAACTACCATCTCTTTCACCTTGAGAATTTATTTCACCAACCTGTTTGGAAAGATCTCTCTCTGCAAGCTTTTTGGCTTCAGCTTCTTTTAATAATTGTTCTGCAATTTTTAAGGCTTCTTTCTCTGCTAAACGTTTGGCTTCTTCTTTAGCTAACTGTTCAATAGCTAGCCTTTGAGCCTCTGCTTTTTCTTTGGCTTTTAAATCAGCTAACTTTTTAGCTTCAGCATCTTTCTTAGCTTTTAATTCTCTAAGTCTTTTTTCTTCAGCTAATTTTTTAACTTTACGCTCTGCACTTTTTTTGGCATCCGCTTCTTTTTTAGCCTTTAGCTTCGCTATTTTTTTAGCTTCGGCATCTTTTTCAGCTTTTAGTTGCGCAGCATTTTTTTCATCTTTCACCTTTTGAGATTCATCATTTTTTAATTGATTTATAGTTTCACTTTCTTTTTTATTTGTTTTATCACCAGCACAATTAAGTGCAAAAAAAACAATTATTAAAAATGATATTTTAACTTTCATTTATACCCTTTTTTCTAAAATTTTAATAAGATAGATAATCTTACATTGAATTTAACAAAAGTTCAAATAGTTTATCTACTCCATTACTACTCAATCAATACACTTAAGAAATATTTTCAAGGAATCAAATAACATATTTTAACTTCATTTATATTTACCTAGACGAATAAATTCAATTTCTAAATTAAAACTCTCTTGGACTTTATTTCCAAATAAAATTCCTATTTCTATAATTTGAGATTTATCAAAATTATTCATTCGTAACCTTCTACCTCTAAAAGAAGCATTCATCTCATTTAAAGGAACTTTTACAAAATGCCATCCTTTTTTTATAAATGTTTTTTTAGTATATACATGTCTATCATAAAAAGAATGTTTGGTTCGAATTTGATAATAATTATTATCTCCATTTACATGAAAAATTAAAGTATCAAGTGAAGAAACTTCTATTTTTTCAAAATTATACCTTACAGAACTAAAACCTCCATTATTGTAAAGAGATATTTTTCCAGTAAAAATTCCGTTACCATCTTTATTTTTTAAAACAGAACCTTTAGAATATCCTCCCATTACATTATCATTGACTATATACCAATCCCTGGAAGGTTTAGAAGTTTGAAAATCGTAAATAAGTATATTATTTTTTTCTCCATTTATGGTGGTTGAGAGAAAAGCATAACTAAATAATAATATTTTAAATGAAATTAATAATTTCAACTTTTTTCTATCTTATTTATAAGGTATTCAATATAAATGTTATTTCCAATTTTGGGATCATAAGAAGATTTTAAATTATGTCCAAAAATTTTAGCTGTTAATTGCCAAAAACTTGCTGTTAAAATATTTCTAAATTCTTTAATGATTGTGAAAGATGTTTTATTAGTTTCTCTATCTATCAATTTGATTAATAGCCTCCCTTGTCTTCTTTTTAATTTACGAATCTTATTTCCATAAGTTTTAATTAGATCATCCTCAATTGCTTTAAAAATCTTTTTTTTTCCAAAATATTTTTTATAAAAAACATATTCATTTATCTTAAGAAGGTCAGGTTCATACTCTTTTATTAGTTTAGCAGTCATTTTTGCATATGGGAGAACAATTCTAAGATCTGATTCAAGTCTATTATATTTTCTTTTTTCATCTTTACTTAATGATACCACATGAACCATATCCAATAAAAGATTTTCTCTTTCCAGATAAATATTTTCATAAACATTTATCTTTTTAATTTTTAAAAGTTTATAACCGATTGATGAAAAATTTATTATTTCATCATCATTAAAAATTCCCAAGTTACAAAAACCATTGAAATTTGTTGTAACTCCTTTATGATCAGAAAATATGTTTACACTCTCTATAGGTTTTTGTGATTCTTTATCATAAACATGAACATTAATAGCATGAGAATTATGTATTGAAATAAGGTTTAAAAATAGAAATAGATGAAATTTCATTCAATTATTAACGGAAAATAATCTAAAACTTTATCATCAAAATATTTTATTCTTGCTGGTATAGTTTCAAGGATTGTTTTGTTCATGGAGGCTGGTATACGATTTGGGAAGAATTTTATTACAAAAAATGGTAAAAAGCTTTCCGCAATATCCTCTCTTTCAGGATTTTCTAAAGCATAGGTTGAAATAAAGTTACAATCTTTTTCTTGGGCATTGATCCAATTTTCATCCTCTGAAAAAAGGCCGTCTAATGAAGTATGTGTCGCTTCATGAAAAAGAGTTTCCTCAAGAATTCCTTGATCTTCATAATGCATTTCAGACCAATCTGTATGTATCAAAATATTTTGATTTCCACCACCAAACGCCTTCATTCCTCGATGTATCCACATGGTTTTAACTTCCAACCTTAAAGAAGTTGGTAGTTGTCCTACAGGCATACAATATTTTGAAGCTATATTTTTCGCATCTTTAACTGTAATAAATTCTGGATTAACTTGGACTTCAATAATTAAATTATCAGAAAAAGATGCTATAAAAATGAAGGGTACTACGGTTATCCAATCATCGTATCTCCGATCAAACATAACTCTTTCTTCTTTACCCACATACTCAATCTTCTCGAAAGAGGACTTGTCAAATTTTGTGATGATATTTGGATCTAAAAAAATAGTTCCATGGTAAGGAGGCTCTAATGGTTCATTACAATCTTGATAAATAATTTTTGATGAGAATAGAAGTTTTGTAAAAATAACTAAGATTAGGATACATCTAATCGATATCATATTTACCTAAATAACTATTTTAGTTTTTATACCATTCTTCGAAGTATCAATAATTTCTTTTGTGTATTCATTATCTATCACTTTTTCCTTCATTAATTCGAATTCATCTTTAGAAATAGCACCTTCATCCAAAGCTTTTTTTAAATCAATGAGTTCTTGACCTTTTGATATGTTATTGTTGTAATGCAATTCACCATGAGCTTTATTAAGAGAGCCGCATGATAAAGAAAATGTCATAAATATTAGAATTAAAATCGTCTGCATGTATAATTTATTCATGTAAAACCTTTATGCTATTTTATTAATATCATTTTTTTTGTTTTATGGAAGGCTCCTGATTGAACTTTATAAAAATAAACTCCAGAAGGGACTATGACATTGTTATTATCTGTTGCATTCCATGTAATGGAATATATACCAGGTTCCATTTTTTTACTTAATATTTTTTTTACCTCATGGCCTTTAAGGTTAATAATATTAATGTTTATATAATTTTTATATTCCAAACTAAATTGAAATGTAGTCTTAGGATTAAATGGATTAGGGTAATTATTAAATAATGTAAAGGTGCTAATTAAATGGCTATTATTATCTACTTTTAAAACAATACACTCTTCATTATCCAACCCCGGAGATGGTAATGAATAACAAGCCTCTCCATCAGATGAAAAATTGTGAGTCAAAGAAGTCCCTTCGAATTCTTCTGATGGTCCTAAGATATTCACTATATAATTACCAGAAGGGTCAGCAAAGACAACTGAATCACCGTCTGAACTTAATCCCGAACTAAAACTATCATCGTCATCTTCGTATCCAACCCAGTATCCACCTGCAGAAAGAATAACTTCTCCAAATGTAAAATCATCTAATAAACTTGAATCATCCAGTTGAAATCCTTCAAGAGAACAATCCTCATTAGTTGAGTTATAGATTTCAATATAATCTTCAGGGTCTCCAGAGTTATGAGCTTCTGAAACATACACATCACCTAACTCACAAAGGCTTGGACTATTATATGATAATAAATCTAACAAAAATCCTTCAAGAGTATCCGGAATACCACTTGTTATATTTTCTTGAAAAACAATATTACCGCTTAAGTCCGTAATAAACATTTCTCTTTGTCCTGCGTTCCAATTATTCCAAACATTGAATGGGCTCTCATCTGCAACAATAGGTGCAGAGTTTCCGCTTATCCAGTTATTTAAACTACTAAGATGACTATCTTTACCAATTCCAACTAATTCTATGTTCAAACCTTGAGACTTAAAATCATCGTATAGACTATTTAACTGTCCAAACCTGGCAGTGCAAGTCCCTCAATAAAAATGACCAAAATAGTGGATAACTACATTATTTTCAAAATAAGAAATTCCAATGGAGTCTCCGTAAGATGTTGAGTTTGTATTAATATCCTCCAAACTATAATCATCCTGAGATTGCAACAAACTTATTAAAAATGCAAGATAAGGAATTTTGTATAGTATCTTCATAGAATGTCTAAACATTAACATACAAATTTTATTGCTTTTAATCTCAAAAGTTCAAATGATTACTTCAGTAAAATCATTTTTGTATTTTTCAGAAATGGTCCAGCTTTGACACTATAAATGTACATTCCAGTAGGAACAGACGAACCGAAGTTATCTGTTGCATTCCACCGAATAGATTTGGTTCCTGCAACTTCATAATCACTCTTTAAGTTTTTTACCACTCTACCTTTCATATCGTAAATAATGATATCTACAAATCCATTTACTGGTATGGTATATTGAATCGAAGTAATTGGATTGAATGGATTTGGGAAGTTTTGACTTACATTAAATTCCTGAGCATGTAACATGTTCTTTTCCAATTCTAAAGTTTCAAGAGTAAAAGCTAATACTGGAGAATAATCTGTCCAGTATCCAACAAATGCAGAAACTCTGAAAAAATACGTTGAATCAAAATTAAGGTTTTCAGTGGTATGTGTATTCTCAGTGATATATAACTCTAATACTTCGTCATTAAATAAAGAGTCATTCGATTGTTCAATTTTATAGTATTGAAAACCTGGATCTGTAATATGTAACCAAGTTAGAACTACAGATGAATCTAATATAAATCCGTTAAAACCCAATGGGGGATCGAGCATAAATTCGGTAGAACCCATATCCGGAGCTGAACCTAAATAATCATTGATTTCATCAATACCATCATAATCAAAATCAGACATCCCAGCATCAATACATGGGCTATTTGGTTGCAGAGTAAAATCGCCACCTTCGGGATCTTTGAATAGAGGATCAATCTCAATAAGATTTTCTACTCCGCTATGAAACTCTTCAAGAAGAGAATACTTTACGCTCATGTTTGAAGTTGTAGATGGATGATGTAATGAGTTGGGATAATTATTATAAAATATAGAATTTATTATATTTGGCTCAGCTACGGAGTGAGATGATAAACCACCACCGCTCCAACTAGAGGTTCCATCATTATCATTTGCTTCATTTTGAGAGAATGTTGAGTTGTAGACATTCACTCGGGCTGACCATAACATTAGACCACCACCTCCAACCTGTGCATAATTATTAATAAAATCTAATCTACTAAATGTAGCATTAACTATAATTGAAGCATCAAAAGATTCGGTTCCTAAATGGATACCTCCACCACTGTTAGAATTTGATCTATTATCTCTAATTACACCACCATTGTAATTAATATAATCTGAACGTAAAAAACAAATACCACCTCCAGCTCCGCCTGATTCATTGCCATTAATATTTACGTTTTCTAATTCAATATCCTTACTATAATAGATAGCAAGGCCACCACCTATCCCAGTGGGTGCCGTATTATTATCAAAGTTAGAATTTTTAATAATTAAACTATCAGAGAACTGTTGATATAAACCGCCACCACCCCCATACAATGGAAAATTATCTGGATCAGAGTGTTGTGGAATTACACCTCCCACGGCATTTGCATTATTACCATAAATATCTGAATTTAGAATACTAAGCTTACCACCATCAAAAACGGCAATTCCACCACCTACATTCGCGCCATTATTAAAGATTTCAGAATTATTTACTAAACAATGAGATAGAGTATCTAAACCAATAGCACCACCTGCCACTGCACTGTTATTTCGTAATTCTAGGTCATGAAGAACTAATTTTGTTTTGTGAGCATATATTGAGCCACCAAGAGAGTCTGATGAATTTAGAAAAAATAAAGAGTTATCAATTTCAATTTCTGATCGATCAGCATATATTGCCCCACCATTTGAACTAGAAATGTTATGTGAAAAATCACTGTTACTGATCATTACCTTTGAATTTTTTGAATAGATGCCACCCCCACGATCTGAACTACCTCTTTTAATCCTAAAATTAGCAATTTTAACCATGTCATCTTGAACATCTATAATAGAAATTTGGGGGGTACTTCTAATAATATTAATCTTTGTTTCTTCTCTGGATTGCCCAAGCAAGGTCAGTGGTTTATCATTGATGATAATTCCTCCATCATATATTCCGTCAAATACATAAACTGTGTCATTTGGACTGGCTTCATCTACTCCTTTTTGAATTGTAGCGTATGGATTATCGAATGAACCATCACCAGTTTCATTGTTACCATTCACTGAAACATTCAGAGTATTTGCGAAAAGATTTAGGGAAAACAGTACAATAAATAGTTTAATTAAATTAAACATGATTAACCTCTTAATTTAAAATTAGAAAAATAAATTTGACAAATTACATTTTTATCAATAAAAATTAATAATATAATCTAATGAAAAATAACTTATACGGTGTTAATTAATTAAAAAAACATTAAAAGACTTAATTTTTAAGAAAAAATAAGAAATAATCTAAAAATATAAAATATTCATTACCATGGTAGTATTTTACCATTTCTGAGAAACTTACCATTAGGGATTGAATCAGAATAAATAAATTTAATAATTTTACTTACAGATTCATCCACAGTTAATTCTGCGTTTTCTCCGCCCATATCAGTTTGAACCCAACCGGGGCAAATAGCATTCACGTATATACTTTTAGCTTTCAGTTCAGATGCTAATATCACAGTAAGAGCATTTAAGGCTGTTTTCGATAATCGATAAGCAGCAGAACCAGTTCCCATATCTTCTAACTGTCCCATACCACTTGAAATATTAAGTACCATAGATTCTTTTTTCATCAATGGAACTGCGGATTTTGTAACTCGCAATACTCCCATTGTGTTTGTATTGAATGTTTTTAAGATATCGTCTTCATTTGTATCAATAGCAGGTATATTAGACTTTAAGCCAGGGATTAAAATCCCAGCATTGTTTATAAGGATATCAATAGATCCCATAGATTCATTAATTAATTCAAATCCTCTATTCACAGAGGATGAGGATGTGACATCCATTATAACATACTTTGGTATACTATGGACATTTATCAAAGAATTTAACGTTTTTTCTCCCTTTTTCTTGGATCGAACTGTAAATATAATATTATGTTTTTCAGATAGTTTTTTTACGAGACCAAAGCCAATCCCTTTATTACCGCCTGTGATGATTATGTTTTTATTTTTCATGATATTATGATATTTTTTTTATTTTATCCCAATTGATGTAACCATAAATATTCATACCTAAGATTAAAATACTTGTAGCAATTATAGGCACAGCGTTAACAGAGAAACCATATATTGCATACAATATGTTCCCTAAAGCCCAATAATAGAAACAATTTTTATCAATCTGTGAGTTTAGATAATAACCTATTAGTAGAAAAAAAAATGCAAGCCAGCCCAACGTTTCTACTGATATAAAATCCATTTCTAACTATTAGTCCCAGTCCTGAAATCCATCAACATCGCATTTTTGAACGTTAAGAACTTCATGATCAAGTACGCTTTCTCCAACCTTTGTAATGAAAGCAACAACTTTCAAGTTTTTTTTATTATAATTTGATATATCTATTTGAAAAAAACTTGCAAAAGCCATATTGGTTAAACTTTCTTCAAACAATGATTCCCCAAGTGAATTTGGATAGATAGCATTTCTTAGTGTATTATTATGTAGATACCCTATGATAGGGTCGCCCTGATTAAAGAAAGTACTTGAAGTATCGGAATTATAATAATTTCGTTGATCGAAACCATATCCTTCTCCTTGAACATTATCCTCCACTAGGTAAACATTTAATTTATGATTTTCTAATATAACTTCAGTATTAAAGGCATACCTAACCTCAATATTTGCTTTATCACCGCTAACTTGAGAATTTATAGCCAGACCACAAACTGCACTTTTTTGTAATTGCTGATCAGCAAGCCATGACCACCATCCTCTATTATGCCCCACATACCCTTCATAAGAAATTCTATCAACCATACCACCAGGGTAACCAGACATTGGATAAACTTCTTCAAGATATACTCCATGTTGTATTTCCATAGCATCCTGAGAATGAATGGCAACACCGACTACATCATAATCATTGACTAACTCTTCCAGTCTTTCTGCTCCATCTGGACAGTATCCACACCATGAACCTGTAAATTCTTCTAATAGAACTTTTTTTGTAAAAACAGTTGGAACTGAACTAAAATTTCTATTTATTTCTGTATCTTCACAACTGAATGATATTAAAGCAATTAGTAATGTAAGTTTTAAGAATTTAAGTTCTTTCTTCATTTTAGTAAGCCTCTATTGATTCAAAAAATTTAATTCACTTTTACATTTTTAGATAGATAAGCAAACATTCCTGTTCCTAATGTACCAATAAGAATTCCTCTTGAAAGAAGAATTCTTCTTTGTTTTTTTAATTCTTTAGCATAAACATTTTCATATAATTCTTTTGCATTAAAATCAATATCTTTTGGTAACCCTTTCACTAAAATGTTAATATTTGCAAGAGTAAATTGAAAACTAAAAACCGAAGAAAACCCAAACAATAACGCTGGGGGTATACCATTATTCGAAGAACTAAATCGTTTACTCAAATTCCAAAATAAGGACCCAGATAATAAACTAATAGGAACGCTTGCTACTCCAATTGCTTTCCATTTGAACGAACCTTCAAGTTCCTGTCTTACATTTCTTATGGCTAGATCTTCTACTTTTACTTTTCCAACAATAACTCCGTTATCTATGATTTTGTTTCCACTAGAAAGTTGTAATAACTGGATATTTACGATATCAACTGAATCTGCTTCAGTATTTCCAGATATTTTAAAAAATACTTTTTCATTTGTAGATTTTATAAATGTACCATAGTAAGTATTTGAGTTGAATAGGAGGATTTTATCAAGTTTTATTGCACCATTAAGCCCACTTATCAAAAATGATAGAATAATAAAGCAATACAATTAGAAAGCACTCATTACTAGATCTTTATACCATATCTTTTAAAAATAAAAGATAAAAGCCAAGCAGGGCCAATAAGTAAGAATTGAATATCTTGGAAAAAAGAGGGTTTCTTCCCCTCGATTTTGTGGCCAACAAATTGACCTACCCAAGCAAAGATAAATATTACAGTAGAAACTTTCCATAATTCAAATGTTAGATATAATTTTATAGCGAGATTCCCCAAAATCAAAAAAATACTAATTAAAAACATTCCAATACCCATAGAAACTGATAATCTTATATAATATGTTATAACCAATCCTATTACGATGAAACCCCAATTAATCTGAATAATACCATAAATATAAGGAAAACTATCATGAGGAATTGAAAAAAGTAGCCCAACAACACTAAACATTATTGCTGGAACGCAAATCCAATGAATTTTCTTATTTAAAGGATTTTTATGACTTTCGCCATAAGCGACTAACCATTCATTAATTCTTTTCAATGATCTAGAACCGTAAAGGATAAATACTTTAAAGAAAAAATCTCCATTATCTTAAGTTTCCTAGCATTTTTCTAAAACTATCATCAATCGTAAAAGAAGAGCCCTTTTGCTTGTGAACACTCGTACCGTTTGGATGATGCTTCATGATATGGTTCTTAAAATCTTTTAAATTCACTTTAACTTGGAACCCATTATCATCAGGGATGTAGGTAATATTACTACTGTTGGTTTTTAATTTATCAGCTAATATCTTCTGATCGTTATAAATAAATATTTTCGGGTTAAAATATTTATAGCTAGTCGGTTTACATTCAATTTCTCTATCCCAAGGCTCACGGCATTCATTATACGCTAGGTTACCTGTTTTATCGTAGACCTCTTTTTTTGACCAATAAAACGGATCCATATCGATATCATAGGGCTCTGACATCTCATCAAAATCACTTAATTCGTATTCGTTGAATAACCAAGTTCCTGACTTATTACTATCAGTGTATTGACCCCTCAATAAAATATCATTTCTCAAAAAGGAGTATTTTTCAATAACTCCTTTTTCTTCAATGGTAGCTCGATCAATCGTTATATAACCGTGTCTTTTATCATCACGGAATTCAATACTAGTTATAATCTGCGATTCTGCATCCCTCCATGCGTTAAGATATTTACTGTAATCAGGAAAAGTCCACGTCCACACACCCTCTTTTTTTCCATTCACGTATAGTCCTTTAATTCCAGGAACCATATGTTTTTTATTGTAATATTGTATTAAGAACCCACTTTTGATACCATTTACTATGGTACATTCAGCTAACTTTATCCCTTCAGGATTTGACTTTGAATAAACTATTACCCTACCAGTAAATAACTCATCTTCTATCCCATTATACCATAAACCATCAGTTTTTTCAATGAATGACGGTTCTAAAATGAAATTTCTTTTTAGTTTTTTAAAATCATCGAGGTCTTCAAGTAATTGTCCGTTTAATAGGGAAAAAACCAAGGATATAATCAGTATTGTTATTTTCATAATTTAAATTAACATCATATTTTATAAAAAAGTAATTTCTAATTCTATTAAAAACAATAATTTTATGGACGATATCAGTTCTATGAATTGATAATATTTCTAAAGGTCAGATTAATCCTTCCCTCATGAACCAAGCGCCTTTTCGGAAGACAATGGTTCCACAAATGCTGTGTTTGCCCCTTCATTATTAATAAAGATCCATTTGATAGATTAATCTTTACTTTTTTTAAGGCTTTATCAAATTTATGCTTGAATAAAAAATCTCTTGATGAACCCAAACTCACAGATGCTATCGTAGGATTAATACCCAGCTCTCTTTCATTATCACTATGCCAACCCATATATACTTCCCCATCATCATATTCATTTAATAATACTGAATTATAATTTGTTTTAGATATTTTTTCAATTTTATTTTTCAGAATTATAAGGTTTTCAGTCCATGGAATTGCTACTTTTTTAGACCCAGAATATTTATAAAAAATATTTTTATCACCATAAAGTGCTACTTTTCTACTCACCTTATAATTTTTACCCATTATTTTAAAATTATCATTTTTCCATTTAATAGAGTTTCTAAATATTTTATGTAGGGTGTTACTACTTTTAGGCGTTAAAAAGTTCGGAATATATTCTAAATGAAGTTCTTTAAAATTAAGAACCCCATTCTTACTAAGATTATCAAAGGAGTCAAAATTAGGCATAGAATTAGTTTAGATATGAATACCTACTTACATTCTTTGTTTTGCATTTATTTTTAAGCGTTTATTTAAACTATGGTAATACTGTTTTTTTCTATTTGATGAAATAGACCAAGCATAGCCTGAATCGTTGTTAACAAAATCTTGAAACTGGTTATCATGAACTTTAATATTTTTATTTTTTAGAGCAAAAGGCATTATCACCACATAAAAAATAGTGCAAAGTATAGATAAAATTAATATTACAAAGTCCATCGGTATTAAATCTTATATTGAAAGGTTACTAATAATCAAATACAAAATAAAATTCATTCCGATAATTAAAATAGATATATTCAGACAACATTTATTATAACAAATTTATTTTAAAACGCATGAAATGTTATATTTCTCTTAGCTTATTTCTTTACAATCTATTATTGTGCCAAGATAAATCGTTAGATTTTGATGGAATAAATGATTACGTCTTAATATCAGATCATAATCAATTAGATCTTACTTCAAATTACACAATTGAAGCATGGATATTTCCGGAAGAATTTTCATGGCTGAGTGGAATTGTATCAAAATATCAATCTAGCGCAGCAAATGGTTATTTATTAAGGCTTACAGACCAAGCACCATATACAGGCTTAAGTTTTGATGAGGCAACTACAAATACTGGTATTCTTAATGCAAACCAATGGTACCATATTGCGGCAGTAAAAAATCAAAATACTCGAAAATTATATATAAATGGTTCAGAATATAACCTCTCAGGAACATCCCTAAATGTTACATCAAATAATAATCCTCTTAGAATTGGTTCAGATTATAGTAGCCGATTTTTTAGCGGACGAATAGATGAAGTACGATTATGGAATATATCAAGAACTTCAGAGGAGATTAATCAATTCATAGATCAAAGTCTTACAGGAAATGAAGAGGGTTTAGTTGCATATTATACTTTCGATGAAGGAACTGGTGATACACTCTTTGATCATTCTAACAATAGTCATTATGGTTTATTACGCGGTTCACCAAGTTGGGTTGATGGACATTCTTTATCTGGTATCTTAGGTGATATAAACTTTGATGAATCAATAAATATCTATGATGCTGTTATGCTAGTATCTATAATGTTAGGATATGAAGTTGGATCGCCATTACAAGTTTATGCATCCGATATCAATCAAGATGGGTCAATTGATATAATTGATGTTATTACAATAATTCAATTAGTTTTAGAAATAAATATAACGAATAGAACCATTTTGACAGAAGCTGAATTTTTTAAACAAAATAACAACATTCATTTGGAATCGAATGGTGAAATTTTAGGTTTTGAAATACAATTATTAAATGAAAGTTTAATTTCCTATGATGGATTACCCTCTAATTGGAGCTGGACCCAAAAAGGGAAAAAGATTATAGGTTTTTCTTTGGATGGATCTTCTTTACCATCTAGCTTTAATCTGAAAATGCCACTAAAGAATGAAATTAAGCAAATATCTTTAGGAGGGTGGGGTAAAAACTTAGTAAAAGCTAAACAAATTCTTTCTCCAAATCTATATAAATTGAAATCTGGACCAAATCCATTTAACCCAATTTGCAACATATCTTTTAGCTTAAAATCAGATAAAAATATAAAAGCTCATATTTATAATATTAATGGACAGCTAACTCATGTGTTAATTGATGAACATTTAAAATCAGGCTCTTACAATTATTCATGGAAGCCAATGAATGTTAGCTCTGGAACATATATTATCCGATTGTCAGATGGAGAAAATATCCTTACTAATAAAATTTTATTTCTGAAATGAAAAAATATATTCTCATAATATTCCTATTTCAATTTTTAAACCTCAAAGGAGACACAACCATTGTTGCTCTGGATAGAGTGCATCACTTTTTTGGAAACTCTGGAAATAATAGGGTTTTTACTGATACAATATCATTTCCAAATCATACCACACATTTTTCAGAAATCATTATGAATATTAATCTTGAATGTCCAAATGGTGGCTGTGATCCTTGGGATAGAAAAGCTCAAATCTCTGTTAATAATCGTGATGATTGGTTTGAAATTGGTAGATATGTGACTCCATATGGTGTTGAATGTGGATGGTCACTAAACGTATCCGATTATAGATCTTTTTTAATAGGAGATGTAATTTTAAGATCATACATTGATACATGGGTAGACCCTGGTTGGCTTGTTTCAATTTCTTTTGATTTTATTGTTGGTAATCCTGATTACGCTTATACTTCAATTAGAAAAGTATGGAATTACTCCAATTTAGTATATGGGGATAATACAAACCCTATTGATATACCTTCT
The DNA here is from genome assembly GCA_965660855.1 of uncultured bacterium. Classification (GTDB taxonomy): domain Bacteria; phylum Fidelibacterota; class Marinisomatia; order Marinisomatales; family UBA1611; genus JAOLAV01. The sequence continues at coordinate 346,216 of CBFIBM010000001.1, read as the reverse complement.
TACAATGGATATATACCTTCAAATGCTTTAGCGAGTAATTTAAGGATGATTACAACAGGTCATGGACAGGGGAACACAGATAATGCAGCAGAGTTTTCCTACAAAATACATGATATAAATATAAATGATGAACCTACTTTTATTCATAACATATGGAGGTCTGATTGTGAAAGTAATAACTGCTCTCCCCAAAATGGTACTTGGATTTATGATAGAGCTGGTTTCTGTCCGGGTGATAAAGTAACTCCTCAAGATTTTAATCTTCTCGATTACATAAATGCTGGATCAAATATTAAACTAGATTACGTACTTCAAGATTATTTTAACGCATGTTCGCCTAATAATCCAGCGTGTATTGATGGTGTAACCTGTGCGGAATGTAATTATAATTATAACGGTCATACTGAACCATTCTATTTTATTGAATCACAGTTGATAGTTTACAGTGACGAAATGATTTCTAATGCAGATGCTTCATTCCAGATTATTGCACAAAACACCATGAATAAAACAATAGATATATACTTAATGAATTATGAACCAATATATGGATTTCAATTTAAAATTTCTTTTTTAACAGATGAAGAAAACACGCTCTCATCAATTCCCATCCTTAGTGGATCTGGTGGAAGAGCCGAAGAAGAAAGTTGGACTATTTCCACAAATGATGCTGGATTAGTTGTTGGACTTTCACAATACTTTGGAAATCCAATACCACCAGGTGAGGGACTTTTAACTCAATTAACATACTCTGATGACAATTTAACCTCTGAATTTGAAATTATTAATATTTCAGAATTAGAGGTTTCCGGTTATTTTGGATCTACCTTGAGTCATGATTTAGGAGAACCCTTTAACTTTGAGTTCACATTAAACAATGATAATTCATCGATTTATCCAAAACAGCACTCATTAAATATATCTTACCCAAATCCTTTTAATCCAGTGGTGAACATACCATTTCAATTACACAAACAAGAAATGGTAAGTCTTAAAATATTTGATATAAAGGGAAACGAAATATTTCAGATAATAAATAATATAAAATTTAACGAAGGGAAATACCTGCAAAAATGGGACGCAAGTAATCATTCCAGTGGAGTTTATTTCATATTATTTGATGCGGGTTCATTTAGCGATACTAAAAAGATTATTTTAATGAAGTAGAGTTATGGATGCTTGAAAAAAATATCCAAGCACCCAACAACTTAAATTACTTTTTTAATTCATAGCCGTCTTCTTTCCATTTTGTCACACCGCCATCTAAAAGAACAACATCTTTAAAGCCCATATCCTTTAAAACTTTCCCACCAATTGCTGCGCACATACCCAGCCCACATGTAACCACTACTTTTTTATTTCTATCTTGAATACGGTTGTCTTTAAAATCTTCAGGAACTTTATCATCAGCCTTGTAATAGAGTGTTCCTAGTGAAACATTTATTGCTCCATCTACCATTCCCCTTTGCTCGACATCCTCTTTATCATTTACATCAATTATCACCATATCTTCTTTTTTCTCTATCAAAGAATTAAGTGTGTGAGAATCAATAATATCTAGATTATCTCTTGATTCTTCAACCATATCGTTAAATGTTTTTTTCATTTAATTTTCCTTTTATTTTATTTTAAAATTTTACCATCTATTAATTGCCTACGATGGCTTGTCGAAATCTCCATTTGGATACTTCGCAAATTTCCCATTGAAACTTCCATGTATGGGGTCAGGTTTTTCCCATTTCCATCCACCAAATCCAGTTGAATTATAATCATGAAATGCTTGTTCTATTTCTGATCTTGTATTCATCACAAAAGGTCCATATTTTGCAACTGGCTCATTAATGGGCTTTCCTTGAAGGATTAATATTTTAGTATCAGATCCTTTATTTTCCAAAGAAATGCTTTTGTCAGAATGTAATTCGATCATAGTATGAGCTTTTATTGGATTATTATTTAAATTAATTTTGGTATCCTTGTTTAAATAAAGACATCTATTGATGTCTGTAGCAGCCTTGGGTATTTTAACAATTCCTTTACTTTTTAAATGTAATACCCAAACAGCAACATGATTCAGAGGATTACTTGCCCAGGAATTTGGTGGTGCAACTGGAGCCTTAATCTTATTAAAATCTCCAGAGATTATTTCCATCGTAGACACTACACCATTTTTATCTTTTAATTTCACTTTAGGAATCTGATCTTTCCAGAACATTAAAAATTTTGGACTTACAAATTTATTTTTGGCTGGAAGGTTAATCCAAATTTGAAAAAAATCTAGCTTATTAATCTTATCTTGATTGAATAGTGGAAACATTTCTGAGTGGTTAATTCCATTACCGGCAGTTAACCATTGGGAATCTCCATTACCATATCTTGCAGTAGCCCCTAAAGAGTCTGAATGATCAATAAATCCTTTTTCTACTACCGTTAATGTTTCAAAGCCTCTATGAGGATGTTTTGGAAAACCTGGAATAGTCTCACCATGATACATGTTCCACCCATCTTTATTAGAAAAATCATTTCCAATATTTCTTCCACTTAAACTTGATTTAGGAAAATAATTTTTAGTTGCGAGTGGATATTCATCATTATGATGAACACAAAATAAAAAAGGATCCAATGTTGGCCATGGTCCGTTTTCAGGCAAATTAGTTATTCTTTTAATATTATTCATGGAAACGCTTGTAACCTTTTTTTTATGAAACTTATTCAATCCAAAGAGAGAACTGAAGATAGATATTAATCCCCCGATTATTATCTTAATTATTTCTCTTCTTTTTAATATATACTTCATAGCCTATCGATATATTAGACTATTACAAAAATATAAATCCACTATTTAAAGTAAATGAATAATAGTATCAATAATACATGATATTTAATTTGTAATAAGAATTACATCCACCTCTATTTCATCGAAAATTAATTTATCACCAAGGTTTTCAAAAAATTTTCCAGAGCCAAATCTGACATCATACTAAGACCTATCAAACGTAAGTTTTGCATCTACAATCAGCATTTCATTTTTATTGTTAATTTTTGAAGCAAATGAAATTGGATGAGTGATACCCTTAATTGTAAGGTCCCCATTAAATAGATATTGTTCATTTATCTTATTATTTATGTTACCATTAAATTTTAGATTTGATGTTGGATAATTGACAATATCAAAAAAATCTTGACTTTTCAAATGACCATTTAGTTTTTCTTTCCACTGTCCTCCTAAATCCTTAACGTCAATTGACTTTAATATCTAAGATAATATTTCCATTGATTATTCCATTTTTACTAAGAAATTCCACCAAGAGTTGAGTACTCTCTAACCAGTAAAGGTAAAACACTACTTCCAGTTTTTAATAAATTAGGTGACTGGGGATCAAAAAATCTAGAAAAGACTTAAGAGATTAAATCATTTTTCAGCAAGAATATCAGCAATAATATTCAATTTAACATCGATATCATCCAAAATTAATTTATCACCCAAATCATCAAAAAATAGTCCAGACCTGTATTTAACATTAAATTTTGTTCTATCAAATGTTAAACTTGCATCAGCATGAATATTCGGCGACCCTTGTGATAAATAGACTTCAAATTCAACTTTTTCTGATATCGATTTGATAGTTAATTCTCCATCAAATGTAATTTTATTACTTAATATATCTGAATTATTTCTAAATGTTAATTTTGCTTCAGGATGATCTACAACACTAAAAAAATCCTCACTTTTAAGGTGTCCTTCAAGATACTCTTTGCTCCTTCCCTCTAAATCAGTGACTATAATTGTATTCATTTCGAGTAAAACTTCCCCTGAAATATTACCATTATCCTCCACCATTATATTTCCACTTTTAATATCAATGGTTCCCGTGTGTGTTTTAGTGGTAATCTCTCGACCTACCCACGATAATTTAGATTTTAATTTATCTAAAGAATAGTTTCCAACCTGCAGTGATTCTATTTTGATAGAATTACTGGTACTTTTTGCTTCTTGTTTTTTCTCGCAAGAGAAAAGGGAAAAAACTAAAACTGAAATAATATATTTTATAATCATTGTATCGCTTCCTTTGCTTTTATAAGAATCATTTAATAGTATAACCTTAGTACTGTTTCAGCAACACATCCAAAACGCTTTTTTCCTTCCATTTCGATACTAATTTCATTCACAACTTCAATACTCTTTTTCAAAGGTATTGCACTGATTAATTTTACTCTACCTCTAATTTTAGAATTAGATCTTACAGGGTATGGAAATCGTACTTGGTTTAAACCATAATTCACAATCAATTTTGAATTAGAATATAGTTTTTTTTGTTGGAGACTTTCGGTCAACCTTGGTATCATGGATAAAGTTAGAAAACCATGTGCGATGGTAGATTTAAATGGCGATTCTTTTTTTGCTTTTTCAGTATTAATATGGATCCATTGTTTATCCCCTGTTACTTCTGCAAAAGTATTTATTCGATTTTGATCTATTAGCTCCCAATCTCCAATAAAAATTTCTTCCCCTATTCTTTCATTGATTTTATGATAGGCATTTTTAATCTTTTCATTATCAATTTTATATTTTTTACTAAATAATGAAGAACTGTCAAATGGGATTAAGTTAGATATCCATGGATTATTTAAGTTATTAATTATTTTTGAATTAATCTGCTTTGATAATAATCTAAGCTTCGGTTCCAAGATAGCTCTATACTGCTCCGTATTTTCTTTTACCTCTGTTCTTTTTTCTTTGATAAACTCAAAAACATCCATTCAATTGGAACCTTCCATTGTTAACATAAATAATAATAATAAAAAAATCATCTTTAATGCAATTTTTATTTTTTTATATATCTAAAGTTAAATTCTTAAACTGCTATATTTAGGTACTATTATTTTTTTATTTTCCCTAGTAATATAGTTTACTAGTTTATTTGTAACTTATCATATGAAAAATGTATTAGGCACAGATTTAAAATTATGCTCAAAAAAACCGTTAACTGGTTTTTTCAGAGATGGATTTTGTAGAACAAATAATCAAGATCAAGGAAGACATGTTGTCGCATCAGTTATGACAAATGAATTCCTGAAATTTTCAAAATCAAGGGGAAATGACCTATCCACTCCTAATGAACTATATAACTTCCCAGGACTCAAAAAGGGGAATAGGTGGTGTATTTGCGCACTGCGTTGGAAAGAGGCCTACTTAGCTGGATTTGCACCCCAGGTTGACCTTGAAGCAACTCATGAAAAAGCCCTAGATTATGTAGATATTGAGGAATTGATTGAAATGAGTGTTTCCAATCCAAATCAAAAATCGTAAACAATTCCATTTTTCTAATTTTTTTTGTGAAAATTTTGTTAAACTATACATTGGAAACATAAAATATGAATGAAAATAATTTTTCTAGAATAGACAGATACACATGTAAGTTCGAAAATCCTGTAATGGAAGATCAGTTTATGGAATCTCAGTGGATCAAACTAAAAAAGATATTGAATTTTGCGATTATTTTTATTTCTTTAATTCTAGTTTTTGATACTTTCACTGCCTATCAAAGACTTGGTGGCTTTAGACCTATTTTGATTGGTTTTCCCATCTTAATTGGAATGACTCTCTCCTTTTTTATTTTTCCAGAATCATTCAAAGCAAAAAGACATGGATTATTTATTGCTGTCATGGTAGTATTAGTTCATACATACCAGGTACTTCAGGTCATAGCTATTGAAAATGCACCAGAGATAGATGCGATTAATTTTCTAGCATCCATACCTGCAATATTCATGTTTATCGGTATTATGTTTCCATTTAATTTAGTTACAACAATATCTCTTTTAATCTTTTTACTAGCAACATTACTGCCTGCCATGAACTTTAATGGAATTTCCACGGATATAATTGTCTTTACAATTCCAGTACCGATAATTCTTATAATTTGGAACAGGTATAATAATGAACACAATAATCGATTAAACTTTGCAAAAACCGTTTCGATTGATCAAACAAAAAACTTAATGCAAAAAACCTTAAAACGCTATTTTGGTGATGTATTATCTGATAAAATGCTTTCTGATGAGGGAGCTCTATCTGGTGAAAATAAATGGGTTACCTTATCTTTTACAGATATATCATCTTACTCAACAATAATTGAACACATGTCACCCAAAGTTGCTGTGGAGTTTTTAAATGAATATTTTACTGCAATGCATGATATTATCGATAAACATGGTGGACATATCCTTAACTATATAGGTGATTGCATGATGGTTGTTTTTGGTGCTCCTGAAGAACTTGAAAACCATGAAAATCAAGCTGTTAAATGCGCTATTAAAATGCGTGAACAATTAGAAATCCTAAACGAAAAATGGGAAGAATCTGAACTATCACGTTATTGGTCCAATCATGGTATTAAAAAAATAACAGCAAGAACTGGAATTCACACTGGTAGTATCATATCTGGAAATATTGGAAGTGAAAGAATGTTACAATATTCTGCTATAGGTGACGTTGTGAATGTTGCAGCTAGATTAGAGCAGGCGAACAAAGAGTTCAATACGGATATAGCTTTTAGTCAAGAAATATATACTGCATTAACAAAAGATCTCTATTCAATTGCATCATCTCAAGGTGAAATTGCTTTAAAAGGAAGAGATAAAAAGACAAAGGTATATTCTATCTGAATAGGAAATTGTGAGCACAATCATAAACTTTAATTATTTCAGAAATAGTACTATACAAATGAGAAAATACCTGACTTACTATTATGGAAAATAATACTGTAATTAACTCAAATAGCGAAATTTAAACCTAATATTTATTTTATTTATATTTATTAACTAAATTACGAAAACCTTCATATTGTTGAATATAAGATAATTCATAATCATATAATAACAATCCTAAAAATGCTGCTTTTGGTTGAGCATTATAAATCTTTTCTAACTCATTGACTGCTAATTCATAATTACCGGTCACTGAGTAAATTTTTGCAAGGTTATAATTATAATCGCCACCTTGTAATTTATCATTTTCAACTGAAACAATATTTGTGGCTTTATTTCCAAATTCTATAGCTTCCTTTTCTTTTCCAAGATAAGCTAAGACTTTTCCTTTAAATGCTAAAAACCGTGGATCATCTTTCTCACTTTTTAATTTTTCTTCAATATCATTTAAAGCAATAGTGAAAAGTTCCATAGCTTTTTCTTTCTCACCCATCTCAAGGTAAATTATCGCCCTTAAATAATCTTTCGGTGTATAACTTGTTTGAGAATTCTGATCTTGATCACGGATTCTATCAATATGTTTGAATGCGAGTTCATAATTTTTATTAATTCTATAATATTCTGCTATAAAGCTATGAAACCAAGTGTCATGATCTACTTTACTGGCTTCCTCTATAATTGTTTTGTACTCATTCAAGTCACCATCTCTTCCAAATTTTTCTGTAACCTTATACATGAGTCCGGTGGTAACATTCATTCCGAGATCGCTTGCAATTTTAAAGTATCGATCAAATAGGTTACTCAAACCTAAATAGGATGTCATTAATACCATTTGATCAGGTATGAGTGCATTCTTAGGATCAAGATCAAAACACTTTTTCATTAGATCAAATGACTCTTCAAATTTACCTTGTCTTCTTAATATGAGAGCAATTCTCCATTTTATCTCTGAGTCGTTTGGAGACAGTCGATCAGCTATTTTATACTCTTTTAACCCTTTTTCAAAATCCAAAAATCCGGCGTAGTGATAAAATCCCATCTCGAGATGAGCTGTAGATGATAGTGGATCTATTTCTAATGCTTTATCTAACGCCTCCTTAGCCATTTCTAGCCTTTTTTTTGTTCTATCCATTCCGAAAAAATATATCCACGAATGAATGCCTCCTAATCTAGCATATGCATAAGAAGATTCTGGATCCAATTCGACAACTTTTTTTAGTACCTCCTCTCTTTTTAAGCATTCTTGACGGACTAAATAATTAGTATTTTTTATTTTCAATAATAGTTCATATGCGTCTGTATTATTAGTAACAACTTTACTTAATCTCTCAATATCATCATCAGTCATTTCGGTTTTTAACGCTGATGCTATACTTTTTGCAACTTCTGTTTGAACAGAGAATATATCATCAAGTTCACGATCATATATTTCTGCCCAAAGATGCTCATCGGTTTTAGCGTCAATTAATTGACCAGTTATACGAACTCGATTATTTACTTTTCGAACACTTCCTTCTAGGATATTATTTACCCCAAGTTCATTTGCAATATCTTTAATATTCTTTTTTGAATCTTTATACTGCATAATTGAAGTACGGGAGATCACTTTTAAGCCCTCTATTTTCGATAAATAAGTGATAATATCTTCTGTAATACCATCACTAAAGTATTCTGATTTATTATCTTCACTCATATTATCAAAAGGTAATACCGCCAAAGATTTTCTAGCATCTTCTCCAACTACATTTTCTTTAGATTTTATAATAAATATTGATATAAAAATGACTAAAATCACTGATAATGAGATAAAAATTAAAGGTTTACTCTTTTTATTAATCTGGACCGGATCTTTTTGATTCTGCAAATTATCTAAAGAACCCATTTTAGTAAAAATAGAATACACTTTTATAGGCTTATCAATACCTTTTAAAAGCTGTTCTTCTTGAAAAGCCGTACTAATGTCTGGTTTATTCTTAATATCTTCATGAACACGCTCAGAAACACATATACCTCCAGGCTCAGCTAAGGGCTCTAACCTTGAGGCTATATTTACTCCATCACCAAAGACATCCCCATCTTTTTTAATAACATCACCTATGTGAATTCCAATCCGTATTGTAAGGTCTTGATTATGAGCCAATATTCTCTGAATTTCTAGGGAACATGTTACTGCATTCACTGCACTTGGAAATGACATTAAAATACCATCTCCAATCTCTTTCAACCATTCACCATTAAAATTATTTATTATTGGCTTAAGTAGAGCTCTCTGTTGCTCTAAGAGAGCCATGGCCTTATTCTCATCAGTTGACATTAATTTTGTAAAATCACAAATATCAGTGAAAACAATTGCAGCTAACTTTCTTTCCTCTGAAGACATTTATTTTATATACTAGTTATGAGTTTATATGATTTCAAAATTATGATAACAATTAGCTAAAAAAAATCCAATAATTGCTTCTAGGTCAATGGTAGTTTTTATACTAAAAATCTTAATTTTAACTTAATAAAAAAATCTAAATACAAATTGATATTTATGAGAAATTCGAAAAATAGGTTTTTCTTTGGTTAAATATCATTCCCGCTGGTGTTAAAAGTCCTTGCAAGGGACTTTATTATCGACAGAGTTACTGCGGAGAGGGTGGGATTCGAACCCACGAACACCTTACGATGTTACTTCCTTAGCAGGGAAGCGCCTTCAGCCACTCGGCCACCTCTCCAAAAATCACACTAAAATTAATAATTATAATCAGATCTAAAAATGAGTATTTTAACTAATTAACCCACTTAAAATATCAATCAGTTTATTAAGGCCATCTCCTGAAACTGATGATATTATATTAACATTCTGGTTAAACTCCCTCCATTCTTCGGATAAATCAAAATTAATATCTGATTTTGTTCTACATATCACTACAGGTTTTGCTATTAAATCAGGATTAAAATCAAGAACCTCCTTTTCAAGCATTTTGAATGTTTTAAATGGATGCGGGTCGATAGTTTCTATCAAGTATAATAAAACTTTATTCCTCTCAACATGTTTTAAAAATTTATGTCCAAGACCTCTACCTTTACTTGCTCCTTCAATAAGACCTGGTATATCAGCCATAACAAAAGATTTGTATTCTCCATACTTAACAATGCCAAGATTGGGCTCTAACGTTGTAAAAGGATAGTCAGCAATCTTTGGTTTCGCTGCAGAAATATGAGAAAGTAATGTTGATTTTCCAGCGTTAGGCATACCAACTAATCCGACATCTGCTAAAATCTTCAATTCAATTTCAAAACAACCATGTTCACCTTGCTCACCTGGTTGAGATTTTCTAGGTGCCCTGTTTGTTGATGATTTAAAACGTATGTTCCCTTTACCCCCACGGCCACCACTACAGGCAATAACAGTATCAGTATCTGAAGTTAAATCACCAATTATTTCTTGAGATGTTTTTCTCTTTATTATAGTTCCAACTGGAACTTTTATAATTTTATCTTTCCCACTTCTACCAGTTTTTCTTGAACTACCACCACCAAATCCATTTTCAGCACGATATTTTCTATTATATCTTACATCTTGTAAAGTTCTTAGATTGGAGTCTGCTTTAAATATTATATGCCCGCCTCGACCGCCATCACCACCATCTGGACCACCTAGTGGTATGAACTTTTCTCTCCTAAAGCTGACAGCACCTTTTCCACCGCTACCAGCGAACAAATCAACCTCTGTAAAATCAATAAACATTACACTTAGCAGTGGTCAATTAATAAATTGCATTAGATTAAATAAGTATTGATAGAAATTACATATTTGATATGATTTCATCTCCAAACTCAGAACATTTTAACTTTGTTGCACCTTCCATTAGCCTATGAAAATCGTAAGTTACCCGTTTATTTGAAATTGCACCTTCAATCCCTTTAACAATTAAATCAGCAGCATCTTGCCACCCTAGGTACTCTAACATCATAACGCCTGAAAGGATGACTGAGCTTGGGTTGACTTGATCCTTTCCAGCATATTTTGGAGCTGTTCCATGAGTTGCTTCAAAAATAGCATGACCACTAACATAATTAATGTTAGCACCTGGAGCAATGCCTATACCTCCGACAATAGCTGCGAGAGCATCTGAGATATAATCTCCATTTAAATTTAATGTGGCAATAACATCATATTCACTTGGCCTTAGTAAAATTTGCTGTAAAAATGCATCTGCGATCACATCTTTTACAATTAACTCTTTACCGTTCCTACGTATAGTTTGCCACGGCCCACCGTCAAGATCTTCAGAAGAGTATTCATTTTTTACTAATTGGTATCCCCAATCTCGAAATCCACCTTCAGTATATTTCATAATGTTCCCTTTGTGTACTAGGGTGACTGATTTACGATTATGTTTTAGGGCGTCTTCAATTGCTGCTTTAACAATTCTTTCCGTACCTTCTTTAGATACAGGTTTTACACCTAAACTTACAGTATCTGGAAATCTAATATTTGTAACACCCATATCATTCATTAAAAATGATTTCACTTTTTCCAAGCCTTCACTACCATGCATCCATTCAATTCCAGCATATATATCCTCAGTGTTTTCTCGGAATATAACCATATCAACTAAGTTTGGTTCTTTCACTGGTGATGGAACACCGTTAAACCATCTTACTGGACGTACACAGGCATATAAGTCCAATTTCTGCCTCAAAGCAACATTTAAAGACCGAATACCTCCTCCAACTGGGGTTGTCAGAGGGCCTTTTATTGCGACACTATACTTTGTAATTGTATCTAATGTATCTTGAGGTAACCACTCACCTGTAGCTTCAAATGCTTTCTCACCTGCAAGGACCTCTAACCATTCTATATTTTTATCTCCGTGAAAAGCTTTATTAACTGCTGCATCGAAAACTTTAACAGAGGCTCTCCAAATATCAGGACCAATCCCATCTCCTTCAATAAATGGAATAACTGGATTATCTGGAACAATTAATTTTCCATTTTCCATGGATATAGATTTAGATGAGCTCATTTACTGGTTTTCCTTGTTTTATTTTTTGAAATATTTTTTTTCTTTTTTTCTTTTTTAGTACTTTTATTAGTTTTTTCGTCTCGTGATTTTTCAGATTTTGGTTTTCCATAATCTGTTAAATAAAATCCAGACCCTTTAAAAATTAATCCGGTGCCCCCGCTAACAATACGCTTTACATTACAGTCATCCTTTTCACATTCAGGACGCTGTTTAAGAGCAGGGCTTGACATTGATTGAAAATGCTCAAACTTTTCTCCGCAAGTATTACATAAATAATCGTAGGTTGGCATTAAATAAAATTTTTGTTTCTTTGAGTATTTTAAATTAAAAAGATTTAGTCAGAATATTTAGATAATAATTCATTATAAACAGATTTTGGTACAAATTTAGAAACATCTCCTCCATTTTTAACAACATCCTTAATTAATGTGGAATTTAAATGAATATACTTTTCATCTGGCATCATGAATAATGAGGTTATTTTTGGATCTAAATGAAAATTCATCATAGCCATTTGAAATTCATATTCAAAATCACTTACATGTCTCATTCCTCGAATAATTGAATTTGCTTTTACCGCTTTTGCGTGATCAACAACTAAACCTTCAAAAAAACTAACTTTAATATTATTAATATCATTCACTGAATCTCGTATCATTTTCAATCTTTCTTCAATAGAAAATAGAGGTTGTTTTTGCCCATTTATGGCTAGAACAAATTCAACTTCATCAAATAAATTAGAGGCTCTTTTTGCAATATCTAAATGTCCATTGTGTATTGGATCAAATGTTCCAGGATAAATAATTTTTTTCATGAATTTTCCCAAATAAAGATCCTAGACGTGCCATAATCAACATATTTTACACCATCTAATAGATTTTGATTTTTCGTACACTCTAAAATAAATTTCCCGTTGGTATTTAATAAAGTTGGAATTTGTTTTATTAACAAAGATAAATCATATTTTTCATAAGGTGGATCTGCAAAAATGAGATCAAATCTATTTTTTGTATATTGTATAAAAGAAAATACATTATCAACAATAAAATTATAGCTAGGACCCTCTAGTAATAAGGCATTTTTCTTTATTTTCTCCATAATTTTATAATCATTTTCTACAAAAGTAATATCGCTACCTCCTCTACTAGCAGCTTCAAAACCTAAAATCCCAGAACCTGCAAATAAGTCTAAGACATTTTCATAATTATATGGATTCAAGGTATCAAATAAACTTTTCCTGACTCTGGATTTAGTTGGTCTATATAAAAGTTTTTTACTTGTAATAATTTTTCGGCTACCAAACTTTCCACTGATTATTTTCATTTAATCTTCAAGGATTGATACGTAAAAACCTGCTCTTGGATTTGGTTTATCTGATTTATTAAATAAAACAAATTTTCTTAATAGGATATCATTATCAACATTAGAAAAGATAGCGCTTGCTTGGAGAATATCAGCTTTCCCTCTAACCCAAATCAAAAGCGGACCATAAATTTGGTTTTTTGTAAATACTTGTTCAAAATATTTTAAAGAATAATCAGTAAGAGTGGTATCTAGCTGCTCCATTAAATCTATTTTATTAATTTTACCAGGAATTATGTCGTTATCTGGAATGGGTAGTTCAAAACTATAATACCACAAAAAAACAGTGCTATCTTTACCGGTAGCCTCAACAGAAAAAGATGTAGGATCTATTCCTAGTATGTTCTCTATGTTTGGGTTAGATCCGCTTAAATATTCAAGACTTAAAAATGATTTTGTTATTGTTAATGCATTATAACGATTTAAATCTGTTTCAGTTAATAAACTTAATATTGATGAAGAGATCGCTTTTGAATTCCTCAATAAATCTGTATTTGCTGACTCTATTTTTCCCTTTGAAACTGCAGATGAATCAAAACCTGACCGTTCAATCTTAAATGTATCTTTAATTCCAAAAAATGAATTATTTATCTGATCTTGAAGCTTCATATAGTTGAAAGCAATAAAAAGTAAAACAATAAGAAAAACTACCAGAGAAAAATTTGTAATCGATTGGGAATTTTGAACATTTGAAATTTCTTCATCATCTGATTCACTATCAGCGCTATCTAAATCTTCGATTGGATTTACAGTTTTATCAGTAGCCTCTTCTTGATTTATAGAGGTTGGAATTACTTGAGTAAAAAAGAATTCTGTAATTCCTGGCTCCTCAAAAAAATTCATTGAAAAACCAATACAATTTGAGGTAATTAACTGTGATAAAATATTAGCTTCATATCGAGGAATTTTTGGATTAATAGGAACAGCTAAATTAACATTTTCAAATGGTATACTTGGCCGAAAATCCGAAAATTCCCATGCACTTGTTGCTTGCCTACCTAATTTTTGTGGACAAAACACGGGTATATCATCTAGGTCAGACTTCTCTAAGCCCAAAGCCGCAAGTGTAACATCCTCGCTTGAATCTGTAGTAGAGGCCACTCGCGCTATTCCACCTGAAAAGGTTACAACTCCCATATCAAATCTGTTATTTTGAACTTTCATAAAAGAATACTTGCTTCCACTTCTATGAATTAATGCAGCTTCAGATATACTTGATCCATCTAAATAAAGCGTACTTACTGGCCCCATCCACTTTGTATACCCTCCCATTTCTGTAATGGACAACTTTAAAGTTCTTACCAATGATTTGGGTACAGTGCAAATATGAATATTACTTTCAGCGGGGTAATAAATTTGGCCGTAAGTATAAACTTCTTGATTTGAAGGTCTTCCTTTTTGTTTCTCTAACCATTGAAAATAATCTAGATAATCTCCTTTGGATAAATCTTGATCTTTCTCTACAACTGAATGTTCAACAAATAAGTCTGGAAGACCAACTAGGACATCAACAGCATCAAATGAATGAATTTCTTTTGCTTTTCTTAGTGCTGAAGCAAGAATTGAGTTGAGCTCGTTTTCATTGAAGAGAATAGGAAATATAGATTCGGTAAAATCTATTTTCTCAATGGCATTAAGCGTCCACCCGACATCACTTTCTTCCCACTTTCCAGTGAGCAAGAAGGAATCTGATATGACGATGCCAATCATAATAGGTATATTAATTTAATCCCAACTTCGTCTTCCACCTTGAATCACACCATGGCTACCAGCTCTAAATGCAAAAATCAAATACCTGGATTCTGTTATAGGATCATCTATAGGACTAGATACTGATAATTGAGTTCCATCGCTATTTATTTCTAAATCATAAGGTTCATTTGAAAGAGGACAATAAAAAGTTGTGGAGTCTGGAATATTGGTCTTGTAATATTCAATTGCCTCAACGCGTTTTAAGGGTTCTTCATTTACAACACCTATAAAATCTTCATTTTGATTATAAAGATTTAAATCTCTTTTTCTGATAAAACTTGTGTCGTTACGACCTAAATCTTTAGAAAAAACAGCAATTTGCAGGGTAGTATCATTTATAGTATCTTTTCTAAAACTTTTAATACCGAAGGTTGTATCATATTCAAAAGTAAACGATTCGTTAATATCAACTGAAAATTCTTTTCCAAATAATACGATTCTTTGTTCACCAAAGAATAAGGAGTCAGCAACTGTAGAATCTCGGGCCGCATTCACTACGGAAAGTGCCTCTAAATAATTGGGATTATATTCTCCAGTTAATTGTGAATAGAATGTTTCAACATCATAGACATTTTGCATTCTATATCTGCTTTCTTTTTCAAAGAACTCTTCTTTTTCCCAAATAGCAACTGGAACATAAATCACTACTATTAGAAAAAACATTGCAAAAATGATAGCTATCTCCAATAAATCAGTTTTATTTTGTTTTGTCAGCATAGTTTTCCCAAATATTCTATTTTCTTTATCTTAGATATATTTTTATCATTATTTAATTTAACAATAAACATTATTATAATGGATTTTAATAAAATTAAAACAGCTATAATATTTTTATTATTATAATTCAATTTTAGTAAATGGATTTTTTATATCTTCAATTTCTTTTCCTAAGTTTTCAATAATCTTCTTAACACCTCTTGAAATATTTTTAGGGGTATTTATCTGTATTTTTACCAATTGGTCTCCGTTTGATCTTCCTCTTAGACGTGGAAATCCCTTACCTTTCATTCTAAGAACTTGGCCTGACTGTATACCAGAAGGTATTTTAAGACCAGCTTTACCACCTATTACTGGTATTTCTATTTTACCACCCAGTACAGCAGTAGGATATGAAATATTTAATTCAAGGATAACATTTTCACCATCTCTTACAAAGTAGTCATGACTACTTTCAGCAAAAACAACAATTAAATCACCAGGATTACCATTTATATCCTCATTTCCCTGCCCATTTACAGTCATATAGTTCCCTTCTTCAACACCTGCAGGAACTTTTATCTTGATTGTTTCCTCTTTTCTAACCATTCCATCAGGCCCTGATCCCGGTGGGCGATTACCTATTCTTTTACCCGCACCTTCGCAATGAGGGCATACAGAAGCTGATCTCATCTGACCAAGAATGGTATTCTGTACAGTAGTGACTTGCCCTTGACCTTGACAGGTTGGACAAGTTTTAAATTCAGCTCCAGGAGCTACAACTATTCTTTTAATCTTTATTTTTTTCTCAACACCTTTTAGAATTTCTTCATACGGTAATTTTAATTTTATTCGAACATCATTTCCTTTGCTTCTTCTTCGTGAATTTCCGCCTCCAAAAATACTATCAAAAGGGCTTCCACCTCCTCCAAAAATATCACCAAACTGAGAGAATATATCATCCATGCTCATATGAACACCACCACCTCTAAAGCCACCATGACCAGCATTATCTCCCATGCCAACGCCTGCATGGCCAAATTGATCATATCTTGACCGTTTTTGTTGATCACTTAAAACAGCGTACGCTTCTGCAGCTTCCTTAAATTTTTTTTCAGCCTCAGGATTATCAGGATTCTTATCTGGATGATATTTCAAAGCTAGTTTACGATATGATTTTTTTATTTGATCATTACTAGCATCTTTCGGAACCCCAATCACTTCATAAAGATCTCTCACTTTTTGTTCACTATAACCTTTGCATGACGAATAACCTTTTCTCGATAAGTATAACCACTTTCAAATACTTCTAAGATTGAATTATCTTCCATGCTTTCTTCTTTTTTGGTTAACATTGCATCATGCATATCAGCATCCATCATATCTCCTTTTTCAGCAAATGGTTCTATATTTAATTTCTCAAAAAATTTACTAATTTTTGAATCGACCATTTGAATACCATCTTTCATAGTATCTATGGATGCCTCTTCCTCCGATGCAATCATTCTTTTTAAATCATCAATTATTGGTAAGAATCCCTTAATGACATCCTCTCCATCATACTGTAATAGTTTTGAGAACTCTTCCGATTTTCTTCTTCTAAAATTATCAAACTCAGCTTTTAACCTAACATGTTTGTCTTGAAGTTCAAGGAACTCTTTGTTGAGAATATCTAATTTTGTTTCTTTTTTCTTAGGTTTTACTGTTGCTGTTTTTTTCTCTTTTTTCGTTTCTTTTTTTGTAGTTTTTGCCACTATTACCTCAAAATTTTATTTTACTGTTAAATACAGAAAATAAATTTATTATTTTTTTACCATAATGAACAATAATTGAAAGCAATTACTTCAAGAAACTAGATGCTGCCCTGTAGCTACCAATGAATGTTATAAAAATGATCAAAGCTGCAAGCTTAAGGAAGGTTAGTAAATCAAAAATTAATTTTAAATTCAATGATGTAAAATTTGATATAAAATAATTCAAGGCTTCAACAGTTAAAACTAAAAATGGAATGACCAAAAAAACAGAAATTAATCCAAGGCAAATACCTTCTATTATAAATGGAGATTTAACAAATAGCCTACTTGCACCAATTAATTGTAAGGTATAGATAGAATCCTTTCGAGAATAAATAGACAATTTAATTGTGTTGTATATTATTAGAAGCGCGATCGTTGTGATTAAGAATGTAATAATTGGTATTCTATCCGTTACTTTTTTAAAATTTTGTTCTATTTTATTTATTAGATTCCCTTGGTATTTAACTTCTTCAACTTGACCAAGTTCTTTTATGGACTTTATAATAGGTTCGACTCTGATTAATTCTTTTTTATTTCTATCTAAATTAATAACTGCGCTTACTGGTAATGGGTTATATCCTAATATATCAATTATATTTTCACCAAATTGATCATTGAAAATTCGAACGGCATCCTCTTTTTCTATAATGGTTGCATTTCTAACACCCTTGATTTTTTTTATTTTATGTATTAAACCAATTGCCTCTTCATTTCCAACTGATTGATTAAAAAAGACTTCAATTTTATATTTTGATCTAAGATATTGTAATATTTTATATGTATTGCTCTCACCAATAGATAGTAGACCTACAATATATAAAGAGATTAAAAGGGATAAAACTGCAGTAAAAGCAGTCATTTTATGTCGCATAATATTTTTAAAACCTTCAAATAATAGGTAAACAAGCTTATTCATTATTACCTTACCCTCAGGTTACCATCTTTAAGCTCATATATGGGTCTACCTCGCCCTTTTATGAGATTGTAATTATGAGAGGCCATCAAAATTGTTGTTCCAGTTTCATTGATAGTTTCTAATAGTCTTACCAATTCAAATGATGCTACGGGATCTAAATTCCCCGTTGGTTCATCAGCTAAAATAACATCTGGTTCTTTAATTATTGCTCTTGCAAGGCAGGCTCTTTGTTGTTCACCTCCAGATAATTCAAAAGAAGAATGGTCTTCCTTCCCTGTTAAGCCAACTAGATCTAAAGCTTCGTCAACACGATTTTTAATTTCTTTATTATTAAACCCTAAAACATGAAGAGGCAGTGATATATTCTCGAATAGAGTTCTATCGGTTAACAATTTATAATCCTGAAAAACCATCCCAATAGATTTTCTCGCATTTGGTATATGATGTTTTTTTATTTTATTAGATAAAAAACTATTTACTCGAACAATTCCTGTATCAGGGAGTAAGTCAAAATAGACCAGCCTCATCAGAGTTGTTTTCCCACTTCCAGTGGGTCCGATCAAAAATGCAAATTCTCCATCAGGAACATTCATATTCAAATTACTTACTCCATATCCCTTTTCATGTGAGTAAGATACGTTTTGAAACTCAATCATTAAATAGTGTTTTCCAAGATAGTTTAAATACTAATTTTTGTATAAATGTTAAGATTATATTAGTCCCAAATTAAATCATAAATTGTAATATTCATTGTTAATATTTATAAAATTTCAATGTATTTTAATTCCAATTAATTTAATGAAGTAGAATAAAATGGACACAAACATAATAATAGATGGAATTTTAGTAGTAATTTCAATTATAATGCTCTGGAAAGGGGCGGACTGGCTTGTTGATTCTGCTGCTGAAATTGCACATAGTTTAAAGATTTCTGACTTGGTAGTTGGACTAACAGTTGTAGCATTTGGTACATCGGCTCCTGAATTTGCAGTAACTATTAGTGCTGCTGTAACTGGTCAAACAGACATATCTATTGGCAATGTTATTGGTTCTAATATATTTAATCTGGGTTTCATCCTTGGTGGGACTGCAATGATAAGGCCAATTGCAACCTCATCTAAACTTTTTAATAGGGATGGATTTTTCTTATTAATATCAACTGCTTTAATTTTCTTTTTATTTTTTGGATTTAATGGATGGACAACAGATGATCAATACACAAGAATAGAAGGTATTCTTTTATTCAGTCTCCTTATTGGTTATGTTGGATTTTTATTTATTAAAAAAGATCCACCTGAAGAGGTTAACCCAAGTAAAGCAGATTTTAAATCATATATTTATTTTTTCGTAGGATTAGTAATGATTGTTTATGGTGGTCACTTAATGGTAAAACATGCATCAAACATTGCTCATGCCATGGGTGTCTCCGATTGGGTTATAGCAGTTACTATAGTAGCAGCTGGTACTTCAGCTCCTGAATTTGCGACATCAGTGTCCGCAGCCTTGAAAGGCCGTCATGGTATAGCAATTGGTAATTTAATAGGTAGTGACTTATTCAACCTACTTGGAGTTTTAGGACTAGCAGGTATTTTAAACCCAACAATGATTTCATCTGATATTTTTAACAGTGTTTTTCTTTTGGTGTTGATGGTGGGGTTAACCCTTCTAATGATTAGAACAAATTGGAGAATTAGTAGACTAGAAGGAACTATATTAGTAACTATAAATTTAATTAGATGGTATTTTGACTTTGCAGCTTAAATATATATTTGGTTCTCATTTATATATTCCCATACAGGTAGAGTCACCATATATCTAATTGTTTTATTTTCTACCCACCGTGTTCTGATATTAGTAGAGGAAATTTCAAATCTTGGTATATTAGCAAATTGAATTTTATGTAAAATCCAAGCGGGAATATCACTAGGTCTAAACCCGGGTCGTATTGCAACAATTATTTGACATTCATTTAAGATTTTTTCTGGGTCTTTCCAATTATGGAAGTTGAGTAAACTATCACTTCCGATAAGGTATGAAAGTTTATTTGATTTAATATTATAAACTTCTTTGATCTTTCTTATCGTGTCAATTGTATAACTAACACCTCCTCTTCTTATTTCTATATCTGATATTTCAAAATTAGGATTATCCTTAACTGCTATATTCAACATATTCAATCTATCCTCAAGAGAAGTATTCACACTTTTATGGGGAGGAATATTTACAGGAATAAATAATATCTTATCAAAAGATTCTGCTTCGCAGATTGTTTGAGCAATCAACAGATGTCCAATATGTGGAGGGTCAAATGTACCTCCAAATAAACAAATCTTCATTTTAGACTCTTTGTCAATTTTCTTTGTATTTTTTCAATATCTGCTTTCGTTTTAATATATAAGCCTTCTTCCTTTAATCCTTTTATATTTTCTAAAAGGATACTTTTTGCATTATCTAATTCACCATTTTTTGCTAGTGCCAATATTTTTCCTTGAATAGCCTTATTAAATATCTCAGTATCATAATATAAGTCTATTGTCCTTTGAAATGACATCTCAGCTGATTCATATTCATCCATTTTCATATAAAGGATACCAGATTCATATACTTTTTTACCTAACTTTTCTCTTAAGGACTCGATTGAAAAAAGAACTTCATCAATATACTTTGAATTTGGAAAGTCATTCAAGAATTCTTGATACCGTTGAAGTGATTTCTCACTGTACTCTTGATCGTGGTAATATTTGGGAGATTCAATTTTATATGCTTCACAAATTTTAAATCTTGCATCTTCAACAAAAGGACTAAACCCCATTCTTCTGGTAAGTTTCTCATATTCAGAAATCGCAAGTAAATATTCTTTATTGTGGTAGTAAGATTCAGCCAAAAAGTATTGAGCATCATCACCAAGATCCGTACCTGAACCTCTAATTACTATACTTTTAAAATCAATTTGCGCATTCAAATATTTTTCATTTTCAAAGTGCTTCATCCCTGAATCAAATTTATCTTGAAGTGTTATTTCTGTATCAGGCTTTGATCCAGCACATGAAAAATAGAATATTATAAAGGTCTTAAATAAAACATTCTTTAAATTAAAATTGTAAAACAAAATTCACTCCTCCGACTCCGGAACTGTTCAATGGATTATAAGTTAAATTGAGATAATAGTCATTTGAGGATACTTTTTCTTTTACTCTTTTCGATTTATTTAATGTGGAAAACACTGATTCTACTCCACTGACAACATGATTAAACATCAATGCCGTAATACTATATTTAACACGAGTAAGCATTTGATTAGACTTAAACCGTTCATCTATATATTTTTGTTTTTTTGGTGTCTTTATTATTATTTCAAGGCTATCGCCTACATCCTTTTCCTCCCAGTACCAATCACTTGAAGCATCATCCCAACCTCCTAAAAATTGATCATACTTGCCAATATTTTCATAAAAGTGACGATCTTTCACAACAACTACATCATCAGAGAAAGCCCATGCAGGGTTAGAATCCAGACTGTCTGAGGAGACTCTAGTTAAACCTAATTCTTCAGATAATTGTCCAGAAATAACCAAATTTAAATCATGAGTACCAGATAATTTTGTTAATGCAGAGAATGTCGACCATGAACGCCCATCAAACATTTCACTTGGAAAATTTGTATGGTTTGTTGCCCAATTTTGTAAAGACCAATGTTCATCTGCGAAAGATTGATATTTTTGTCTATATTTCTCTGCTTCTGAATTGAAATGACTCCAAGCAAAAATGGTTGCTAATTCGACACATACAAAAGAGGCGGTTTTCCATAACGGTGATTTATTATAAAATTGACCAGCACCAGGTAAAATCAGAGACATTACCAATGGCTTACCTGGATAAATAGTATTACCCTTATCTAATAAAACAACTGATGCAGAATCTTGGTCACTTGCGTTACTAGTATTTTTATTATCTTGTGAAAACCCAAGAGATAAAATAGAGCTAAAAATCAAACAATATTTTAAAATAAGCACGTCCATTTTCTCCATACGATATTGATTCTCCATTAATTTTATCATTAAATTTATCAAGTGGTTGGTGATATTCAAACTCAATTGCTGTTGGATAATTATAAAAAGAGAAACCATTTATTCTCCACTGCAATCCAATTGATTTTTTCAAACTAAAGTTTTGTGTTATACTGTCTATCTTCTCTCCCCATGCATCTCCAGCTTGGAAATTTAATCCAATTACACTATTTTGAAAAATAAGCCAATTAAACTTATAATGCTTTTCAAGAAATAATGGGAAACGAAAAGTTGCATCAATCATAGCTGACTGAACACCTTTGATGCTATAGAAGGTGTACCCTTTCAATCCTGGTAAACCTCCCAAATAAAAATGGAAAAATGAATCAATATTTTTATTTGTAATATATCCAAGGTTGGTTTTTAAAGATATAGACCCTTTTTCTATAAATGGTAATCTATGATGATAGCTACCATAAAATTGTAATCTTACAAGATCATTATCTTCAAATTCTTCAGTAAGTGTTCCTGAATCAGAAAATTTTAGACCTTCAATAAATTTATTATTTTCATAATCAGCCATTACTTGAAAAGAAAATCCATTAGTCGGTTGGATTGTTTTATTTAATGTGTTTTTAACTGCGTTTAAACTCCAATTTAAATTGTAGGAATTTCCTTTAAAATAATCATATGCAGCCCCAGCTTGTATAATTCCATATTCGTTAGTACGGACTTCCTCTTGTATAAATGCTCTGTACCATTGCAGAGTAGTAGAAAGCTCTATTAAAGTCCCATAAACTGGTATCCTCAAGCCAGGCCTAAATTGAACCAATCTAAATTTTATATCATCCTGAACATCATAGATATTTTTATACTTTGTATTATCTGTTGTATGCCTAGTTAAAAAATATGTTTCAAAAAATATAGTTGGATACAAACGTTTAAAATCAAAAATAAAAAATAAATCTACATCTTTTAATTGATTTATTGATGCTCCACCAAAGAGGGATAGCCTATTAATTATTTCTGTAGAGTAAAAATAAAAGCCTGGTTTTATAGTGCCATAATCTCCCATTATTTTAGGCATGAGGAACATATTGGGGAATTGATCTTTGTAAGGACTTGATTTTGTAGTGTCTAGTTGTGTGATTGGTCCACTAAAATTTGAATTATTTAGAAAATATTCCTTGCCATAACCAACATTTTTTTCATCAATTTTTGAAATATTTTCTAATAAAGAAATTTTATATTTACCATCTTCATACAAAGAAAATAAAATTTTTCCATCATTCGAAATATCCGGCATAAATGCACCACCAGTCACATTAGTAATATACTCACCATTTTCAGAACCATTTTCTCTATAAAATAGATTATATATACCACTCTGATCTTTTGCAAAGACTTCATTTCCTGAAAAATCCGATGAGTAGTTACGTTCATCATAAAAACTATCTTCAAAGGCTTTGATAAGTTCTTTTTTATTTAGGTCGTATTGATAAATATCTCTAAAGTGATGTGTTGTTATATCAAAGAACAAAGAATTATTAGTTTTATTGTAAGCTAGATAACTAATCATTGGCCTATCTTTAAAATCTGTAATTTTTTTATCTGTCATAGATTTTAAATCTAGAATATATAGGTCTTGACCTCCATCATAAGTAGACAAAAAGGCTATCGAACTATCTTTTTCTATGAAAACTGGACTAAAGGCTCTTTTGTCTATTGTTAATCGATTTTCTTGCTCGGTGTTTAAATCATAAGAATATATATCATAATACCTAGATCCAAATTTATTGGGATACTTGGATTTTTTTGAAAAATAAAGAATCTCTCCATTACTATTCCAGGTTGTGGCCGAATGAACATTACTTTTGATTTTTATTTCTTTTTTATTATCAAAATCGTAAACAAATAAATCTGTTTGACCAAAAAAATCATTATTTTTATTACTTAAATAAGAATACATATTTTTTTTTGGGTTCCATTTAGGGTATATATTTGTTGTACCTATATCATTTAATACTCTTCCCTTTACATTGAATAAAATGATTGGCTCAACTAATCTATTATATTTTGTTTCTATAGACCTTTGAAAATCAATAAATAAATCTTCACCTTTAATATTAAGAACTTTTTCTAAAGTTTTATTGATTGAGAATTGAAGTGGATTTGAAAGTTCATCCATTATTTCCATTATTTTATCAGATCCAAATTCATTAGCTATGTATGTAGAAAGAGCAAAACCCGCATTATATGTCGATTCATTACCAATACCTTTCTTTCCAAATGTGTTCATTTCTGTAAAGGATAACATATTACCGTTTATAGCTCTCTCCCTTAAAATCATATCCCTGTGACTATCCCAATTATCCCAATCTGCAGAATCATACATATATTGAGCAATACCCTCGGCTAACCATGGAGGAACGACCGTGCCAGGTATTGGATAGCTTATCATAGCATTCGGATATCCATACAAAACATCCGGCCTTTTCTCGTTTTCATAATTCATGAACTGTAAATATGCACCTGGTATTGACATCCCAGCCTTCATTGCTTTTTGCAGTGAAACGATATGAGCAAATTCATGTGTAATTACATTTTGAAGCCAGCGGTGACTTCCTCTTAATTCAAAATCTAATGGTGAAGCCCAAATCAGCATTTTGTTATCGTAATAGTAAGCAGCCCCATTTGAGTAATCATCTGGATCAATAAGAATTAAATGGGTTTTTTCTTTTGGATGAAAATTATAGAATTCCGTTATTTTAGGATAGATTACCTCTGCAACAGTTGCAGCCTCTCTTGCGGTATTTTCAGTTTCATCATGAAAATGTATTTTAAAATGTTCTGTTTCAAATGAATGCCAGTTTAGCTCTGGATGATTATATTCAACATTTGAAAAAATAAATATAAAATTGAATAAGAAAAAAAATATTATTTTTCCCATTATAAAATAGCAATTTTAATGATTTTATTTTTTTCAACATTTTCCCCAACTACGGAAACATGTGCAAAATATACCCCAGGCTCATATAAAGAGGTATCCCAAATCCACTCATTAATTTGAGAACAACAATCAACTAAGTTTTTCTCAAATTTATTTATTTGAATCCCTAGTAAATCATAAATCTTAATTTCAATAGATTGAGCATTATATGTTTCTAAGCGTAATGTACCTAAATTTTCTCTAATAGGGTTTGGATATATATAAGATCGAATTAAAACTTCTTGCGAGGAAAAACTTGAATCAAGCGGCGATAAGTTTACATGTCTACTATTACCTTGAGTTCCATGCTCAAAACTCCATGAATTTTCAGTGTTAAAATCATTATCTAAATCAAAATTATATACCACAGATTTTGAAACAACAGACTTATGACCGTTTACAGTAGCAAGGCAAACCAATGGATCTTCTTTTCTACTTGAAATATTATAAAGCTGATTTCCTTTATTATCTAGGATCATAATGGATGATGAATCTTGAGATTTCCCAACGATTTCTATATAATCATCATCAATAATATCACCTGCTAAAATAGGGGGAAGAAATTTTTCTAAGGTTGGAAACCCTGACAATAATATTAAGTTATTATTAAAAACATATAAAAAACCATTTTCATCAAGAGCGATTATATCAAGCCTAGAATCTAAATCAATATCAATTCCAGATAATGAAATAAAATTATACTCACTCCATTTTGTTAATGGTTCACTGAAGTTATCGATTTGTATTCCAGATTGTGTGACATCAATACTAAAAGTGTATGAATTACCAAAAACCCTTTTAGAAAATGTATCCCAAGTAGATTTTGGAAGATGTTGATACAATTTATTTTTTACGACTGGAAATATCAAGCTATCAATAATTTCAGAAGAAAGAAAAGTTACATCATTTGCATTCTGGTCATAATTATATTTATAGTAATAAGAGCTTGTATCAGATCTTTCTAAAACATGTATTTCTAAAATATTATTATTTTCAGTAACTGTCACATCGAGATCATCTTCAATTATATTGTGAAATTTTTTTTTACTATTATTAGTAATACTTCCTATAAATAAAGAGTCTTGACCACCTAAATATTCATTAAATCCATCTGCATTTAAATCATAAACAGAAAGAATATGAGCTTCATAATCCGGAAAGTTATTTTCTATCAAAGAATTAGTTATTATAAAATCCATCGTATCTTTTGGAGCAGAAATATTTTCAATTACAATAAAACTATCAGAACCATTACTGGAAATGGTAGATGGTATAGTTGAAAAACTAAATTTTGGCTTTATACCTTTCATCTCAAAATTTGCCAACTCATACTGAGAATTACCGTTAAACCATACATCACCAAAATAACCTGAAGATACATCATTAAATACAAAGACAGATTCAAAACCAATATCTTGTGCTCCATCAGCCTCCTCTAGATCAACTCCAAGATTAGAAAGATCTTTGTTAATAGAAAAATTTTCAATTTTGGAATTAATAATCTCATCATTAATATGCCATATGAGTAAACCAGACGCTGGAAGTCCAATATCATAATTAGGAATTGATGTTATCACATTATTTGTATCTCTATTTATTCCAATAGAATCAATTAAGACTTCTATATAAGGGGGATAATTATTATCACTGGACATTAATACTCTGATTGAATCTAAACTATATTTATTGCCTACTTTATTATTTCTGTTTTCAATTAAAAAATATTCATTGTTATTTATAGGAATTTTTACAACTTTATTCTCGGATCTTGATGGAAGGAAAATAGTGTCTGGGTATTCAGTTGTAATTGGTACTTCCCAACCACTATAAATTCTTGTCCATGCATTAGGTGGAGCTGGAATAATACCTCTTCCATTATTAGAGCCCTGATCCATTAAACCAAATACTCCAATACCGCTCTCTCCTGTATCTATGTTCCACATTGGAGGTAAACCAACTGCAAATCCTATCATTAATGCAAATGTTCCTGTTAAACCATACTGATATTCACATGGTTCATTTGCATCTAAAAACATAGACTCTGCCACATCATATAATAAATGATTTTGACTCTCAGGTAATAATATTCCTTCAGAAATTTGAGCATTACCAATCTCAAAGGAAGATACATTAAAATTCTTTTCGATCATTTTTTGATCAATATATGTTGAAGGAATATCCTCTGGTGTTGGGTCTAAAAATGGTAATGAAAAATCTTGTCCAATACCAGCATGGAAAACGACGATTAAATCATAATTTTCAAAATTTATCCCATTAGAATCAGCGATGGATAATGCATCATAAAATAAATCAGTTATTAACTTTTCTTGAACTTCTGTGCTATCATAAGGATTGTAATAGTTCATTTTATTAGGCAAAATAAATGAATCATCTTTGCCTATTGGATAGACAGTTGATTCATTTAAATTTATACCAAAATTTCCATAGGAAACCGATCGAAAGTAATTATTTACTGCTATAAGCTGGGATTGAAAATAAGATTTATCATGAGGTGGAGGATCGATAGTATAAGCTCCACAATCAATACCTAAATTTTCTTTTAAAAAAGATCCATCTCCAGTTGTACTTTGTAATGAATCTTCTTTAAAAGAAACTCTTAGCGCACAAATCCGAATCTCATCTATTATTTCGGTTTTTATGGATGAAGATAATAAAAAAAGTAAAATTATTGATCTAATTAAATTGATCAGAATAGGCATTAAATAAATAGATTAGAATTCCATGTTCAATGAAAAACGCATTGTATTGGTTAGTGGGTGTCCAGTTTCACCATATGTGTACCCAAAATCAAAACCATACCCAGAAAATCTCAAACCAATTCCAAATGTAGGGTTACTTATTTTTCCAGTTTTATCATAATAAAAACCTGATCTTATTGCAAAATATTCTCCATACCAATATTCCATACCTATATTGTGTACTAAACGATCTAATTCATCAGATAACTTTCTATCTTTAGCATTCCCTTTTTCTTTGATACCATATTCATTATATTTACCCCAACCTTCATCTCCTGGTTGACCATCAGTTAAAACCATTTCTCCTTCCCCTGGGTCAACATCATTGTTACTATTTGAATCATACCATTTAGTGCCATCAATATTTCCATCACCATTACCATCAATCCAATCATAGCCACCAATTATACCGTCTCCATTACCAGGACTAGAAGACCCATAGTCAATATCACCTCCAAGAATCCAATCGTTAACCCATGAGGTTAAAAGGGCTTTATAAATAGGATCAGTATGAGCTATTTCAATCTGTCCATCAGAATTATAATCATTATATGGGCTCTCATTTCCATCTTCATCAAATCCCCCTATATAACCATCTCCATCCCAATCCATATCTGGGTAAGACGAAACCAATAATTTATCAACATCATAGACAATATTTAGTTTATTAAATTCACTATTAATTGCTGCATAATTGAACCCTATACTGAGGTTTGTTGGTTGAGGATCAGCTTGATCAGGATCAATAAAAGATACTTTTGGACCCAGGTTTGATAAATTGAGTCCCAAAGTTAAATTTGGTATAAGCCATTCTTTATGCATATAACCCAAATCAAAACCAAAGTCAATAGATGTACCTTTTCCTTTTTCTGCACCTGCTCCAATTTCAACAAGATGTTGATATGAAATTTTAGTATTTACACCAAACGATTGAGTACTAGAAATTAAAGCGGAATAAGATAAAGAAAATGCAGTCATATAACTGGTAAAAGTACCTAGCTCATCTCCTGTTTCACTAGTCCTAATCTGCTCTCCCAAATTTAAAAATATAAGATGGCCACCTAAAGTCCCAAGGGTAGGGTATTTTTTCCTAAATGCAAAAAATTCATAATATAAATCATCTGCTAGACCAGGTAACCAATTTACATGCATTAAGGCTAATTCTTGCCCTTCAAGAAAACCCAATCCAGCAGGATTCCAATAACTAGCATATGCATCATTTGCAACTGCAACTTGAGCCTCTCCCATTCCACCTGCCCTTGCTCCTGGTGCAATCAAAAGAAATATAGCTCCTGCTTCACTTTGAGAGAAAGTTGGATTATAAATAGTTATCAGCATAGATAACATTATACCTAAACGTTTCATTAAAATAACTCCTAATTCTATTTTATAATTTTTTAGCTAGCACCCTTGCAAACTGATATCGTTATAGGTATATCTTTGTCCTGTTAATTATTTATATAATATATATATTAAAAATCGAGAAGTTCAACTATTTAATGTCTTATAATTTAAGTTGCCTTAAAAAAAAGATAAAGTTAAAAATGGTAAATAAGTGATTAAAATAACTACAAAGAGTTTTACAAGAAAAAATGGCAATGTCGCTTTATAAATTGTTGGCATATCCTCATTAAAGCGATACGCTGCGAGGAATAAATTCATTCCAACAGGTGGAGTTAAAAAACCTAATTCTAAATTAGCTATAATAATAATTGCCAAATGTATTGGGTCAATGCCAAAATGTATTCCTAGTGGAGCAATCAATGGTACTATAACAATAATTGCAGAAAAGATATCCATAAGGCAACCAACAATTAAAAGAAAAACATTTAATAAAAGTAAGAATAAAAATTTTGACTTGATTAAAATTTTTGCTTTTTCCAGGAGAATTAGTGGAATCTGTGCATCTATCAAATAACTAGTAAGGCCCATCGCAATACCAAGGATGATTAAAACTCCTCCAATTAAGCTTGAACATTCTCTAATAATTTTAGGAAGATCTTCAACATTAAGGTCCTTTAAAATAAATATTTCAATAAAAAGAATATAAAGAACAGTAATCGACGCCGTTTCTACTAATGTAGAATAACCTCCGAATATACCCATTAAAATCATTACCGGAATAATTAGCTCCCACTTAGTTTCCCAACATACTGTTAATGATTTTTTAAGATTGAAACTATTTCTAATTACATTTTGATTTTTTCCTTGAAAAATTGCCCAGCTTGAAACTAGAGCGATTAATATAAACCCTGGAATGAGTCCTGCAATGAAAATATTTTTTATTGAAATTCCAGCCGTGATACCGTAAATAATTACTGGCAAACTTGGAGGG
This sequence comes from uncultured bacterium, assembly GCA_965660855.1. GTDB lineage: Bacteria > Fidelibacterota > Marinisomatia > Marinisomatales > UBA1611 > JAOLAV01. Next base: position 315,878 of record CBFIBM010000001.1, on the reverse strand, counting down.
AATAATAGTCCAATTGCTCCTGAAACTGTAATTAACCCTATAGAAAATGATTTACTATAACCCTCTTTAATTAGTAAGGGAACTAATAAACCTCCTAAGGCTAAAATTGTTACTCCAGATCCACCAGTTAAGGCACTGAAAAACCCACACAAGAAAACAATTACAACAGGTGTTCCTCCGGGAATCCATCCAAATGTAGTTCTAAAAACCTTCACTAATCTCTCTGAAGTATTACTCTCTGCAAGAAGGTACCCTGCAAAAGTAAATAGTGGTATGGTAGGTAATGTTGGAGAAACCACAATTCTATAAGCTTCAGCTGGTATTGCAGCAATAGGAGTAAAATCATACCAAAAAAAGAGAACTGCTAATCCGCCTAATCCAATAAAAATAGGAGCGCCTTTTATGATGGAGAACATAATAATTAAGAAGCCCAACAATCTAACTGGAAGAGGTTCAATAAACGATTCAATAAAAAAATTATTCGAAAATAAAATCAAAATAACGAAAGCTAATATTTTATAAATATATTCTTCGAAACTCTTCATGAAAATAATTAATGCAATAATTAAAAAACCCAATGGCATAATTATTTGCGCAAACCACCTAGGGATCATCGGCGCGATATTTATTGAGTCAGTTAATTCAATTCTTAACAGTTCATAGCTTCCATAAGCTAAGGATATTAAAACAAGAAATGTTGTTAATTGAGCTATTTTATTTCCAATATCAAAACTTTCTTGTTTTGAAAATATAGAAGATCTGGTTAATGCCAGTAAATTATTATCTCTAGTTGCAATTATTGCACCAAGAAATGCAATCCATAAGGTAAAATGCTGAACTAATACTTGAGAGGCTGGAATGTTAGGGAGATTAAATAATCTTGTGAAAGTTTCTATAAATGGAAGAAAGACCATACCAAAAAGAATAATAATGGTCAAAATAATTTCAAACTTGAGATATGAATCTTTTAAAATCTGAAAAGGTTTAAGAACCAAAATATTTTACTGCTTATTTGTCAATTTTATTACAGTGTCATAGATATTTTCAGGAATTATTGAACCTCGAAGAAGTGGCTCAATTTTATCTACTTCTTTAAACCATTTTGATTTTTGTGAATCACTAATTTCATGAACAGTCAAACCATATTTTTGCATTGCAGAAATTGCTTTTTTTTCTGAATCTAAATTCAACGTACTATATTTAGTTTGAATATTATTTACAACTTTAATTAAGTCACCATGATATTTTTCTGGGATTCTATTCCATGTATCTAGATCAATCACAATACCAGCCATTAACACACCCCATTTTAAGTTAAGCATTTGATTTGCAATTCCAAATGATTGTTGTGCAAGAGCGTAAATGGGCATGGTAGGTATAGTATTTATAAGACCAGTTTGTAAACTTGAAATAATATCAGTTGAAGCAAGCGCAACCGGGTTAAAGCCTGCTTTTTTCCAAGCTTGTTCCCATTTAAAATCACCAGCCCAAGTAAAAAATTTCATTTTTCTAAGGTCGTCAGGTTCTTTAATAGTAAATTTTGAGAACCAGTATACCCATCCCACTTCTCCAAGATGAAGCATTTTAAAACCACTTTTGTTAAGACCCTCATTAAACTGAGGCATAAGAGCATCTGTAACACTTTTTACATCACTGGTTGACTGATAAGCTAATGGTACAAAATACCCACCAAATTCCGGAGTAATTTCAGAAAGACCTTCAGCTGTAATACCTGCCGCATGAATCTGACCAATCCTCATTTTTCGAACCATATCCCTTTCATCACCAATAATGCCACCAGGATAAATTTTTAATTGAACTTTTCCTTTTGTAATTTTTTTCCACTCCTGACCCATCTCAATTAGCATTCCATGCCAGTCTGTTCCTTTTGGTGCAAGGGTTGCCATTTTTACGATAATTTTTCTACCGTATGTTAATGATGACAGAATTAAAAATATTGATATATACTTTCTCATATCTTTTTATGTAGTTTAAAAAATAAAATTAAAAATATCGCAGTTAATCTAAAAAATATTCATCTATATTAGAAATTAACCATCTTGCTCTTTTTTGTGCGATGAAATTAGTTAAATAATATCTATTTTTTTTCACTACTTTTATTCTTTTAGCTATATTTAGTTTTTCTAAAAAAAGCTCTTTTTCTAAGTTAGGTTTGTGAACAAGTTCGGAATAACTAACATATAAGCTAGCATCTAGACTATCTGAATAAGTTAATGCCTTATTGAAATAAAAAGTTATAGTATCTATTTTATTTTCTTCATTCAAATCTGTTCTTATAGATGTATAACTCATCAAAGCACTATATAATGCTCCATTATTCCAATCAGAATCTAATTTCATACATGTTTGTAAAAGCTTTTCAACGACAGGGATATTTATTAATTCAAAAGGGTCACCTCTACTTGATGAGATAGAACCTGAATATGCAGCCATAAGCCAATAAAGATTTTCAACATCTTTTTGTTCAAATTCTATTTCAACATCACCTAATAGCCATTTGTCAAAAGAACTATATTTTTCAGATAGCAATTCTATTCCAATAATTCTAGCATGGCCAAAATACTCTTTTGCTTTTTTATAACTTTTTAATCCCTCAGAATAATCCTCAAAGATAATTCTATCGCTTTTTTCCATCAAAACACCAAAACCATACTCCACATTTAATTTTAACAAAGAATTTTTATCTATTTTGGTTTTATTTTTCTTTTTATCTACCATTGAAATTTTATTTTCAAAATAAAAAGATAATATCTTATCATGTTTTATTAAAACTTTTGTCGGTGAGCAGCTAACAATTAAAAAAAGAAACAAGATATAATGATAAGAGTTCATCTTCATCTTATTCTAAAATGATTTAATGATGATAAATTTGAAAGTTTTGACAGAGGGAGTTCACATCTTTTTTTACAGATTTTAAAATAGTTTCATTTTCAGGATTTTTAATAACTAAATCTATCCAAGAAGTAATTTGTTTCATTTCATCTTTACCCATCCCTCTCGTAGTAATTGCAGGAGTTCCGATTCGAATACCACTAGTTACAAAAGGACTCCTGGTATCAAAAGGAACCATATTTTTATTTAAAGCAATTCCAGCATTTCCAAGTGCAATCTCAGCTTGTTTACCATTAATATGCTTATTCGAAAGATCAATAAGCATAACATGAGTATCTGTTCCACCAGAAACTAAATTATAGCCCATTTTGATAAATTCTTCTGACATTATTTTTGCGTTTTCTACAACATTTTTAGTGTAAACTTTAAAATCAGGCTTTAAGGCTTCACCAAAAGCAATTGCTTTTGCGGCTATAACATGCATTAATGGCCCACCTTGTATTCCAGGCATTACTGTAGTATCCAACAATTCAGATACTTGTTTTACTCTTCCGGATTTAGGAGCAATTTTTCCCCAAGGGTTTTCAAAATCTTTTCCCATCATAATAATACCACCTCTTGGACCGCGGAGAGTTTTATGTGTTGTACTAGTTACAACATCACAATGAGGGATTGGAGAAGGATGTACTCCTCCAGCAATTAGCCCACTTGGATGAGCAACATCAGCCATTAAAAATGCATTTACTTCATTTGCGATTTCCCTAAAGTTTTCAAACTCCACGAACCTTGGATATGCACTACCACCACAAATTATTAATTTAGGTTTATTTTCTTTAGCTAATTTTTTTACCTCATTAAAATCTACTCTACCAGTGTCTTTATCAACATGATACGAAATGAAATTATATAATTGACCCGAAAAATTGACATGACTACCATGAGTAAGATGGCCTCCATGAGCTAAGTCTAACCCTAAAACTGTATCACCTGGGCTTAAGAAGGTCATAAAAACTGCCATGTTTGCTTGAGATCCAGAATGAGGTTGAACATTAACATATTCAGCATTAAACAAGGTTTTTAACCGATCTCTGGCAATATTCTCAGCTTGATCCACTACTTCACAACCACCATAATATCTTTTCCCTGGATAACCTTCTGCATATTTATTTGTCATTACACCACCTGTCATTTCCATAATAGCTTGGCTGGTAAAATTTTCAGAAGCAATTAATTCAATAGTGCTCTCTTCACGATTTAGCTCTTGCTCTAAAATATCAAATAACTCAGGGTCAGATTTTTTAATGTAAGACATATTATTATTTCCAGTTGCTCTCAGCTTTTAAAGATTCGGTTACCCAATCATAATTGGCGGTTGAAGTCGATATACTCCTTGTTCTTTTCACCTTATCGGTTGCCATAAACCACTGAGCTTTTCCGTACAAAATATCTTTTGCATTTTCATCAAGCCAAGAACTTTTAGAATAACCATTAAATCCTTTTTTCTCCGCTTTAATAAAATAATCAAATGCTAATTTCGCAACAATACGATCATCAATTGTAAAAGGATTTTGTCTGAAATTTTCCCACCCATAGTAATAGACTTTTCCTTTTTGACCATAACCATCTCCAGATGAGTTATCTAAGTTAGAAGCTTTATCTGCCCATTTGAGAGCTAGTCTATAATCATTATCATCAAGGTATATATCAGAGATACTTATCGCAACTCTAATGTCTCTAGGATCAATTTTGAATAATTCTTCATATGCAGAAGCTGCTTTTTTTAATTGATCAATTGATTTGTTAGCTTCACCCAGCCTCCTGTAGGCAAGTTTACTACTAGGGTCTTGATTGATAACTTCAGTTAATATTGGAATCGCATCTTCTTGACGGTCCACCTGTATTAACCTATCAGCGTAATCTAGACCATAGCTAAGGTTATCAGGGTTATCATCATATCTTTTTCTGTAAACATCCAATGGATCCCTACCGCTGGATTCGAATGCCATTGCTAATTCACTCTGTGCTATTTCATTATTTCCATCAAGTTTAAGAATTTTTTCAAGAACAAAAATCTGATCATCAAAACGATTATATTCTTTGTAAAGTTTAGATAAATCATTCATCACAGCTAAATCGTTAGGGGCCATTTCGATCATTCTTTCATATTCAATAATCTCTTGATCAAACTTTCCTTGTTTTTTAAATGAATATGCTAGCCTTTTTCTTAGCTCCACATTGTTAGGCAATTTTTGTAAACCATCAAGTAAAACATATTCAGAGCTATCAAACCTTCCCATCTGCTCATAAGCAATCGCATAGTATTGATAAATTTCTTGGGGTGGTGCATATATAGGGTTCCATTCATCACAATTAAGTGAGGTAATTTCCTTGTATATTCTAACGGTTTGTTTCCAATCTCTATTTCTATAATATTCTGCAGCGCTGCTCATTAATCTTGGGCAACGTACTTTTCTTAAAGAATCTAACTTTGCTTTATCTGCAGCAGATTGACTTGAACCTTCATCTGGAGGGACACACATGTAGATCATTGTTATCCCAAAAATTGTTATTACTACCTTTTTCAAATTCATTTTATTTCTGTCTCCTTTTTACAAACCATAAATCAGCAAGGCTGGTACTCAGCTGAAATTGTTGAAAGATTTCTTCATTTTGAATGTTTTTATAAACTCTATTTCCAAAATAATAATTAAGATCAATCTGATTTCCCATTTTTTTAAACTTGAACCCAAAACCAAGAGATACAGACCTCTCTTTTATTTCTGATTGGTTTTTATCTAAAACTACAGTTTTCATTTGCACTCCAATTCTAGAAATAAATTTATCAATGAATTTTAAACTCAATTCATCACTAAAACGGATAAGCTGAAGCCTTTGAATATCCAGTTTAGAAATTGAATTATTCATTGGAACTTTAATAAGATTATAATTTCCAAAATCATTAAATTGAATAATTTCAGTAGATATAAATGACCTATTATTCAATTTATACTCAATTGCAAATAGATATTCAGTAGGCTTGTGTATTCCATCTAGCCTATCCTCATTAGAAACAATGACACTATCAGGGTGCGGAAAATCCTGCTGAGTTGAATAATCATGATAGTTATTTCCATTTACATCTTCATATATTGGTCTACTAAGAACTGCTACGTTTAGGGCGTTTAATGGAAAAGAATATTTCCCATAAAAATTAAGTTTTTCATTGAATTTAAAACCTAAATAATTAGCATTTAAGAGTCCAGTGTACCTATGTCGTGTATTTATTACAACTGAAGGACTAAAATCAAACTGTATTATTTCATCATATCTACTGGATCCAAATAAAAAGTTAAATTGAGTCCCAAATGTTAGTTTATCGCTGACTTGTCTAGATCCACCAACTTTAAATGACATTATTCCACCGTACCTTTCTATTTTATTGCTTGTTTTCAAAGTATCATCAAAAGCTGAAAAAATTAATGTATCTTTTGATGCTACATTAATTTTTTGATTGCTGTAAGGAGATAATGATAATCCAATGGCTGTCTTTGATTTTATCGGTATTATCCATGAAATATTTGATAAATTTGAAAATTCATTAATCGCTAATGAATTATTCAAATTTGCAATAGAGTATCCGTATGACACTGATAAGTAAGTAAACCTTAAGTTTTTCCAAGTTATTGGATTCGTTACAGAAACCCCTTTTTGAAAGGAAGGTACTAATTCAGTCAACCCGGCTGTTGCATTATATGCTCCATTAAATGAAGAAAGACTTCCAACCCCAAATCCATTAGTAATACCTTGACTTAAAACAAAGTTAAAGAAAAATATTAAAAAGAAAAGAAAATTAATTTTTAACATAAATAATTTTTATTTTAGGTTTAATGGTATTTTCAGAAATTTTTAGCCAGGTAGATTCAAAAGGGTCATTATTTTCATCTGCAATAATTTTAAATCCTAAGCTACTAACGTTATCAAGTAACAGATTTTGTATATATTCTTTAATTGAGACAGTAAAAGTAGAATCTGTTGTCAAATTTGAGATTCTGTATGGGAAGCCATACGATTCATACGGGTCTTCTAGATAAATATTATAAGGATCAGAATTAGATGAATCAATCTTAATTGGATCTAGTATTAATCTATAGTTAATTTCACTTTTTATACTATCTATCGGTAAGATTAAATTTGCAGATTTTACCAGAGATCCGCTAGGAAGTAATTCACCAGAAATTGAAGCATAAACTTTTGCTCTTTGTCCTAGTCCATTACTGATACAAATTTTAGTAGTATCAACCAAATTCTGATTTAATTTGATTATAGAGATATCGCTTGCAGAATAAATAGTCCTAAAGGTTGTATCCAATAAGATAGTATCATTACTTATTGTTTCAAATCGATAATAAATAAGAACTTTTGGATCTGTGGTTTGATACCCTGCCTCTTCGCTATATAATTGAATGAAATTTGAATCAGATGAAGGAAATTGCATTCCAAAAGTTCTTGTAAAATTTGAATCTAACGTATCATAGAATGCAGTTTTAAAGCTATCCAAGGACCAAACTAGTTTAGCATTAATAAAGTTACTAGAGTCATCAAGCTCTTCTATTAATGAAGGTGCGCCTATATCTAACCAATTTGGAAATGAAAAGTTTTCAAAATCTAGATAAGTACTAGTGTTTTCATTGAAATGTGAATCTGGAGAATAATACAAGTTAGGAAAAGAGTTTTCACTTAAGGTGCTATCTTCAGAGAATACCATAAACCTAATACTATCTATAGTTACATTGGTATCATTTAATATATCCCAGTAATTAACAGGACTCGGGTTAGTCATTTTTATAAAGATATATGGGGCCTCTATATGATTTTTTGTTCCTAAATATAACTTACTATTAAGACCAATATTAGGGTATACCGTATAATTTTCAATATCAATACTACTGATGGAGAGTGTATCCAATTGAAGTAACGAATTATCAAGCGATGACAAGACAGGATCATCAGAACAATTCAAACTTAATATTGTTAGAAATATAAAGGATAGACTTAATAGCCAATTAAAACAAATTACTTTCATATTTTAATAACTAAATTTTATTCTGAAAGTTTCTTTAAAACTTCTTCAACTTCATTTCCTAATTCTAAATAGTTAGGAAATTCATCATCAGAATAGCTAAGAACTGAAACTTTACTTTTATTAGCTTTTAAACCTTGCTGCTTAAGCAAGGTTTTTGAAATACATTTTGAAGGTTTATCCATAATTATAATTGCATCAACCTCATAAGATGCAACATCATAAAGATCTAAATCATCACCTTTTAGTGATTTATGCACTGGTAATTCAGCTTTTTCTAAATCATTGCGAGAAACGGTAGAATACTCATCTAAATCATGAATAATCATTATAGTTTTTATGTCATTATAGAAATCACTAATACCTTCAAAGTGCCTATTAAACATCCCTGGAACCATAGCACTTTGCCATCCATTACAAATAAATATATCCGGTGACCAAAATAAATGTGGCAAAGTACTCAATACAGCTTTTGCAAAGTATGCATATCGTTGACCATTATCCGCCAAAACTCTGCCATTTTTTGCTTTATAAATTAAATTTGTTAGCGGTTTAAACCATTCTTCATCCTCTAAAAAATAAACTTGAACTCTTGTTTTAGGTATAAACGCGCTCTTAGCACTTGCAATTCTCTCTTCGCCATTAAATTCAAAGGGGATTTCTCTTAATCTAATCACCTCTCGCAAGATATACTTTCTTTCGCTAACATATCCATATTTTGGGATGATAGTCCTAATATCATGCCCTTTTTCTTGTAACGCTAAGGGAATTTTTGTTGAGAACTGTGCTAAAGAGGACACATCAGCAAATGGAATGATTTCCGTTGTTAGAAAATAAAGTTTTTTTGACATTTTAGTCCGTGGGTATTCTAGTTTAGGGAAAGTTGTTTAAGTGCTTCTTTAGCTTTTGGATAGTATTCACTTCCAGGAAAATAATCGACTAGTCTTTGAAATTCTTCTTTAGCTTTATTTACATTACCGATACTTTGGTAAGATAAACCAATCTTCAATTGAGCGTCGTCATCTTTATCTGTTCCTGCATAGGTAAAGACTTTTTCGAATTCAATGATGGCACGCTTAAAATCTTTTTGGGAGTAAAAACACTCAGCAAGCCAGTATTGACTATTATCTGCAAGGTCATTTGTAGCATCAGCAGAAACTAATTTCTCAAAACCTATTATAGCATCTGCAAACTCTTGATTTTGAAAATGCGACAAACTCTCCATGTAAGTATTTTTATATTCTGCACTATTAAATTTTGGCTCTGATGATATTGGGTTTCCTGATTTCAATTTAGCCATTTCATTATAACTATTGGTTAGTGTGACAATTTTATTATCAACAAGTACAAGTTTGTTGAAAATTTCAAGACTTGTACTATCCATGTATCTTGATTGGTTTTCAAGTTTTGAAATTTTATTACTAAGGGTATTGATTCTTTTTAAAAGAACTAAGGTTATCGAATCTTGCTGAGCTTTACTTTTCACTGCTTGTTTAAATGCACTCATCAATTCAGGAAGAAGAATCTGATTATCTAGCTCTAGTGAGTCAACCATAACCCTGACTCTATCTATTTTAGCATTTAATCGCTTGAGTTCTCTGGACGAATCTTTTGTTTGACCAAAGGAGACACTTATTAAAAGTAGGAAAAATGGGATTATTTGAAAAAAACATTTATAATTATTCATTGTAAATACGAAAAACCTCCTATTTATAATATTTGAATTTATCTCCATAGAGATGTTCATCAAATAAGTTTATCAATCTGTATAATTAATTGAAAGTTTTGAAACCAAGCCTATCATGATAAAAGAAGTAAACAAAAAAGATCCACCAGCGGAAATGAAAGGAAAAGGCAAACCTTTAACCGGAATAAGGCCTACAGTCATCGCAGTATTAACAAAAACATGAGCTAAAAGAATAGTAGCAATTCCAATAAGAGCTAAGCTGGAGAACCTATCTTTGGACTCAAAAGAGCTTTTTAAGATTTGGGATATCATAAATCCTACGGTTAGTAATACAGCAAGGATTAATACAAAACCCATTTCTTCACCAAGCACGGATAATATGAAATCAGATTCTTGAACTGGAAGGAACTTCAAGTGTGTTTGAGTACCCTCTCCCCAACCTTTTCCAAATAAACCACCAGATCCAATAGCTGTTTTACTTTGTATAATTTGATATGCTGCACCCAAGGGATCTTTTTCAGGATTAATGAAGGTTAAAATTCTATTTTGTTGATATGTGGACAGCGAATTCCATACTAATGGGGAAAGTAGGCCTAAGAAAATATTTCCGAAAAATAATATTAATGAAATAAATAAAACAGGTCTTGCCATAACTATGAATAAACCCAAAAATAAAGCCCATATGCTAAAAACTAAGGTATTAAAAGCCGTAAGCATACTAAATATAGGTGCCAACATTAAAAACAAATAAAAAGGTCTTGCACCAGCCCAGTATAACATAGGTAAAATTGGTGTCATCATTACGATAGAAGTTCCTAAATCTGGTTGGTTTAATACAATTATTGTAGGAATTAATGCTAGGCCAATTGGAAGAATAACGGATGTAAACTTTTTCATATGCAACGTATTATCAGATAGATACCTTGCAAGTGCAATTGTTGTAAATATTTTTGCAAACTCAGATGGCTGAATTGAAAAAGGTAATCCTATATTTATCCATCTATGGGTTCCAGCATGTGGACTACTAAAAAATGGAATAATAACAATAAATATTCCAATAAAATAAAAAGCATATGAATATTTATGTATGGTATACCTTGGTAGATGTATAAAAAAGAATGCAAATATCAAAGCAGGTATTAAAAACATTAATTGTTTTATAAATGGGTTTGATGAAACGGGACCTTCATAGTTCTGAGATATGCTATAAAGAATAACTAGTCCAATAAAAGATAAAAATAATACAGACCATATTATTTTAAATGGTAACTCAGAGTACGAAAAATTTTTGTTTTGAATCATATTTGGTCTCTTTTTACAACAAGTTTGTTCAACTCAGTAAAAATATTTTTTGCAACAGGAGCAGCAATACTTCCACCTGAACCACCATTTTCATGTAAAACAACAACTGAAAATTTTTTATCATATTTCTCCATCCATCCAATAAACCAGGCATGATCATTACCATGTGGATTTTCGGCAGTTCCAGTTTTACCAAAAACCTTAAGATTTTTAATCAATGGATTTGCACTTTTACCCGTACCGCTAGAATTCATAACCACCTGTTCCATGTCAGAAACAATTCTATTCCAATGTTTAGGTTCTATGTCCATGGATTTATTATGAACTGATGCATTTAATTTTACAAAATGAGGTCGAAAGGACTTTCCTTTGGTAGCTAAAATATTAGTATAATTAAAAACTTGCATAGGTGTTACTAAAATCTCTCCTTGTCCAATACAAAAATTTAATAGCGCGCCCTTACTCCAACCAGATTTTCCATATCGATTATTCATATAATCCACAGTTGGAATCAAACCTTTTAATTCTCCTTCTATATCAATTCCTACAGGGTTTCCAAAACCAAATGAACTAAATAATTCTGATAATATATCTAAGTCATAATTATTAATTGTTTTATAAAAATATATATCACAAGACTGACTGATAGCATTTGTAAGATCAACTTCCCCATGCCCTTCAATACTCCAACAACCAAATACTCTATCTCCAAACTGGTAGGAGCCTTCACAATTATAGGGTTTATTTGGATCAAACTCAGAGTTTTGTAGCAAAGCTAATTCAGTAATCATTTTCATTATTGATCCAGGAGGGTACAAGCCTGTATTAAATCTATTTACCAAAGGCCTATCAGGATCATTGATTACGACTCCCCAGTCATTTGAAGAGATTCTACCAGTGAATAAATCAGGTTCAAAATCTGGTGCACTTACAGCACCAAGTATCTCGCCAGTTTCTGGAATACCAACAAGTACTACCCCTTTTTTACCTACCATCAGCTTTTCAATAACTTTTTGAATATCAATATCAATGGTTGTTAAAATATTTTGTCCTGGTTCTGGTAATATGGGATTAAGATCCTCTATGAGCCCTGCCTCTCTTCCATATGCATCAACTTGATAAAATTGAACACCTCTTTTTCCTTTTAAATAATCTTCATAGCTCTTCTCTAAACCACTCCAACCAATAATATCTCCTAATTCGTAATCATCTTGTTCCTTAAGGGAATTTCTAATTTCTCTATCTACTTCTTTTACATAGCCCAAAATATGTGAAGATCTAGCTTCAGAGGGAAAATATCTTTCTGGAAATTGTTGATAATATAAACCTCTTAGGTCAGTTCTGTTTTCCTCTAGCTTCGAAATTTGAACAAAAGATAAATCCTTTGCTAACCTGGTTGGAATAAATTTACCTCTAAAATATTTTTTATAATTTTTTTCAACTAATAATGTATCAATTCCAATTGTTTTGTAAATTGAATTGAATGTCTTTTTTTTATTTTTTAATTCACCAGGTATTGTATTTAGTATATAAGTAGGCTGATTGTCTACTAAAATTTGTCTATTTCTATCTAATATCAACCCTCTTGGGGCAGATAAAGTAACTTTTCTGATTCGGTTTGTATTTGCTTTCTTTGAGTATTGGTCATAGCCTAAAATTTGTAATTGGAAATATCTTAGGATAAGAATAAATATTAAACTCCAAGTAACTACTACAACAAAAAAATATTGTTTAAAAGATACTAAGTTATCTGCTTTTAACATTTTTCAATTTATTAAAAGGGTATAAAAATTGTAAAATCATAATAAATAAAATTGTATAAATTGATGTACCAATCCACCGTGCAAAAAACATACTTTTATTTATAATCCAAATATCCTGATAGAGGACAATGCAAAAAATGAAAAAATGAAAAAATAGTATTAATAACCAAAATATCATAAAATATATTGGGCTTATGTTGTGATATAAACCTTTTAAATTACCTGCGATATATCCAGTAATTGTATAAGTCAATGGTGATAAACCAAAAAAAATAGCTGAACCCGAAATATCTACTAATAGACCCATTGAAAAACCAAGAGCCGTTCCTGTAAATCGACCATTACTAATTGAAAAATAAAGAATTAAAATTAATAAAAAATCAGGCCTAATTGTACCTATTGCGAATAAATCAATAAATAAAAGCTGCGATACCCATACCAAAACGCATGGAAGAAAATAATCAGTCCATTTCATCTATATTCTCAATAATTACAAAAACATTTTGGAATGAATTCATATCATTTGGTAATTGTATATTAACAACTTTTTGAAAACTACCACGATCATCCAATACACTTGATACGGAACCAACAGGTAAACCTTGAGGATAAATATCACTAAAACCCGAAGTAATAACTTTATCGCCTATATTTACACTTACATTTTTTTGGACTTCTCTTATTTGAGCAAAACCATCTTTTAAAAATCTTAGAATACCAGTTGCACCACTTGGTAATATTCGAACACTTAGTCTATAATTGGAGTCTGTAATTAATTGCACAATAGAAGCTTTTTCTCCTACTTCTACAGTTTTACCAATAACTCCTAATGGCGTTAAAACAGCTTGATTTTTTTTTATTCCATTTTGAAGACCAGCATCAATAACCATCGACAAAAGGTTAGGTTGCAAACCTTTATTTACAACTCTTGCAGGCTTCATAGATATATTCATACGATTTTTATAGTTGAGCATACGGAGTAATTCAATATTTTCATTTTTTAAGTTTGACATAGCCTCAACTTTCAATGTCAATTTGATATTTTTTTCTCTTAACTCTTGTGACTTTTTTTCTAAATACATTAAGGACTTTATAAATGTTACAGGAGAGGAGATAAAAGATATTAGCTCGGATGATTTTCCCCTTATAACACCCATTTTTGGATTTTCATTACTTAAGAGGAGTAATAATGATATTACTAAAGCTAGGAAAAATAAAAAATGATCTTTATTTCGAACAATGACAAGATAAAATCCGTACATATACCTCTATAATAAGACAGCTTCGTATTTTTTTAAATTCTCTAAAACCATGCCTGTCCCCTTCACAACTGAAAGTAATGGATCCTCAGATACATTAACGGGTACGTTTGTTCTTTCTCTAATTATTTGGTCAATTCCTTTTAAAAGACTACCTCCTCCAGCTAGAATAATACCTCTCTCTAAAATATCAGCAGCTAGTTCCGGAGGTGTTTGCTCAAGACATCTTTTTACAGCTTCTACAATTTGATTTACTGGATCTTTTAGTGCTTGACGAACCTCATCTGAGGAAACCTCGATTGTTTTGGGTATTCCAGAAACCAAGTCACGTCCCTTGACTGCAATATCTGCAGATTTCATTTTCATTGCTGACCCAACAGTCTTCTTGATTTTCTCACTCATTCCAAGACCTATTTCAAGTTTATGTTCGTTTCTAAACCATTGCAATACAGCCTCATCCATTTCATCGCCGGCAATTCTTATAGTCTCTTTAGTTACAACACCATTTAAAGATATGACAGCTATTTCAGTAGTGCCTCCTCCAATGTCTACTATTATATTTCCAATTGGCTTACTTATATCTAGCCCTATTCCAATTGCTGCCGCCACAGGTTCCTCTATCAAATAGACCTCTCTCGCATTCGCTCTCTCACCAGAATCTTTAACTGCTCTTCGTTCAACTTCGGTAACACCTGAAGGAACGCAAATAACCATTCTAGGCCTTGCTAAGCGATTTAAATTAATTTTTCGGATAAACCCCTGAAGCATGCCATCTGTCATTTTGAAGTCAGCAATAACACCATCTTGCAAGGGTCTTATTGTTTCAAGCTCTCTATGAGTTTTACCTAACATTGCTTTTGCCTCATCACCTACGGCAACTATTGTATCATCGTGAACATTTCTAGTAACTATCGAAGGTTCATTAACAACAATTCCACGGCCTTTTAACCATATCAAAGTATTTGCTGTACCAAGGTCAATAGCTACATCTCCAGAGATCCAATTTATGAGATTTAAAAAATTTGTTGATGCCATATAAAATATCTTATGATTACGAGAATTTAAGTAATATTTTGTTTAAATAAATTACTTAAAATTAGAAATTCCAATTAGTTAAAAATTGATTTTCGAGCCTGTAGTCTCCAAACCCATTCTGGTCAATAAAAGAGAACTCTTTTGCTATTTTTTGATAATACCATATTTGACGAGTTTTATTCATGTTATTTGTTGAATTATACCTATTGATTTGATCTGGAGCACCAAAAAGGATATAAATCATCCCTCTATCTGTCTTCCAACCTGGTTGCCAGCCATCAAAGTGTTCATTTGTATAATCTACTCTTTTAAAATATTCTTCCATCAATTCATTATAATCACTTTCAGGTGTTGGATCTAATTTTTTCCAGATTTGGTTGAACAATTCTTCACGTTCAAATTTATTTTTAGATTTAAACATATCAGCTTCTTCCTTTGAAAGAAGATATTTCATCTGCTTAATTGCATTATCAATATCATTTATCGAGCTAGCAATACCTGATTTAAACGTACCAAATACAAATTCTCTATCAATCTCTTTACCATCCTGTTTTATTGATACCTTGAAATTGTTTTTTATATTTTCTAGATATTTTGAAGGAACAAAGACTGAATGATTAAAGTAACCATCTTTTCCATTACCAAGCATATGATAAATTAAACTATCCATTGACTCATTATTAGTGACATACAAATTAATTTCATACGCAGTTCTATTTATAAACCCATTAAGAATTATATCAACTCCTAAACCAACTTCTCTAACTCTAATTCCTTTAGTTGGTATTTTATCTTTTTCAAACCCCCAATCACCTTGAAGGTCAAGTAAAAATATAGGTTTAAGGATATTAGGCTTTTTACTAAACTTACGTAAATCAACTTCCTTTATTAAAACACCTTTTTTTCGAGTATCTAAATCCTGCAACTCACATGTAATGATATAATGTCCATTATTTTTTACATTAACAGAAAATTGATGCTTTGAATTTTTAAAAACTGATCTAGAATCATCGTAACTTTGAACCACCATCGAATCAATCCAGACCTTATTATAAATATTATCACCCTTTTTACGCTTAAGTGAAATCGTAACTTGATATTTTGCAATATAATTAGTCCCTTTTTTAATAAATTGTAGTGAACTATATGGTATTTCTGCAAAGGTAACTATTTTAATTGAGTCTTCATGAATCGCTTCTACAAATGGCGCTAGAATATATTTTTCAACACTATTTTTTCTTTTGCTTTTTGAATTGAAGTTTTGCGCAAGAATAGTGTCATTGATAAAAATAAGAAAGGATATAACTAGTAAAATAGTTCTCATAAACTCGTTTTCCATTTAAATTTTATAAGTCCGCTATTTGTTCCGGCCCAAAGATAATTATCAATAATTATTATATCATTAACCTGTTCTAAAAATGGAAAATTAAATTCCTTAACAAAACCAGTTTTTTCATTTATTTTTGTAATTCCATCAGAGGTTCCAATAAAAATATTATTTCCATTTATATCAATACTATAAACCATTTTATTTTTATATACTCCCGCATTAAATATCAAATCCCAAACCGAAGACTCAAAATCATATTTAACGATACCTAGGTCACCCACAATATAAACAAAGTCATCGGATACTTTAATGGCTGTTACATGAGTAATTTTTTGATCAAAATATCTTTGTCCTATCTCCATTCCATTTTTTAATTGGGGAGATAATTTAGAGTATAAATAAATACCAGACCACGCCCCAATCCATAAAAAATTTTTTTGGCTTTTAACTTGATATACTGGCATACCAGAAAATAAATATTCAAAACCAACTAGATCATTTTTTTTATCTTTGCGTGACATTCTACTTAGTCCACTAGATGTAGCTATCCAAACATACGAGCTGTCAACATTAATATCTAAAATCTTTCCGGAAGGCATCCCAGTTTCTAAACCAAACGTACGCCAAAAATCTTTTTTTCTATCATAAAATAACATTAGATCTTCCCCGCCAACCCAAAGCTCATTTTTCGAAGCATTTATTGAAAAGACAGGCAAAGGAGTCATGTTAATTGTTTCTTCAAAGTCGAATGATATTTTATTTTCATTCCATGTATCTATTTGCGTAATTGATTTTGAATTAATATAATCAATACTTCCTAAAAATAATTCATCTTCAAAATTTCCTAGTGCTGAAATATCAAAATTATTAATATCAGGATTTATTGGATTAAAAATTTGCATAACGTCTGTTCCATAGAAGAAAATTCCATTTTCTAAACCCAGAAAGATATTTCCATGTCTTGCATGGAAGTATGTCGTTATATCAAATTTTCTACCAAGCTTATCAATCAAACTATTATCTAAAAATAACCATCCTTCTGAAAATGAGAATTCCAATAATATTTTTTTAATTTTAGCATCAAAAGATACAGGACCACTACTCCAATCAATGGATAATTCATCAGGTTTAGAATAAGTGCCTATCAAGAATCCATTTGTATGATTTAACTTTATATAGGAGGAATTGAGTTTTAACCAAATATGACCTGTAGAAGAACCAATTTTTTTTATTTTTTCGTACCTGCTTAAGCCTAAAGATTCTAAACTGATGGAGAACCAATTACCTTCACGAGAAAAACTATAATTTAAAAACTTAGGTGTTGCAGCCCATAGACAGCCCATTTCTTTATCGAAATGAACTGCATTTATTTTATTGCTTTTTAAACCTTGGGCCATTGTTATCGGCTCATCAAAATTCAAACTAAATGTATTAAATCTTTTCAAACCACCATTTTCAGTACCTACATAAACATAGTTATATCCCTCGGAAATTGAATTAATTATTCCAGATCCATGATAAAGAACCCAATCGAATGGCCTGAAGCGAGAATCTGGTTGTGAATACAGATAACAGATTGAAAACACAATTGATTTAAAAACACAATTGATTTTCATAAATCTTTAAATTTCATTATTAATAATTAGCAAAATAAGAATTACTGTTTATTTTTTTTGTGTCCGCGTTTATTCTTTGAATTTTTGATATAGTTATTAGATCTATTTTTCCTATTATTTCGATTTGGTTTTCTTGAAATTCCAGGTCTTATTTTTGATATATGTCCATGATCTAAATAGACTAGAACCGAAACAAAATGTTTTAAAAACTGATCACTGGGAGAGCTAAGTATTATTGTCGTTCCAAGGGTGCGATTCATTTTCAAAATTTTATTTCTAAAATCTTTTTCCATGTCACTACTGAAAAAAATACCATAATCATCGATGAGCATAACTCTTGGATCTTCTTCACAAGCTAAAACAGTACCTAACCAATTCAATTCTGCTGATGAAATATCACTAATTTTTCTTGACCATAAAGATTTGAAACTACCATCGTTAAAATAACGTTTTTTAAGGGTATTTTGCTTTTTTTTAAAGTATTTTTTTATAAAAGAAGAAACCGATTTATTAGATTTTATTAATTTATTATTTTTTGAATAATAAACATCATCATTTGGATTTAACTTTCCAAACCAATTTTTCTTATATGGATGATTATCATAGAGCATAGCACCACTAGTTTGAGAAGTAACACCAGATAAAATATTTAATAAAGTTGTTTTACCACTTCCTACAGTACCGACAATACCATAAATGGTACCAGGATGTACTTCCAACTTACTTATTTTCAAAAAGTTTTCATTACCAAGGGACTTTTCTAAACCTCTCAACTTAAATATAAGTCTTTTTGTTTGATTCATTTATTTACCTTTAGGTATTAAACCATTAGGAACAAGAAAAAATCAAATTATTAAGTCTCTAACCACCTCTCTGCATCTAAAGCCGCCATACACCCAGAACCCGCTGCAGTTACAGCTTGCCTATATGTATGATCTTGAACGTCACCGCATGCAAATACACCTTCAATATTAGTATGTGTAGAATCTGGCTTTGTAATTATATATCCAGCATTATCTAAGTCTACAACACCTTCAAAAAGTTGTGTATTGGGTATATGTCCTATTGCCATAAAAATACCATCACATTTTTTTTCTGTAACCTTTTTTGTAATTGTATCTTCAATTAAAACAGAGTTAACTCCTGCTTCTTTAGTTCCTATAATATCTTTCACAGAAGAATTATAGGAGACTTTAATTTTAGGATTAGATAGAGCTCTGTCTACCATTATTTTGGAGGCTCTGAATTCTTCTCTTCTGTGAACTATTGTCACTTCTGAAGCAAATTTAGTTAAAAAAGATGCTTCTTCCATTGCAGAATCCCCTCCACCTACTACAATAACTTCTTTATCTTTAAAAAAAAAGCCATCACAAGTAGCACACGCAGAAACTCCATTTCCCATTAATTCAGATTCAGATTTAAGACCTAGTAGCCTAGCGGAGGCCCCTGTAGAGATAATAATTGATTCAGCGAAATATTTTTGATCATTAGAAAATACTTCAAAAGTTGGACCTGATAGATTGACTTTATCAACAGTTTGATATTGACATTCCGCTCCAAATTTTTTAGCTTGTTTTCTAAACTCATCCATCATGTCTGGACCCATTATTCCATCTGGAAACCCTGGGTAGTTTTCGACATCCGTTGTAATCGTCAATTGTCCACCTGGTTGCGAACCCTCAAATACCAATGGATTTAAGTTTGCTCTAGCTAAGTAAATCGCTGCCGTTAATCCGGCTGGTCCAGAGCCAATAATGATTGATTTTCGCTTCATTGTCCTTCATGTTTATTGTATTATTTATAAAACTTCATTTAAAATATCAGTGATATTACTTTTAGGAACAGCACCGACTAATTGATTTACTACTTCCCCATTTTTAATAACTAAAAGTGTAGGGATACTTCTTACGCCAAATTTCATGGCTGTATTTTGATTTTTATCGACATCAACTTTGCCTACTTTTACTTTACCTTCAAAATCACCAGCAATTTCCTCAATGATAGGAGCGATTGCTTTACAAGGACCACACCATGTAGCCCAAAAATCAATTAAAACAGGTAAATCAGAATTTTCAACATCGGTTTCAAAATTAGTATCGTTAAACTCATGTACGTTGTTTGACATAGCATCAAATGCTCCATTAATTGTAAAATATTATTGTTTAAGTTAGTTTAACTTTTTTAACTCTAGAAATTAAAATCTTCTATTTTTTTAATTAATAATAATAGTATCAGCTTTAATGTCAGAGGGGATATTCAAATAACTTTCATCATATTCAAATGAATATACTTCTTTATCCATTTTAGGATAGAAGCGATCTAAAAATTTATCAATAATTACATAATAGGGTTTTATGGTATAAATACCGGGTTCAAGGGATAGATTCTCATAGGGAATTAAATAATTCCATTGATAATTACCCTTGGCATTGTAATCTGTATATTTTAGTTGATGTTCGATCAAAATACCATCCTCATTTAAACTTGAATGATTATATTTAGTGCTCTTATTTGTTTCAAGGTTTGAAAAAAACAAACCAGATTCGTTACTAGTATATTGATCACTAAACTTGTAAGATTTAATAGTTATTGGTTCAATGACTTCTATATTATACTGAATTCGGATTGTATCATAAATATTTAATTCATTATTCAAAGAATTCATTTCAACGTTTATTTTTTTGTTTAACTCAATAACTTTGGTTAAAACACCATCCTGATTGAAGTCTAATTGATTTTTAGATAGATACCCCCCAGCAAGAATTACTATCGCTGAGTCTAAATTATAATTTAAAGTATAAAAATAGATTTTTAATTGTCCTGATACAGATTGAAGATCACCATAGATATTGTTGAGGTCTAATGAAAAAAAACCAAGACTATCAGTTTCTTTTAAACGCATTGAATAATCATCCCAAACTAAAACTGGATGTTGAAAATTCGAACCAATTGTGATAACCTGCCCTTTTAATACGTTATCCTTACGATTAAAGTCATCCCAAAAAGGATTACTAGTGCATCCAAAAGTCATTAAAATTTTTAGAAATATTACTATTTTATATTTTAACATTTATTGAAAAGTAATATCTCTTATCATAAATAGATATTCCACTGATTGATGTTTCCTTGGATAAAAGATTTTTTCCACTCAAACTGATAGAAAACTTTAAAAACTTATAATTAAATTTTTTAAAGATAGTACAATCAAATCCTATATTTGGCTTCAGACTATTTTCTACAATGGTTCCATCTGATAAAATTGATGACAATACTTTCTTTCCCTCATTTCTATTTATTAGATCAATATTAATCCATTTCGTATTTAAGGTGATAATATTCTTAAAAACCTTATCCGGTTGCAATGGAAAAGATAATGGATCAGAGTAAAAATAATTTGATATTAAAAATTGAAACCCAATCCAATTAACAGATGGATTTAATTTTAGTTTTGCATCAAAACCAAAAATTTTTGCTTTACCAGAGTTAACAATAAATTGAGATGGAGTTCCTGAAATGATAATATTTTTCATTTTATTTAAATAACTATAAAAAAAGAAAGAAGTATTCAAATTATAAGAACTTTCGCCCTCCTCAAGGTTCCTATTTATTTTATAACCTAATTCAAATGCTGATTTCTGTTCCGGATCTAATTTTTCAGTGGTATTTAGTACGTTATTTGTATAACTACTTAAAGATTCATACAAACTTGGAGATCTAAAAGATGTTGTAAAGTTTGTGTAATAGAAAATTCTCCTCTGAACCGTCTTTTTCATAAATGACATCGTGAAGTGAAAATTATTATTTTCCCAAAATTGATATGGAATTTCTATGCTTTTCGAGGTATCTGTTTGATCGGTTATGCGATGATTACTTAAAACTAATTTTAAATCTTTTAAAATAAATTTATCTTCCTGATCTGGTTTATTCAATTCAAAAGACCCTGTTAAAATTGAATTCTGTCTTTCAGTTACCACTTTCCCTTCAGGAATATCCCATTCAAATTTTAGAAATGAAGCTTGAGAAGAAATTTTTATATCAGCATTTTTTATCTTTTTAAAAAGCTCAAACCCAAATTCTCTATTTTCTGAAACTTTACTTCGAGTGAGTATCTTTAAGTTTTCTAATCCTTCCTGATTTTGATACATACCATATAAAAAAATATTGCTTTGTAATAAATTATATTGGGATAATTTAAAAATATAAGCATACGACTTAAAACTTATCGAATCTTCACTCCTGTAATTATTAAAATATTTTTTATGATTATAGGTCAAAAGTTTTAAATTCAAATTATCACCATTTTTATAACCGACATTTAAATAATCCCTTTGTACTAAAGTATTAATATCAGAAGTCGTTGTATCTGTATATGATTGTGAATACTGTGATTCAGATATACCATAATTAGCAGAAATATTTCTAAATGATAAAGAGCCAACCCCATCATACCCACCGTAATCATAGGTGCCAAATTGCTGTTTTAAAGAAATGTTATTTCCGAATACTACATTTGGAATAAGATTAATTGACCCAGAGGATGATATTGCGCTTTCATGAGAACCTTTTAAAATTTCTATTCCTTTAATACTTGAGGTTGGGAAAACTGATAAATCCATCATAGGATCGCCTATTCTATTTATTTGAATTCCATCATAAAATATGGAAAGTTCATTTGATGATGATCCGCGAAGAGATATTGTTTTTTGACCAGTAATAGTTTCATTTAGTATGATAGATTGATCAAAGTATATTCCATCTGCAAGATCAGTTGCTCCTTTTTTTGTCAAATCCTCTGAGTCAATATAAAAAACACTATTTTTTTCTTTATCAGAATTGAATTGTTTAATTTTTTTTTCTTCTACAACTAAAGAATCCAATTCTATTATTGTTTCTTTCAAAATAATTTTCGATTTATTTTTAAACAGAACAACATTTATTTTTGAATCTTCATAGCCAATATATTGAAATAGTAATTGAGAATCCGTAACAGGAATTAAAAAATAGAATCTTCCATCTTGATCTGTTTGAGTACCTGATTTTGAAGGGTTTGAGGTAATATTAACATTGGATAGTGGCTTCCCCAATGTATTTATTACATAACCACTCACAGGCTTTGTTTGAGCACCAAGCAAATGGAGAAGTAAAATACTTAATTTTATTAAGTTAATCTTCAAAGATTAGATAAAAAATATCAGACTAACATTCTGCCTGATTTACTGAAATTTGCAAGGCAAGTCCACCTTCTGATGTTTCTTTATATTTACTCAACATATCTTTTGAAGTCTCCCACATTGTTTTAATAACATCGTCTAAAGAGACTTTTGCATTTTTAGGATCTGTATGACATGATAATTGTGCTGCTGTTATTGCTTTAATTGCACCCATTGTATTACGCTCTATACATGGTATTTGAACCAATCCACCAATAGGATCACAAGACAATCCTAAATGATGCTCCATTGCTATTTCAGCCGCCATTAATACTTGATAAGTATTTCCACCCATAGAATTAGCCAGTGCTCCCGCTGCCATTGCACTTGAAACCCCTATTTCTGCTTGGCATCCACCAGCAGCTGCAGAAATAGTCGCACCTTTTTTAAACAACATCCCAATTTCACCAGCTACTAAAATAAATTCTCTTATATTTATTGGATTATTCTTTTTTCTAAAAATATAATCATAAAGTATAACTGATGGAATAACGCCAGCTGCGCCATTGGTTGGTGCAGTTACAATTTTACCATAAGAAGCATTCACCTCATTTACAGCTAGTGCATAGCAACTTACCCATTTCATTACCGTTTCCATATCATTTGGTTGATTGCGAATCATATCCAGCCACTCTTGTTTTGAATTAAACTCATTAGTTCCCAATAAATCGTAACAAAGTTTAGCCGCACGTCTCTCTACATTCAAACCACCTGGTAAGGTTCCTGAGGTAATGCATCCTTCATAAATTGAGGATAGCATTATTTCCCAGAGAAGATCGATACGGTTGTCAATTTCAAGTTTACTATTCCATTTTAATTCATTCTCTATAGAAATTTGAGCAATAGTTTTATTTTCTAATTCACACCATTGCAACATGTCTGATGCAGTTTCAACTGGGTATGGTATTTTAGCCTTTTCTTTTTCTTTATTATTCTTTTTACTATTTTTTTCAATGAATCCACCACCTATTGAAAAATAGGTCTCCGATGAAGTGGTAGAATTAGAATATTGTACTTCAAATTTTATCATATTTGGATGAGCATATGATGAATCTTTTTTATTGAAAATTATATTTTTAGTTGGCGAAAATAGAATTTCTTGTTCACCTAAAAGATTTATTTTTCCACATTTCTGTATCTGTTCAATATTATTATTTAAATCCCTAGTATCAAATCTTTCAATATCATGTCCACATAAACCCATCATTATAGCTTTATCTGTTCCATGCCCAAACCCCGTCTTAGCCAACGATCCATATAATACTATATCTATATTTATTATTGACTTTAAAGACTTTTTATCAAGTTTTATTTGATATAAAAAATCCTTTGCTGCATTCCAAGGACCCATTGCATGAGAGCTCGATGGTCCCAAACCAATTTTAAAAATTTCAAAAATACTAATGGAATTCATCATAATATTAAATATCGATTGTGAAAGTTATTCCTTTTGTTTTTAATCGATTTATTACTGTTGGACCTATTGCTGAAGCAGGTGTAAGAACACCATAGGACTTATTAATCTTATCTCCATTTAATAAAATTGAAAGAGCTGACTCTGTAATCATTTTAGCAGTAGCAGAATACCCTGGGTCACTATTTCCATATACCGTCACTTGAGAAATATCTTTATTGGATGTATATCCTTTTATTCTCATTTTAAAATATCCATTTTCCATTATTTTTTTACTAGGTCCATTGCCAGGTTTAGGAATATAAAACAAATGAAGCAAGGATAATAACAGAGGAACACTCATACCAATTCTTATAATAATTAAACTTAAATAAAGTTTAAATGCATTTAAAAAACCCGAGATTCCCCTCTTAAAAAATGAAACCTCTGAATATGTAAAATCAGTTCCATATTGATATCCAGAAATTGAATTTGTTTTATAAACTACCCTGCTATTAATCCCAGACATAATAAATGGACATAACCATCCATTTTCTTCTTTATTCCAAATGATACTTTTTAAACTCTTTCTGGAAATAGATATAGGTTTATTTTCATTAATTTCAAGGCAATATGGATTTTTAAAAATATGCTTTAAATCTGGATTAGATTGCATATAATTGAAAATATTAATCATACTTGAAAATGTTCCGCCGCTTAATCCTCCTCTGGCCGATGCATAAGTTGTAACATTATTACAAGGTAAATCAAATTTGTTTTTCGAACTTAATTGTAACATCTGAACACCAATGTCCGAAGGCAATGAATCAAAACCACAACAATGCACTACTTTTACTTGACTTAATTTTGCTTCTGAATCATTTTTAAGAATTGATTGTCTTATAAATGGGACTTCGCCAGTTAAATCACAATAATGCGTCTTATTTTTAACACATGATTCGACTAGATAAGATCCATACTTCAAGTAAGGACCTACTGTTGAAATAATAATACTACATGAAGAAGCCATTTGATCCAAAGAATCAAAATCTTCACAATCAGCATGAATAATCGGAATATTTTTTGATTCAGGATTAGAAGACTCATATAATTTTCTTATTTTAAACAGTGAGTTTTTATTTCTCCCTGCTATCGCCCAACTAAAATCATCATTAGTTATACCATACTCTTTTATAATGTAATCAACTATAAGTCTACCTGTAAAACCTGTAGCTCCATAAACCACTAAATCGTATTTAGTATTTTTGTCCAAATTATATATCCTGAGTATTTGATATTAATTTAGCACTAATAGACCTTATTATTTACATTTAATAAATATACTAACTAGAAGGGAAGGTATTTTAAAAGTATAAAGAAAATATTTTAAACCTTGAGATAGATAAATAGCTTTATAATATCTGCTTCAGCTATTATATAATTAAAAATGAATTTATTGCTATAATTTAAAAATTTATATCTGGATAGATTTTATTAGCTTACTTTCATTCTTTTTCATATAATGCTGAATTATAAATGCCTCAACAACATGAGTAAAAAACCAGAAAAAAGACAAAAGCGGAACAAATATTCTAAAATCAAGCTTAAAGTAACCAACCCCCAACCACGTAAGAAACAACATACCTATTGTTTTCGTTAAAAAACCTATTCCTGTAAAGCCAAGAGAAATAATTGATCCACGCTTTACTACAATATATATACCAACAACTAAATGTATGAGGTTTAAAAATACAGGAGCTAAAATACCAAGAAGAAAGTAAAGCATTATGTTTTAAGTATTAGAAAAAAGTGGCAATTAAATGTTCATTATTCATTACTAAGATCGATAGTCACTTTCGATGTCACCGAATAGAGACCAAGGGTTATATATTTTTCACATACAGCTTCAGCATAATCTTCAGAAAAATATTTTCCAATCTTAAAAACCTTACCACCTCGATCAACTACAACCTCTAATTCAGGTAATATTTCTTTCACAGCATCAATTTGCTTGTCGTCTTGAGGGACGATATTTACTTCATACATATCCATTCTCCCTCCTTTTTCTGACCCAACATAGTGAGCAATCATTCCAGTAAATTCAGCCACTGCCATAGCTTCTTCTTTTGTTACCTCGTCATCAGCTTCAGCCATCATATTAATTAGATCGACCAACCCTTCAGCAACTTCAATATCCGGCCCCTCATTAAGATAAGATTGTACTAAAGACTTTAATTCGACAAGATTAGTTACCTTTTCAGGTTTACCTGGTTTTAGATCAGGAATTTTTATATCCCATTTTGAAGCAAATTGATTTATTAGATCAATTTCTTCTTGAGCGATTTCATCATCAATAGCAGCAAGTTTTACTAATATATCAATGATTTTAGTTGCACCTTTTGGTCTCAGCATATCTGAAATTAAGTCACCAGATTCTTTCCCTTCTGTTTTTAGGGCTCTTCCCAATAAGGTTAAAAAACCAACTCCACGGTTTTCTTCTACAAAATACCCCATACTAATTAGAGAAAATGCAATTGCAAGAATGAGTCCAAGAATATATTTGACTGCAGATGGGTAATCTGCTGTGATAAGAATACTGTTTAATAAAAATGGAACAAGAGTAGCAAAACCTAGTAAGGAAGCAACAATAGAAATACTATTAGCAACCTCTAATATTTTTCTTCTTTTCCAAACTTTATTTAGTTTAAGATAAAATTGGAATACAGAAAATAAAAGTGCACTTGTAACCAATGCTGCTATTATTTTGTTTAATATTCCAGGTTTTTTATAAAGTTTATAGCGAACAATATTAGATGAATCTTCAAATGGGTTATTTTGACTAACTTGAAAATTTTGCTCATCAATGACATTGAGATTAAGTAATGCTTCATCTTTGATTATTTCCAATAAGAACTTCTCCTCACCAGATTTTTTAAAAATAAGTTTAGATTTATCTTCAAATATTATGTTAATTTTGTTATCGGAAACATCAACTTCAATTGAATCGTTTAAAAGAGAGCCAACATAAAACCCTTTCTCAAGCTCTAATTTGCTAGCATTCAGATATGAAGAGAAAATAAAGAAGGTTAAAACTGATGAAGAAAACTTTATCAGTTGATAATTTCTATTAAAAGAGAAAAGCAATTTAATTAATTTTGCCATTCGCAATTTCATAAAATAACTTTACTGAATAATCTCTATCCCAGCCAAACTTTCGTTTGCAATACTGATAGATAATATTCTCGACCATTTCTTCATATTCATCTTCTGTATACAAGTCCAATATGGTTTCTAAATATTCTTCCAACTCTGCTCTTTGTGATTCTGTTGCTGCCATAATAGTAATCTTAATTTAATAAAATATATTGATTGATGTCCTAATCTAGTTTTTAATTTAACGTCGCTGATGAATTACCAGAGTCAATTAAATTTATAATCTTTTAAAATATTTATCATTGATATTATTTTAGTGCATCAAAAGGGTAATTATTGTTGTAATTTTAGTGTAACAATATATTTAATAGGAGTTTTAAATGAAAAAATTCATACTCAGTCTTTCTATTTTATTAACATTACAAACCGTTTATGCTGGCTGTGCATCTTGTAAAGTATCAAAAAAATCAATTACAGCCCCTGCTGCTTCCTCTGATTTTATCAAAACAGTTAGCAAATCTGGTAAAGTAAAAGGTCTAGCTCTAGCATCTTGCGGAATGTGTAATTTTGGAATGATAAATGAAAAAGACTGTAGTCTTGCAATAAAAATTAACGAAAATGTATTTTCTGTGAAAGGTACAAACATTGACGATCATGGTAATTCACATGCTAAGGATGGATTTTGTAATGCTGTGAGAGTTGCAGAGATTGAAGGTAATATAAAAAATGGGAAATTCGAATCAGAAAAATTTGTTTTGACTAAAAATTAATTACCAGAAAAAAATACTATATTGAGGGCTTTCGTTTTTTTGAAAAGAAAGCCTTCAATAATTGCTGACAGCTTTCCTCCCTCACTCCGCCTCTCACAGATGTTTTACTATCCAATCTATAGTCTCCACAAAGTTGATAAAGAGAACCACAGCAACCTTTTTTATCATCATAAGCACCAAAAATTAAATTAGATAAACGAGCATTCATTATTGCTCCAGCGCACATAGCACATGGCTCTTTTGTAACATAAATACTTGCGCCATTTAGTCGCCAATCATTTAAAGAAGATGATGCTGCGGTTATCGCTATAATTTCTGCGTGCGCTGTGGGATCATTTAAAGCTTGAGTCTGATTGCTTCCTCTACCAATTATCTTGTTATCTTTTACAATTACTGCACCAACAGGAACTTCACTTTTAGAGAATGCTTTTTCTGCCATTCTAATTGCAGAGTCCATCCATTCTGAGTCTGTTTTGGATAACTCAATCAATAAATTATTGGTCGCAATAACCTCCACCTAAACCATTATTTTCATTACAACTTAAATTATTTTCACCATTACTACTCGCTAATTTTCTTTGTAAGATTTCAAGATGATTAGCCATAAATGTACGACCAGAAATTGTTGAAACATCATACTCAAGTGGATATGCATCATTTAATTCTCTCACACCCTTAACTTCACCATTTTTTAAAGAATCACCATCAGCATACCCAAGTTCATTATATGTATCATTTATTGTTATTAACGAGTTTTGAAATAACCCTAATCTAAATTCTGATATTGCTAGAATTAATCTAACATCCAACATATTTATATCTGTTTTATGGCAAAAACACCAATTGGGGTCACCAAGATCTGAATTTTGAGTACCAAAAAAGTAAGTTTTAGCATATTCTAAAGCTTTAGCATCATTTCCAACAGCGCTATAACCAAAGCTTAATCCTGCATAAAAATCTAGTTTATCCTGAAAATCTGAGGAATCCTTTTCCAGATAAGAACTAAAATAATCAATCGCTTGATCTGCTTGTCGCAATTGGCCCATTGTCCACCCAGCACCATTATATGCATCATAATGATTTGAATCCGATTTTATGGATTCTTTAAACCAATCAAGAGCTTCTATATATTCCCCATCTTCATATAAAGCCCATCCATAACTTGAAAGATCTGTATCTGTCGCGATTACCTCACCTCTACAATTTAGAAGTATTAAACAAATAAAACACAACGACATAACTTGATTTATTTTTAATTTTTTAAGGTTCATTATTTTAATAACATCATTTTTTTATTTTTAACTATTCCAGTTTTTGTTTTCAATTGGATAAAATACACACCAGATGACATTTGCTGACCAAAAGAATCCTGACCATCCCATTGTATTGTATATTGACCTATTTGATCAATATCTCTGATAAGAGATTTTACATGCTGACCAAGTAGATTATATACATCTATAGAGACATTCTGACTAAGCCCATCCATTAAGCCAATATCATAGCTTATCTTTGTTGTCGGATTAAACGGGTTCGGGTAATTTTGGTGTATATTAGTCTTTTCTGGTACAATTAAAGTTTTTGGACCCAATTTAAAATAACCTGCTTTTTCTGTTAAGGTAAAAATTTCATTTTCAATTGATATAGAGGGCAATTCTTCCCAGACTACTCCATTTTTTCTTCTATATATTGCTAAGTCATCTCTTTTACTACGAAGCCTAACTTCTATTGCCTTATTAAATGAGATATCCTCATTTCCAAAAATATAAGATGCTCTATCATGAAAATTATTTATAAACAAAGTTGAATCAGCAATTAAAAATGGTTGATCATGGCTTACTGCACCTGGATCTCCAGAAACACCAAAATTACCGTCAAAACTACGTCCAACCCATCTAGAGGCAGATTTACCTGCAACTAATGCAAAATATTCATTGATTGTAGTATCACCAACAGAAGCATTTGCAAAAATATCAACAGAGTAATTTCCTGAGGACTCAAAACTTAGATCGCTAACATATGTGTGGGCAGCTATTGTATCTATTTCTATATCTTGATTTTGAATTTCCATAGAAATATTTGTTGCTTTGGAGGCTGTATCTGTAACAATGACCTGCAAGAATCTACTAAAAGCAGTATTTTGTATAAGAGCAACAGTTAAATGAGGGCGCAAAACTCTTTCTACATCAAGTGTAAAACTTGAGGTATCAGAAGAAACCCCATCACTAGCAACAACTTGAATAATGGCTTTATGAGACCAGAGCTTATCTGGAATAAATAAAACAGAGTCACCAACATTATGTGAAATAAAAGTATTTGGAAATATAGTGATACTATCCTGAGGTATGGGTAAACCACTTTCATTTAAAATGACTTCGCCCGTTTGTCTATTTGCTCTGAATGCTTCAATTGTAAATGTCAATGATGTATCATCAATATCAGTAGTGAAAGAACCAAATTCTAAATTAATTGAGTCATTTTCAGCAACGAATGCATTTTCAAGAGTTGTGATTAAAGGTGGATCATTTTCCGGTAATACATTAACTGTAATTGTGTCACGAGCTGCAGCACCATCCAAATCAGATACCTCAAATACAACCATGTGATTGGAACCGTAATAGTTAGGTGCACTAAAAAATGTAGCTATGGTCGAGTCCGCTGCAGTCATAGTAAATGTAATATTAATTAGAGGATCATTTACTACAGAACTATTCATCAATTCTAATGTACGTCTAGATATTTTATTGCTTCCTTTTGAATCCATATCATAAATGTCAAAACCTATATTATCTCTAAGTAGCCTTGCTTGTATATGTTTTGGAGTTCCTGGTTTCACAAAAACTTGTCCATAGGGAAAGTCTTCATCAATTTGGGATGTATCATAAATAATAGCAGTCCAGTTTATTTCATCTTCGTTTGTCATATCATTATCAACATCATACATATAACGACTTAAATTCAGTGTAGCAGGCAAAACAGAACTAGTGTCTTCTCTCCATTCAATAGTTTTATTATCGTCAGCAATCACAAATACTGGTGGGTCATTGATAGGTCGAACGGTTAATACAAGCGGTAATGTGTCAGCGTGGTTATATGCATCATTTACTCTAATTGATAGATCATAGCTGTTTACATCAACTTGTGTTGGTTTCCAAGATAAAATGGCATACCTGTCAATGCCTGAATCACCTTCCTCTGGTGTATATGCATTTATCGAAACGGACCCTCTGGTTATTTTATATTGAGAACCCTGTATTGGTGGAGAAGTCCAATCATTTAACCCTTCTGATATAGTAGCAACCTTTGTTGTACCATCATAGTCTAAAATTGTCCTAACACTATCCTCAACACCACCTAATAATGTGACGACATTTCCTTTATAAAAATTATCTTGAGGCACTGCTGATTCAGAGAAAATAATCTCAGATACACTACCACCTTGTGCTACACCCTCTTCTAAAAATGCTGTTGCTCCTTCTTGAAGAGTTGTAATTACTTCAAACGTAAATTGATCATTTTGTTGGATATTTAAATCAAGATCTGTGAATTTTATCGTATCCGACCAGAAAAAATCCTCATTTAATATTGCAGATTCTAAAGATGATATAATTGGAGCAGAGTTTAATCTAAATAAAATCTCGGAAGATAACGTAGAAGATATATTTCCTGCTACATCTATAGCTCGAACAAAAGCTCTATACTTATTATTGTGCTCTAAAACAGGTTCATAGGAGAAACTTGTTGTTGGCGGTAAGACTTCCGTCCAATCGATAAGTACACTATCAGCAATATCTTCAATAGACCAGTTACTCGCAAAGCCACCATCTTCAACATCTGAAACACAGGTAGTATAATCAACGGTGGATTCACATTCTGCAATAATATTTCCATCAGAGTCAAGACAATCACAATCTCCGTCTGCTAGTTTTCGAATTAATATTTCGTATTTCTGGACACCAGATTCACCTGGATCACTTTCAAGAAACTCAGACCATTCTAGATTAATTAAATCATTCGAATATTGAGGGCTACTTTCACCTGAAAAATTACCACCTGTTATAGAACCCATAACAGGAGCAGTTGGATCATACGCCATTTGCATAGCACTTTCAGATCCAATTGTTACATTTCCATTACGATCAATGAGACTAGCACGAACAGAAATTTGATCACCAGTAATAATATCAACATCTTGAGTCATAACTGCATAAAGATCTGTTAAATTCCTAGTGAACACTAAATCGCCTACCTCTGTGATGTCTGAATTTGTTCCAATGGTAACCCAATCAACGCCCCTATTCAAATTAAAGAACTCCACTTTTACTTCACCGTTAATAATTGTAGGATCTTCAGCTTGTGTAGGAATTGGAACAGCCACACTAATTTGATTTATAAAACCTGTTATATATCCCTGTACTGGATTTTCACCAGCAACAGTAACTGTACCAGTTTGAAAATCAGCAGGATGAATATTATCTACAATAAAACTTTTATCATCTACTTCATTTATATCTGAAATGAGTACATTTGCTAAATCTCGAGCATATAAGTTAAAATCTATTTCTCCATCCCACTCCAGCAAATCAGGAATGAGTAAATTCCACTTCCAAATTCTATTAGCCTCAGTTAAGGGGTCAATAGATGAAGGGTCAATTCCATCTTCTACATCAGCAACAGAGACGAAAGTAACATCACTTATTCCATCTCCAGAACCAGATCCATAGGAATATCTCAGCTCTGGAATAGGATTATTAGTTAAGATGGGCTGATTTAAAGTAATGGTAATTTCAATTATATCCCCACCTGCACCAGCATAATTAGTTGGGTTACCAGCTGCATCTACTATGGAGCTATTTGTAAGATTCACATAACTGTAAGTTGGTATTGTTTTATCGTTATCAACATACAGAGGTTTTGAATTTGTATATCCTGATGTGGTACCATTTACTGCATTATCATTCATATATAATGGATTTGCAGCTAAATCATTTGCAATTATCCAAACATCAACTACACCTGAATTGGTAATACTTAAATTAACTTCATCAATATCAGGGGCGGTGTAATGATAAATCCAAATAGTACTATCATCTACACCAAAGTAATCAGGATCCCAATTTGCATTAAATCCATTAACATCTGTGCAAGTAGCTTCATCAATTGCAGGATCACATTCAGGAATAAGAATTCCATTATTATCTAAACACTCGCAACCGCCAGGTAGTGTCATTTCAGCTTCAATATGATTTGCACCAGCAATCAAACTATCCATCGCTGTAAGGTGAATTACAGGAGAACTCTTAACAGGTTCATCAAAGGTAGCTGTAATTGTTACTATAGAATCAGCCGTTACTACTTCTCTAGAGTAGCTCATCGAAACGGAAGGATTTTTTGTATCATATGAGTAATTTTCTAAATCTACTTTTCCAACATTCCCAACAACATCTACTGTCTCAAAAGATATAGTGTACATTCCATCTGCAATAGAAAAACCAATACCCAATTCACCAATTGCACGTATTCCAGCCAAAAGCTCAGTTCCAGAAAGAGGGTAAGTCGTGACAACAGTATTGTTTTGATAAAAATTGATAACGTTTGTTTGCGCAGGATCTAAATCTTCACTTAAGATCCAGGAGAAATTATTCAAAACATTATTGAATGAACCTGTATCTGGTGATATCTGAGTGAATTCCGCAGGTAAATTATCAATTGTTATATCTGTCCAAAGAGGTGCTACAATTGAATTACCTGCAACATCACGAGCTGAATGATTTTGAGCTATGATTAAACCATTTTCGCCACTATAACCTGATAGGTTTAAATCATAATACCATACATTGTTAGATCCAGAATAAACCAATGGTTGATTTTCTAAAGTTGGTGCTTCTGTAGGGAACCTCAGGTCAAAAGTTGGAGGTTCAATACTAGAATCTAATTCTTCTGGATAAGTAAAAGTATACCTTAGAATATTAGTAGAGTTCACTAAGAAATCAGCATCTGAATAAGTCACAGTAGCTAATTGTAATGGAATTTTTCTATCCGCTTGAATAATTAATGCATTAGAAGACTGTTTTCTATGACCAACTAAATCTTCATGAATTGTAAAAAAACCAATCGCTACAGAATCATTTGGAGCTGTTTCGTAATTATAAGTAAGAGTTCCATCTAAACATCCACAATCTGAGTCATTTCCTGAAAGATCCCAATCATTTAAAAACCAATTATCAAAGTTAGGGTTATCACCGCTGTAATCAGCAACAACGATTGTAGGCGATTCTGCAGAGTTTTCTCCTTCATCATATGCACCATTCCCTTCACCAAAATCATTGGTACCAGGTGTAGCATCTAAACCATAATCCTCAAAATTAAATATCCCATCATTTTCACCAGTATCTCCAGTTCCAGCTATACCATCATCTCCCACATCAGAGAAGGTATAGAGCTTTCCAATTAGACCGGGTTCAATCCCTGGCATATCAATAAAAACATTTGATGCATTTGTAATATTATCAGAATCACTTTTCCCCGTATCATATGCAGATTCAAGATCTGGATTTCCAGGAACAGCTGGGTAAGTGATATCAATATGCAATGGGTTCAAAGGAGCACTTTCAGAGGATATATTTCCTGCTGCATCCTTTAATTTATAGGTTATAATATAATCACTAGCTTCACTTAATTTTGTTCCAACAGCTACTCCACCTTCACCTACTGTAATGGATGCGGTTTGATCATTCAAAATTTTAATACTACGTCCCACTGTAGATTTTATTATTCCTGTTTGGGCAAAAAGAATAATACTATCTGCTTCAAAGACGCCTGTTAGATCTAAATCAAAACTTGGATTTTGTAGGTATGTTTTATTATCTGATGGATATTCTCCTGTATCCGTTGCATCCGTTAAGTCTGGCAAGGTGGGAGTTGTTCCAGAAAGCGGTGCAGTAGTATCTAAGGTTAGAACCAGGGGAACAGGAGAAGCTACGGATTCATTTCCAGCAAGATCTTTTAAGGTTACATGCATATTAATTTGCGCATCTGCAGCAGATGTAAAATCTTGTGTTAATGTTATTGTCGTTCCAGTTGGAAGCCCTCTAGCTTTTCCTGAGTTATTAACATCATTATTATGTACAATAACCGAATCCAGAGATGAGACTCCAGAAATTGTTATATCTGGAGTAGTATCATTTGTAATATTATCAATAGTTAAAGGATCAGAACCATTTAAAGGATCACCACCAGTATCAGAGCCATCTACTAAATCTAATACAACTAGATTTGCATCTGGAGGGGTGGTATCAACGGTGACAGTTAAGGCTGTAGTTCCTGTAAGATTTCCTGCTGCATCAGATGCATTTGAAAGTATTGAGTAGGTTCCTTCTCCAACATGCGGAAATGAGAACGTCTTGCTTCCTGCATCACCGGCTTCAACTAAGCTATAATCTTCTACTACAGTTATTACGCCGCCATAGGAATAACTTAAAACAGCATAATCACCTGTTGTATACCCACCTAGAGTAACCGTAAGCGTTGAACTATTTGTTAAATTATCAATAGTTAAAGGATCCGTTGGGTCTGATGAATCTCCTCCTGTATCTGTATTATCACTTAAATCAGGAGTATTTTGCGAATATAGTGGAGGCGTTACATCTATAGTAATTGATAAAGAGGCACTCGTTGCTAAGGATACATTCCCAGCATAGTCCACTATGTCGTATCTGAAATCATAACTACCTTCCCCAAGCGCAGACGCATTAGGAACAGTAATACTATGAGAAGTTGTAGAAGCTAACTTTCTCTCAGAGTGAATAAGAGTCGTTGAAACACCATTATTCCTGTATAGACGAATCATATCTAATTCGGCAAAATCTAAATCAGAAGGAATATTAAATGTAGGCGTTTGATCATTGGTAATATTGTCTGCATTATCTACGCCAGTATCTGTAACTAAGACAAGGTCTTTTAACGTTCCCCATGGAGTCGTATCAATCGTAATATCCAATGTATTACCTGAAACAAGAGATACATTTCCAGCATAATCTGTCACGGTAAAACTCATTTCATACGGATTATCAACTAGCGTGCTACTTGTTACCTCAACTGATGATCCAATAGAAGTTGCTGAACCAACTAAACTGCCATCTGCGTAAAGATGTACGATATCATTAATAGAGACCGTTGCTAATGTAAAAGTTGGTGTGTTAATATTTGTAAGATCGTCATCAGACCTAGTACCAGAGTCATCTGCAGTATTTAGATCGAGAGTAATACCAGTAACATCGATTGCAGTTATATCTACAGTAAAACTAAGTGCTCCAGATTCACCACACTGGTTTCCTGCTAAATCTGTTAGTCGTGCGTAAACAGTATGTGCACCTTCCGTAAAACCATTTATCGTAATAGTCTCTGTTACTGCTGTTATTGTTTTGCTACCTAAGACACTATCATCAGCATCGTTATATATTGTTAAGGTTTCACCCACAACTAAATTTGATACACTAAATTGAAGATTTTCGAGATTTGTAAGATTATCGCTATCTAGAGTACCTGTATCAAACACATCAACAAGATCAGGAGCGCTTGATATTGCAGGTTGTGTTCGGTCAATTGTTACTGCAAGAGGATCACTTTCCAATGAAGTATTTCCCGCTGTATCTACCAATTTATACGTAAAAGTATAAACCCCATCACTTAATGCGGTTGTAGTAAATTGATCCGTTACTGCTTGACTCATAAGATCATTAACAACTACTTGGTCAGATGCACCACCTTCAAGATCATATTCAACAATAACAGTATAAATCTCTCCATCAGCTAATCCATTCACTTCTAAAGTGGGCGTATTGTCACTTGTAATATTATCAGCATTATCAGATCCGGAGTCTGACCCATCAACAAGATTTATTTCAGCATTTGTTAATGGTGCTTCAGTATCAATTGTTAATGAAATAGAGGATGTGGATGCAAGAGATAAATTACCAGCAAGATCTCTTATATATGCTGTCACCGTATAGGGAAGTACATTATTTGTAAGCGGGGTTGCATCAGGGACAGATATACTCATTGCATTAACAGTGATTGTCAGAGAATCATAGTCCGTGCCATTAATATTAAGAATTAACTTCTCTCCTGTCGCAGAAGCAGGACCTGATGTTAAATTTTGAATTTCAAATGTAGGAGTTAAAACAGTTGTGATATTATCGCTATTTGATAACCCTGTGTCCGATGCATCTTTCAAATCAACAACAAGTCCGGTAGTTACAGGAGCTGTATTATCATAATTAACGACCTCACCACCGGTAGTAGCAATTACTTGAGTTCCAGCGTTATCAGCTAAATCATTAAAATCTACAGTAAATGGAATATCTATTTCTGCGTCGGATTCTTGTAAAATGTATGTAGCAACCCAATTTTCAGAATTTAGTCCCATCGTTGGAGTTATAGAAGTCCCTGAAATTGTAATAGTTGGTGTTTGAATGCTTTCATCTGCAGCAATTGTAAGAGTTACCTCATCAAATAATTTTGCTTTTGCAGTTGAATAGCTATTATTACTTACAAAGGTTACTGTTCCAAGTGTCGGAGCAGTACCATCATAGGTCACAGCAGATCCTGTCAACGGCGCAACCTGCCTAGTACCAGAATTACCTGCATAATCTTTAAAATCAACTTGCAATGCAACAACACCATCAGACAGAGATGGAACAGTGTAAGCCGAACTCCAAATAGCATTTGTACCTCCAACAACTGGAGTTCCGCTAGCATTTCCTGCTAGGGTAATAGTTGGAGATTGTAAATTTTCATCCGCTTCAAGATTTACAGTAATAACATCTCCTTCTTTTGCCATTGATGTCATATTTGCATTATTTGAAGAATAAGTGAGTACATCCATCTGTGGAGGAGTTTTATCAAACTCTACATTAGAATCATCTAAAGTTTCCGTTTGCTGAACGCCCTGATAACCATTTAAATCTGTATAATCAATTGTAAACGTAACATCCCCTTCCGAATCTCCGTCAACTAAGGTATATGCAGCGCTATATCTATCTGCAACAGCATCATAAGAAACTGCAACTGTATTTCCATTAATAGTTACAGCATATGAGCTTAATGCTTCGTTAGACTCGAACCCTAAAGTTACTTCAGATCCAACTCTAGCATAAGCAGGCAAAGTATTATCTGATTGTATATTTACATAATCTAACTCTGGCTGAGTTTTATCAAAACTGACAGAGTTTCCATCATCGTCATTTAGTAAGGCGGTATAGGAAGCCCCACCATTTCCTTGGTTTCCGGAAAGATCCGTAAAATCAATTGCGAAAGGAACTGCTCCATTTGATTCATTTGTTGTCATCGCGTATGTGGCTGTCCACGTTAATGCATCTGCACCTTGACTTACAGTAGCTGTTTGTGTGGCAATAGTAACAGTCGGTGTCTGAATAGCCTCTGAGGTCTCTATTTCAAGAGTTACGACATCACCAGGAACCGATAATTCATCGCCTGTGGAATTATTTGTAGCTATAGAAGCTTTGGTAATTTGAGGTACTGTTAGATCAACAGTAACAGGATCACCTCCGCCTGTTAAATCAGTTCTCGTCGTTCCGTTATTTCCTGCCTTATCAGAATAAGCAATACTAAATCCTACTACACCCTCGCTATCAGCGCCACCAACAGTTTTTGTGGCAACCCAATTACTTGAGTCTGCAACATTAGTAACTGTAGCAGCACCACCCAAGATATTCACAGTTGGTGTTCCGATATCTTCACTAGATGCAAAAGTCAATGTAACAACTTGACCCTCGATAGCAAGTGTATTATTTAAATTATTAGATGCAATAGTAATAGAACCCAAGATTGGGTTTGTTTTATCAAATTTAACATACGAACCATCAGTAGTTGTTGTTATTGCACTAGCAGGAGTATTCCCAGATGGGTCAACAAGGTTAGAAATAGAAATAGTAATATTAGCTCCATCTGTGTCATCATCTGATGCCATTTGATAAGTGGCAGTAAAATCATTATTTGCATTACGAACAACCGTTGCAGCATTTCCCGCAATAAGGACAGCCGGAGTCACTCCAGTTTTTAAATCTTCGTCTGACTCAAAGTTTAAAGTGATGATATCATTTACTATTGCTAAACCAGTTTTATTTCCTGTTCCTGCTCTATTATCATTATTCGAAAGTATAGTAACAATATTTAAACCTGGCGCCTGTTTGTCAAAACCAACTCCAAGTCCATCTCCATCATTTACTATAGCTGTTTTTTGAGTTCCTAAATTATTTGCAAGATCTGCAAAATCAATTGTAAAACCAATAGCAGCTGTTGTATTGTCTGAGCTTTGCATCGTATATGTAGCTGTGAAGTTTCTTTCACCATCATTACCGGTAATATTTTCACTAGCTATTGTGGTTCCTGCAATAGTAACAGTCGGTATCTGAATATCTTCATCTGAAGTAATAGCTAAGGTTATAACATCACCAACTTTTGATAGAGCTGGATTTGCATTACTCGAGGATATATCTACAGTTGTGAGTTCGGGTATATCACGATCAAAAATAATTTCACTTCCAGATGAAAGACTTGTTTCTCTTACACCCGTATTCCCCGCGATATCAACAAAATCAATGTAAAAATCAACATCTCCCTCTGTATCAGAGTTTTGCATAGTATATGTTGCATTCCAACTTGTACCACTTCCAGAAACAGTCCCAGCTCGATTATCTCCCGGTGTGCTTAGGAAAACGACTGTTGGTGGATCTTGAATCGCTTCAATAGAAGTAAAAGATAACGTAACAATATCACCTACTTTCGCATATGAAGAATTATTATTATTTGATGTTACAGTAACAGGGTTTAATGTAGGAGCTGTTCTATCAAACCTTACGGTTGCGCCATTATTAGTTGTGGAACCTGTACCATCATCAATAATTCTGTCTCCAGCAAGTCCAAAAGCATTTTCAAAATCAATTTGAAAAGCTACGAGACCTTCAGTATCAGTATTATCAAAGGTATGAGTTGCTGTAAAGGTGATGCCATCTCCTGCAGCAGCGATAGTCGCAGTTCTCCCTTGAATCGAAACAACAGGGCTAATGCGGAGAGCCTCATTTGCAACAATATTTATCGTAGCAACATCACCAATTTTTGCGTAAGCAGTATTTGTATTATTTGAAATAATGGTAACTGTATTTAGCACTGGTTTTGAGTTATCGATACGAATACTACTACTTGATTTAACTACATTTGTCTCATTTCCAGCTAAATCAACAGCTGTGTAAGAATAACCAACATACCCATCCGCTTCCGTACCATCCACTACATGATTTATAGTCCAATCTGTTACATTTGTTGCTGCAGTCACTTGATCAGCTACCGCTTTCCCTGCGATAAGAACATCCTTAATACTATAGAGTTCTTCAGCACTTACAATATCAATAGAGATGACCTGATTTAAAATTGCTAGCGTGTTATCGTAGGAATTTGTGGTGGAAGCAGTTTCCGAATTAATTGTTGGAGGCGTTGCGTCAAAATCAACAAGTGTACCAGCTGTAATATCACCATGATCTAAAGCGGTACCACTGTTAGCAGCTAAATCTTTAAAATTCAATGAGAACTGCGTAAGTCGCTCCGTATCTTCCGCATCCATTGTTTTTGTTGCTGTCCAAGTATAAGCATTCCCATTTTGTTGCTCAAGCGCATCTTCACCATCGATAGTAACAACAGGAGTTTGTAAAGATTCATTACCAGTTGATGCAAAGGAAATAGTTATAACATCTCCTATGGTAGCTTTATTACTCGCAATGGCGTTATTTGATGCAACTGTGAGAGAATTTATTGTTGGAACAGCTGAATCAAACCGAACATTACTACCAGATGTAACAGCAGTTACATTGGTAGCCGTATTACCGGCTCTATCTTTTATACCAGTAATTGCAAAGCCAACATCTCCTTGCGTATCACCTGCTTGCATCGTTCTGTAAGCAGTGTAGGAACTAGCTGGAACAGAAAGATTACTTCCAGTAGGAGTATTTCCGTCAATAGTTACGGTTGGAACTTGAATAATCTCTGCACCTCCATCATCATCAGTTGCAGTAATTGTTAAAGTAACGTCGTCACCAGTAGTCGCTAAATATTGTGTATTATTTGTATTATCATCTGATAGAATTGTAGCTGAAATATTAGGGGGAGTCTTATCTATTATTACTTGTGAAGTATTTCCCACTACAGCGGTTAGTACAGTTCCTGGGTTTTCATATGCATCGTAATATGTTATTTGAAAATAAACAGTCCCTTCCGGATGACTACTTACAGTTGCTGAGACAGTCCAAACAAGCCCTGAACCTGATACAGAAGCACCAAGACCCTGAATTGATGTTGACCATTGATCTGAGGTACCTAAATTTTCTCCGTCACTTCCACTTGGTGCAGTTAACGTTATGGTAATATTGTCGCCAGACTTAGCCCAACTTGTATTATCGTTATCTGAAGCTATACTGGCAGAAGTAAGAGTCGGAGCAACTAAATCAAAGGCATAATCTTGTGGCGAAGTTGGTAATGTACTACCATCACTTACTTTTCTTATTCTAAATGAGATGTTAATCCCATCAACAGTTCCAGGATAACCTGAGGTGGCCGCAATCTCTGCATGACTAAACCAGATATTAAGATCACCATCAGCAGTTGGGCGAACAGTTGCACTTCCAAAACTTTGCCCATTAGCAGAGGCATTATCATCATTTGAACCATCACCGTTTATAGTAGTAAACGCCCCACCATCAAATTGTATTTGAACATCCCATGAAGTGTATTCAAGACTTGATCCCGTTACCCATACTCCACCGGCATTTGACCCAGAAAAAGGACCATTAGTTGCAACTGTTGAATTAATATTGTAAATATTATCACCATCTGCTACTTGACCAGCAGGATAAAAATCAATAGCTTGTCCAAATATCAAACCCGACTGAAAAAACAGGAATAATACGACAGATAAATACTTAGAATTATATGATTTATACATTGTTTAGATTTTAAAGGTTTACACCTAAAACAATTTGTCCATCCATCCAACCCGCCCTACCAAGTTCATTGGATTCAGAAGTTTTCGTATTTAATGCTTCTGTAGATCTAATCCCACCTCTTATCTCTACCATTTCACCTATGCGTATACCGTATGAAGCTTCCATGGAAAAACCTGGAGAAGAGCCTACAAGACCAGCACCAAATTTAATTTTTCCCGGTCCTGCTGGAAACGAAACAATACCCATAGCAGTAATGCCACTTATTGTCTCACCTAATTGAAGGAGGCTTCCATCTGCCTCTTCTTTAGGAATAGCATTCTCAAACTTGAAAGAACCAA
Source organism: uncultured bacterium (assembly GCA_965660855.1). Classification (GTDB taxonomy): domain Bacteria; phylum Fidelibacterota; class Marinisomatia; order Marinisomatales; family UBA1611; genus JAOLAV01. The sequence continues at coordinate 273,074 of CBFIBM010000001.1, read as the reverse complement.
CTTCAGCACCAAATCTAAAATTTGCACCAAGCAATTGCATTAAAATTGGAAACTCTACACTTGCCCGAAGGTCGACTGCAGAAGTCCAATCCATGAGTACTCTATTTGTGAATCGCGGTGAACCGAGAGCGAGGTCAATTGTGTAACCTAAATTTTCAGCACTATCCTCAAGAATTTCATCCTCATATTCTTCATCCTCATATTCTTCATCGTCATATTCTTCATCATCATATTCTTCATCGTCATATTCATCGTCATATTCATCATCATCAAGGTATTCTTCATCATCAAGGTATTCTTCATCATCTAAATATTCATCATCATCTCCAAAATATTCTTCAACATCATCTTCAGCATCCTGACCATATATTAGGGATGTGGGGGTTAAAATAAGTAGAAATAGGCTAGTCCAAATTATAATTTGAACTGCACGAATAAGAATAGAACTATTCATTCTTTTCGACATGTTGAACTCCATATAAGACACACCGCACCGTGTGATCTTCAATTATTTAACTTTTTCACTTACCTCGTGAGTACTTTACTCTACTAGAATATAAGCTCAATAGTCAGTTTATGGCAAATTTTAAATAAATCATGTTTCCTGAGCAAACGAAAAAGAATTAATCAAGATTAATAAGTAAATAGATTGAATAATCATTAATGATTATTTTCATTTAAAAAACTTTATAAAAAAAATAAATTACTCAAGATATGAATATTACAAAAATTCTACATTAAATATAATTCATAGCGATTTGCATACTCTTCGCGATTCATTCTCTACGCACCTGAAAGAGTTTGGTGCTACCAAGTGGGATACCAAATATCTATTAGGACATAAGGCTGATGATGTTACTGCTCAATATGTCCATATTAATGTAGATAAACTATCCCCTATTATCAATCAGTTGTAATTGGGACATTTTTGGGACATTCTTAATCCCGTCTACTGCATCTTATTTACACAAAATTACACTTTCAAAAAAACAAAAAACCCCTCTGAAAAGAAGGGTTTGTCGTCAGTACGCCCGGGAGGATTCGAACCCCCAACCTTCTGGTCCGTAGCCAGACACTCTATCCAGTTGAGCTACGGGCGCATATACTCTTTGAATAGGATTGAAATTACAGACTTCCTTTCAAAAAATTTATTTTTTTTTAATTTTGTTCTGAAATAATATAAGCAAGCGTAAATACGTCAATTAGATCTATAGAATTATCACCATTAATATCGGATACAGCGTTAGAGCATACATTATTCTCGTAAGAATTATCTAAAAAATCAGTTAATAACAATAAATCAAAAATATCAATGGTTGCTTGCTGAAATTGATCTAGTGTACCATTTAGATTGCCAATTACAAAATTATTAAGATTATCACATAAATCACATTCATCACCAAGGTTATCATTGTCAATATCTATTTGTTCTGGGTTATGAATTGAAGGACAATTATCATCATCAAATAAAACTCCATCACCATCAAGGTCTTGAGCCATTGTTTCAAGCGCACTTTCAACAGCTTGATTCAAAGCATTAGGATTATAACCCACAATGGTGTTTGAAAGAATATTTCGATGATCAATTACAACAGCATGTGGTACAATACCAACTCCCAAATAGTTTATCAATTGAGCATCTTCCCAACTTTCCACATTAGTTGTCATAAAATTTAATATTGGATGAGTTAAATTAAATGAATTTGCCCAACCACTACAATCATATGGGAAGCCCCAATCACCACCAGCAGAAAGGACCAATAATCCATCATCAATATACTCCTCATGTAAATCTTCTAAAAGGAACGCTTCAGTTTGACAATACGCACACCATGAAGTAAAGATTGCAAGAAGAATTACCCTTGGGCTGATAGTACTTTCGGGAAAACCATTATAATCATTTATATCAAAATATTGCTGTTCGTGAATATCAGGATCAGAATTAGCACATATTGGTAATTGCAGATTAAAGACAGTATCACCAATTGCAATTTGACTATATAATAATGATTGCAATAAAAGTATTGTAAATACTTTGAGGTAATTTATTTTTTTAAAATTTTTTTTTAACAAAACTGATCTTTTTAAAATAATTTTTGTTAAAATTTTGTAAATAGAACCTGATTATACAAAATAGATACCTTTTTATATAGGTTCAAAATTTGATAATAAATAACCAACGATAAAAGTATAACTTTGCTCAAGGCCTTTATCCTATTTTAATTTTGCCCAGTAATTTGATAGGCAAGTGAAAATACATCAAGTAAATTTATATTAGAATCCTCATTAATATCAGAGGCAGCCTCATGACAGATATTTTGATCTGGTAATCCCTCAAGGAAGTCGGCCAGTAACAATAAGTCTAGAATATCAATGGTTGGTTCTTGATCAAGATTTAATGTACCATTAAGATTTCCGTTAACAAATATATTAAGATTATCACAAGCATCGCAGACATCTCCTATGCCATCACCGTCAAAATCAGATTGACCTGGGTTGAATATTGATGGACAGTTATCTGCTTCAGAATTAATTCCATCACCATCACTATCTTGAATCATTGCTTCAAGAGCATCTTCAATAGCTAGGTTCAATATTTCCTCATTATATCCTATTATAATATTTGAGACTATGTTCCTATGATCTATAATTACATTAAAGGGTATTGCAGCTACTCCTAAATAGGTCATTAATGGCGCTTCTCCCCAATTAGGATTAAAGGGATTCATAAAATCTAATATTGGATAACTTAAATCAAATTCATTAGACCAACCCTCACAATCATATGGAAAACCCCAATCTCCTCCAGCTGAAACAACTAACAATCCATCATCGGCAAATTCAGTATGTAAATCTTGTAAGTGTGTAGCTTCAGTTTGACAAAATCCGCACCATGATGTAAAAATAGAAAGTAAAATTACTTTTGATTGTGAATCTTGATCTGGGTTATTATAAATCGAAATATCAAAAAATTGCTCTGAAGGGCCAAAGGGTTCTTGATTAGCGCAAATTGGTAAACTTAATTGAGAAGGGTTTATAGTGTCACCTACAGCTACCTGACCTTGCATTTCTGAAGTGGTAGAAGTATAAATTAAAACAAAAATAATAATACTCTTCTGAAAAATATGATAAAATAATTTCATTTATAAGAAGAAAATAATCAGGCTAATTTAAACCCCAATCATTTCCAAGAATTAATTGAGCTAATGCTATAACATCGAAAGGATTGACATAACCATCCCCGGTAATATCGTGCGCCTCTAAGATACAATCAGTTAGGTAGCCACCATCCATTATATAATCTGAAAATAGTATTAAATCAAAAATATCTACAGATGGTACAAAGACTGCACCATTATCAAAATGTGAATAAACCTGAGAAAAATCAAAATTTCCAGGATGGTGTAAATGAGATTCTGGACAAGGATCACAACCATTTGCTATTCCATCTCCATCATCATCCCCTGGACCATCGGGAAATTCTTCATTCAACGCTTGGAGAGCTGATTCAATAACACCTATAGCCTCAGCCATTACATCACCCTCAAAGTTGGCTGCTGCACCCCATAAAACTTCCATCTCATGATTTATTATTACATTAAAAGGTAACCCCCAACCTAACTCGGGCTGGTATAAATCATACGGAGCTGACTCCCAATACCAATTTTCTAATCCTGTCTCAAAATCAAGTATTGGGTAAGAAAGATTAAATTGTTGATCCCACCCTTCACAAGTATAGGGTCCATCAGGATACCAGTCGGCTCCAAATGCAACAACTTCTAATCCTTGATCTTTGTAGGTGTTAAATATTTCTTCTAGAACCGGAGCCTCCGTCATACAGGATGGTCACCAGGAGGTGAAAAGTGTAGCAAGAACTACTTTATACTCACAATTGTTTACTGATCCGTTGAATGATTCATAAAAATTTAAAACTGTTTCACCATCACCATTAGCACAAATTGGGTAGGAAAAATCTTGTATAATTTGACCCTGACATATAACAAATGAGGGAAATGTTATAGAAAATAAAATAAAAAACTTTAAAATGAATTTTTTCATGTAAGTTTTGTTTTAATTGAAGTTATGTAATTATTTTCAATTTATTGATATTTTTCATTAAAAGCTAGATTAAAATACTGTTGATAACGCTAATTTAAATCCATCATCGAAAGGTTCAACATACCTACAAATTCCATTACTGCAAATAATCCCTCCCCTTTGCGTACCGTACATTAAATCGAGCCTAGTATTTGAATTTATATTCACCATAAATTCTAAAGCAATCCACTTATTATTTAAATCAATAATATTACCTAAGAAACTCTCTAGAGGATTAACAACACTATTTTTTAATGGACCATATTCATAGGTTGAACTTGATTCAACCGTTAAAGATAGTGACCAATAAGGCGATTTTCCTATTCCGAGTGATATCAGATGATTATTTTGAAAATCTTCAGGAATACTCAACCCACTTTTTGAATCATTTGAATAAAAATTAGATTGATACCTATCTTCATACACTCCACTTTTTGTCCAGACTCCATCATTATTTAGATCCTCCAAATACTCTGAATCATCCCATATTCCATCACCATCTTCATCAATTAAGTTTTCTGATGAATTCCACATGCCATTTCCATCAGCATCAGTAAAATATTCTCCCTCCGAAAATAAACCATCGCCGTCAGTATCATAGTAGTATAATTGTTCATCGGGTATTAAACCACTTTGCCATAAATCATACCATGTCTCTTCAGCTTGGTTCCAAATACCATCACCATTACTATCTTCAAATAACTCTGCAATATCCCAAACACCATTTCCATTACTATCATAGAATACTTCATCAGAGGACAATGAATTATAATATTTTGTACCACTTTTAATCTTTTGAAATTCATATTTTAAATCAATACTCCACCCATTTCCTAAATTATAATTTAGAAGAGAAGGTATTGTAATGGCTGTAACAGTTTTATTATCAATTTTTTCATTTACTATACTGTAAAGATCAGTAAAATTTTCTCCAATATCATAAATATTATTGCCATTTAAATCATCAAACGCTTCACCATTATCCCAGACACCATTCTTTCCACTATTATACGACGAATGATATTCAGGTATTTTGTTTGTGATACCAAAGCCAAATTGATACCTAATATTTTTTATGTAACCTTCCATTTCAAGATAAAGTTCATTGTATGGCAGTCCGGATTTTTCACTGAATGGCAATACGGTAACTGCACTATCACTTTCCCATTTAGTAGATAATATAGCATTTACAGTATCTGGGTATGTTTTACCCCATAAGTTTGTTCTACTTGCGGCTTGATAGTTGAGAGTAAAATACCCTATCCCCATAATAGGACCAACAAGAGAAAATTGATAACCTACTTCATCGCTGAAATTTACCTGAGGAATAAGTCTAGCTAAAAATACACTGCTATGTTCCCTTAAAACAGTCGGGGGTTGAGTAAAAATTAAATTCATATCATAATTTTTAACAAAATTGTCTTTATCTGATGTATTTAATTTTGTTGTATTGTAGTTTTTATACTCCATTGTTAATGACCATCCGTCTAGAAGCTGACTTTGAAAATAATAATTAATATTTCCAAAAAGACTGAAGCCATTATAAGGATTAAAATTTTCCTTATATATTTGACTTTCGGATTGAGATAATAGCGTATTTTTTCCAGATAATTCTAAGTAGGAGGCGAGACGCCCGCCTTCATATCCGGCTCTTAAACCATTTATTCGATGAATTACATTAATACTATCTGCCATCATCGTGATCGGATTATTGATGGGATGATTCTCTCTACTTTGAAGAAAGGATAAACCTAGAGAAAAAGGTCCTTGAAAAAACTCTAAATCACTACCAAACATAGAATGTTTTGATAAATGATTTGGCTTTCTTGATTCTTGATCTATATTTTGCCAGTAATCTTGACTAATTCTATGTATATTTGAAATTCCAGATATTAAATCAATGGTATAGTTATCTTTTATTATACTGAAACTTAATCCTCTATAACCATTATCAAGATTTACATCCTGATCATCAAACTGGTTCAATATTAACCCCCTCCCCCAAATTTTATATATATCTCCAACAGATAATTCGAAAGGGCCATCAGAATAGTCAATCCTAAATTTTCTCAGACCATTAATACTCATCCCAATCTCAGGTGGTTTGCTGTATTCGAATTGAAACCAAGTCTCCAAATAATCATTTGATAAGTTCATATTCAGCAAAACCTCTGAATAGTGAAATTCATTTTTACTCTCGCCAAATTTTAGAATAGAGTTCCCACCAGCTGTTATTTGGGAAAATAAATCTGAATTACTAAGTATCAATATGAATGATACAATTATTTGCTTATTAAAAATCAACTTCAGCACCGGATTTAATTTGTTTTTTATTGTTCTTATTCAAATCAAGTTTTTCATAACTAGTATTGTTTTTATCCATTAAACCATAAATAGCTTGAAGAATATCATGTTCATCGCCAGGTAAATATCCTTGATGTCTAAAAACTATTTGTCCAGTTTTATCAACTAAAATAGTTGTAGGCATTTGCAAAACCTTCATTTTCTTTTTAACCTGACTATTCGGGTCCACTGCAACGTCAAACTCAAACTTTTTTGTTCTGACATAAGATTTAACCTTACTCATACTTTTAGGTGTATCAGTGTTAACAGCAAGTACTTTAAATCCAGTTTCCTTAAAATGATTATTAAATATATTAAGATATTTCATCTGTTTCTTACATGGCTCACACCAAGTAGCCCAAAAATCTATAATCATTGGTCCATCTTTTAAAAAATCATTTACTTTTGCATATTTTCCATTCAACATTTTAAGTCTCAAGTTTGGTATTTTTTCTTGAGAATATCCAAGTGAAAGAAACATAAGCAAATAGATTATTCTAATTGTATTTTTTATCATGAGAGTTTAACCTATTTCCTCTTTATAATTACCAATGTTATATCATCATCATTCATTAGACCGTCCATCCAGTCATCACCCAATTTTATCAAGGCATCTTTAATGCCATTTGCTGATTTATGCCCATTTTTTTCAATACAGTTCTTTACTGCATCATAATCTAACATTTCATCTTTATGGTCAACACATTCAGGAAGTCCATCTGAAATTAAGATTAACGCATCATCTATTTTAAATTCAAATATCTCAGAATCAAATGTAGCATTTTTCATAGACCCCAGAGGCAAACCAGGAATTAAAATTTCCTCTACAACCTTTGTTTCACCACGAAATAAATATGCAGGAGGCATACCAGCTGATGTAAACTCAAAGGATTCATTTTCAAACTTAGCCATATTCAAAGACATCCTTGTTGTTCCAAGATCAATAGCTTTTATTGTTTGATTTAACCTAGTAGTTGTAATACCTGGATTACTAAAGTCTGATCCGAATAATCCTGCTTTTGTAATTGAAACCATCATACCAGCATTTAAACCGTGCCCAGTGGCGTCACCACAAACTACATAAAGAACATTATTTTTTTGAGGAAAAAAATCATAATAATCACCACCAACCTCCGTAGATGTTTTCATATGCAAAGCAAATTCAAATCCGCTGATAGAAGGAGGATTTTGAGGTATTAGTGACATCTGGAATTCCCGAGCTTGCTCTAATTCTTCGGCTCTTCTCTTTTCATCAGCCTCAGATTGCTGTTTTAATATTCTTTGTTTAACTAGCCAGTATACACCAAATATAATTAGTGCAAGATAGACTCCAAAAGCACCATAACTTAAAAGAGGATGAGGAATAAATTTAAAATCTAAAACAGCAGACTGACTCCATAATCCATCATCGTTAGATCCTTGCACAAAAAAGGTATACTCTCCTCTACCTAAATTATTGTAAGATGCAAATTTAATATTCCCCGATTCTACCCAATTCCTATCAAAAGGTTGAAGTTTATATCTATATTCATTCTTTATAGTTTTATGATAATTCAGAGCAACAAAATCGATTGAGAATGATTTTACTTTATGATTTATATTAATCTTTTGAATTTCTAGTTTCGAACTTTTTTGAGGAAAAACTTCAGTAATAGATCCATCATAAAGTGTTTTTTTAATGCGTAGAATTGAACAAGGAGGTTTGTATTCATTATATTGTAAATTTGAGGGATTTACTTTAGTTATTCCTTTTGGCCCACCAAAATATATGTTTCCATCAATACTTTTTTCAAAAGAATGTTGATGAAAATCAATATTCCCTATTCCATCGGAAACCCCATAATTTATAAAAGAAGAGTCTTTCTGATTAAAGAAAGAAATACCGTTCTTAGAGCTTATCCACAGGTTATTACTTTGATCTACAATAACACCCGTAATATAGTTACTAGGTAGACCATCTTTCATGAAATAATGATAGAAGGTATCTTCACTTTCAATATACTTATTTAAACCACTAGCTGTACCAACCCATAAAACACCAGTCGTATCTTGAGTTATAGAGGTTATTTGTGAAGATGATAGACCATCAGAAAACTCTGAGTCAAAAACATGACCCTCTACTTCAAAAATATCTTCTTTTTTTAGATCAGAAATAATTTCATATGGTATTTGATATAATCCATTATAATCTGTTCCTATCCATATATTTTCACTTTCGTCTTGGTATAATACCCTAGCAGTAAAATCTGAGCTAAAACTGACAGCACTTAAATCAACTGTATCTATTATTGTAATTCCTGATTTTGTCCCCGCCCAAATAGAACCATTTTTTGTTATAAGCAGGTCTCTAATAAAATTATCAGAAATTAATCTTTTTTTATTAACATTTTGAGAGGTGTTAAATCGAATAATTTCTTCTGATAATACATCAATTCTAAGAATTCCATTTTCAGTTGCCGCCCATAAATATTGATCATTTACTAACTCTAAATCCATGACATGGTTGGATTCAATAAAAGATTTTTCAAATTCAAAATCTCTAATACCATCCGAAGAAATATTTTCTAATCCAAACCCTGTTGCAACCCACATCATACCATAAGAATCGGTTGTAATTGAATAAATCTTATTACTTTTGAGGCCCCATTCATTTTCTTGATCATATTCAAGCAATGAGAATTTAGGCTTCAAAAATGAATAAAAGCTTATCCCATTTTGTCGTGTTCCTATCCAGACGTGGCCAGCTCTATCCTCAATAAAATTTGTTATATCATTGTCAGCAATAGAAAATGGATCAATAGGATCATGTTCAAAATGCATAATTGAAGTATCCGGCCCCTCAAATTCATTGAATGTTGCTTTAAAACTATTTATTCCAAAGCGGTTTCTGGTTTTAAACCATAAAGTTCCAGACTTTTCAGCAATCAAAATATCCGTAACATCATTTTCTATTATGCTATTAGCAAACGGACCTACTTGAATGTTAGAAAAAGAATTTAGTTCAGGTGAATATTTTGAAATTCCATCCACAGTAGAAATCCATAACTCATTCCTAAGATTATCCCATTTAATATCATTTATCTTGTTAGAAACGATAGAATTTTCAACCTCCGAATTCTTAAAAATCTTAATTTGACTCTTATTATTTTCTTCAATTTTGATAAGACCTTGTTTTGTTCCTATCCATAAAATGGAATCTGATCCATTTTCAATTGATGTAATATAATATGGCTCATTAATGCTTAAGGAATATTTTGATTCAATCGGCCTGATAGATTTATCATTAATATCATAAAAATAAAGACCTTTATCAGTACCAATCCACAAAGCACCTTTATTCGATTTGTGTAGAATATTTATGGTTTGATTAAAAAGGATGCTCATTTGATCACATGAAATACATTCAAGAATATCTTTATTAAAATCATATTTAAATAAACGGCTAGATTGAGCCTCTTTAATCCAGATTTTCCCACTTTCATCTTCTGTAATTTTTTCTGGATTTGTAATATTATTATTACTTAATGACGGTCTTTTGAATTTTTGTGTTGAAGGATTAAATGAACTAAATCCTAGCTCACTTCCTACCCAGATCAAATTATTACTTGATTCGTAAATAGCTGAAACTTTATTTCCAAGAATTGATTCATTATCGAATGAATCCATATGATAGTTTTTAAATTTATAACCATCAAAAATATCAAGACCATTTTCAGTTCCAAAAAATAAAAAACCTTGTTTTGACTCATAGATTATCTTTACAGTACTTTCAGCAAGTCCATCTTCTACTGAAATATTTTTAAATGAATAATCACCTTGACCTTTAATTAAGGAAAAAAACAGAAGGAAGAAGGTCATTTTTTTAAAAATATTCATGAATGTAGAAATATATATATAAATTCTAATCTAAATCTTTAAAAACATCAACATTTATGAATGTTAAATTGTAATATTTTTTATTGTTTAAATCTTAACTAAGTTTTTGAATTTAAAATTCACCATTTAACAACCCCTGTACAAGAAATATCACATCAATAATATTAATATTATTATCTGAATTCAAATCTGAGATATCAGATCTACAGGTACCAGATTCATCCAATAAAACAATATCAACTAGGTTCAACACATCAAAAATATCTAAAATGGGAATTCCATTTACTAAACCACCATCAGTATTTCCAGAAATAAATACATTATAGTTATCGCAATTATCACATAAATCACCGATGCCATCTACATCAACATCCTCTTGATTAGGATTATAAATATCATCACAGTTATCTATGTTATCATTAATTCCATCTAAATCTAAATCTCTTGGAACATAAGATAGGCCGAGATCGATTGCATCTTTTATTTCATTTGAGTTAAATCCTGAACTTGTATATAGAACCTGCATGTTATGATCTAACACTACATTATGCGGAATATAGCCATCACCATAAATATTCCATGCTTCATTATTTGTATCATCTACCATTAGGTATGTTATACCAAATGCAGTTGACCATTCTTCACAGCTATAAGGCTGATGCCAATCAAACCCAGCTGCCATAACAACTAATTTTTCTTCCCCTCCGCTTAAATATTCTTGCCATATTTCTTCTGATAGTGGAGCCTCCACTTGGCAACTTGGTCACCAAGAAGTAAATAAATTGATCCATACTACTTTATAATCACCACCATTAAAACTGCCATTAGTTTGTTGGTACAAGTTGAATAACTCGAGATCACCGTTTGCGCATACAGGAGCAGTGAAATTAGGAGATATTGAACCTATATCTATTTGAGGATAAATAGTATTTGATAAAATAATAGATAGAATAAAAATTAATTTTGCTAAAGGAATGCTTAAGATATAATTCTTCACATAATTTTAAATATCACGATATACTTTTGGAACTGAAAAATTCAAAAGATAATTAATAAAAAGAAACAATTAATGGTTTTATAAACTGAAATAATAGCCAACTTTTATACCATCATTGAATGCAGGTATAATTCTGCATATTCCATTATTACAGAATAAGCCACCTTGAATAGATCCATAAAAAATTGAAACTTTTTGAGATGAATTAATGTTATATGATACTTCTGCCGAAACCCATTTATTTTGAATAAATGAAGGAGGAGAAACATTATTTCTTTTCCCAGTAAAATATTTTAAATCACCATATACTATTGCCTCTAATGGATTATAATAAGGATCAGATGATTGGACCTCATATGCATCAGTCCAATCTTGTGTAATAGTAACTGACCATTTCTGCGCTTTACTTAAAGTAAATGATAATAGACGATTATGTTGGATTTTCCTAGGTTTACCATTTATAGAGAGTTGAGATATAATTAAAGTAGATTTATAGTCTGAATCATCTGGATTAACTAAATTCCATTTTGAATTTCCAACATTATATGAATGAGAATTTCCTTTTCTTTTTTCATTTAAAGTTCTCTCCTGGTACTGAAAACCAACTCCGAAGGAGTATCCACTTGACATAGTATAATTTAATTCAACAGGAATCGTAAAAGATTGACTCTCTCTCCAATTCTCTGCTTTTATATTATAACTAACAGAAGATGTGTCATATAGGCTATCAACCGTAATTATTGGATAATCAGGAGCATATGGCGAATAGGTTGTATCATAAGCAAAACTCAAACTATAAGAGGTGTCTGTTTGAACCCCATTAAAAAACCAATTTGTTCCTAAAACTTCTTTATTTGCTCCCCTGCCAATCTTAAAAAAGAGTTTATCTTCAAACAGATAGCCACTTAATTCTTGGAAGTTTTCATAGTATGGGTTAGTATTAATTTTTGTACTAGGTAATTTTGATCTCAAAATCTTATTTGTCCAAGAAAACGGGCCATTTTGTGAAAACCATTGTTCATTCCTACTTAAATGAGCATATTGAAGGTTAATTGACAGTCCTATAAATGATCCATTTAACTCATACTGTACACCTCTTTCATCATTAAAATTATAATAATGGCTAAGTCTACCAAGTAGCGTTGAATTATGCTCCTTACCTAAAGTTGGCATTTGTTGAAATTGAATTTGATTTCCATAATCATCTGGAGTTTTATCACTAATAAACGAATCAAAAGAATAATTTTTATACTCGGTAGTTAGACCCCAAGATCCTAAGTAAAAATTCAAATTACCATATAAACCATACCCTGTTTTGAGGGTATCATTTGGAAAATTATTTGAAACTATATTTTTAGAGATTGAGACCTTATCTACATATTCTAAAAAAATATCAAAATTATTAGAAGAATAATCACCGTAAATACCCTTAATTGTATGCCCCACATCTACTACATCTAAATTTAACTTGGAATGCTCTTCACTAGAAATCAAATGTGTCAAGCCTAATACTGTGGAACCTTTTTCATAAAGGAGTCTGTTTGCTATAACATTATGCTTATCATTATAATATGGTTTTCTTAAATCAAGACCGTAACTCCATAAATTTGCATTACCATTTATGTGTGTTAAACTAAACGGACCTTTACCATAATTTATAAAAAGTCCTCTTATTCCATTGTCAAAATCTAAAAGTTGATCATCGAATTGATTAAGAACTAAACCCCTACCCCAAATTTCATAAATGTCGCCAAGTTTAATATTTAAAGCTTTATTTTGATATTCAAATCGAAATTTTCTTATATCATTAATTGGAAAACCTACGTCGGGTGGGTTTGAATATTCATATTGAACCCAACTTTGAAAGTTATTGTAAAATAAGTTGATGTTTATCCTATTTTCTGAAAAAGAATAAAAATCATAACTATTTCCAAAACTTGAATTAATAGAGGCGTTATAACTAAAGTCTTGAGCTGTTAAAAAACATAAAAGAAAAATAAGCTTACTAAGCCTAAATAATTTTGATATCATTTAGTATTTTTACTTAGTAATAATTCAATCTGATTTTCAATTTCTTTTTCATCACCTGGTGAGTAACCTTGATGTCTCCAAGTTATTTCCCCACCTGCATCAACTAAAATAAGAGTAGGCATAACTAATCCATCAAGTTTTCTGGCTGTAATTTGGTTAGGATCTAACCCTACATAAAATTTATAATCTTGAGATCTTATAAATGATTTTACTTTTCCAAAAGACCTAGGACTATCTGTATTAATCATTAAAACCTTAAAATTTTGATCATCATATTTTAGATGAAATTGATTTAAATGTTTCATCACTTTTTTGCATGGAACACACCAAGTTGCCCAAAAATCAATTAATAATGGACCATCTTCTGCAAGCTCTAGAATTGTAGTCTTTGATCCATCAATAAGTTTAATATTTAAATCAGGAACTTTTTTTGCAAGAGCAAAAGAAAAGAAAACTGAACTAAAAAAAACAAATTTTAATAGTGGTTTTATTAAGAAATTATGCACCATTAAGAATCAGTTGAACAAGATTTATTACATCAACGATATTAACATGATTATCTTGATTTATATTTAGAGTTGGTTCCTGGCAAATATTTTCATTTTGATCAAATGCAAGATAATCTACAAGGGTTAAGACATCCATGATGTCAATGAGGGGATCTCCATTGATATTTGTATCACCATTTGGGTTGCCTAGAGTATAAATTAAATTATTACATGGATCGCAAGCATCACCTATTTGATCGTTATCAATATCTTCTTGCTGAGGATTGTAATCTTCAATACAATTATCAGTATTATTCAAAATACCATCATCATCAATATCCGGATCCATATCATTTATATTAACTTTTGAGGCTTGATAAATTTGTTTTGATGAATAGTTTTGAACAATAGCAATTAAAAAAAGGCTATCACTATTCCAATTTCCATTGTATTCAAATGAACCAGAAAAAGTTTCACTCTGGCCGGCACTGCTGATACTCAGATACTCCGAAGAAAGCCATTCCCTTGCTACAAATCTTGCATTATGATATGAACTTGCGCCGCTCCAATAAGACCATATATTATCTTCAGCAAGGAAGACATCAACTTTCTGGTTTGAGCTACTCATATCAGAATCCATTGAAATCGTAACATCGTAATTCACAGTATTACCCGCGTAACCGTTTATGTCAATATTGTATGGAGTTTCTTCTCCAACCATACTATTATAGGTATTTGTAAATTCTCCAATAAAGGCTTGCCAGTTACCATTTGGATACCCACCAACAGTTGAAACAACGCCATTCCATTGAGTATGAGGAATACCTCCTACATTGTACAACGCTGCCCTGGTAGAATATGCTGGTATATCAAAATCTGAATTTCCTGGAGTAAAACCTGAGCTGTGCCACTCGACACTAATCAAAGTTTCTGGATATAAATCTAACATTTCTGAAATTGCGAAACTCGCAGAGGGACAGTATGGTCACAAAAGGCCTGTAAAATCGTCAACAAATACTTTTTGAGAAGATCTTTGTGCAGTTTCTAAGACATCATTAAGGTTTCTTAAATTAATGTCAATTGCATCTAGTTTCTGTCCTTGAATTTTTGACATTAACAATAAAATTAACAAAAGTATTTTCATCTAAAATCCTACACTTACAGAATAAATAAATATATCCCGAAAATAGTAATAAATCCTTATTTTAACAACTATATTTTCAAAGGATTGGATCAAGAAAAGCTCTTAAATCATTCTCTTTTATGAATTTCAAACTAATATTACTGAGGGATTCCATTTCACTTACAGGTAATATAAATTCATAAACGGCTTGAATTTCTACAGTCTCCATAGCAACTTGAATAGACCAACCGCCAACCGTAAAATCAATAAGAGGTGAAAATTGATGTTGGGGTACGTAATAAACCTTATCGCTTGACCTAGAATGCCAGTATTTTTCTGGAGTATCAGCCACCAAGATTAAAGTATTTCTATTTTCATCAAAAATCCTCAGAACAGGGATAATTCTGAAATCACCATTTGCTATTGACTCCACATGATTTTGTGGAAAATTAAACTTTGTTCTGTCAAAATAGAAAACAGTAAGTGATCCATCTTGTTGCAGCCCAGTATAAGGCAGACTAGATAACATATCTTTTAAGATCTTATCCTTTAACCTGTATATTATAGGAAACCTAACTGTCATGTACAATTCGTCATCCTTCTGATAGTCAAATTCTGGACGTTGTAATTCAACTTCATAAGGATTAGTCAACAACTGATCTAATACATTGCTTAGCATTTGTGTATTAGAATTATTTTCAGGATTGTCCTTAAGCTTACGATCAACATCAAAATCCATTGTCCATTCACCTGATTTAAACCTGGGAACATCTACTTTTGGTTTTTCTTTTCTTCGTTCTCTTGCACCTAATAAATAATCCATTGAAGCTTCTAGTTCTGCTATCTGTTTGTCTAGGCCCGAAGCAAGTTTTTCTGCTTGGGTTGACACAGGATTTCTTTGATCTTGTAATTCTGGCTTAGCATACATTGGGAATGGAGATATTTTTGTTTTTGGAGGTTTGGGCAAAAAAGGTTCTATCATTTGGATAACTGATGCACCAACGCTTTTATTCAATGAAGGTATTCTGGTATATACTTCAGTAGTGTGTGTTTTTCCTAACTCTTCCCAATTAGCTACATCAACAAGTTGAATCGTAACATGAACTTTATCAAGCTTTCGGTTATATTTCCCCAACAAAAGTAAATTCCTTGATCCTCGTGGCTGCTGCAACATTAAAGATCTGTCATTCATTATAATCTCTAAATCTTCTTTTGATTTTATTTTAACTCCGTAGATACTTTTAATCTGTTCCTTAGTCATATCGGATAATCCTGGGGATATCCATTCTAAAGCAGGATCATTTTGAGTATTATCAAACGGTAATAAGTAAATGATTACGTAGGGCTCAGCAGCTGAGATAAACCGCACTATTAATAAAAACATTATTAATCTTGATATTCTAAAGAATTCAATCATTTATTCAAATTAGGGGAAAAAAACAGTTTAATCCAGTTAAAATCATGAGAAGATTTTTTCGATCATTATTTATTTTTTAATTTAGCCCATGAATCTCTAAGCGAGACTGTTCTGATGAAAACATTTTTCCCTTTATTTGAATATTTTTTATCTAGTTTAAAATAACCGTTTCTTTCAAATTGGTATGTTTTCTCTTCTGGATTTTCCATTGAAATTTCTAATTTAGCGTTTGCTTTAATTATACAAGAATCTGTATTTAATGCATCTAAAAAATTGTCTTTTTTATTAGGATTTTCAATAGAAAAAAGTCGATCGTATAATCTTATTTCAGCATCAACTGATTTATTACAATCTACCCAATGAATTGTTCCCTTTACTTTTCTTCCATCAGGAGCTTTTCCTCCTAAGGTCTCAGGATCATATGTACATTTAATTTTGAGGATATTTCCATTTTCATCTTTTACTACATCTACACATTTAATAAAATATGCATATCTTAATCTTACTTCTCTCCCAACTCCTAACCTAAAAAACTTTTTGGGTGGGTTTTCAATAAAATCATTTCTCTCAATAAATATTTCTCTCCCAAATGGAATATCTCTCTTTCCTGCATTTGCATTTTCAGGATTATTTATCGCTTTCAAAGTTTCTTTTTGGTTTTCAGGATAATTAATTATTTCAACTTTGATAGGATCTATAACACCCATTACCCTTGAAGAGGTTTTATTTAGCTCTTCCCTTAAGGAATTTTCTAAACGCACTACATCGATTACAGAGTCTCGTTTAGTTACTCCGACATCATCTACAAAATTCTTAATTGAATTCGGTGTGTAACCTCTACGTCTTAGACCAGAAATTGTCGGCATTCTGGGATCATCCCAACCATCAACATATTCTTTATCAACTAATTCTTTAAGTTTCCTTTTACTCATAATAGTATAATTTAGATTCAACCTTGCAAATTCAATTTGTTGAGGATGATACAAGGATAATGATTCGAGGTACCAGTTATATAAAGGTCTGTGATCTTCAAACTCTAGTGTACAAATTGAATGAGTAATTTTTTCTATAGAATCCTCAAGTCCATGAGCCCAATCATACATGGGATAAATGCACCACTTAGACCCCGTTCTATGATGTTTAGCATGAAGAATACGATAAAGAACAGGATCACGCATATTCAAATTCGAGTGTTGCATATCAATTTTTGCTCTAAGTGTTTTTTCCCCATCATTAAATACACCATTACGCATCTTTTTAAATAGTTCTATATTTTCAGATATAGGTCTTGTCCTGCTAGGACTATTTATTCCAGGTTTATTTAAAGTCCCTCTAAAATGTTGTATTTCTTCAAAAGAGAGGTCGCAAACATATGCTTTACCATCATTAATGAGTTGGATAGCGTAATCATACATTTTTTCAAAATAATCAGATGCATAAAACAGCCTATCCTCCCAATCAAAGCCTAACCATTTTACATCATTTTTGATTGATTCAACGTACTCAAGATTCTCCTTAATTGGATTTGTGTCATCAAAGCGAAGATTACATTTACCATTATTTTCTTCTGCGAGCCCAAAATTAAGAAAAATAGATTTTGCATGACCAATATGAAGATATCCGTTTGGTTCAGGGGGGAAACGGGTATGTACTCTTTTATTCCATTTACCGGTTATATTATCATTATCAATTATTTTTTGAATAAAATGATTTTTTTTATTCATTACTTTCTTTATCAAAATTAATTAATAAAACCTTCTTCAATCTAAAAATTGTTTTTTCTTTACCTAAGCACATTATTATGTGGAAAATAGAAGCACCTTTCAATGCTCCACATAAAATAAAACGAATAGGTTTCATTAATTTACCAAAACCAATTTGATTATCTTGCATAAAGTCTTTTGATTTGTTTTCAATGCTTTCAATATTCCAATGTTGAATCTTTTCTAAAGCTATTAAATATTTTCTGATTAGATCAATGGAATCTTTGTTTATTAGTTTTTGAAAATCATTTTCGCGCTCAATTTTAGGGTCATTAAAAAAGTATTCTGAATTTGCAATTAAATCTATTAATGAATCAGATCGCACTTTATTCAATTCAATGATTTTTTCGCAATATTTATTATTTTTTTCTATTCCCCAGAGTTCATTTATTTTTCTGATTCTCAATAGAATTTCAGAATTTTTTTGATTTTTTAAATACTGACCACTCATCCAATTTAATTTTTTTAAATCAAAGATTGCACTCTTTCTTTGAACTTTTGATAGATCGAATATTTTAATAAGTCGATCTTTATTCATAATTTCTTCTTCTGTCCCAGGATTCCATCCCAGCAATGCAAGATAGTTTATTAGAGACTCTGGTTGATAACCTCTCTCGCTATAACTCTTGACCCCCATAGCACCATGTCTTTTACTCAATCTTTTTTTGTCAGGTCCCAATATCATCGGTAAATGGGCAAAAACTGGTAATTGATATTTTAAAGCATCATATAAAAGAATTTGCTTAGAGGTATTTGCTATATGGTCCTCTCCTCTAATAACATGTGAAATATTCATATTATTATCATCTATTACATTGGTCAAATTATAGACTGGAGTACCATCAGATCGTACAATTATAAAATCATCTAATTCTGAATTTTTATTTCTTATTTGTCCATATATAAGATCATTGAAAATTGTATAATCTTTATTTTTGTTGTAAAACCTGACAGTGAAGGGAATTTTTTTTTCTAAACTTTCATTTATGAGATTTTTATCGGCACTCCTCCATTTTCCCGAATACCTAAAAGAACCTGTTTTTTGTCTGTGAATAACGGATTCTTCTTTTGTTTCAAAGCAATAGTAAGCCTTCTCAGTTCTTATTAAGTAGTCGACAGCTTTCCTGTAAGAACTAGTATTTGACGATTGAAACACCATTTTCTCATCCCATTTTAGCCCTAGCCATTTTAGGGAATCACAAATTTGATCTACGTATTGTTTTTTTGATCTTTCTAGATCAGTATCTTCAATTCTTAATAGAAATTTTCCATTATTTTGCTTTGCGAACAAATAATTCGAAAGTGCTGTTCTTGCACCACCAATATGAAGCTGTCCAGTTGGACTTGGAGCAAACCTAACACGGCAACCCATGGATGATTTATTTTTTATTTTAAGCCCTCTCTTTTCAATAAAGCTTCTATTTTTGGCTCTCTTCCTCTGAAAGCTTTAAATAGTTCCATAGGGTGTTTTTGATTTCCTTTAGATAAAATATTATCACGAAATGCTTTTGAAGTTTCTTGGTTAAAAATGCCTTCCTCTTTGAACTTTTCGAATGCATCTGCTTCCAATACTTCAGCCCATTTGTAAGAATAATAACCAGCAGAGTATCCACCTGCAAAAATATGTCCAAAACTACATGAGATTGAAGCTCCAGGAATAGTTGGAAGTAAGACTGCCTTACTTACAGAGGTTTTTTCAAATTTTTCAACATCATCGACTTCATTATCTTTGCCGTACCAAGCCATATCAAGATAGCCTAGGGAAAGTTGTCTTAGGCATGCAGTAGCTGAAAGAAATTTTTTAGAATTTTTAATTTTATCTATTAATTGGTCAGGAATCGTTTGGTTTGTTTTATAATGTTTTGCGAATAATTGAAGTGCCTCTTTTTCAACTACCCAATTTTCCATTATTTGTGATGGAAGTTCAACAAAGTCCCAATAAACAGATGTTCCACCTATTGATGTATATTTTGAATCAGAAAGTAATCCATGTAGACAGTGTCCAAATTCATGAAAAATTGTCTCAACTTCCCTGAGAGTTAATAAAGAAGGTTTATCAGGTGTCGGCTTTGTAAGATTACAAGTAAAAGTGACGTGAGGTCTTCTGAGACCATCACTATACATTCCTTGAGAACGAAGTTCATTCATCCACGCACCTGATCTTTTAGTTGACCTTGGGAATAAGTCCTCATAGAGAATCCCTATATGATCACCTTCATTTGAAGTCACTTCATAGACTTTTACATCTTCATGATAAACATCAATATTTTCAAGTAGTTTAAAATCCAACCCATAAAGCCGTTTAGCTATTTCAAATACTCCATTTATAACATTATCAGAATTGAAATATGGTCGAAGTTCATCATCATTAAAATCATATATTCTTTTTTTCAATTTTTCACTGTAATAGTCAAAATCCCATCGTTGTAAATCATCTATTCCGTCTAACTCGAAAGCGAGATTTCCAACTTTTTCTAAATCTTTTTTAGCTAACTCAATACATGAATCATAAAGGTCATCTAGTAATTGATAAATCATTTTTTGACTGTTAGCCATTCTTTTTTCGAGTATATAGTCTGCAAAATTTTCATAACCTAATAGGTTTGCTCTTTGATGTTTAAGCTTAACAATTTTTTTTAAAATTGATGTATTATCATACTCACCACCATTACATTTTTGAGCATTAGCTAACATAATTTTTTTCCTTAATTCTCGGTTGTCTGAGAATGTCAAAAAAGGTAAAAAACTTGGCGCTTGCAATGTTATCAGCCATTTTTCTGGTTGACCTTTTGAGATAGCTTCATTTTTCGCATTATCAAGAACACTTTTAGGCAAGCCTGATAAGTCTGAATCTCTTAACCACAACTCAAATGAGTTTGTAGCCTTTAGATTATTATTTTGAAATTTTGGTGATAAAGTAGAAAGTTGCTCATCAAGTTTTCGAAGCTGTATTTTTTGATTTTTATCAAGGTTTGCTCCATTTCTTATAAACTCACTATACCATACCTCAGTTAATTTCTTATCCTGCTCATCTTTTATAGTCACTAGGTTTTGGAAAACAAATTTGACTTTTTCAAATAATTTTTCATCAAGCATAATATCATTGGTGTGGTTTGCCAACATTGGACTGATTTCAGATGCTAATTTCTGAAATTCTTCATCTGATTCTGAGCCAAAAAGATGAAAATAAACTCTGCTTACATTATCAAGTTTTTCTGAAGATAATTCAAGAGGCAAAATTGTATTTTCAAAAGTTGCTAACTCTGAGTTTTGGACAATTATTTTAATATTTTCGACAGCTTCATTTATACCAGCTTTGATAGCTGGGATAAAATATTTTGTTTCTATTTTATTGAAAGGGACAGTACCAAAAGGTTGGTTATTTTCTGAAAGAAATGAGTTGGGATTTTTCATATTATGTAGTGTTTTGATTAAATAAAGTTAAACTTAAAAAGGTGAATTTTACTGCGAAACTCAATATAAAACTTAAATTAATATTACATTTGCTCCTAATATTTAAGAAGTTTTAAAACAAGAACATTGAGGAATAATTATAGTTTTTAATTTTCTTGATAAAGTTTAAAATTATTTTTTTAATACTTTTTTTAATTCGAAATAAGATCTATAAAAAAATCGAAATGTAAAAATATTTTTCCATTTAAGTAAATTTTTTGATAACAGCTTATTTATGACTAAGACTGATAAAGTAAGAATAAATACACTAAAAAAAAAATTTTTTATATATAGTAATCCTAGGAAGTTAGGTAAATAAAAAAATATTGCTAATAAAATTGATAAATAGGATCTAATATCATAATAAATGACTGCGGTAATATATTTTCCTATAATTCCTAACAATAAAAAAAAAATAAAATAAAAAATTCCTTCATAACTTTGTGGAGGAAAGTTTAAAGCTGAATTTATAGCTCCTATACCTGCAAGAGTCCAACATACAATACAAAAATGAATGAATTGTTCTAAAATTTTCATAACAACCTTATTATTAAAATTTAACTATCATATCATAAATAAAAAAAATAATGGATAAGGATTATTATTTAACTTGAAAAGTTAAATAATTAACTGAATCTCAAACCTTATAGCTTTTATTTTTTCATTGGAAATATGTAAGAATTCGCGGAGGTGGAGGGATTCGAACCCTTGTTCTCCCTATCTAAAAATCATGTTTTGGTATTCCCTTAGTGTTCCCATTTTTTAAACAAAAAATACCTAAACATTAATTATTTTGAGACATCCAATCGTTAATCACACCTCTTGATGATTTTGGAAACTCATGACCCATTTTCAATTCTTTTGATTTTATATTTACCCCTAACTCAATAAATGTATTTGCTATTTTTTTTGAATTAATTGGATCTATTCTTTTATCGTATTCACCATTGATTACTAACCCTCTCAACGAAGAATATTTAGTTTTATCTTTTTTTGTTTGATAAACATTGGGTAAAAAAGTATTGTGAGCAATAAAACCATCTATTACATCAGGATATTCTAACGCTAATTTACATGCCATGATTCCACCTTGGCTATGGCCACCAACAAATACCCTTTTAGGATTAATGTTTTCTTTTTCAATAATTTTATCAATACTAAACAATACTTTTTCTAAAGTAACATTTAATTGCTCTTCATTAGCTGTAAAGTCATCAAAAAAATTAGAAGATCTAAAGTCAAACCATGTAAACTTATTAGAGGTTATCCATAATTCGTAAGGAGCTTGGAGAATTACGGTAAAATAATTATCACCAAACTGATTTATTATAGGATCTTGATAGTTCCATAAATTTTCAGTGTGTCCATGCATGAAAAATAAAACATCTTGTTTTTCTGCATTATATAATGGTTTCTTTATGATATAATGGAGAGTCCTTTCCCCTTCAAAGTTAGAATCGTCATTTTCAAGTGCTTCCTTTTCCCATTTAAAAGGTTCTTTACGTTTCATTCCATCTTCATGCCATCTATTAATAAAAACACTGTTACCATCTATTGTTCTATTCTCCCATCTTTTTAGTCCATTGCTGTACCATTCGATAGATATTGTAGTATCTCCATTTATTTCCATGCTTTCCAAAATATTACCATATACATCCAAATAGGAACTCTGAATAAGTATCCCATTTTTAAATATTCCTTTTAACTGAACTTCACCAGTTGGATAATACTTAATAGCTTTTCCACTAAAAGGATTATCGGGGACTTTAACACCGTCTCCTTTAAAAAAAGAATGATATTGATAGTAATAGGTCAATCCCCCTCTTTCAACAAGATTTGATACATCAACAGGTTTGGTACCATTACAAGCAAAAACCAATAAAAATAT
This sequence comes from uncultured bacterium, assembly GCA_965660855.1. GTDB lineage: Bacteria > Fidelibacterota > Marinisomatia > Marinisomatales > UBA1611 > JAOLAV01. The sequence goes on along the minus strand of CBFIBM010000001.1, from coordinate 249,597 downwards.
GATTAATAATAAATTTTTCATAATAACCTAATAAATATAATTTAAAGAAAAACTTGATATTATTTAGTTAAAGTATATTCTATACACCTATCATCTTCGAGCCAGTATAATAGCATATTAGAATTTGACAGTTTTACTTGAAAAATATCATTCGCATCCGCAATTAGGCTATATGAGTCATCCAAATTTTTTGAAAAAACAAGATCGGAAATGTCATCATCATATAATGCTTTCCACTGAGCTGTGCTATCTTCAGAGAATGTAATTGTAAAAAGAGGATCTATATTTTCAGCTGAAATCCATAAATCTGCAAAGGTTCCACCAACGCAATTTCCTGAACAGGTAAAATCTTCGTATATGCACCAATCTGAAGATGTCCATGTACCAATTATAGAAATGTTGTTTTCAATTATGATGTCACTACTACTATCTAAAATTGAGTCAGCGCAGCTACTGAAAAAAAAACACAATATAACAATTGATATATATTTTTTAAACATTATTGTTCTTTTAAGTATGTTAGTTTCGATATGCATTCAGGATACCAAGTGTTTCCTTCAAAAATGCAATCTGCAGAATCCATAATAACTTAAGCCTCACTAAATATTGCTTCCTCAACGCACTTACTTTCTTCCAAATAAGTTAAAACTAGCGTTTTGTCATTACTATTCAGGTTATAAGTAATATCGACGCAACTAAATAATGAAAAAGATACAATTAAAATAATATAATTAAACATAGATTAATAATAATCAAGTTAAGATAAATATTCAATGTGTCTTACAGCATTACTTGAAATTTAAACTCCCAACTTTAACAAATTTTAAAAAGCGTTGGGGGTCACAATGTTCCCTTAATGTTCCTTTAATGTTCCCGAATAACATAGATCCTCGTAGAATATTTAAAAATTAAAAATGCTGTAAAAGAGAGTTTGTCAAGGAGAAACATCTAAAATAAGGTGCGGAGGGGGAGGGATTCGAACCCCCGAAGGGTATTAACCCTTGCTAGTTTTCAAGACTAGTGCAATCAGCCAGGCTCTGCCACCCCTCCAAAAAAATCTTTTAGTATTTAAAAAAACTAATATTTGAGCAAGATTTTAAAATATTATCGCAATCTGTAAGTCAAAACTTACACAAACTGACTAATATTATATAAAAAAAAATTAATAAAATTCGGTATTTTTGGAAAACAAAAACCCTTGTTAATACAAGGGTTTTTGTTAAAGTACTTGGTAGAACTTAAAATCTTAATTATTGTTTAACAAGACCTCTATTTTCTAACTCTTTTAGACATTTGTCTAATACTTTTTTACTTTCCGTGGGGTCAAGCCCATCAAGAGCATCATCTATCCTTTTTGAGCATCTTATCTTCACGTCAAGCATCTCACCAGTTTCATCATCAAGCATTTTGTAATTTTTAAATCTACTAATAGTGGTATCTCCTTTTCCGAACTTTCCTTTAGAAATTTCTTTTTCTAGAGACATCATGTCGTAAATAAAAAAGTCATACTTCGCACCATTGGTGATTGTCTTTCTTTTTGTAATATTAATATCTTCGTAAAACATTTATTATATCCTTAAAATATGTAATAAAAAATTTTCTAAGATTAATATTCTACTGTGGATGAACGTTAGTCGCACAAGGGCCTTTATCACTTTCACCCTCTTCATATTCTACTTCTTGTCCTTCTTTTAACGTTTTAAAACCTTCCATTTTGATTTCACTCATGTGAACAAAAAGGTCTTTACCACCTTCAGACGGTGTAAGAAATCCATATCCTTTAGAATCATTGAACCACTTAACCGTTCCTTTTCTAGTATCACTCATTAAACTATATTCCTATTGTTGTTATTATTAATCTCTTTTATAAAAAATAGATGAAAAAGATCATCTTCTATCATAAAGAGGTCAGAATGTACAAAAAATATACTTTTTTGCAACAATAATTTTATAAAATTAATTTGATTGAATTCTTTATTTCAGTTGGGCTCTGAAGCTTGAATTATATTTATAACATCAATCGCTCCAGTACCACCATCAATATCACAAACATACCAATATCTCCCTATACCAGAATTAGGGACTATAATTGTTTCTCCTTCGCAATCAGGTGAATTGTAAATATTAATTGTAGCATTTGAAGTTGATAAAGTTGCGTCTGCAGAGAATTGATATATATAATACGAATATTTGCCCTCAAATAATTGAGATATTGTAAATGTTTCTGGACCAAACCCAGATGTATCATCAATGTCAAGTTTTACAAAAGGTACGCTATCAGAGCTCCCTTTATTACTATACAAAATATGATACTCAACATCATCAATTAAAGGTGTTTTTAAATGAGAATCTAAATCTCTAGGCTCAGCCCCCCAATTGAGTACCAATCTAATTTCACCTTCTGACGGTATAGGGCTCATAGATAAGTTATAGGTATACTTATTTTCATAGTAATCATTAGGTATTAGAAATGAACCAACATAAGGGCAGAAAAGATCCTTGGAAGCTAAAGAACTAAATTGGTCACCTGGATCATAATCCATAAATAAAATATAATTACCTTCCACATCTGATATTCCATCATTATCGTCAATACTGACTGTAGCGCCAAAAATTGGAGTTCCATCTATAGCATTTAAAACTTGTCCTTTAATAATTTTACCGACTACCCTTATTCCAACAGCCTTAGCATCTGAAGATCCAACACCATCAGAGACTTTACATGTTATATTGTAGTATCCATTTTGGTTTGGAGCAATCCAAAATGCAGTATCTTTTTTTACTAAAAATTGGCCTTCAGATGCATCCCAACTATAGGATATTTTATCGCCATCGTAATCAAATGCTTCCACATATAGCTTGATGGTATCTCCAGAAATTGTGATTGAGTCACTTGATTCTAAAGATAATATCTCAATAGGTTTATTTTCAAGCTCACAGCTTGTTTGAATTATTAAAACAAAAAAGAAAAATAAAACAATGTTGAAGTATTTTAAAATAAAATTCAACTAAATACCTAATTTTCAAGTCTTAGTTTCAATTTTATTTCATAATAAGCATCTACATGAAATAAACCATCATTGGTTGTAAAATCAATAATAAGGCTATGCGGTCCAGGATTAAGTGTTTGTTGGTTTGCTGGGATTACAGTAACCGAATCTGAAGTACAGCCTAGTCCACCACCAGGTGCTTGACCACTACCTATTATAGATCCATTCAGCTTAAATTCAATCAAATCGTAACCTGCAGATTGGGCTTCACCAATACCAGAAAAATCTATATCTAAGACAACAGGTGTTTCACCATTAATTTGAATATCGGCTGTTGCTTTCCCCCGCTGTTCATCTGGATTGGATCCTCCACAATTTGCACTATCTTCAACTTTAAATTGAAGTGATTGTGATATTTCATTAGCTGCCTCAATTGGAGCAGTAATATTCCATCCATAATCTGCATCTCCTGCAAGACCATTCCAAAAATTATTTATTCCGTTTTTATCATCATTTGATGTGTTAGGTCCATTTGTAAGACCATTATCTTCTAATAACCATTCTAACCCATTTACTGGAACAGGTACTAGAGCTAAAACTTTTATCGATAATGAACTTGCATCAGATGAACCAACACCATCTGATACTTTACAGGTGATATTATAAAACCCACCTCGATTTGGAGCAGTCCAATAAGCTGTATCCCTTTGGACCATAAACTGACCTCCGGACGAGCCCCAACTATAAGAAAGTTTGTCGCCATCTCCATCTACAGCCTGAACATAAAATTTAACTACTTCATTAGAAGATACTTCAGAGCTACTAGATTCCATGAGGATTATTTGAATTGGATTGTTGTCTATTTCACAGCTTATATTGATTAAGACTGTTAAATATATCCATTTTGACTTTAAGATTTTCTTCACTGTACTTCAACACTAATTGTTTTAATATCTGTGCCGTTATATTGATCTAATACCTTACAAGTGATCGAATATATTCCGGGTTCAGATGGTGCTACCCATGTCGCATTTTCAAAACTCTCACCAACTAAAATATCTCCTGATGCAGCAATCCATTCATAGGTTAACTCTTCATCTTTCATAGAGCTTGATGTATCATCATCTTTTGCATTACAAACTAAAAAAACTAAGCCATTGATTTGTACCGGATTTGGTTCAGCAATGATAGAGGTTATTACAGGTTCATAATTATGAGTACAACAGATAACAATTAATAAAAATAATATTGTTATTTTTTTTAAAAACATTTTAAGCCTTCAGATAAAATTATTGAAAAATACAACAACTAATATTACTTATAAAGACATGAATAAACAGACTTAAGGCGTAAAAACTTTATTTTTCTTTTTCTTTTTTTTGTCAATGATAAGAGAAACTGCAACAAAAATTATTAATGATCCTGCTAAAAAATTTATCGAGATCTCTTCATTGAAGAACATAAAACCTCCCAAAGCAGCAAATGGCACTTGAACATAACTAGCTGTTGCGGCTTTACTCGCTGGTATTAATTTATATCCAAACGTTAAAAAAGTCTGTCCAAGCTGAGTACATAAACCTACCATAAAAATATAAAACCAGGTATTTAAACTTGGGTTCGACCAATTTATAATTGTAAATGGTAAACTTAACGGAACAGTAAACAATGGAAAATAAAACATTATAACATAAGGTGATTCATCATCATTTGAACATGACCTTACAAGTACATACGCTAGGGCAGTTAGAACAGATCCAATTAAAGCTATCAAGACATTATTATAATTAAATGAAATATTACTATTTAAAAAAGGAAAATCTAATACGATATATACTCCAAATAATCCGATAAATATTGCAAGATAATTTTTTTTTGTAGACTCTTCTCCCAAAAATATCGCAGCTAATATAATCGTAAAAATTGGATACAAATATTGAATTACTGTGGCTTCTGAAAGGGTTATCCTTTGAATTGATTCGTAAACAAAAAAAAGAGCAAACGTTCCACTTAATCCTCTACTAATTAGTTTTTTTTTATTATTTCCCCAAATATAAATTTTATTTTTATAAATGAAATAATAAGTAACACATAAAGTGAAAAGACCTCTAAAAAAAACAATTTGTAAAGTATTTACTTCATGCCCTGCAATTTTAACAAATATTGTCATGAAACAGAATGAAAGTGCACTAAAAATGATATATACATAACCCATCAGAAGTAAAATATTTAAAATCTAATTTTATTAACAGGGTTTTTTAATAAATAAAATTGAGATTGCGGAGAGAGTGGGATTCGAACCCACGTTACGCTATTAACGTAAACACGCTTTCCAAGCGTGCGCCTTCAGCCACTCGGCCACCTCTCCAAAGTAGAATTAAAACTTCAATTTTTATAAAATAAAATCGTTTAATCTTTCGGTGCTTCTTCTTTCGGAGTTTCTTCTTTTGGTGCTTCTTCTTTCGGTGCTACTTCTTTCGGAGTTTCTTCTTTCGGAGTTTCTTCTTTCTGAGTTTCTTCTTTCGGTGCTTCATTTCCAGAGAATTGACTTAAATCTATATCTATTAGATTAGCCACCTCATCCATTCTTTTCAATGCTGCATCCAATTGTTCACCTTTTGAGGTCCGAACTATTTGCTCATTGAACCTCCATTGCCCACTTTTTTCAGACTTGACACTTTTAACATACTTTACGTAAACCGAATCTGCATTTTTATTTCCAGATGCTTTATCTGCAAAACTTTTTTGTTTTTTTGCCATTTTATTTTAATTCTCCCAAAGATTAGCCGGCAAATTTATTGATCAAACGACGTAAACTCAATACAATATTATCAGGTTTTATTTTTTTGTTTTAGTTTTGCTTTTGCGAACTTTCTCATATCAACTACATTATCATGTTCATCGACAATTTCCACTCCTAATAAAGTTTCAATTGCATCCTCTAAAGTAATGAGACCAGTCGTTGTACCAAATTCATCTTTAACGATAAACATCTGTTGCCTCCTTTTAACAAACATATCTAGCGCATCTGAAACAGAAGTTGTCTCATCAATAGATAAAATACTTTTCATCATATGATTCATTTTAACTTGATACTCATCTTGAGCTTGTTTATCAACTAATGTATACCTATTTACAATACCTGTAATATCATCAAAATCTTTACGATAAACTGGTATTCTGGAAAATGCTATCGGTGAGTGTTTTTCAATAACACTTCCAACTGTTTCTTCTTCTTGTAGAGAAAACATTACAGAGCGAGGAGTCATAATTTCTTCTACCTTCATATCATCGAGCTTCATAAGGTTTTCAATTATATCTCCCTCTTGTTCATCAATCGACCCTTCATCTTCACTAATCTCTGCCAATGCAAGAAGTTCCTCTCTAGAGGCTTTGGAGGTAGTATTATTTTCACCGTTATGAATATATTTAGAAATAGTTTCTGATAAAATTACAAAAGGCCAAGCAATTACCATTAAAACTTTGATAGAAACTGCAGCAAAGCCGGCAAGGGATTTATTATAAACAGATCCAACAGTTTTAGGAATAATTTCAGAAAAAATTAATATTGAAAATGTTAGTGCACCTGAAGCTATTGTAACCCATTCATTTCCGTAAATAAGTTGAGTCTTTGCTCCAACACCTACTGCACCAATAGTATTGGCTATGGTGTTGATTGTAAGGATTGCAGCTAATGGACGATTAATGTTATTTTTTAATTCGACCATAAACAGCCCTGATTTATGTCCTTCTTTCTCCATAACAGATACCTGAGCTATTGATATACTTAGAAGAACAGCTTCAAGTAAAGAACATAAAAAAGAAACCACTAAAGCAATGAGAAAATATAAAATTAATCCTGTCATTTATTTTATTTTAGTTTGCTATTTATTATAATTAAAAGTTTCAAATTCTAATCCACTTTATTACTTCTTTCAATGTTACTTTTTTACCATAAAGCAAAATTGCTGTTTGAAAAACTCTTCCAGAAACTATTAACATTATCCAACATGAAATGATCATTAAAATGGTTGTATAAAAAATTTCACCTATACCCACAGTATCTGTACCTAATCTTATTATCATCATAAAAGGAGTAAGCGGCGGAAAATATGTTGTTCCAATTGTAAAAGAGGAACTTGGGTTTGTTATAAAATAGGATGCAAAAGCAATGGGTATTATAGCAATCAAACTTATTATACCACTTGACTGCTGAGCCTCTTGTTCTGAAGAAAAAAATGTTCCCATTGCTGCAAATATTGATGCATAAAATAAATAACCTGATATAAAATAGATTAAAAAAAATGGAATCTGGCTTAGCTCTATAACTGCTAAATTTTTATAATAAGTAATACTTAAAGCGGCAATAAGGTAGAAAATTATTTGAGCTAAACCTAATGCTCCAAGACCTAATATTTTACCACTCATAAGTTCCTTAGGAGTAACCGATGATAATAGTATTTCAATAGTCCTACTGGTTCTCTCTTCCATTACTGATCGCAATAAAAGTTGTCCACTCATAAAAACAGTCATAAACAATATCATTAGGAACAAATACGGAATAACAAAGCTTGAAAAACCATCACTTTCTGCAGCTTCACCAAAATCATTAATTTCATATGTATTAAATTGTATTCTTTCACTCAATTGACTAACTATCGACACATCAATCTCTTGGTTGATCATTCTTTGCTCAATAACAACCTTGTTTAGCACACTTCTTAGATTCGAATATATTTTTATATCACTTAATGATTTACTGTAATATCGAATTTCTTCAGAGCCCAATATGTTTTCTGGTATAAAAATAAAACCTTCAATAGTTTTTGATAAAATACTTTCTAAAGCAACATCATTACTGGAAAATCTAATAAATTTATATTGTGAATCTCCATTTTGTGTCCTGAATGTTGATAGTGCTTGATTCTTAAACCTTTCAATAAGAGGTTTATTGTTTTCAGAAAAAATAAGACCTATTGTTCTCTCTTCTTCAGGTTCTAAGTCCATTAATATTGATGGTAAATACATAATACCATACATGAAAATGGGTAAAACAAAAGTAGTAATAATAAATAATTTAGTTTTTATCCTATTGGTGAATTCCCATTTTACAATTTTCCATACTTGATTCATAATGAAGGCCTGACTTCCTGAATGAAAATTTGTTCTAAAGTAGGTAGCTTTAATTTAAAGGAAGTAATCTCAATATAATCATTTATGGAGCTTATGAACTCTTTTGAGTCAACTCTAAGTAACCCTGAAATTTTATTTTCTCTAATTTCATAGTCATTTAAATAGTTACCCAAATTAAAGCCTTTTAAGTTACCAGAAAAAACAACTTCAACTAAATTTGTTTTTTTTGAATTTCTGATTTTTTTAAGATCTCCTTCAATAAGAATCTCTCCATTATTAATTAAACAAATATTAGAACATAAGCGTTCTACTTGCTCCATTTGATGTGTAGAAAAAACGATCGTTTTCCCTTCATTAGCCTTCTCTTCAATAATCTCTTTAAGAAGCAATTGATTTAAAGGGTCAAGGCCTGTAAAAGGTTCATCTAAGATTAGAAGATCTGGATTATGTAAAAGAGCAAGAATAAATTGAATTTTCTGTTGATTACCTTTTGAAAGCTCTTCAATTTTTCTTTCACTTTGCTCTAAAAGATTAAACCTTTTCAACCATAAATTAGTATTCATTTTTGAAATACTTAGTTCGAGACCTTTTAATAGGCCAAAATAATTAATTGTTTCTGCTAATTTTTGTTTTTGATACAGACCTCTATCTTCTGGAAGGTATCCTAATTTTTTTCTTCTATTTAAATTAATGTTTTCCCCATCAAGTTCAATGGAACCTGAGTCAGGATGAATGATTCCCATTATCATTCTTATGGTTGTAGTCTTTCCAGCGCCATTTGGTCCTAAAAAGCCGTATATTTCTCCTTTATTCACTTCAAAAGAGATATTTTTTACAGCGCTTACATTTTCATACTGTTTATTTAAATTTTTCAGTGATAACATAAATTATAATTTTATTGGTTTCCCATCACAGTAACTTGGAATATCTACACCAAGGTAATTAGCGATTGATGGCGCTATATCTACGGTCTCTCTCTTAGAATCATTTATTTCTTTTTTAAATTGTATTTGTGAAAAAATTAATGGTACATGTGTATCATAATCGTATGGTGTGCCATGGGATGTTCCATATGGAGATCTATAAAGATAACCTCTTTTTAAAATTACAAAAAAATCAGGACTATTTTCAGGGTGAATCATATTTTTTATTCTATTATCAATTTTATCGTCATTATTTTGATTTTTCAAAATATTGTACTTACTGATAACTCTACCTATTCCATCAACTTTCAATAAATATTTTTCAATTATCTTAAATAGGTCAGAGGTATCTACATTATTATTTTTGACATTTTTATAATTCAAATAAAAATCTGAACCACTCCGATTATATAAATTTTTTCCGTATAGTTCTTCAGATTCATGATCAATCCATTCTAAAGCCTCTTTTAAGTGATCTCCATTAATTCTACCTCCATCACCTCCATTTTCGATCAGATATTCTGGTAGTGGTAGTCCACCATGATCAGCAGTCAATACAAATAAAACATTTTCAAGTCCTACTAACGAATCAACATTATCTATAAAATTCATTAAGTATTGATCAACTTTTATAAAAGCATCCATAACCTCTTGAGAAAAAGGTCCGTAATCATGTATAATCCAGTCCATTGCAGAAAGTCCGACAAATAATAAATCGGGTTTGCCTTTTTGACCTAATTTTTCATGTATAATCGCCTTTTCAGCCAAGCCTATTAATTCCCTTTCAAACCAAGGAAAACCCATTATAGAAGACGTTACATCATCATTAGTATCTAGACCAATTGGGAAAACAGGTGAATATAGTTTACTTTGAAAGTTATCACTTTCGCCATAAAAAAAATCTTTTCTTGAATAATTAATATATAAATTTTCCTCAAGTGATTTTGACCAAGTGGAATCTTTATATTTGTGTAAGTTTAAACTATCATTAAAATTTTTAACCCATTTAGGTAAAGAATCCATATAATAGCTAGATGTTATGAACCGACCTGCCTTATTGTAATATAATGGTAATGTCGGGTTTTTCCCCCCTAGAATACACGCAGCTCTATCTTTTCCGCCTATTGATATGACCTTAGAACCTGGAAATTTATCTTGAACCCAATCACCAAGTCCGAAAGTATTATACCTTGAAAAAGACCTAGCTAATCCTTGTTCAGCTCCAATAATTCTAGCATCAGGATCCTCAACACAATTAACTTTTTTCTTTAATTTTCTATCGTAAAAACTATTACCAAGAACTCCTATTTTACCTGGGTACTGGCCAAAACCGATTGCACTATGCCCTGGACCAGTTGCAGTATAACTGTGCTCATGATGTGTGTTTGTATACCATTTACCATGATTAATAAGCCATTTAAATCCACCATCATATATATTTTCAAATCTTGAAAGAAGATCAGGTCTCATTTGATCAACAACAATTGTAATTACAAGTTTAGGAGAGTTTTCTTTACGATCAGAGCAATAAGATATAAGAAAAGAAAAAAGTAAAATTGAAAAATATTTAATCAACCGGTAATCCTTAAAAACCTTCTTTTGCCAACTTTTATAATATATTCCTTTCTAGGCATTACTGTCTCATTGATATTTGTAATTAACTCATTATTAATTTTAACAGCGTTTTGTTTAATCATTCGCCTTACTTCACCTTTACTTTTCAATAATCCTGCCTTAAAAATTACATTAACAAGCATTTCTTCAGTCTCAATTTGAAGTTCTTGAATATCCTTTGGAATACCTTTTCCAACAACAACATTATCAAAGTGTGCTTCAGCTTTTTTTGCTTTATTTTCATTATAAAATAGAGTTACAAGTTTCCTAGCCAATTTTCTTTTAATCACCATAGGGTTTTTAGATTTATCTTCTAGGTATTTTTTTGCATTTTTTAAAGTTTCTGAATTAGCATCAGCAGCTAAAACAAACCATTTTAGTATCATATTATCTGAAATAGATAGTGTTTTTCCAAACATATCCTCAGGTTTATCAAGTAGTCCTATATCATTTCCATATGATTTTGACATCTTTTCAGTTCCATCAGTTCCTTCAAGAAGTGGTGTTGTAATTATACATTGAGGTGATTGACCATTTACCTTTTGCAGGTCTCTTCCAACTAATAAATTAAATTTTTGATCTGTTCCACCTAATTCAACATCTGATTTTAATACTACAGAATCTGTCCCTTGGGCAAGAGGATATAGAAATTCATGTATTGAGATCGGAATTTCCTCTTTAAACCTTTTTGTAAAGTCATCTCTTTCAAGCATTCTTGCAACAGTGTAAGAACTTGCAAGTTTAACTACATCATTAAAATTCATTTTATTTAACCAATTAGAGTTATATACAATCTTAACTTTTTCTATGTCAAGAATTACTTTAGATTGGTCAACATAACTTTTAGCGTTTTCTTTAGCTTCATCTAATGTTAATTGAGGTCTTGTCTTATTTCTTCCAGACGGATCGCCTATCATTGCCGTAAAATCACCTATCACTAATACAGCTTGATGCCCTAGATCTTGAAAATGCCTTAGTTTTCGCAAAACAACACCATGACCAATATGTAAATCTGGCCTGCTGGGATCGCATCCTAGTTTGATAATTAAAGGTTTTTTATTTTTATAAGATTCTTCTAGTTTTTTAACTAGGTTATCTTCGGGTAGGATTTCTTCAACCCCTCTTTTTATAAGTTTTAGTTGTTCCTTTACTGGTAAAAATTCCATTATTGTTTCAATGCCCTTTGAATATCTCTTTCTATATCTCTTTTCTTTTTGGTTTCACGTTTATCAAAAAGTTTTTTCCCTTTTGCTAATCCAAATTCAAGCTTTACAAGTCCATTTTTTAAATACAATTTTATTGGAACTGCAGTAAGACCTTTCTCTGCTAATTTAGAATTGATTTTTATAATTTCTTTTTTATGAAGTAATAGTTTCCTATTTCTAACTGATTTATGCCCTTCAAAACCGGTATGACTATAACTTGAAATATGGGCACCTCTTAACCACGCTTCACCTTTTCTTATTAAGACATATGATTCTTTTAGACTTGCCTTCCCCTCTCGAATACTTTTAACCTCACTTCCTTTGAGCTGAATTCCAGCCTCAAAAATTTCAAGGATATGATATTCATGGAATGCTTTCTTATTGTTAGCAATGACAGTATTTTTCATTTAAATATATAACCTAAAAATACAAGAATGCTAGATCGTATACCAAGATTATTCCGTAATTAATCATGCCCGAATAAGTTTTTAAAAAATTCATACGATTATTTTTAAATTTATAAAATATTATCATGAATATCTTAATAATTGAGCCATACTACACTGGGTCCCATAAACAATGGATTAATGGTTATAAAAAATATAGCAATCATAAAATAAAAATTCTTTCTCTTAAAGGTCAATTTTGGAAATGGAGAATGCATGGTGGTGCGATAACTCTTGCAAGAAGGTTTAATAACTTAAATTGGAGCATTGATATAATTATTGTCTCAGACATGCTTGACTTAACGACATTCCTTGCACTAACGAGGAAGAAAACCAGTCATACTCCTACCTCTATTTATTTTCATGAAAATCAAATTTCATACCCTTGGTCTCCTAACGATCGTGATGTAAAGAAAAATAGAGATTCTCACTATGGTTTTATTAATTTTTCTTCTGCTATGGCTGCAGACAATATTTTTTTTAACTCAAAATTTCATATGGAAAGTTTTTATAAAGATTTAAAACCATTTCTAAAAAACTTTCCAGATCATAATGAAACTAATTCAATCCAAATTTTACGGAAAAAATCAAGAGTTTTACATATTGGATTAGACCTAGAAATCCTAGACATCCAAAAAAAATCTAGCAACCAAATCCCTACAATATTATGGAATCATAGATGGGAATATGATAAAAACCCTGAAAGATTTTTTAAGATATTAAAAAAAGTTAAACAAGATGGATTTAAATTTAATTTAATAGTTTTAGGGAAAAAGTTTTCAATTGAGCCTGAAATTTTTAAAAAAGCTAAAATTATTTTTAAGAATGAAATTATTCATTGGGGATATTTAGAATCTCTAGATCAATATGCAAAACACCTCTGGAAAGCAGATATAATTCCAGTTACATCCAAACAAGAATTTTTTGGTATAAGTGTAATGGAAGCGATTTACTGTAAAACCTGGCCTATTTTACCAAAAAATCTTACTTATCCTGAACTGATACCAAAAAAATTTCACAAGAATAATCTCTACGAAAATGAAGATGATCTTTATAATAAAATTATTTTTGCAATGAAAAATCACAAAATGTTAGTTAAAATGAATCTTCGCCATATTGCGAAAGAATTTAAATGGCCAAAAATAGTGTCTGCGTATGATAAAGTATTTAGAAATATATCTATTAAATGAACAAAAAAAATAAAGATAAAATCATTAATTGGGTAGGATTGATCATAAACTTAGCTATAATGATATTACTGGGTATGGTCTTGCTTAAATTATTTACGGACTAAATTGCTGAAAAAGCAACTATTATTTGCAGAGCTCAGTCTAATCACTTTGGTATTATTTAAATTTTTTAATGGAACACTTACTAAAAACTTTCTTTTATTCTATATTTTTCTATTTACGACCTGTGTGTTTATATGGTTTAAAGTTAATGGGAAAAAAATTTAAGAATTATTTATTTATACTTTCATTAAATCCAATACTAGACGTACCCCCCAACCTGTTGCACTGCCTTTTGGGTTTAGACTATCCGGTTTCACTCCCCACGCTGTACCAGCAATATCAAAATGCACCCATGGAATATCTTTTCCAACAAATTCTTTTAAAAATGCAGCTCCAGCTATAGTACCGGCTTGTCCTGGTAAGCCCATATTTTTAACGTCAGCAATATCACTTTTTACTTGCTCACAGAATTCAGGCCATAATGGAAGTTCCCAGACCTTTTCACCTGTGGCCACTGATGATTTTTTAACCGCTTCAATAAGTATATTATCAGTGCCAAGAATACCTGTAGCTATATGTCCCAAGGCAACAAGAACAGCTCCTGTAAGAGTAGCAAAATCAATAATATACTCAGGTTCATAATGCTTTGAAGCGTAAGATAATGCATCTGAAAGAATTATTCTTCCTTCTGCATCAGTATTTAAGACTTCTATTGTCTTGCCATTATAAGCCTTTAAAACGTCTCCAGGTTTATATGCTTTTGCTCCAACCAAATTTTCCGTAGATGGAATAATACCAACTACATTGATATTAGGTTTAAGTAAAGAAATGGCTTTTAATACTCCCAGAACAACAGCCGAACCGCACATATCATACTTCATTTCATCCATTTTGTTTGCCGGTTTTATAGATATACCACCAGCATCAAATGTTAATCCCTTCCCTACAATTATTTTTGGCTTTTCATGTGGCTTTCCATTAAAGTATTCAACAATGATAAACTTAGGTGGTTCATCTGTGCCTTGTGCAACTCCAGCAAGTCCTCCCATACCCATTTCTGTAAAATCTTCTCTCTCAAATACTTTTATGCTAAAATTTTCATTTTTAGAAATTTCTTTTGCTTCAGCTTCCAATCTTGACGGTGTGGCTACATTGGCAGGATGGTTACCTAAATCTCTGGATAAACAAATAGCTTGTGCAATATTGAACCCTTTCTGAATACTTGTTTTAACAGGGCCCAGAATTGTAGCTGTTTTTATATTTAAATAATCCTCTTTATTTAATTTATGTTCCTTATATTGATAACTTCCAAGTACAAGCCCTTCTCCAAAGGACTGACAAGATAAATTTTCAGGAATAAAGCACTCTATCGCAAAGGAATCAAATTTTTCTTTTATAGATAATCTTGAAGCCTTTCCTGCGATAATTCTAACTTTGTTCACATCAAAATCTTTTTTATTACCTAGTCCAATTAAAACAACTAATTTTTCATCAACGTAAAAAGAATAATGTTTTCCAAAAGAACCTTTGATGTTTCCACTTTTTAATGGAATAGAAATTATATTTTTACATTCAACATCTATTTTTTCGCTAAGTGGTGTCAAAGAACCATCTTCATATATACCAGAAAAAATAAGTTTTTCTTTTATATTATTCCAATTTTGACTAGAAAATTTTATTTTTGATAAATAACCCATTTAGATTCCTTCTATTAATTAAATCAAAAAATAACATTAGAATCTAGTGCATAATCCTAATAGGAATACACTATTACTTCGAAGTTAAAGACTATTAAATTCATATAAATGAAACTGATAAATATAAAAAAAGAAGAGATTTTTCCTGCTGTAATTCTGTTCATTAGCTTTTTCAGTATTATTTTTTCTAGTATTGCAGGTTCTACCTTAAAAGAATCAATTTTTCTTACTCATTATAATAAGTCAGCTCTTCCTTTGATGTATGTATTTACTGCATTATTTATGACATTTTTTGTAATATTTTACAGAAAGTTGTCCATTTTAAAAGATCAAATTAGTGTCATGCTAATTTTTAACTCAATTTTTTTTATTTTTTTTATTTTTTTTACGTTTGACCTGACAACTTATAAAATTCCCATATTTTATGTTATTTTCGAAATTTTCATGGGAATTTCTGTTATGCAATTTTGGGTGATTGCTGGAGAAGTTTTTAATTCTCGTCAAGCAAAACGTATTTTTACAATAATTATTTCAGGTGGATCTGTTGCTAGTCTTCTGGCAGGATATTTTATTCAGCCATTTTCAAATTTATATGGAGTAGAAAGTCTTCTTTATATATCAATATTTCTTATTATTATTTCATCTTACTTAACTACGCTCATCCGGCCTTTTCAGTTACAAAATCAAAACATAGAAAATAATTTATCGCAAAAAGATGAAATACCGATCTCAACGATAGAGCCTTATATTAAGAACATAGCAATTCTAGTGGTTCTTTCTTCTTTTATAACAAAAATTATTGATTATCAATTTAAAATTACAGCTACCAACTTTTATAGTACTGATTATGAGCTAGTATCTTTTTTTGGTAATTATTATGCTTTAACAGGTTTAACAACATTGATATTTCAATTTTTTTTATCCAGTTATTTATTAAGAAACTTTGGAGTCCTGACAGTCTTAATATTATTACCCTCGACAATTTTAATAGGCTCATCTAGTTTTCTATTATTTAAAAATTTATCAGCTATTTTTTTTACAAAATTTTCTGATCAGGTTATAAAATTCTCTACTAACAGTACAATGAAGGAAATTCTTTGGTTACCAGTCTCAAAGTTTAAAAAACAAAAGTTCAAACCAATAATTGATGGTTCCTTAAAATCTTTTTCTGAAGGTATTTCAGGGTTAATAATATTTGTGTTTATTTTTTTTGATTTCATTTCAGAAAAAGACGTTACTTTTTTTAGCTATATAATTTTGATTCTGATTATTTTGTGGATTTATAACTGTTTTCAATTAAGGAAAGGTTATATAGAGTCTCTCTTAGATTCAATAGAAAGTAGGCAATTAAGTTTAGATAAAATAAAAATTGATCTTGATGATGAAAAAATTATTGAGACAATTGATAGTGCTCTTAATAGTAACGATGAATTAAAACAATTATATGCTATTGACCTTTTATGGGAAATTCCTTTAGAACACTGGAAAAATACAATTAGAAAATTATTTATAGATGGTTCTACAACGGTTAAAAGAGCAATATTAGAGTTAACGTGGAATAATAAAAATATAATAAAAAATAGTTTAATAATGAATCTTATTAAAGAGGATAATATTCTTTCAGAAAAAGCAATTCACTGTGCACATGACAGAAAAATAAATGGCCTGAGTAATATCTTATCAAAAATTTTAAAAGATAAGAATAAAGTAACCTCTATTTGTGCTGCTGTAGTCCTTTTAGAAAATGATAGTGAAAATAAAAATGCTATAAAAGTATTTAAAAAGATAAAAAATAGTAGTGACTCTACAGTTTTGAAGGGAATGTTATTGAATGTTAAAAATTATCCCAATCTTTTGACAAAAGATGAGCTTATAAATATCTATTATAAGAATAATATAAATATCAAAAATATCATTTTGGAGATTATTAAAGAAAAACCAGATGAAATATTTTTTGAAATGATTTTCGAATCTATACTAAATCCAAAATTAAAGAAAAATGCATTAAGATCACTTTATATGTTACCCAAAAAATTTTCCCAAGAAAAAATAAAAGCGATTTTAAAAAACCAAAAAACTGATAGACGAATTATAGTTGAAATATTAAAATTCGGAAATAAGGTAATTGATAAAACTTTTATAAGTCAATTAATTTTCTTTTTAGACCATAATGATTCTTTAATTATATCTGAAGCTTCTAATGCTATGATTTTAATATCAAAAAGTAATAATCTTGAAAATACTGTTCATGAAAAAATTGAGAGTAAGATTATAAAAATTTCTAAAAAAGCTTTGATGTTATATTTTTTGAAATTGGATTTAATAAAGCAGAAAAATACCACTTTATTAATTCATGAGATAGAAAATGAAATTGAAATTTTTATTATTTGTTTAATTAAACTTGGAACAATAAGAAACTCTAGCATTCCATTAGAAAAGTATATCAGATATGTTAAAACTAAAAACAAAGTTTTTTTACCCGTAATTCTAGAATTAATCGATACAACGTTTTCCAAAAATGCAAAATCAATTTTACTGACACTTATGGATCCAGATATGAAATTAGACATAGAAAATAAAAAGAATTATGATATTGATAAGGTTGGTGAAGAATCTATTTTAAAAAGTTGGGTTGAAAATAATATTCATTGGAAAAAGGTAATAACTCTAGATTATTTGCTAAAAAATGAGAGTACAAGAATATTAAAAAAAATTAATTGGGATAAAGTTAATTCAAAATTTTTATGTCAAGGATACCTTCAAAATAATCAAAAATCATACATAAAAAATAACTTTTTAAGAAGTGCAAATTCATTAAAAAAGGACACAAGCATGTATTCAATAATAGAAAAAACATTAATTTTAAAATCAATTGACCTTTTTAAAGAAATTCCAGGTGATTTACTTGCGAAAATTGGTCAAATAACTAAAGAGATTCACAGGCCTGAGGGTTTCCAATTATTTCTTGAAGGTGATCACGGAGAGTCAATGTACGTAATTGTAAAAGGTAAAATTAATATTATCAAAGATGGAGAAGAGATTGCATCTTTAGAAACTGGAATGAGTATTGGCGAAATGGCATTATTAGATCAAGAACCAAGGTCAGCAGATGCAATTTGTATAAGCGAATGTATATTGTTAGAGATTAACCAATTTGTATTTTATGAATTGATGGCTTCAAGCAATAAAATAATGAAACAAATAGTTAAAATTCTTTCAAAAAGAATAAGAAAAATGAATAATAAACTTACTGCAAATCTGAAATAAGATTCTTCACAACACTAGGGTCAGATAAAGTTGAAATATCTCCCATATTATCGATATTCCCCTCTGCAATATTTCTTAATATTCTTCGCATTATTTTACCCGATCTAGTTTTAGGAAGTGATTGTGTAAAATGTATTTTATCAGGTTTTGCATGTGGTCCAATTTCTTTTGCAACCGTATCTAATATATTACTATGGATTTCTTTTGATTGAGTAACTCCAGTCATTAGTGTTACAAATGAATAAATACCCTGACCTTTAATATCATGTGAAAAACCAACAACTGCTGCTTCTGCAACCCCTTTTGTTTTACCAATCGCTCCCTCTACCTCAGCAGTACCTATTCTGTGCCCTGAAACATTTAATACATCATCAACTCTTCCAGTTATCCAATAATAGCCATCCTTATCTCTTTTAGCTCCATCTCCAGTAAAATAATATCCTTGAAATTTTGAAAAATATACATCTAAGAACCGATTATGATCACCATAAATAGTTCTCATCTGACCAGGCCATGAAGATTTGATAGCTAAAAGACCTGCCACATTATTTCCTGATATTTCATTCCCATTATCATCAAGTAAAACCGGTTCAATTCCAGGAAGTGGATAGGTTGCAGAACCTGGTTTTGTTTTAATAATTCCAGGTATTGGCGAAATTAATATTCCTCCCGTCTCAGTTTGCCACCATGTATCTACAATTGGGCAATTATTTTTTCCTATTTCTCTGTTATACCAATTCCATTCTGGCTCTTTTATAGGCTCACCTACTGTTCCAAGTATTTTTAGCGATGATAAGTCTTTATTTTCAATCCATGAATTACCTTCTTTCATAAGAGCTCTCAATGCGGTTGGGGCGGTATAAAATTGGTTAACTTTATGTTTTTGTACTGTGTCCCAAAATCTACCAAAATCGGGGAAATTAGGAACACCTTCAAACATTATTGAAGTTGCTCTATTAGAAAGTGGTCCATAAATAATATATGAATGTCCGGTTATCCAACCTAAATCTGCTGTACACCAATATATATCCCCTGGTTTATAATTAAATATAATTTCATGTGTATAAGAGACATAAGTGAGATAGCCTCCAGTAGTATGTAATACGCCTTTAGGTTTTCCTGTAGACCCAGAAGTATATAGTATAAACAAAGGGTCTTCAGATCCCATTATTTCAGGCTTACATTTTGAAGAAACTCCAGAAATTGCTTCATGCCACCAAATATCTTTTTTTGAATCCATATTAATAGGTTCACCTGTTCTTCGAACGACAATTACATTTTCTATTGATGGGGTCTCCATAACTGCCTGATCAGCATTTACTTTCATGGGAATATTATTTTTCTCTCCTCTTACACCTGTATCTTGGGTAACAAGAATTTTACATTTAGAATCATTAATCCGATCTTTTAAAGAGTCACTCGAAAATGCACCAAATACTACAGAATGAACAGCACCAATACGGGCGCAGGCTAAGATAGCAATAGCCAGCTCAGGAATCATTTGCATGTATAGACAAACTCTATCACCTTTTCGTACATTTAATTCTTTCAATGCGTTAGCGAATTGAGATACTTTTTTTAGTAATTGATTATAAGTTATTGTTATTGAGTGTCCTGGATCATTTCCCTCCCAGATAATTGCATTATCTTCCCCAAATCCATTTTCAATATGTCTATCGATACAATTATACGAAGCATTCAATTCACCACCAATAAACCATTGAATTTCTCCAGTTCTAAAATTCGTTTTACTGACATCCTCCCATTTTTTGAACCAATTAAGCCTATGTGCTTTTTTATCCCAAAATGATTTTGGATCTTTAATAGAATTAGTATAAAAATTTTTATAATCATTTTCGGTTTTAACATTATTAATGTTTGTTTTCATTATATTTTCATTCATTACCTTATTCCTGTATTCAAATTTTATTCTGGTTTTTTATTATGATTAACCTTCATAAATGTCCCGTCAGTATTTTTCTTTACTGAAACAAACGTAAAAGTTGCTTTACAAGCTAATACTTTTTCAATATGATGTGATTCTTTAAAAGCATTTATTTGAATTACAATAGATGACTTCCCAGTCTCTAAAATTTTTGCTTCGAAGTTCACCCAATTACCAACATAGACAGGTTCTTTGAATTCTATTGCATCAATTGCACGAGTCAAAGCAAGTTCAGCTTTTGTATCTTTTAAAAATCTATGAACAGCTTTCGAGGCAGATATATCCATCCATGAAACCATTTGGCCACCAAATAGGGTTCCAACAACATTTGCATCTTGTGGCATTACAAGTTGAGAATATCTAGTAATTATCATTTTTAATCCTGCGCATTTGTTAGGTAAACACTATCAAGTTTAAGATAGATTTATAAAAAGAAGAACAATTAGCATATTATTTCTAATATATTTTGTTTGCGTCTATTTCACCCTGTTCAAAATCAACTTTGTAAAGAAAAAAAGCTCCTGAAATGAATAAAATTAAAATTGATAAAATACCAATGCGAACGTTGCCTGTTTGCAAGGTCACCCATCCCATCAAAAACGGACCTAGAATTGCAGCAAATTTTCCCAACATATTAAAAAAGCCAAAAAACTCAGTCTCTTTATTCTTAGGTATCAATTTAGCGTATAAGCTCCTACTTAATGCTTGAATACCACCTTGAAAAAGTCCAATCATTGCAGCTAGAATATATAAGTGAGTTTTTGAAACCATAAAATATGCTAAAAAAGTCACTATAGTATATCCCCCTATAGCAACAAATATTGCATTTTTTGCACCAATTTTTTCAGAAAAAATATTATATAAAATTGCTGCTGGAAATGCTATGAATTGAACCATAAGAAGAGCTATAATTAAGTCTGAAGTTTCAAAACCAAGAGAGGATGCCATTTTTACAGTCATTTTAATAATAGTATCTACACCGTCAATATATAACCAATATGAAAAAAGAAATGTTCCTAGAACTTTCATATTTCTTATTTTAGTAAAAGTAATCTTTAACTCTTTATATCCCTCAAAAAAAGCTATTCTAAGAGGAACCGAATTTGAAACATTTGGTTCAGGTACAAATAAAATTATTGGAATAGTAAAGACTATAACCCAAACAGAAACAGTTATAAATGAAATTTTTATTGCAGTAGCGGAATCAGATATTCCAAAAATTTGTGGGTTTAAATACATCCCCACATTGATGGCAAATAAAATACCACCTCCTAAATACCCCAATGCGTACCCTAAAGAAGAAACATAATTCCAATCTTTTTTTTCTGCCACATCTGTTAAGAGTGAATCATAAAAAATATTTCCTGACATAAACCCAATTGTCGCAAGTACATAGATAATTACTGCTAATTCCCATTCACCCTGCTTAACAATAAATAGACCACTTGTCATTAGTGCTCCAAAAAATGCAAAAATAATTAAAAATTTCTTTTTTGCAGAACCTCTATCTGCCATAGCTCCAAGGAATGGAGATAGAAATGCAACAATTATCGATGCGAGTGAGTTAGCCATACCCAATTGATATGTACTTTGGACTACATCTGAAGGATTTGACCAATATTTTTCAAAAAATATTGGAAAAAATCCGGCAACAACTGTTGTATAAAATGTTGAGTTAGCCCAATCATAAAAAGCCCAACTCCATACTCTCTTTTTATTCATTAATTACTACCATCCTTGAAAATATGTTGTAATTCCACTATATAATCTGTTTTCAATATAGTGATGTTCTGAAAAAATTGAGCTATTAAATCCAGCATAAATATCAAATAAAAATGGACCAATTTTATTTTTAGAGGTAGAATTGACAATCCAAAATTCTGATCCTACTTTGAAAATTTTATAGGCTGATGAGTAACCATTATGAGATTCCATCCATTGATTCCAGTCAACGCTATTTGAGATGTATTCATCTTTATTTTTACTTTTAAAATTAAAATTATATTTGATTATCAATCGGTTTTTTACTATTTCAGTCTCTCCACCTAATTGTGTATCTAAAATTAATCCTTTTTTAAATTTATAAGTGTTTCCAATATGGCTCAGTATTGTATCAGGGTTACTATGTCCACCAGAAAAAAGTTGAACTGGAGTATTTAATGTTGCATCAGAAAAAAATTGAATCAGGCTTGAAAAAAATATTCTAGAATTATTTTTTGATTTAATTTTTCTTTCAGCAAGAAAACCCAACCCGTAACCTAATGCCCCATTTCCAATATTTATTTGCTTAAATTGTTTTGTTCTTACACCATTTGATTTAAATGAAGCAATTGTCGAACCATAAGGAATTGATAAATTAAAATTACCATAAAAGGCATTGCCTTTTACACCTGTTCTCCATGCAGGATTTCCACTAAGTAAAACCGTGGCACCAATACTAATATCATCAATTCCGGATGATATTTTTCTTTTGGGGTAATAATACTGAATTAGTTCTTGGAAAGAAATACTATCATCATCTGTTAATTCTAAAGGTTTCATTTTATCATCAATTATTAAATTATTTATGGGGTCATCTAAAGAATGGAATATCCAATTAACTGAGAATGGACTGTTATTTCTAAAATAATAATCATAAATCATGTTCAATGTATTTCTTATATCTCCTTGCAAATTTGAAAAAGTATTTGATTCAATAAAGTTTTTAAACACTGATTTCGTTTCAAAATGATAGTCAATTAGCTCCTCTACGTTATTTGCTTTACCGACATTATAATTTGAAAAACTTTGATTAATAATGAATTTATCAAAAATAGATGTTGAAATAGATAATGTAATTTCATCAGACATACCATATTCTAATTTGAAGGTTTTTCCATAAAAATCTCTTTTCCTTTTTTCATCAAAAGATCCCTCAATCAAAATTCTATTATTTGTATCAATATTCTGCTCACTTAAAGTAGGTAAATTGAATCCATAGTAATTATTAAATTTTATAAGCCAGTCTTCTACAGTTGAAGCTGTATCTAAAATATCATCTCCCATATAATTAAGATCAAATGTATTATTACTATCAAGTTTAGTGGATCCTAAAAAGAATAAATCATGATTAGAGTTAAAAACCCCGTACTCATCATAAATTTTATCATTAAAATATCTTCTACCAATTCCATTTAAGTTAAAATGCTGATTATTTAAAATCCATTCACCAGTATTATGATAGTATCCAGTTGAGAACCTAAATACATTTTTGGGAATTGTTGGTAATATTTGAGTAAAAACAGGCGAAATTATCACAAATAAAACTAAAATAAATTTTATCAATAGATCAAAAACCTCTTTCTAAATTCGCTAAACTTGTAAATATCTTTTGACCATATTGCGGCTAAGTGCGATGCCGGTTTTTTTTGTGCAGTTAAAATTCTTAATTCATTCGAACCAAAAAGTTTATCTATATAGTCATTCTTCTCCCATTGAAACTCCCTTGGATGGAGCTGATTAATTAAAAATAATATTGTTGTTGCTACTTTTAGTGGTTTAAAAGTATCACGATTGGTAATAATTATTTGTATTCCACTGCACGATTGACCATCATATTTTGGTATTCGCTCTTGGTTTATAGAACCACTTGGCCTATAATAAATTTCTTCAAACTTGACACCTTTGAGACCAATTGATCTAATTTTATCTAATAAAAATGATGTGGATAACCATGGTGAGCCAACTATCAAATAAGGATCTTCAGTTCCAAAACCAATATTCATGTTGGTTCCTCGAAATAAATCAAAGCCATTATATGCTAATAATGTATTTTCATTTTTTATTGATGGCTTTGGATTACGCCAAATTAATTTAGTTTCAGAAAACCAATAATCTCTTTTCCAATTTGCCATAGGAATAACTGTAAGATCTACTCTTTTCGAATCTTTTATCCAACCCATTTCATTTATTAGAATGGAAATTTCTCCATATGTTAATCCATGCCTTATTGGAAGTAAATGGTAAGATTCGAAAGACTGATATTCTATTCTAGGTATTGGACCATCCAATATATCGCCTCTAATTGGATTTGGCCTATCAAGGAGAATTACTTGTTTTTCATGATTGGAAGCACTCTCAAAAACCTTTGACAATGTTGCTATATATGTTGAATAACGACTTCCAGTATCTTGAAAATCAACCAATACAAGATCTATTTTATCCATTACCCAATGAGGTGGATAAACATATGTATTAAACAAATCTAGTATGGGTGCATTATGAAGAGGTTCAATATTTGCTCTGCCAATCAATTTAGATCTTTTATCATCCACCCCCCATAATCCATTTTCAAATTCTAATATGAATGAT
Organism: uncultured bacterium; assembly: GCA_965660855.1. Classification (GTDB taxonomy): domain Bacteria; phylum Fidelibacterota; class Marinisomatia; order Marinisomatales; family UBA1611; genus JAOLAV01. The sequence goes on along the minus strand of CBFIBM010000001.1, from coordinate 224,798 downwards.
ATTTCAGAATTGGCTGCATGATGAATAAGGTCAAGTATGTGATCACCATTTCTGTTTACTGCAGTGTGATTTGTTAAGATGGCAATTTTTTTATCTTTTAATGGAGAGAAGTCCATCTGCTCTAAAATATCTAAGCCACTATAGGTCCTTTCTAAAAAAGATAGATTAGGTATTTTCATTATAGATGAATGAAAATATTTTACATCAGAACTATCTTTACTAGAAAGCAATGTGAATATAAATAATGTAATCTTAACTAGATGATTCATATTATCAATAGAATCTAATAAATAGAGATAAAATATGAAATGTAGGGTATTATATATTTTTTTTTCAAAAGGTTGATTTTAAATTTTATGTGTGCCAATTTTATATTACTTATGAGTCAATCAAACGAAAATAACAGCGGCGGTTTCGCCAAAACGACTGATTTCAAATGGTTTGGAATTGGTGTGATAATTTTTATTCTAATAGGCATCATTCTTCCTACTCCAGATTCAATGCTTGCAAAAGCAACAAGTCTTTTTGGAATGGATAGTTCAATTGATGTAGCATTGAAAGCAAAACATATTCAGCTTACAATCGCTCTTCTTGCAACATGTGTGGTATTTTTCGCAACTGAAGCAGTCCCAATGCCTGCGGTAGCTTTATTAATTGGGTTGATCCAATTATTTTTTGGCATTACAGCTCCAAAAACTATAGCTCTTACTTATGCACATGATGCAGTTTGGTTTATTGCCGGTTCTCTTGCACTTGGTGCAACCTTGGTCAAATATGGACTAGATAAGAGGGTAGGTATGCTCGTTGTAAACCTTGCAGGAACAAAAACAAGATCAATTATAATTGGAATTCTACTTGGTACTGCCATTCCAACTGCATTTGTTGGGGAACATGCAGTAGCTGCAATGTATGTTCCAATAGCACTCGCACTTTATACTTTAACTAATAAATCTACTCCTTCCCCAAGACTTGGAACCTTACTGATGGTGACAATTGCAGTTGGTTGTATGATTGGAGGTCCAATGAGTCCAACCGGTGGTGCTAGAAATGCTTTAATGATTGGTTTTCTCTCAGATTATGGTGTTGATGTATCATTTATGCAGTGGATCTCAATGGGCGTTATGTACACAATTGTTATGTCTGTGGTCATGGCATTTTTATTACCAATGTTATTTAAACCTGAAGTTGATGATCTAAGCGAAGCTGTAAATCTTCTAAAAAAAGATCTGCAGAAACATGGAGCAATGACAAATAAACAAAAATTAGTTGCAGGTATTATGGCATTAGTTGTTTTTTTGTGGATAACCGATAAATCTTTAGTTAAAGATTTATTTGGATTCTCATTGGGTCTTGGTGGAATTGCTATTACAGGAGCTGTTTTATACATGTTATTTGGTCTTACCTCATGGAAAGATTATGAAGATAAAGTAAGTTGGGGAGTTATTGTGTTGTATGCTGGCTGCATCAGTTTGGGTTCAGTATTTAAAGCTACTGGAGCCTCTAGTTGGTTTGCTGATCAAATTATGATGATCGTTTCACCATTGGGTTTAAACTCAGGTGTAGGCTTGGTTATACTTATGTGTGTAATAGGTGCTGTATTAACAAATTTAATGAGTGCAGGAGCAACTGTTGCTGTCATTGGTCCTGTAGTGCTTGATATGGCTGTTAGCTCTGGAACTAATCCAGTTCTGGTTGGTGTTGGGTTAGCTATAGCAACATCAATGGCTTATTGGCTTGTCATTGGTACACCTGCAAGTTCAATTGTATATGCCAGTGGCCAATTAGAATCAAAAGATTTTATTAGAATGGCTACTTTGGGTTGGCCTGCAGCATTAGTTGCTCTTTCAGCAATAATCATTTTCTGGTGGGTTGGTGTTCTGGGGATTGCACCTTCAGGAATGGGCTTTTAAGGAGAGAATTATGGATTTAAATACAATAGTCTTAATCATTATTTTAGTTATAATGGTATATGCATTATCTGAACATTGGAAAGAGAAAAACTCAGACGCCGAAGAGGCCAGAAAAAAAAATCTAGCTGTTAAAGATGAAATCTCTAATGAAGAGGTCGCGACATATGGGCAAGTCCAAGAACGTAAAAAACAATTATTTACTGTAATAGAAGAAAACCTTAATCAACATCCAGAAGAATCAGACCAACTTAAAGAGATCATTGAAGATTGGGCTAATCTAAAAATTGAAGCCTTTCAAAATCGTCGTTCTTGGGTGCGTGCTACTCCTGAAAAAAAATAGTATTATTTGATTCATATTTTATAGTTACAAAAATGTGAAAATTAAAATATTAGTAGCTGGCAGAACTAAGGAAAAAGCTTATTTAAATAAAATAAATAAGTATAAAAATTGGATATCTAATTTTTCAAAGTTTGATATCATATATCTAAAACATAATAATTCAAAAAAACTATCTCAAAGTCAAATCTTCCATATTAATAAAAGAAATTTTTCAATCTGCTTATCAGAAAGTGGAAATCAAATAAGTTCTTTTGATTTTTCAAATTTAATTACAAAAAAAAATGAGGAACTTTTATTTATTATTGGAGCTCCAGATGGATTAAATGAAGAAGTTATTGAAAAGTGTGATTATAATTTATCTTTATCGAAATTTACCCTACCCCATGAACTCGCTTTCTTAGTGCTTATGGAACAAATATTTAGGGCAATATCAATTAATAATGGAAGCAATTACCATAGAGATTAAATATTAATTCTCAACGTTCTACCTTGAATTCCCACTAATAATACGTAGGTAGTTGTGAAAATCTTCTCTGCAATATCTTCGATGAGAATTTTGTCATCACCTTTTTCACCAAAAAATAAGACTTCTTCACCTACACGCGGTTTAACATCTCCAAAATCAACCATTAATTGATCCATACAAACTCTTCCAGCAATTTTGTAATTACTTCCTTTATAACTTACATATCCATCCTCATACCATGGTCTAGGAAAACCATCAGCAAATCCAGTTTGTATAATCCCAATATATGTTTCTTCAGATGTTATATATTTTCCACCATAACTAACAGGAGTATTTGACGGTACTCTTCGGATATGAATAATTGGTCCACAAAAACTCATAACAGGCAGATAATTCTGCTTCATTTTAACTTCATTTGAAGGTGCAACACCATAAAGTAACATTCCAACTCTTACAGTATTAAAATATGAATTGGGTAGGTTTAAAATAGCACCACTATTGGAACAATGAATATATTTGAAATATAATCCAGTTTTTACACCCAATTCTACTATCTCATTAAACTTATTTAGTTGATGAAAAGCATATGTTAAATCCCCTTCATCAGCTGTTGAAAGGTGAGAATAGATCCCTTCAATAGGTAGAAATTTATTCTGGTTTAAGATATTAAAAAGAGACCCAGCATCCTTTAAGTCAAACCCTAAGCGAGTCATTCCCGTATCAAACTTTATATGTATTTTTGGAGCACCATTAAACTTTTTATAATATTCAAGAATATCATCTAAATCTTCAAAACAGGTTAGATTAATCCAAAAATTATTTTCATGAGCAATTTGAAGCCAAGAAGATTGCATTTTTGAGAAAATAAAAATATTATTTTTTATATTATTATTTCTTAATTCTAAAGCCTCTTCTATGGTGAATACACAAAAAATAATATTATTTTCTTCTTTAAGAGAATCAGTAATATTTAAAGCTCCGTGTCCATAGCCATTAGCTTTAACAACAAGCATCAATGCCTTGTCTCCAATTTCATCTTTAATTAAGGATAAATTAGTTTTCAATCTATCAACATGGATATAAGCTTTAGGACCAATTATATTTTTAATTGTCATTGACTCATTTTACTTTTTAAAAGATAAGCATTTCCTAATATCCAAAAATAAATAATTGGTAATAAAATTAAAAATATTTGAAAATTTATAATTCCAATAGAATTGAAAATTTGAAATTGCTTAAATACAAGTGCTGATGGGATTTTTTCTAAAAATACGCTTATTCCGTATGGGAAAAAAGAAGTTTCAATGATAAAACCATTTCCGAAGATTATATACAAATAAATTATTCCCAATGATAATAAAACTATACTTAAAGTATCTAAAATAAGAAAAATAGTAATAAATAGATTACCAATCAAAAAAAGAAAAATTATTAAGCATACCAATAAAAAAAATATATTTAAAAGATTAAATACTACCTTTGTAACATATAAATATATAAAACCTATAATAACAGAAATGATAACTGATTCTATAATAGAAACAATTAGGTTTGAAAAAATTATATTTATCTTATTATGAGGACTTAAGGTAATGTTCGCGAGAACGTTACCATGAATACGTAAAGCAAAAAATTCTCTATATAATGAGGGCGAAATTAAGATCGAGCTTAGAATGAAGATCAGACCAGGAAAAACCCAGACATCATAAGGGACTTCGGCTATGCTAAATCTTATTACATTTTTTAATGGTGTACCAATCAACGTAAAAATAGTAAAGGATAATAAAAAATAGATAAAGAGATTTGGTATTAACCTATTTCTAAAAAGCCATAGCCTCCTTATGAGTAATGCTTTTATCAATCTAAACCTTTACCTGCAAATTCTGAATCTAATAAATCTCGCAGACCTAAATTTTTCACATCCAAATTAATCATTATATGCCCTGAAGCTCCATTTATTACATCAAAAAAAACTGATCTTTTTCTACCATAGAAATGGAAAGTATTATCTAATCTATTTGGAGAAACTACTGTAGGTATTTTTTTTAGTTTATTGTATAAGTCATCAGTTAATTCAGTGAATTCAATTTGAAACTGATGATAATCTAATGTGCTTTCTAGTAATTTATCTAAATGTCCATCCATCAATATTCTTCCCTCATTAAAAACAAGAATTCGATCGTGTGCTTGTTCAATTTCTGCTAATGAGTTACTCACATAAATTATTGATTTTTCTCCCTTGAGATCTTTGATTAGATCCCAAGTAAGTCTAATTGATTCAGCATCCATAAATCCAGTAGGTTCATCCATAATTAACACATCTGGGTCATGAATTAACGCACGAATAAGCATTGCTTTTTTTTGTTCACCACCAGAGACCCTATATGCGTATTCATTTAAATTTGGATTTAGATTTAATTTTGATGATAAATACTCTATTTTCTTCGAATAATCAGAATATTTAATATTATATAATTCTGCATTGAAAATAATATTTTGTTTTAATGTAAGCCACGGATCCAAATTAGTTTCATAAGGAACATAACCAATTAATTTTTGAGTTTCTTGTCTACGCTTATCCATATCCAACCCATGAATGAATACTTGTCCATAATTTGGATTTTCAAAACCTGAGAGTAATTTTAATAGAACTGATTTACCCGAATCATTTTCACCTACAATTGCAACAAGACTTCCTTTTTCAACACCAAAAGAAAGTCCTGCAAGAATTGTTTTATCTCTAATTAACTTACCAACTTTTTTTAAAGTTATACTAGCTTCCATTTAATTTTCTCTAGTGAGCTTCATACCAATTATTTCCTATTCCATAATCAACTTTTAATGGAACAAGTAGTTTCATAGCCTTTTCCATCCTTGAAACAACAATTTCAATAAGTTTTGATTTCTCTTCATCGGGGAATTCAAATAATAATTCATCATGGATTTGAAGAAACATTTTTGACTCCATTTTATTAATTTTAATATCTTTATAAATATTTATCATAGCAATTTTTATCATCTCTGCTGCAGATCCTTGAATAGGCATATTTATTGCCATCCTTTCAGCTGCTTTCCTTCTTAACCCATTATCAGAGTCAGCATCCCATACAGGTCTTTTTCTACCATTAATTGTTTCTATAAATTTATGCTCTTTTGCATATTCTATAGTGGAGTTAATATAGCTTTTTATTCCAGGATACTCATCGAAATAAGATTCAATTATTGAAACTGACTCCTTTCTTGGTATTCCTAATTCTTGACTCATTCTAAAAGGACCTGCACCATACATAATTCCAAAATTAACAATCTTTGCTGTCCTTCGCATTTCTGGAATTACATCCACTAATTTGACATTGAAAACTTTACTTGCTGTCCTAGTATGAATATCTTCACCGCTATTAAATGATTTAATTAACTCATTGTCTTTACTAAAATGTGCCATTACTCTTAACTCAATCTGTGAATAATCAGCTGATAATATTTTCCATCCCTCCCTTTGTCCAACAAAAGCTTTCCTTAACTCGCGTCCTTCTTCGGTTCTGATAGGTATATTTTGAAAATTTGGATTAGTACTGGACAAGCGTCCAGTTGCAGCAATAGTTTGATTAAATGTAGAATGAATACGATTTGTTTTTGAGTTTATTAATAAGGGTAATGAGTCAAGGTAAGTATTTTTCAATTTGTTATATTTTCTGTATCCCAATATATAATCTGGCAATTCGTGTTGGGAACTTAATTGTTTCAGAACTTCCTCTGCAGTACTACGTTTTTTAATTTGAGGTAACCCTAAGTCGTCAAATAATATTTTAGCTAATTGCTGTGTAGAGTTAATGTTAAAATTTTCATTTGAAAAAGCATGAATCTTCTCTTTAAGGTCCTCCAAAATAATATTGATTCTATCTGAAATATTTTTTAATATATTTTTTTCGACAAAGACACCATAAAACTCCATATCTGCTAAAACTTCAATTAACGGAATTTCTATATTTTTTAAATAATCATTTAAGCCATTTTCAATTAGTTTTTTTTCTAATATAGAATGCAATTGAAAAGTAAGATTTACATCTTGGCAAGAATACATAGCAAGTTTTTCTAATTTAACCATTTCTATTCTAATCTTTTTCCTACCAATACCAATTAATTCATCAATTGAAATTAGTTCAAAATTCAAATATTCTAAACTAACTGAGTCTAGTGTGTTTGATTTTGTAGATGGGTTCAATAAATGGGAGGCTACCATAGTATCAAAAACTAAACCTTTTAACTGAATTTCATATTTTTTTAATACAACTGAATAATATTTTGAATTATGAGCTACTTTTAAAATATTTTCATTTTCAAAAATAATTTTTAATTTGTTCAAAATAAAAATTAGATCATTATCCGAAAAATTATTTTTTATTTTTTCTTCATATGTAATTGGTATATAATAATTTTCATTAACATTTATACAGAAGCTGATTCCAATGATATTGGTGTCCATTGGAGATAAATTATCGGTTAAAAAATCAAAAGAAATAATATTCGAATTAATTATTTTTTGAATTAAAATCTCAAATGTTTTATCATCTTTTATAATTTTATAAGAAAATTTAGATTTTTGGTTTTTTATATTTTTTTGTTCAATTGTTTGTAATTGTTTAACAAATGCATGAAATTCTAATTCTTTGAATTTTTCTATCGTTTGTTTAGACTGTAATCTTTTGACTTTAAAATCTTCCATATCTAAATCTAGTTCTACATTGGTGTGTATTGTAGCCAGTTTTTTACTGAGTTTTGCTTTTTCAACATCTTCTTTTAAACCTTTATTAACTCTTTTATTTGGTATTTTCTCAGCATTTTCTAATGCAGATTCTAACGAACCAAACTGTTTGATAAGTTTGACAGCAGTTTTCTCACCCACACCAGAAACGCCAGGTATATTATCAGCAGAATCACCCATAAGGGCAAGTAAATCAATAATTTTACTTGGTGGGATTCCCCATTTCTCTTCAACTTTATCAGATGTAAATATCACAGGATAAGGAGTTTTTCTTGTTCCTGGTGAATACATAAAAATGTGATTATTAATTAATTGCATGAAGTCTTTATCTCCACTTACAATAAAAGAGTCTAAACCGTTTTTTTCAGCATTTTGAGCAATTGTACCAATTATATCATCAGCCTCAAACCCTGATTTTTTTATTACAGGAATATTCATTAACTCTAAAATTTTCCATAGATGAGGTAATTGATTTTGTAATTCTTCAGGCATTGGAGGTCTATTAGCTTTATAATCTATATATATTTCATGACGAAAAGTTTTCTCTTTTGAATCAAATGCACAAACCATGAATTCAGGAGATTCTGATTTAATCAGTTTAAAAATTTGATTAATAAAACCATAAAGTGCACTAGTATGTAAACCATAAGAAGTTATTAAAGGATTCCTGATTAAAGCATAATGTGCTCTGTATAATATGGCATATCCATCAATAATGAATATTCGTTCTCTTTTAGAATTAACATTTTCCATACATAAAATTACATAAACAGAAACTTGTCAGCTAGATACATTTAAGTAAAAAAAAAGCCTCTGCTTGGCAGAGGCTTTTAAAACATCTAACTGGTGTTTTGAGTTTACATCATACCACCCATACCACCCATACCACCCATACCTGGATCAGGCATTGGAGGCATTTTTTCATCTTCAGGGATATCTGTAATTGCAGCCTCAGTGGTTAAGACCATTCCTGCAATTGAGGCAGCATTCTCAACTGCTACCCTTGATACTTTTGCAGGATCAATTATTCCAGCATCAAACATCTTGACGTAATCATCATTCCTCGCATCGTAACCATGGTCACCTTTTTTGTCACGAACATTCTGAACAACAATAGCAGATTCAATACCAGCATTTTCAACTATTTGTCGAATTGGAGCTTCTAAAGCTCTTCGCATAATGTCTACTCCAACTTGCTGCTCTGGATTCAACTTTACTTTATCTAAAGATGGAATAGATCGAAGTAATGCAACACCACCGCCAGGTACGATTCCTTCTTCCACAGCTGCTCTTGTGGCATGTAATGCATCTTCGACTCTTGCTTTCTTCTCTTTCATTTCTACCTCTGTCGCAGCACCAACATTTATAACCGCAACTCCACCAGAAAGCTTAGCTAAACGCTCTTGCAATTTTTCACGATCATAATCGGAGGTTGTTTTTTCAACCTGAACCTTAATTTCGTTGATTCGAGCTTTGATAGCATCCACATTTCCACCACCATCGACTATAGTTGTATTATCTTTATCTGAAACAACTCGCTTGGAAGTGCCTAAATAATCTAGAGTAGCATTGTCTAGTTTATACCCAGCATCCTCAGAAATAACAGTTCCGCCAGTTAAGATTGCAATATCTTCAAGCATTGCTTTACGTCTATCTCCAAAACCGGGGGCTTTGACGGCAAGAACTTTGAATGTTCCTCTTAACTTGTTAACCACTAATGTGGCTAGAGCTTCACCTTCAATATCCTCAGCGATAATTACAATGGGTTTACCAGTTTGAACTACTTTTTCTAATAGTGGGAGTAAATCTTTCATATTACTGATCTTTTTATCATGAATTAAAATGTATGGATCATCCATTTCAGCATCCATTGATTCAGAATTCGTGACAAAGTAAGGAGATAAGTAACCTCTATCAAACTGCATTCCCTCTACAGTTTCAAGAAATGTTTCAGCTGTTTTTGATTCTTCAACTGTTATAACACCATCTTTACCTACTTTTTCCATCGCTTCTGCAATCTTATCACCAACTTCTTTGTCATCGTTTGCAGAAATTGTAGCAACTTGCGCAATTTGTTGACTATCAGGTAGATCCTTCGCTTGGCTCTTGATTGCCTCTATAACGGCATCTTTTGCTTCATCAATACCCTTTTTGATTGCCATCGGATTTGCGCCAGCTGTCACATTTTTGAGGCCCTCTGTTACTATTGCTTGCGCTAAAACTGTCGCTGTTGTTGTACCATCACCAGCAACATCTGAAGTCTTGGAAGCAACCTCTTTAACCATCTGAGCACCAACATTTTCTAATTTGTCCTCAAGTTCTATTTCTTTCGCAACCGTTACACCATCTTTTGTTACTGTGGGAGCACCAAATTTCTTTTCAATCACAACATTTCGTCCTTTAGGACCTAATGTAACCTTTACTGCATTTGCTAATTTATCCACACCAGCTTTTAGCGCTGAGCGTGCTTCGAGTGAATATGCAACTTCTTTTGCCATTTTAATCTCCTTATAAAACTGCTAAAATATCGCTTTCGCGCATTATTACGTAATCAGATCCATCAAATGTGACTTCACTTCCAGAATATTTCCCGTAAAGTACTTTATCACCTACTTTGACAGTCATATCTATTAGACTACCTGAATCACTTACCTTACCAGCTCCCGCAGCAACAACTAAACCCTGCTGAGGTTTCTCCTGAGCTGTATCAGGTAAAATAATACCTCCAGCACTCTTATCTTCTGCAGGTGCAGGCTCGACAACCACTCGATCAGATAATGGTTTTAATTTTAAACCCATATTTTAACTCCTTATATGCGTTGTATGTTTATTAAATAGTATTATAATGCAAGATACTCATTTTACATAGTATGCTCACGTTAATACGTAATGCAAAGTTTATACCAATACACTTTTTATTTCATTTTGTATCATAAAACAAATAAATACGACAAATTGGCAATAAACCTCATTTTCCTGTTGAACCAAATCCACCAAAACCTCTTCCAGTATCAGTCAAATTGTCTACTAACAAAATTTGGATTTGCTCTCCTTGCATTGAGACAATTTGAAACAACCTTTGCTTTTTTTTGATTGTATAATCTTCATCACTTATATTATCAACTGAGGCCATTATTTCACCCCTGTAGCCTCCATCGATGAGTCCTATTGAATTTGACATTCTGAGGGGTGTTTTTGAAATACTAGATCTGGGCATTAAAAGATAGGGTCTAGAATCAAAATTTTCACATGCTATGCCAAAATGAATCTTATTTGTACTTTTTTTCTTAATTACTTGTTCTTTGATTGCATACAGGTCAAGTCCAGCATCACCTTCATGGAAGTGGCCATGATTGGAATAAAAAAGTTTAATTTTTTCATTAAATGGTTTAATTAAAAGTTTCATTTACACTCCCTTATTAAAGATTTTAATAGTTTTATATGTGATGGATTTGATCCACAACATAATCCAATGACAGATGGCTTTAAATTTAAAAGAGACTCCATGTATCTTTTCAGATTTGACTCATCAATAATTTTATTAAAGCTATTATTATATTCCTCAATTCCTAAATTAGGATATAAACCAAAGTCTAGTTTACGGATATTTTGAATATTATTAGAAATTTTAATTGTTAAATCTATATTATTACAATTAATCAATAATAATTTAATATTATAATTATCTATTAATTTTAGTGTTTCTAGAATTGAAGTACCATCTAGTAAAGTATCCTTATTTTTCATAATTAAACTCATCCAAACAGGCTTATCTAAATCTGTTACTAAATCTAATGCGATATTTATTTCATGTATATTACCCATGGTTTCAAATATAATTATATCAACCTCACATTGATTAAACCATTCTAATAATTGTCCATATGTATCTTGAGTTGCCATCTTACCTGGAAATTTTTCTGGCCTGTAGCAATCTTCAACCGATGTAATCGAACCTGCAATTTTTGTATTTTCTCCAATAGCATCATACGCACAGTCAACAGCTTTAAAAAAACTATGCTTAGCATAATCAAAGGCCTTAACACTAGATAGGCCTGCTTTTTTATAGGTGTAAGGAGTTGACCTAAAGGTATTTGTTGTTATTATATCTGCTCCTGCTAAAACATACTCATTATGAATTTTAGTAACAACTTTGGGATAATCTATATTTGCATTTGCAGACCAAATAGGTAATTTTAAACTTATGTTATATAAGTCTAATTGAGTACCAACAGCACCATCTAAAATCAATATTTTATGCATTATCAGTTCGGGAAATATAATGAGAGTGGAATAAAATAATGAAAACGAAGATAAAAAAGCCTATTAGAGATTCAATAGTTGATTCTAAAAATGAGTGGTACAATATCCAGGTATTTAATAAAAGATAAAAGATAGGTGTTATCGGAAAGCCCCAGGTTTTATACGGTCTTTTTAAATTTTTATCTTTGACTCTTGAAATAAAAAGTGCAAAAACCGTGAGACTTGATGTAAGGATTAAAGAAATCCCTGTATACATTAAGACTTGTTCAAAAGATGAGGTTAGAATAAAAAGGATAGATATAAAAAATTGTAATAAAAATGCATTCCTAGGTATTTTTTTCGAATCCGTTTTTTTAAAAATACTTAATATAGCGTAATCATTTCCCATTACTTCCATAACTCGAGGTCCAATATATACATAGCTACTTACCGTAGATAAAAGTAAAAGAGATATCCCGATAGAAATAATTTTCCCACCACTTTCTCCAAAAATATATCTTGCCGATATATGAGCAACTTCAACCTCACCAATCAGACTACTTATTGGAGCAGTGTAAAGAAATATATAGTTTAATAATACATAGAGGAACATTACTGATAATGTTGAAAAAAACATTGATTTAGAAATATTCTCGTACGGTTTTTTTACTTCGCTAGCAATATATATTACCGAATTCCATCCAGTATATGCATAAGATACCCAAATAAGATTAACAGCAAAAAATGAACTAAAAATAATATTAAAATCTTTAATTGTTGGAATGAGCGCCAACTTTTGCGGGTTGTCAACTTTAAAACCAATTCCAATAAAAATTATTATAAATAAAATTTTTATAAGTGTAGAAATATTTTGAAAAGATGTGCCTACTTTTATGCTAGAAATATGGATGACATGAAAGGAAAATATAATAATTACTGCTATTAATTTTATATTAATAAAATCAAAAATTGTTGATATATAATTTGAAAATGCAATTGATGCCAAAACTGATGGTGCAGCAAAACCAATAGTTGCAGAAATTAGCCCCGCACAGAATCCAACTGAGGGATGAATAATTTTACTTAATAATGAATACTCACCACCGGACCTAGGATAAAGAGTTGCTAACTCTCCATAAGTGAGAGCTCCACACAAAGCTAAAAATCCACCAATTATCCATAGAAATAGTAAAGGAAAAATTGAATCAATATTTAATAATTGATAACCTAGGCTAGTAAAAACACCTGTTCCAACCATAGATGCAATAATAAATGAGGAAGATGTCCAGAATGTTATATGCTTGTTTTGGTCATCTAGCATGGAAAATTTCTTTTTATACTTTGTATATTTTAAAAGCTAGTAAAAACCAGCCGAAAATATAACAAAACCCTCCAAGAGGGGTAATAGCTCCTAACCACCTCTGATTTGTCAAAACTAATAAATAAAGGCTCCCTGAAAACAATATTATACCAATAATAAATAACTTTGCTGACGCATCAATTACTATGTTTGGGAAGTGAAATCCCAAAATACCTAAAAATATTAACCCAAATGAATGATATATTTGGTATCTAACACCTATTTCAAAAATATTTAAATCCTGTGCAGGTAATTGTTCTTTTAAAGAATGTGAAGCAAATGCACCTAAAACAATACCTAAACCATTAAAAATTGAGCCAATTATTATCCAAGTTTTCATTTAGTTAAAATTATTTTTTGATGATAGTTCTTATAGGATATGGTATTTGGATACTCTCTTCTTTAAAACGTTTATGAATTTTTTTTATAAATTGGTGAATAATTGGGTTCTGGTCTCCATATTTATTTCCTCTAAAATATATCGCAAAATCAATACTTGATTCACCAAATCCTCTGAATTTAAAACTGGGTTTAGATAGTTTATTTGTTTCTTCCAGTGTTTGATGTAACTCATTAGCTACATCCATAGTTATTTTTTCAACATGTTCTAAATCAGAGTTATAATCAACGCCCATAAATACTTTTACAGAAAAACTTGGATCACCACTATCATAGTTTTTGACAATAGCAGAGGACAATTTCGTATTGGGGATATGCAATATATTATTGGTTCTTTCTAACATTTTTGTGTTACGCCAAGTGATGTTTTGAATATAACCCATTTCACCTGAATCTAAGCTTACAAAATCACCAGGTTGAACTTTTTTACTTAGTAGAATATGTAGTCCAGCAAAAACATCTGATAAAGTATCTTTCAAAGCTAGTGAAACAGCCAAACCACCAACACCTAAAGCTGTAAGCATTGGGGCAATTGATATATCTACAGAATCTAAAATAATCAATAATCCTATTACATAAATTGTAATTTTTACAATATTTGTAAATATTGTTGTTGATGGAAACCCTCCTGACTGTTTATTTGACCACAAATTAAATAAGCCTAAAATTAATTTTGCCATTGAGTGGGTTATAGAAGCGATGAGAATAATTTTAATAATAATTAAAATATATTTTGAATATTCCGGATTTATGGACAAGTCCTTAAAAACTAAAAAAAGTGAAAATAAAAAAGACCAAAGTACAATTTGAGATTCCACTGACTCAAGTAGAATATCATCCCCTTCCCAATCAGAGAGTTCCGTAAATCTTTTTAATTTAGAATGAATGAATTTTTTAAAAATTAAACCGAAAAGTATTGCTGCAAATATTATCAGTAAAGGAGATAACCATATTTCAAGAAGAGTTGTTGAATTAATTATTTTATACATGACATTCGTTTTAATCAAACTTTACGGATACTAATTTTGAAACACCTTTCTTTTCTTGTGTTACTCCATACATAAAATCAGCAGTTTCCATTGTTAACTTATTATGAGTAACAATAATGAATTGTGTTTTATCACAAAATTTACTTAGAACTTTCGTAAACTTACGAACATTAATATCATCTAATGGAGCATCAACTTCATCTAAGATACAATAAGGACTAGGCTTAACCTGATATATAGCAAATAGTAGTGATATAGCAGTGAGTGCTTTTTCTCCACTAGAAAGAAGTCTTAAAGAAGTATTCTTTTTACCTGGTGGCTGAGCTTCAATTCCTATATCAGCCTCAAGAGGATCTGGATCTCCAATTAGTTTCAATGTGGCATTACCTCCTTCAAAAAATAGATTAAAAAGTTTTTCGAAATTTAATTTTATCATTACAAACGTTTCCTGAAAACGTTTCCTTGCAACTTTATCAATTTTCCGAATCGTTTCTCGAAGATGTTCCTCTGCTTTAATTAAATCATTTCTCTGATTACATAGCTCCTGTAGCCTTTCATCTTCCTCTCTATGCTCGTCCTGCACAGCCATATTAACAGGTCCAATATTTTCAAGACTCCTTTGAATTTTATTAATTATGATTTCCAATTGTTCCTCAGTTTCATCTACGACAAGATGATCGGGTAAAATTGTATAATACTTTTCTGATATTTTTTCTTTGATAGCTATAACTGTTTGCTCATTTCTAGATAAATCTAGTTCTAAATTTTTTAAATCCTCTAAAATTTGCTCTTTATTTTTTTGATCTGATGCTATTTTAGATTGTATCTGTTCAAGTTCTAAAAATGTTTCTCTAAATACTTCTTGTTTTAGTTCAAGGATTGACCTTTGCTTTTGAATTTCAGCATTTGAGAGGTTTAATTCTTTTTCTTTTAAGTTTATATCTTTATCTAACTTTTCTTTTTGTTCTTTTAATTCAAAAATTTCTTTAACCAGTTTTTCTATTCTTTGTTTTAATTCATCTCTTGATTCTTCGCCTGATTTTTTTTTAAAGCTAACTTGATCTCGTCTTGATTCCAATTCAATAAGCTGAATTCTGCTCTCTTGTAGAAGTGATTGAGCGTCATCTCTCATAGATCTATATTTTAGCATCTCTTGGTCTGCAGTATTTATTTTCTTTTGATAAGAGTCTATTTTTTCTTCAAATTTTTTAATTTTTGGTTTTAAAGTTTCGATTGATAATTTTAGGTTTTTAATATCCTTTTGCAATTGAAAAATTTCAATTTGAGAAATTTTAAGTGTTTTCATTGATTGTTCATCAATAAGCTTTTCCCTTAATAGATCCGAGTCAATTTGCAAAAGTTTACTTTTAAAATGTTGTTTTTCTTCAATTGATTTTTTAATAGTTAATTTATTTTCATTTATGAATTTGTCTAATTTTTCAAACTTATCATTTAGTTGGGACTCATTTTTCTTAAGATACTCTAATTCCAATAATATTTCCTTAAGCTTTTCTTCTCTTCCCATTAAATTTCCAAATTCTGAAACTTGTCTGCTTTTCAGGACTAAATCCTTACCAGACAAAGTACCATTTCTATCTACTAAGCTCCAATTTTGAAGATCTTCATTTTTTAATGCAATATTTAGATCATCTACTATAATGAGTGACCCTAGTAAGTAATTAGCCAAAGGGATCAGATTTTTGCTGGTTTTAACTACTTCAATAGCTCTAACAATCCTTAATCCAACTTTAGGGTTTGGGATAACATTAACCTTAATCTTTGAAGATTCTTTTAAAGGTATTATTGAGAGATCACCAATTTTTTTTTCAGAGGCAATTTTTAATATTTTCATTGCATTTTCTTTATTATCTGCAATTAAACAGTGAGATAAATCACCCAAGCCAGATTCAAGCGCATCACGAAATTCTTCTTTGATTTCAAACATATCAGCCACGGTACCAAGAATACCCTCAAATAAATTTGGGTTTTCAAGTACATATCTGGTACCTTCCGGGAATCCTTCTTTTGATTCAACTAAATTTTTATAAAAGAGATGTTGACCCCTTAGTGAGTCCATCATTGCAGTAACAGAATATTTTTCTTTAACAATATCCTGTCTTTTAATTATGAGATCCTTTTGTTTTTCCTCTAGGGTGGCAATCTTAGAATTAACCTTTTTTAGTTTATCATTCACTTCAGACTGATTTGTAGATAATATTTTTATATTTTTTAGTTGAGTCTCTTGTTCTTTTTTTGAATTAGATATTATTTCTTTATATCCTTCTAAACTGTTATTCTTCTCATTCATACTTGCATTTGTTCTATCATAAAAAGATCTATCATTAACTAATTTTCGTTGTAACTCCCATCTTTCAGATTGAAGATTATCAAGAGATTTCTCTTTATCTTTATATAGAATATCAATATCATCAAATTTAATTTTATCTAATTTAAATTTTCCTAGTAATTCATCAATAGATGGTTCTAAAGTAAGAATTTCTTTATCAAATTCTAGCTTTAATTGCCTCAAATTATCTATTTTTCCTTTATTATTAGTTTTCTCTCTTTCGAGTCTATCTATTGTTAAAAGGGCACCTTTACCTTTTTCGGATAAAACAATAATGTTATTTCTTATTTCTTCTCTCTTTTTATGAAGTGAAGACATAAAATTTTGCATTTCATTTAATTCATTTTCTTGTTTTTTATAATTTTCTTGCAATTCATTCAATTCTTTTTGATATGAAGATGTTTCAGAGGATTTTGATTCTCTGAGATATTTAAATTCTTTTATTTTTTCTTTAACTGGAAGCATTTCAGATTGCAGCCTAAAAGTTTTTAAGTAAGCTAAACTTATTTCGTTAGTTTTTAGTTCTTCTGTTAAGTTTGAATGTCTTTTATACCGCTTTAATTGAAGAAGTAGTCCATTAACTTTTTGTTCTACCTCTAATATTATATCATTAATTCTTTCTAGGTCCAATCTTGTAGCATCAAACTTTCTAATTGTAGATTTTCTTTGCGATCTGTATTTATGTATTCCTGCTGCCTCCTCAAACATATTTCTTCTATCATCTGCAGTCTCTGATAGGATTTGTTCTATCATTTTCAGCTCAATAACTGAATATGCATCAGCACCCATACCTGTATCTAAAAATAGATCCATTATATCTTTCAGTCGGCATTGTGTTTTATTTAAATAATATTCAGAATCCCCATTACGGTAAACTCTCCTTGCAATTTCAATATCATTATATTCAATAGGAAGTTTCCCTGAGTTATTATGGACAGTCATAGAAACTTCACAAACTCCAAGAGCTTTAAAACCCTCGGCACCGTTAAAAATTACATCCTCCATTTTACCACTTCTTAAAACGCTGTACTTTTGCTCGCCTAAAACCCACCTAATTGCATCCACAATATTTGTTTTTCCACAACCATTTGGTCCAACTACAGTTGTAATTCCTTGTCCAAGTTTCATGACTTCTTTGTTAGCAAAAGATTTGAAACCATGCATTTTTATTTCAGATATATACACAAAAGCCTTTTGGTTATAATCGATAAATTTACGAGGACTTAAATCAGTTATCCACCCCTCATTGCATATGAATTATAATTTATTTAATAACAATCTTCATTATAACAATTTGTATAATATATAAAAACATCTTGTTTTTTGGAGTTTCTATAAGTTGTTTTAGATGCCAATTTCTCGTTTTTTAAATAATTTTTTGATATAACTGTTTTTCCATTTACATCATAGATGTATTCAACTTTAGATTTTTTAATATCTTTATATTCTCGAAAAAATTCCGACTTAGGTATATTAGTCTGATTTTTTAATGTACCAGGCATATCTGCGTAGGATAAGGAATATCCAATAAAAACGATTATTAAAATTTTAAATTTTTTATTATTTATTATTTGATACATACGCTACATTTTTAATGATCTATGTTAAACTTATAAAATATTAAACTTCAAGTTATTGTAAAATTTAAGGTACTTTTCAAAATAAAAAACCCCACAAAAAAGTGGGGTTTTTTATTTTGAAAAACTCTAGGGTAATAAATCTATTTTGTTAAAACAAATTTCTCACAATATAAAGTATCATTTTCTGTAAAAGTCCTCGTCAATGTTGCAGTAACATCATCTAAGTTCAACGCATGAGTTGAATTATATGTAATTGTGCAAACTCCATCTGCATATACACCACCTTCCTCAGCACAAATAGACGAATAGGATTCAGGTATGTGTATTGTATCCTGGAATGTTAAATAAAGTGAGTCAGACAAAGTGTAAGTACTAGCAAAAGGATTATCACAAATTCCAGTAATAGAATCAAATGTTCCGCCTTCATCTACACAAATTTCTTGAAAATCATTTAAACTTGTAGAATCACCATACTCAACACATAGCGTATCATTTACTAAATCTTCATCACACCAATCTGATAAGGTTTCAGTTTCGTTTATTATAAATTCGGTATCCGTAATTTCTAATGTTCCCATATCTTCAACCTCTCCAGTCCCATCACAATTATTTTCTAGTAAATAAACACTATAATTCCATGAACCCAAAAGTGACGTGTTCATAGCCTCATCAGTATCCTCACAACCAAAAATTAAAAACAGAATTAAAGATGGATATAGTATATTTTTCATTTAATTTTTCCTTTATTTTAATAATAAAAGTTACAATAGAATTCAAGTTATCATAGAGAATCATTTGGAAAAATTAAACCAATCTCTTCTCGTATTTTATCTATTGTTCTCATAACAGTAAGGCTATCTAAATGTTTCATCCTTGGGGTTTCTAATAATTTCATATTTATACATTTTACGAATTCTACAGCTTGCTCTCTTAAACCATGCCCCTGGTATTTATTTGGATAATCTTTAATTTCACCATTTTTTAAAATAACCTTAAAAGATGATGGAGCATAGAATACTGGTTTTATCTCGATCCTTCCATTTTCTCCAGAGATAACGGCTCTACAAGGAGTGCTATTAATCATTGTAGAATTAAGAATAGCTTGAGCTCCAGTTTTGTATTTTAATATTACAGATGTTTGTAAATCAATTCCATCCTCATTAAGCATTGTATTTGCAACAATTTCATTTGGTTTTCCTAAAATTAAATGCGCAAATGAGACTACGTATATTCCTAAATCCAAAAGTGCCCCTCCTCCAAATTCTGCTTTCCATAACCTTGGATTTTTAATATCAGTTAAATCTTGACCATGATCGGCATGTAGAGTAAATATTTTTCCTAATATACCACTGTTAATAATTTTTTTAACCTCGATCATGTGGGGTAAAAATCTTGACCACATAGCTTCAACTAATAAAACATTTTTAAATTTAGCTGCATCCATCATCGTTTGAACTTCTTTTGAATTTAATGCAAAAGGTTTTTCACATAGAACTGGAAGCCCTGCATTTATTGCAAGAAGTGCATGCTCCATATGCAAATGATTCGGGGTTGCAATATAAACGGCATCCAGAGAAGAATCCGATACAAAATCATTATAATTATGATAGGGAACACATTTTTTAAATTTTAATGAAAATTCTAAGGCTTTTTTTCTAGTTCGTGATGCAACTGCCTTTATTTCATGATCATCTAACACCTTTAGATCATTAGCAAAAGCATTTGCTATTCCACCCGTTCCAATAATACCCCAGTTAAATTTTCCCCCCATTTTAATCCTAAATTATCCGGGTGGCCATTGAAAAGATCTTCCTGCTAGCAAATGAAGATGAATATGAAAAACTGTTTGACCGGCATCTTTATTACAATTAAAAACTGTTCTATATCCAGTTTGGTCAAAATTTTGATTTTTTGCTATTTCCTTTGAAGCTTTAACCATTTCACCCAGAATTATTGTTTGATGATCTTTAAGGTCATTTAATGTAGCAATATGTACTTTAGGAATGATAAGAATATGTTTAGGAGCTTGAGGAGATATATCATTAAATGCCACAACTAAATCATTTTCGTAAATAAAATTTGTAGGAAGTTCCTTGATAATTATTTTACAGAACAAACAGCTCTTATCAATCATTAAAAAACTCATTTAGAATAGATATGGATGCTATACATGCAGTTTCAGATCTCAAGCGTCTTGAACCCAAACTATAAAGTAATATATCTTTGTTTTCTAATAATGCATACTCATCATCACTAAAATCACCCTCAGGACCGATTATTACATTAATATCTCTAGATATTTTTGATAATGCTTCTCTTAGATGAACTTCTGATTTTTGACTACCTGCAATTATTAAGTTGGATTGCTTATTCAGGTATTCTTCTAGAGAAATAGGACTTTTTAAAATTGGAAAGAAACTCCGTTTACACTGCTTTGAAGATGAAATTATAATTTTTTTTATTCTATCAAAATTCATGTGTTTTATTTGGCAGTGATCTAAAATTAATGGTTGAATTTCTCTCACTCCTAGTTCGACTGCTTTTTCCATCATATTTTCAAATCTGTTACGTTTAATTAGACCTGGTGCAATGGTTATATTTAATTGATTCTCACCTAAATGTTTATACTTTTTTTGTATTTCTCCTGATACATTTTTTTTTGATATATTTTTTATTAATGAAACATATGCACAACCCACCCCATCAATAATAAGTATTTGATCATTTATTTTTAATCGAAGTACATTAATTAAGTGATTAGATTCAAATTCATCTAATATAAATATGTTATTTTTTATTTGATTTGGATGAACATAGAAAGCCTTGTCTGGTATCATTTTGATCGTCTTTTAAAAGCGATATGTATCAGAAATCCTGAGTAATCATCATTTCCATCAGCTTTATATTTTAATTTGATAATTTCTTTTCCAACCATTGCAGATACTAAAGTTTGCCCAACAAGTTTAAAATCAATACCAAACCCTAGAAAAAATCCAGGTATTATTTGAGTTTTTGCTCTTCTCCACCTATCCATAAAACGTCCAAATTCATTACCATCTATGGTAAGAATTGAACCTAGTTTGATACCAATAAATGGTGAAAAGTTATTTTCAATTTTTCCTGCAAATGGATAATAATTTGTTCCAAAGTATACTGGGAGCATTACTAGACTTATTCCGCCTACATCTTGATATCTCCCGGAATAGTAATCATACACCACTGTTTCATCTTTAGCTTTTATGTCGTAAAACCTAACCTCTCCATTTAGTGAAATTTTTTCGGTATCATGTAATGAAGAAACTGTTAGGAAAAAACCACTTCCACTGGTTCCAATATCTAATCCAAATCCTTTGTAAGAGTTCGTAAACTGACCATATACAAAAAAAGGTAGTGCGTAAAGTAATAAATGAATCAGACCTTTATTTTTCATATGATTTAATTAAGAGTTCTCTTCAAACTCAGCATCTAAAATATCCATTTTATCGATTTTAGAGCGAAATTGTTTTTTCTTGTCTAAATCATCAATATTTTTTTTAAACTTGAAAACAGGTAAAAAAAACATTATCAATTTTCCTGAATAATATAAAATTATTAATAGAAATAACCATTTTATCATTTTAAACCTGAAACTGGGTTGAAAAATTTTGTTCCAGAAACTGGCTGCCTAATATATTGTATTACCTCATTCAAATCGTTTTCATTATTTACAAAATCAATATTATTAGTATTGATTATTACAAGAGGAGTATCTTGGTATCTGAAAAAATATTCAGTGTATACTTGACTTAAAGCGTCAATATACTCATAGGTAATATCATTTTCCATTTCACGTCCACGCTTCGAGATATTCCCCATAAGGGTATCTGTATCCGCTTGAAGGTATATAACTAGGTCAGGTTTTATGATGTTACGTTCTAATAGGTTTGCAACAGTATCATATAATTGCATTTCTTTTTCATTTAAGTTCAAAGAAGCAAAAAGTCTATCTTTAACAAAC
The DNA here is from genome assembly GCA_965660855.1 of uncultured bacterium. GTDB lineage: Bacteria > Fidelibacterota > Marinisomatia > Marinisomatales > UBA1611 > JAOLAV01. The sequence goes on along the minus strand of CBFIBM010000001.1, from coordinate 202,406 downwards.
ATATAATCTGTTACTAGTAATTTTTGAAACATATCTACTTGCCTTAATTCTTGTTGTTGCCTATATCTCTGCAGTAGAAAAAATAATTGAGTTTGAAAAGAATATCGCTCTGGATCTTTATAAAAGTCCGGTAAAAATGGATTATCTTCAAATTCCTCCAAAACTAACCTTGCACCTAATTTTTTAGACATTAGCTTTGATAAACTAGTCTTACCTACGCCAATTGGTCCTTCTATTGCTATATAGTATAAATTTTTCAAGCTTGTATATCCATTTGATGTAAAAAAACATTTGTTTTATCCGGGCAATGTTTAATTAAATCTTTAATTGTTATTTTCGAATGTGGGACTATAAAATTTGGATCTAATTCCTCGAAAGGAACCAAAACAAATTTCCTTAAACTCAGCATTGGATGAGGGATACTTAAATCTTCAGTCTCAATTACCGCATCCCCATGGAAAAGAATATCAATATCTATTATTCTTGGACTATTTTTCTCTTTCTTATTTTTCCTTCCTAACATCTTTTCAACTTTTTGGATAACATCTAGTACCTCAAATGGTTTTAATGATGTTTTACATTTAACAACAGAATTGAGAAAATTTGGCTGTTTTGTGTTATATAATGGTTCAGAATCATAATAAGAAGAGCTTTTAATATCTGAAATTTTAAGATTAATCGATAAAGCCATTGTTGCTTGAGCTAAGTTCGACTCGCGATCTCCAATATTTGAACCTAAACTAAGAAATAAATCAACAAAGTTCATCTTATTTTTTCTCTCTCAAAAGTTCAACTTCTACAGTATCCAGGTTTGCTAAAATTGGAGCATGAGGTTTACGTATTCTAGCCAGAACTTTTTTAATAGGATATTGATCTAACAGTTTATCGCAAATTTTTTCAGCAACTGATTCAATTAAGTTATATGATTTTTGAGTAAAAATAGATGTAATTATAGAAACAGCTTCATCGTAATTAACAGTATCATTTAGATCATCAGTCCGAGCAGGTGTTTTTAGATCCATATACATTTCAATATCCAATTCAAAAAGACCTTCTTTATCTTTTTCAAATTCATAAGCTCCATGCGTAGCAGGAATTTTTAGATTTTTAATTCTAATTATATCCATTTATTTAACTAACTGTATTTTTTGTGTGTGGAATTTATTATCTGCCTTAATACTTAAAAAGTATGTTCCAGAGGCTTTATTATCTGCATTCCAAGAGATTCTATTAAGACCTGGATAAGATTGTATTGGATTTAATTCTTCCACAAGTGAACCATTTAAATTATAAATAAAAATTCTAGATTGGAACTCTCCAAATTCCTCTGGGATAAAAAAATTAACATTTACTTTAGGATTAAAAGGATTGGGAAATGCTGGATACATTATTATGTTATAATTATCTGGAAAGTTATTATTAAGACCAAGATATTGCACTTCTTTCAATATCCAATTATCTGGGTCTAATTCAATTCTTTGAACAACTCCACTACTTATGTTGATTTGATATTCTTGATCTGAAGTATTATTATTCACTCTTACTTTGAATGTGTCAAGGTCAGTATAAATTAACAAATCAATGGGCATTTCAAAATTTTGCCAATTTTGAATTTGCTCTACCCTAATGGAAATTAAGTTAGTATTGATCATGCTCCATGACAAAGAGTACTTTGGGTAAAACTCTCCATAAATCCATTGTTCAAAAAAAGAGTCCAATGAGATTCCTGAAACATCTTCGCATACAAGTTTAAAATTTTCTGTTGTTACAGCGTTATACTTAAGAGAATCATTATAGGCATATGATTGTAAACTTTCAAAGAAAAGAGAATCACCTAACACACCTCTCAGCATATGGACAACCCATCCCGCTTTATTATAAGTAAGATTACTATTAAAAATTTGACCTGTTGATGTTGGATTTTCTACATAAATGGTACCCGGACCATAAAAGGTATGGTTACTCCAATAATTTTTATAAGCATCTACTCCTCCTTTTGCCTCTTCCCAAATTGATTCTGAAAATCGTGCAAAACCTTCATTCAGCCATATGTGGTGAAAGTCAGCACATGTAACCAAATCACCCCACCACTGATGTCCAAGCTCATGTGCGATTAGCCATTCTGAATATCCTCCCATACTTGAAATTGTTTGATGTTCCATTCCTCCACCTCGCCCAAAATCTGCGTGTCCATATTTCTCATTCATAAATGGATATTCTCCAAATTTTTCTGAGAATACTGACATCATATCCTTAGTCAATAAATAGTTTTCTCGAACAGTTTCGTAATTATCAGGATAAACATAAAATTCTAAAGGTAGAGTATCTCCACTTGAGGATATATATTGATCATACCATACTGTGTAAGGATATGAGGCTATAGAGACTAAATAAGTACAAATAGGGTAACTCTCAAACCATGTATATTTTTTCTGGTTATCATTTACATATATTTCCTCAATTAACAAACCATTCGAGACTACAATTTGATCTTCATGAGTGGTAACAGATATCTTTAATGAATCAGCTTTATCTGAGGGGTCATCTTTACATGGCCACCAATCTCTTGCACCATATGGTTCTGAGAGAGTCCAGATATGAGGAACCTCATTATGCGTGTCAAAATTAAAAGAACCAAAACCAGTTGAAGTAGGATGTCCATGATAATAGACAATAAGGTCAAATATAAAGCCCTCAGGTAATGTTGCTTGTGGTTTAGGAATTTTAATTTTGTTATTTCTGTGATTAAAAACCGAAAAATCATTATTAAGTAATATTGAGTCTATTACCATTGAGTTAGAAAAATCTAGTTCAATAGAATCAGGTTGATTGAACCCAGTTTTTCCTCTAATTAAAACATTCCCAAAAATTTGTTCAGAATCAAGATCTATATTAAGATCGATATCATAATACACTATATCAATTTTTTCTTGCTCCTCAGTTAATGTTGATTCAAAAGAAAGCCATTCAAATTGAGAAGATATTTTCCCACATGTATTTACAACTTTATCACTATTTTGAGAAAGAATAAAAGAAATTGAAACGATTAATGATATAATTAATTTCTGCATGCGTTAGAAGATCAAACTATCTCACTAATATAAATAAATTGAATTCTCATTCGAGTTCTACGGAGAAAATAATTTAGGATAAGTAGAAAAATTTAGATGAATCAATCTTTCCCAGGTTTAATTTTGTCAAACCTTAAATTTTCATATTTTTCCCACATATTGGATCCAGAGGCTTCAGCGAACCGGTAAGAAAATTCAAGAGCTTCATAAAATGGTTTATTCGCATATTCCCCATGAGAGTAAAATTCATCAACCCATTTTACCATTTCTGATATTCTTATTTTCTCTAATTGATCAAATATACCATAGACCATCTCTGCTCTATTATTGTAGTACCATTCTGTAATACCTCCATATCCTACAGTATTCTTTAACTCTGTATGGGTTTCATAAACTTGAGTTATATATGAAAATAGGAAGGTCTCTTTTTCCTCTTGAGTTAGAGTTTTCCAATATGTGACAACTGGAGAAAGAGATCCAGAATCAGTCTGTGCAGCTAAAAAAGCAAATATCAATACTGGAATAATTCTTCTCATAGTTTTCTCATTAGAGGACTCTTGGCAAAAATAACTTACCTAAAGATACAATATTATATTACTACCTATCAATATTAAAGATTTCAAGGTTCTATCCAATCATTGTTATTTTTTATTAGGGTGACTAAAGCCTCAACCGCTTCTTCTGATTTGACATGTTTTTTTACAACATCTTGACCTTTATATAATGAAATTTTACCAGGTGCAGTCCCTACATAACCATAATCAGCATCTGCCATTTCACCTGGACCATTTACAATACAGCCCATTACACCAATTTTTATTCCTTTAAGGTGGGAGGTCTCTTTTCTAATTTTAGCAGTTGTTTCCTGCAAATCAAACAACGTTCTACCACATGAAGGACATGAAATATATTCTGTTTTTGAAATACGGGTTCTACTAGCTTGTAAAATACCAAATGAGGTTTCAGTCATAAAACTTTTTCCATTTGGACTATTTAACATAATTCCATCTCCAAATCCGTCAATTTGAAGACCTCCTATATCAACCGAAGCTTGAAGAAGAAAATCATCTTCCTTTATTTTCACGTAGTTGCGTTTAATTATTATTGGGTTTTTAATTTTATATTTTAAACAATCAATAAAAAATTTCCTTATCATTGGCATCGTTTCATTTTCATAAGAGTTTAAAATTACGATACAATTTGGATATTTTATTATTTCATCAAAAATATTATCATTCAGGTTACAATGTAAAAATGAAATTTCATTATATTTCATGTTTTTAATGTTTTCATAGTGATATAGTTTTTTATGAAAATCAGATCTTAAAAAATCATAATCACGAATAATTTCTAGTGTGCCTGGAATTTCAAATTTTATTTCACTTTTCCCTACATATAAATAGTCGATCGCTAAATCCGAAATATGCCATTTATCATTTTTTATTGAATACAAATAACCAAACTGACCTAAATCTGATGGTCGAATATTTCTAAAGCTTGATAAATCACCAATGACCACGGGAACATTTTCTCCACCAATTCTTAATAAACTTTTTGTTTCTCTTTTTTTATAAAAGTATGGATCATAGTCAATATTATTTATCTCTGATTGGAGATGTTGAGACTTATTCATGTTGGTATAAGGTTTTAAAAGAGTTTTACAAACAGGAATCTCAAACTCCGGCTCTTCTGTTAATGAAACTCTTATTGTATCACCTAAACCATCTGCAAGTAAGGTCCCAATACCAACAGCAGATTTGATTCTACCATCTTCCGCTTCTCCTGCTTCAGTTACACCAAGATGCAAAGGATAATTCATATTTTCTTTAACCATTGTTTTTACTAGTAGTCTATATGCTTGAACCATTACTTGAGTATTACTAGCTTTCATGGATAAGATAATATCATGAAAATTGACTTCTTCTGCGATTCGTAAAAATTCCATAGCAGATTCAACCATTCCCAATGGCGTATCTCCATAATGGCTCATAATACGATCTGATAAGGATCCATGATTTGTTCCAATTCTTAAAGCAGTATTATTGGATTTACATATTTCCAAGAGTGGAATAAACCGATCTCTGATTCGTTTTATTTCTAATCGATAAGATTCATCTGAAAAATCATATTTTTTAAATTTTTTCCTATCAGCATAATTTCCTGGGTTTATTCTTACTTTTTCTACAATTCCAGCAGCAATTTCAGCAGCAATTGGAGTAAAGTGAATATCTGCCACGATCGGAGTACTATACCCTCTCTTTGAAAGTCCTTCTTTGATATTTCTCAAGTTTTCAGCATCTTTTTTACTCGGTGCTGTGATTCTCACAATTTCACAACCCGCTTTAATCATACGAATGGATTGCTCAATAGTACCTTCAGTATCCATAGTATCTGTTGTGGTCATAGATTGTATGCGTATTGGATTATTACCTCCAATACCTATCTCTCCGACTTGTACAATCCTTGTATTCCATCTTTTATAATTTATTAAACTATTGCAATAAAATTTCATTGGCGACCTTCATAAGGCATTTGTAAATAATTTTTAGATTTGGAAACTGCATCTGATAAATTTTTTAAATCAATACACATACGATAGCTTTCCTTTGCTTCTCTACGCTTACCCAATTTATCATAACATTTCCCCTGCAATAAAAAAGCATTTGCAAGAACAATGTCAAGCTCAGCTGCGTAATCATTAATTGCTTCATTGACTAAGGACAATGAAGCTCTATAGTCTTTTTTATAAAAAGAATACAAAGCTTTTTCATACATTAAATATGGCTCATACCATGTTCTTTGCATACTTGATAAGCTACTTATTTTAAAATCCATATCTCTTATTATTGCATTAGATAGATCTAAATTATTGGTACGAATATTTGATTCTAGATACAAAAGATTAAAATAAAAATTATTAGGAAAATTTTCAGCAAGGTCTTTCGAATGCTCCAAAGCAAGTATTGGTTCATCTTCAACCCATAAGTAAATATTACTAAGAATTGATTTCGCCTCAATCCATGACCAGCTCCCTTCATCTGCAGCAAGATTCATTTTTTGTAATCCTAACTCTCTTGATGCGTTAAGTCCATAAATCTTAATCGCATATTTTAATAAGGAATTACTAATTCCTGCATAGTATTCTATAATTCCAATCGGAAGTAAAGCGTCGATAATTTGAGGATCATTTTTTGCAACATCATCAATTATTACAAATCCTTTATATGCATTTGAGAGAGTTCTTAGCCATTGCTTTCTCCCTAAGGTAACTCTGGCTTTTAACCCTATTGCAGAACCCTTGTAGAGTTTATAGGTAGGATTATATGGATATTTCTTAGTTAGATCAAGATAAACTGATTCAATATCATTTAAATCTGATTCTAAAAGATTATACGTTTCAGGTACAGTTAAAGTAGACTGAGCTTTTACCCATCGGGAAGCAGCCCAAATTAGATGCACTCCTGGATGATCTGGGAAATCTTTTCTCGCTTTAGATAATATTGAGACAGCTTCATCAAATTCATAGTTATAAAAAGAATAAACACCTTTTTTTACTAAACTGTCTCCTTCATAAAAATCATTAGAAAATAGTAATGAAGAAAAAAATAGAACGGAAACACATATTAAACGGAACACTATTCGTAGTATCTTAAATAATATTTAATATTGAGATCTAGGATCCCTGAGATGATAAAATAAGCCAACCTCTCGATTCATTATTCTCAGGTTTAATCTCTAAACTTTTCTCCCATGAAGCCCTTGCAAGTTGTTTTTCATCCATCTTCCAATAAGTTATTCCAATACCCATATATGCCCCAGCATCTGAAGGACTGAGCTCTAGGACTTCTTGAAAAGCAACTAGAGATTCATTAAACATATTTTTTTCACGATAAAATTTACCCAAAACATTTAGTGCTCCAGAAAGCCAAGAAGAGGTATTATTATTAACAGATAGTGCATTTTTAAACGCTTGCCTTCCCATAGTGGGATTTCCAATTCTATTATATTCTACCGCCATAACATAATACACCTGCGGAAGCAAGTTTCTAACGATAGCATCATTAGGCCTATATTGTAGCAAATCTTCCCATGATGCGGCTGTCCGACCCCATTCTTGACCATTGAAGTAACTTAAACCTTGCATGTATCGATAATCACTATTGTCAGGGTCAAGATAGACAGCATCGCTATAACTAAGTGCAGCATAAACATATTTTCCTTGTTCAAAATAAAGATCTGCCAGAGATAGATGAGGTTGAATATCTTTCGGGTTAAGTCTGATTGCTCTTTGAAAAGACCTCTTTGCTTCTTCAGGGCGTCCTAGTTTTAGATGGTTTTCACCAATAAGCTGTATAAAGCCCGTATGATTTGGATGCTTTTCATAAGCTTCTTCCGCAAGATTCAAGGCTTCAACAAAATTTTCAGAAGACATTTTTTCACGAATTAATGATACTTTTTGAGCTGGACCATCTGGAACTTTTTTTGATGAATAGCTCAAGATATCTCTGCTAAGTTTTTTCTGTTCATCTGTTTGTACAAACATGGACATTGCTTCAATAGTAGCATTATGATTTGGTTCTAAATATAGAGCTTCTTCAAATGAATTTTTAGCTTTTAAATACTCACCTGAATTAGCATATAAAGAACCTAGAAAATAGTGAGCATCAGGGTTTTGAGGGTTTTTACTAACTTCTCTAAGATACACTTCTTTTGCACCACTAAAATCACCATTTGCTTCATAATACAAACCAAGCTGCCGTTGGATATAGAGATTATCCGGATTTAGCCTTGCCTCATTTTCAAAATCTTTTCTTGAAAAATAAGGCTTGGATTCAATAGAAACTGGTTTTTTAATGGGGTCTTCATTGTAAAAGTATTGGGTTGCTTTGGCAAGCTCTTTATTGGACGCCTCTAACTCACCTGTCAAATTAAAAAGTTCATCTGCATAAGCTGCTGAATTAAATTTATTCTTCTTTTTTTCCTCAGATGAACTTTCAATAGGTTCAGAGATAACTTCTTCTTGTTTTTTTTCAGTAGGCTTCTTTTTTCTTTTTTTACTAGATTTTTTCTTTTTTGATGATTTCTTTTTTGATGATTTCTTTTTTGATGATTTCTTTTTTGATGATTTCTTTTTTGATGATTTTCTTTTTTTCTTTTTTCTGGAAGTCTGTTCCTCTGAGGATTCTGCAATAAGCAAACTTGATCCTACATATGGAACAGAGGATGATAACATCAAAATAATTATAAAAATGGTTAAGAATCTCATATACTCACACTATTGAATAATAAACAAAATTACGCAAATAAATAGATTTTGAAAGCATTTTATTTAAAATAGTTAAAGTTGAATTAAATGGAAGTAAATGCTCAATTACATTTTATCCATACCACCAATTTTACAACAGGCAGGTAATAATTCATACTTCTCTGAGTTAGCTAAAATATTATTTGCCTGGTAACCAATATTAGAGATTGCTTTCTCAATTTGAGATACATTAACTACATCTTTATAATATTTAACTTCTGTTATTTTCGCTCCTAAGTCAACTTTAGATGAACTTATACCTTTAATTTTTGTTAAACCTAATTCGATATTTTTTTGACACATGCCACATTGAATGGTTGGCGTGTTTATGGAGACATCAGATATTTCTCCGTTACAACCTAAAATAAAAATTCCCAAAAAGATTACATTTAAGACTCTCATGATACTATCCTTTATTTGTATTTAAATTTACAATTTTAATCAGTTTTATAACATTAGAACTTTGAGTAAAAAAATAAAATGTGCTAAAATAAAAAAGATTTAATTAATAATTTTTCTGATATCCTCTATTTTCTGATTTAATAGGTTCATCTCTTCATTATTTTTTTGACCTTTTAGAGAATTTTTATTTATCATATTTTTTGCAAATCTAATATCTCTACTTAATATTGGGTCTTTGATTAAAACCTCATCTAAGTGATCTATATGATCTTTTGTACCATATTTACCTAATGCCCGAATACAATTCTTACGTACATTTCGTGATGGATCATTTAAAAAATCTAAAAATAATTCTATTGTTTTAGGTTTTGTTTTTAAATATTTAGTTAGTTGATTTATCGCCTCGGGTCTGGCATCCCATGTAGTTCCTCCATAGGAAGCTAAGTTTTTTAACTTATCATAATTTTGATCATTTTTTACCTTACCGTAATAAGACATTGCTGATTTTCTTATGATATCGTTATGAGAATTTGTTTGCAGCATCGTCAGAACTCTGTTTTTTGCAGCAGAAGTATCTACTTCAACTAAGGCTAAAAACGCATCGCTAATGCTATAATATTTTGTATCAGTAATAATTACATTTTGTAAGAAAGAGCTTACTTCATCATGATTTTTATATATTTTTAATGCTTTCCAAATTTCGCGTTTCACACGATTGTCTTGTCCATTCGATAATCCCATTAGCTCTTGAGAATATAATTTTGATTTAAGCTTTGAGAAACCTTTTACTGCTTCTCTTCTTACCCCCCAAAACTTATCCTTTTCTAAACACTCTAATAGAGCTTTTTCAACTTTCCTACGTCCTTTTTTATTTTTTAATACATTCACTGCTTCTATTCTATCTAAAATATGAGGTGCAGTTTGTAACTGTAATATCCATTCTGCTAGTGGCTTATCAAATTTTATTTTACAAGGTATTTTCATTCCAGAATTAAAAATAACCAATTTAGGTCTCTTAGAAACAGGTATTTCATAAACAAGGTTTTTATCTTCAACCCAAATGGTATGCATTTCACCGTCTACTTGTATGTCAATTGGCATTTTAAAAAGACCGACCTTTTTTAAATCTTGAGTTTGATTTATTATGAATTTGATCGTCCTATTTCTTTGATTATAGGAATAACTTACATCATATTCTGGGTATCCTGGGTTATATACCCACTGCTTAAAAAACCAATCTAAATTTTTACCAGTAACCTCTTCAAACGCTTTCTTCAAATCACTGGTTTCAACATTTTTATGCTTATTTTCTTTAACATAATGTTGTACACCTCTTTTAAAAGCCTCTTCACCAAGGACATCATAAATCATGTTGAGAATCAAACTACCTTTTGCGTAAATATGACCATCAAAAAGATCCATAGATTCATGAAAGTGATGTTGGACAGTTGCTCTATTCCATTTCTTATCTGAATAAAAATAACTTCCCATTTCAGAATAACGAATATATTCTCCCTCATCATAGCCAAATTTATGTTCAAAATATTTTCTTGAATAATAGGTAGCAAAACCCTCATTAAGCCAAGCATTGGCCCAATTTCTTGTGGTAATCATATTCCCAAACCAATGATGTGCAAGTTCATGTGCGACAAGACCTTCACTACTAACATCTGGAGATGCAAATTCGTCATACATAGTTCGATCTGTATTGTGAGTTAAAGTTATATTTTCCATTCCACCAAACATAAAATCATCAATAATTATTTGATCATATTTCTCATACGGGTAATCCATCGCTGTTTCTTGTTCAAAAAATGACATCATATCTGTTGTTAGACCAAAAGACCTATTTGTTTCTCTTTTATTGTTTGGGTAGACCCAATAATTAATGGGAATATCCTTATATTTATCCTCAACTTTTACATATTCTCCCACAACAAAAGAGATCAGGTATGGTACCATTGGAAAATTTTCTCTCCAATGCCATGTATGAGTACCATTATCATTGTTAGTTTTAGAAACTAATTCACCATTTGAAACTGCTTTATATTTTTGATCTACTGTTAAGATAGTTTCAAATGTAGATCTTTCATTTGGGTAATCATATATTGGTACCCAGTGATGATTATCCTGATCTTCTCCTTGAGTCCAAGCTTGGTAAGGCTTATTTGGGTATACATCATCTGGCTTTACGAAATAAACACCTTTTTTTGGTTTAGCGGTATAATCAATCTTAACATCTATCGTATCATTCCATGAGATGGGCCGTTTCAAAGAAATAATCAATTTATCTGCAATATGATTGAATGAGATATCTCTATCTTTTATTCTTACTCTATTAATATTCATATCACTGGCATCTAGCTCAAACATTTCTAATGAGGAACTTAAAGGGCTAAAGGTATGTATGACATTTCCGTAAACAGTTTCAGATAACAGGTTAACAGTCGCATTAATTCTAATATGATGCACATCGATCTCACGATCTCTTGTTCTTTGTTCTGGAGGTAAATCTTCCAATCCAAATAATACGGTAAAAAAGAATAATGGTAAATATTTCATTAAAAATAGCCTTTATACATTGGTGTAATAGAAAAAAAAGGGGCTCGATAAACCGAGCCCCTTTTCAAGTATTGTTCGTATGAAAACTTACTTCATTAAGACAAGTTTTTTCACACTTACAAAGTCTCCGGCTTGTATACGATATATATACATACCAGAAGATAGACTTTCACCAATATCATTGGTTGCATTCCAAACAATCTGATAACGTCCGGCTTCGTGCTTACCCTCTGCAAGAGTTCTGACACGCTGTCCCATGACATTAAAGATTTCTAACTTAACATCAGTTAACTCAGGAATATCATACAAGATATTTGTCACTGGGTTAAATGGGTTAGGGTAGTTGTTATGCAATGCGTATGATGTTGGTAACGCAATGTTATTCACAGACAGAAGATCACTAGCATCCACCGTGAATGTACGTGAACCCGTTGATGGAGTTGGATCATAACCATCAAATGCCCATACGTCCCATTCCACAGTCAAGTTAGTAACTTGAGTTTCTAGCATCAATTCACCAAACATACTGTTTGATATTTCAAAGCCAGTAACAGTCATTGGAACATGCATGTATATTTCATCTATTCCTACCATACCACCGTGATCCGGTGTAGCTTGTACAAACATGGCACCGACTTGCATTACAGCAACACCTTCTGGAACTATAGATTCAAATTCCAGTTCATGATACATATCTGCTGTTGCATTTTGTGCGCTCATTGGTTCAGAATGATCCATATGAATCATTCCCCAGTTAGAATCAAAATACTTAGCAAACAATACAAAGTGGTTATCTCCAGCAATGAAATCATCAGCTGGGGACATAACCTCACCATATACTTCAAAGTGAGTACCTACAGGTAAGGCATCTCCTGGCCATTCTTGGTACACATTATTTTCAGTATTATCTCCACTATTCAGTCCACCAATCATGAGCATTTCCATATCCTCATCATATGAGGTGTTTGTTGCTTCAGGAGGGTAGAAGAACCAATGATCTGTTCCATCTTCAAAGTCACCGTTTTGCAGTGCGTTTTCTGGAAACCACTCATCCAAGGTATCTCCCAAAACTTCAGTCTCTACACCTAGGTAATACTCGATAGGATCATTATCTGCATCACTAGAAGGTGACCATACAAACATATTGCCCTGATCCATATTACCTTCATTAATAGTGAAGGTTGCACCATTTGGTGGCGCAATTAAATTCACCGCAGAAGGTGGGTTATTTGCTAGATCGATAGAAACAACATTTGAAGGATCAGACTCACCACAATCTTCCGTATCATCATACTCTGCAGTAACATAATACTCTACAGTTCCCCATGGAGCATCGTAGTCATCATATGATGTTTCTGAAGGTGGTACAGTTGCAATAGTGGTATCATTTCTGTAAACATGATAACCCAATAAAGCACGATTCATCTGTTCAACAGGTAACGAGACTTCTAACGGATTCGCTAGATGCCTAACATCAAAATCTCCAGGGTTAATGACATTGTCAAAAACTGGAGGATCTAATGAAACAATGGATTGACCTTGACCATAATCTGCATAACCAGCAATTGCCCAACCTCCATCAATAGCGTATGCATCAAGCATACTTTGCATTGGTGATCCAAAACCCGCAATTAAGTTATCCATACCATTATGATCAGACTGTAAATCCATTGAAGCAGGATATGTTCCCTCTGCAGTCACAGTTACCTTGTAACCAAACATCACCTCAGAACCATCTAAGGCTATTGGATTAGGTAAATCAACAATATTCCAATCACCAACAATTAAGGTTGATGGATCAATAACATCAGTTGAATCAACCGGTAACATTGAAACTGGGTCATAAATCATGACTTTAAATAAAGCTGTTACATCGCTTGTCATAAAAGCAACCTGTGTTAATGAGAGACCCATTAAGTCTAAGGTCGTTTCTGGACCAAACTTTACAGCAGCTTCTAAGCTAAACAATCCTGTCGCTGTACCAACTCCGCTGTTTACAGTTCCATCAAAGTGAGTAAACCATGTAGGCCCACCTGCTGGTCCATCCCAACTCAACATAACATCGTTGCCTTGATTTTCAGCTGTTAGATTTGTTGGTGCAACACACTCAAATGGTGGAGCAGTAGTTGTTACATCCACAGGGTCAGAAAGCACTGAAGAAGCATCTTGAACATCATAATAAGCAGAAACTGCGTATGTATATGTTCCACCTTCAGGCATCTCAGGGCTGTATACAAATTCTGAAAAAGATGTTTCATCTACACCTTCCACATAACCAACCATCTCTCCATCTCTGTATACATTATATCCAGCAACTGGTGATGGAGGGTCAACAGTACCTACGTTAAGCACATAATCTCCTGCATCCGTTCCCCAACCACTGACAACAATATAATACATTCCAGCAGGCATAGAACATGTAACCTCTGATTGAAATGAACAGAAATCATCATTTGCTGCAACAAGAACTCCATCGGAGCTAAACACTCCAAGACCAGTGTCGTAACCTGACCCACACAGGGAAATATTTACGAATGCATCTTCCGCGAGGTCTATAGAATACACTGCATCCGGACCTGCTGCAGTCGAGGTTGCACTATAGTAAGTATCTCCAAACTCACAAACTAAAGTGGTTAAGTCTGCATATGGTCCATAGTCTGCAGCAAGTCCTACTGTAGATCCATTATCTACGTAAGGTAGTGCATCTATTACTGTAGCAGTTTCAAAAGTATCTCCACCCTGTCTTGTAGCTGGAGGTGTTGTATGTTCTGTATTGGAAGGGGTATGAGTCATCGGTTTGTTCATGGAAGGAGCAAATCGTGAATTGTGCCTAGGAGGCTCCCAGCCTGTTAAATCAGGAGCTGTCCAAGAAAGCATCACATCATATCCATCCGCTTCACCTGCTAATGCTGTAGGAGCTGGAAAAGCATCTGAACCATATGGAGTTGCACATGCAATATTAGATGCACCAGATTCAACTTCTGCAGCTGTTTGAGTCACATAATAACAATAACCCGTACCGCCGACTACTGATTCATCCAAAAACATTTCAGATTCAAGACCTGATACAACTAAAGCATATGTACCGGAAGCAGCATCCTCTCTGTAAACTGAGAAGGTAATACCATCTAATGGATCAACAAGAGTTATCTCTCCCCCAATAGTGTTATCATTCTCATCCAGTTCTGGGACTGCACAAGACCAATCAACCATAGCACCTACTGGATGCACACCATATCCAAGAATATCTACTAAATCGATATCAAATGCAAAATTATAAGACGACCCAGGCGCAAGTGGCTGTGGAACAGATTGTCCAATTGAACCAGGTTCTTGACAATCTCCATTTGGAACAGATCCAATAAACGGAGCTACGTCGCCACCATAGGCCCATAGTGTACCATCGTTGTTCACATCAACACTCATCATTTGAGTATCTTGATCATAATTTATATTGGAAAGATATAAATTTGCAGCACCATCGTTAACTGCAAACTCTGCAGTGCCCTCTGAGCCGGTATCTAACCACCAGAAAAGAAATACTTGTGTTGCATTTGTCGCAGTCACAGCACTTCCATTCCATCCATCACCATAGGAATCAAAACCATTAAAGTTATATGTACCATCTTCAAGGACCAATTCTAAGTTCTCTATTGGGGCACCACCTTCGGCAACCACAGTTCCCTCTGAATTGGTGATATTCCATGAAATCTCTGAATCCCAAGTTCCACCACCTAAATTAATCACTACATTATTAGTTCTGGTGTTATTGAATTCAGGATCATAATCTGGATTAATGCTATATCTATTAAGATGTACTTCTGTTGATCTATTTGGATAAAGACTCGCTTTTTTCTCAGCTTGATATTCAGCTCTTGCTTGTCTATCATTTTGTATCTCAACGAATGATCGTCCAACAGGTTCAGCAGCATCCCAGGCTAGATATACGTTATCCATTCCAGCTTCAGCTGTAAGGTTTTGTGGAGTTACAGGATAAAGTGCTTCCTCTAAGGTCCATACAAAACCAGATGGTGACCAATAATCAGTCCAATTTATATAGTAAGATTCACCCTCTACTACATCAAGGACCATGATGGATGACCACTCAGGTCCCCCACCCTCATCATCACCAAATCCAACTTCTACAAGTGCATCACATGCCCCAGTATAACCGTAAACTTGAGTATCAACTCCACCACCAACAGAAGAAATTGTTGCAGTTCCAGTTAACGTTGCAGTATAAGTATACCAGAATGGAGCACTTGGTGCTTCATTTGAACCGGCTGCAGCGACTAATGCCGTTGCACAATCCTCACCTGCATAAACACAAGTACCATCGTCGAGTGTTGCTGTTTCATCATAATTTAATGCTTCTGGATCTGTACAACCTAGCACATCTACTACTTCACCAATTTGAAGGAATCCTTCATATGGCGCACCACCAGCAAGAAGAACCGTGCCATCTGCGGCTAACATTTCCCAGCTTACTTCTGATAGATAGCTTCCACCTCCACAGGTTACTGCGTAAGCACCATCTTCTAGACACAAATCAAAACTGGCAGAAGAACCATCATCGGCAACTCCATCCAATGTAAAGTTAAGATCACCAACAGTGAGGATGTTTCCATTCCAACCATCACCGTAAGAATCTGCGATATTAAGTGTTACTTCCGTGAAATCACAAACTTCTACAACCTCATTGCTGTGAGAACCTAAGCTAGTCCAATCATTTTGATCTAGGACGACATATTCACTGGTTTCAGCATCGGTTCCGGCAGACTGACTCCAGTTGCCCATATTTCCACCAAGCATACCTGGCTTTCTAGTTAATGTATGATCTTTTGTTGCATCAGAAACACCTGCAGCATCAAAACCACTGCCTGGATCATCTTCATTTCCTTCACCTTCAATACCATCTCCATCAAAATCTAGAGTACCAATTTGATCCACAATAAGAGAAGGATCTCCTGCCATCGCTAGTGCTCTTACATCATCACCATTAAATGAGGTGACATATGCCGTGCCAGCTTCTGGATCGTAGGCTCCATAACCAAATGCGACGTCTGCTTCCGCTAAAATAGCTTCATCTGCTGAGCTATTTGCGATAACATAAACATCACCTGCTTCTACGATTGTACCAACTGCAAATGGAATTGTTTCTGACCATCCGTTACCATTGTAGTTACCTAAAACAACGAAATCTGCTAAATCAATCGCCGCTCCGGTACCGTTAAAAATTTCTAAATATTTATTATTACTTGAACCTTCAGCATATTCTGAAAAATAAACATTTTCAATAACCTCAACTGGTTCTACCCAATCTCCAATGAGGTTATCCACATACACAGAGCCACCTCCATCAGCATCTTTTTTAAGAGTAAAGCCAATTTCAATGTGATATGCCCCTTCAGGTATAGTGGTTGTTAGAGAGTATTCTGTCCACTCTGTTGCTGTAGCTAATGAACCCACTAAATATTCGGACTCATCCATGAACATAAATGTCTCCCACCAGTTCGATCCATCGCCATTTGGTCCAGGTCCAAAATATTTTGCAACTAATTTAGCGTGAGTTCCTTCACCTAACAAATCATCAGCATGACTCATCATGTGAGCTGAAATAGTGAAAGTTTCACCCGCTAATTGAGCTGCAATATCTCCTTCAAAAACTTTGAAAACATTATTTTCAAGCCCGGTCCATGAAGCCCACATTTTAAAAGAATTATCCCCACTGTACGCAGTAAATGTTGCATCAGAGTTATAAATTCCCTCTCCTGTAGTTGCAATTGCCCAATCATAGTCAGGATGTCTATCCCAGGTTGCAATGCCTGCTTCAAAACTAGGATTATGAAATACATTTTCTTCACTGGAATCTATTGTCCATTGCGTGGTCATGTCTGGATGAGAGCTGATATCAACTTCAGCACTATTTCCATAACCATCATAAAGAAGGTAGCCTTCTGAATCGTAGATACCATAGTATAACTCACTAGCCCAGCTAGTACTGATGGTAAATCCAGTGGTTAAATAATCATAATCGTCAGCATTAAAGTAAAAACTGTTAGATTCTCCATCAACAGTCAATCCAGTCGCAACTGACACTCCATTCATGTTAAGATCTAAGGTGGAACCGTCCCAACCATCACCATAGGTATCAACCATGTATAGCTCATATTCTTCCGTTCTATTCTCAGGACTTTTGTAAGTAGGTAATCCATACTGAAAAGAATCGCCCTTTTGACGAGGTGCTGTATCATTTGCATACAAACTTACGCCAAAAGACAACATGAGCAATGTTATTATCGCTCTTTGCATCTAAACCTCCAAGTTTAGTTTATTTTTTGTACTACTTTTATTTTACTGCGGTAGGTATGTGGATGCACTGTTACAAAATAAAAAAAAAAGCTTTGTAATGGATGCCCCTCAATATAAAGAGCAAAATTATGCAGAACAAGTAATAATGTTACAACGTGATAAAAAACACATTAAATCATCATTTAAATATCAAGGGAAGGCATTATAACCGTATAGGTCAAAATTATTATCAGAAGAATTGCTATTAGGTTTAACCCGAATCCAGCTTTTGCCATTTGAGGTATCTTCAATTGACCACTTGCTAAGATACTTGCATTTGGTCCTGTACCAGAAGGGAGCATAAATGCGCAAGATGCAGCAATCGTAGCTGGTACCATTAAAAGGAAGGGATGATATCCACCTGCTTTTGATATTCCAGCTAAAATAGGTAAAAAAATTGCAGTTGAAGCAGCATTTGAATTTATTTCTGTTAGAAAAACCATGAAGGTGACAATTAAAAATAAAATTATAAGGGAAGGAATACCCTCTAAATTAAGATTATTTCCAATCCAAAAAATTAACCCGGAGGCTTTAAATGAGGACGCAATTGCCAATCCTCCTCCAATTAACATTCCGATACCCCAAGGTATTGTTTTTGCATCTTCCCATTCTAAAAGGCGTAATTTTTTTCCAATTTCATTTTGCTTACCACTGGGAAAAGAAAACAGAATTACAGCTGCTAAAATAGCAACGGTGGAATCTTTAACATAATTACCAACTCCAATAAATTCAGACCATTGATTTCTGAAGATAAAACCTAAAGCATAGAAAAGCACAATTACCGTAACTTTTTTTTCTGCAGAGGACATGAGCCCCAGCTTATTGTATTCCATATCAATCACATTAGAATCACCATATAGACTCCCACTCACCTTAAATATTTTCACCAGATATAAGCAAGCAATAGGTAAGAATACAATCACAAATGGAATACCAATTTTTAACCAGTCAGTAAATAAAATTGGCGGTGACTCAGGAAAAATTTCTTGGACGGTGCTAACAAAAATTAAATTTGGTGGTGTTCCAACTAGGGTACCGGTGCCACCAATACTAGCCGAATAGGCAATTCCTAGCATTAATGCTGGTGCAAAACCAGATATATCAGCTCCAAGGTCTCTTTCTCTATATATGATTGCAAGCCCGATAGGTAACATCATTAATGTTGTTGAATTATTGGATGTCCACATGGATAAAAACCCTGTAGCAATCATAAAACTAAAAATTATACTAGATCGACTGGTGCCAATTAGTTTAATTGTAAAAAGGGCTATTCGCTTATGCAAATTATTTGATTCGATAGCCTTTGCTACGAAAAATGCACCAAGAATTAAGATTACAATATGGTGTCCGTAACTAGCGGCTAATTGCTTGGAATCAAGTATCCCAAGTAATGGGTATAATGCTAGAGGTAAAAACGATGTTGCAAAAATCGAGATGGCTTCGGTAACCCAAAAAATTGCCATTAAGAAAGCAACGGCAACAGCCCTCATTCCAAGTGGGTTCATTCCTTCAGGAGCAGGGATTAAGAGAAAAAAAATAAAAATAACAGGCCCAAGTATCAATCCTATTTTTTTTCGCATGCTCATTATATGGGAACCTTAACTTTGTAGTTTTTATAAAAAAAAAAGGGCTTAAAAGCCCTTTTTTCTAATCTAGCCTAAATATCTTCGAAGATTTTTACTTCTAGATCTATGGCGTAATCTTTGAATTGCTTTTTCTTTAATTTGCCTAACCCTTTCCCTGGTAAGATCAAATTCTTCACCAATTTCATTTAAAGTCATAGCACTATCTCTATTGATGCCAAAATACATCTCAAGAACAATTCGTTCTCTTTCAGATAGGGTATCCAGTGCTCCAGTGACCTCCTCACTCATGGACTCCATCATTATCTTTGCTTCAGGTTCTTCAGCTTCTGAATCTTCAATAATATCTAGCAAGCTACTATTTTCGCCTTCTTGAAATGGAGAATTCAAAGAACTATGTCTACGTGAATATTGCATAGCCATTAGTACTTCATCTCCACTCATTTCTAATTGAGCACCAATCTCATCACCTTTGGGTTGGCGTTCGACTTCTGCTTCTAATTTTTCCGCGGCTCTTGTAATTTTAGTAATAGTACCGACTCTATTAAGTGGCAATCTGATGAGACGTGATTGTTCTGCTAATGCCTGTAGAATTGATTGTCTGATCCACCACACAGCATAGGAGATAAACTTAAAACCTCTCGTATGGTCAAATCGTTTAGCAGCCTTAATCAACCCCATATTCCCTTCATTAATAATATCCGCAAGAGAAAGTCCATTTCCTTGGTACTTTTTTGCAACGGAGACTACAAACCTCAAATTTGCTTCCACAAGTTCTTTCATTGCTTTTTCATCATTATTTTGTATACGAATAGCAAGTTCGACTTCTCTTTCAGGAGGAAGTGGATTAAACTTTCCAATTTCAGCAAGGTACATACTTATACTACCACTTGATACTTTACTCGGTTTTCCCTTTTTCTTTTTCTGGGCGGCTTCAAGTTCAAGAGCAGCTTTTTCAGCTGCTGCATTTTCAGCTGCTTCTATTTTTTTCTTCTCTATATCTTTCGTTTCTGTATCTTTTTTTGCCAATTTAATGGTCTCCAATATTCGGTGTTATTGAATTTATTTTTTAGGGTAAAGCCTACAAATTTAAGAAAAATAAATCATTTTATAAACAAAATCTTCTGATTTAATTTAGAATTCTTAATTTTTGCATGTATATAATAGGTTCCAGATGCTGTTCCCAAGGGCGGACTCCATCTAATGAAATCATTTTCTCTAATATTTTCTTTAGATATGGTATCAACAAGATTTCCAAGTATATTGTATATAGATATATTTATAATTGGGGTATCTTGAATATTTTCAAATGAGAACTGTAAAGAACTATTAAATGGATTAGGAAATGCTGGTGTCATAATAATAGGATTTCGAGGTATGAGGACACCATCTTGATTGGCTAATTGTATAAAATCTGGATATTTTTCTAAACCATTATCACTGATAACTACTAACTCACCATTATTTAATCCAGTCCAAGTTAATAGACCACTGTTTTCAGGCTGCGTCATAACAGCATAATGATCAGAAGATTCCGCATAAGAGAGACCATTGCTACCACCAAAACAGTAAAGAAAGCTCCCATCGGAAAGAATTAAATTTAATTGATGAGCCACAACCCCTTGAGACATCAAATTTGAAAGTGCTAATTGTAGTCCTAAATATATATCATTTTCATTTTCAACTTGCTGCATGATAAAAAGCATTAGTAATTCTGAATCAACCACCTGAACCCAACCATCACTCTGCCAATCAGAACCATCAAAAGTTTCCGGCTCGTGATTTTGCAACCAAGTGATATCGGAGCCATTGTTTGTAATAAGATTGTATAATACGTTTTTATCAATAGTTCCATTATGCATCATTGCGTAAGATTTTTGGTTTCTATAAAACATCCAAGGATGTGGATTTGGGATACTATTAATTCCAGAAGAGGCAAGTCGTAAATGCCCCATTCCAATTTTACCAGAACCATTGAGTAATAAAGAGTCTACTACTGCCCAATATCGTACTGAATCAATATAAGCTTTGGTTTCAGATCTAATTATCGGTGTTATAAAATTAGATGTACTATCAGGATAGTCTAATAACGACCATCCATTATTCATCATATTTGATTGTAAAAAAAATGAGTTTAATTGATTATAAACCAAGTCTTTTTCTTCATATGGCAATTGAGAAATACTTTTATTATTTTTAGTACAAATTGACCATAAACGACATCCAAAGGTTTGATCGTGCATTATAATAAACAGTAAAGCTAGTATATTATGCTTTACAATATTTCTGATTAGACTGATACACAAATCCATCTATAATATTAATGATTAAAAAGTATTCTCTTCCATTATTTATTTACAAGAAATAAAGTTATATTTAAAATGATTTTATAGTAATTTTTAAAGATTAAAATTATAATTTTAACATTAATTATGAAAAAACATATTCTTTCTTCATTAGTATTCCTGTCTTTTTTTGTTGGCCTTGCACTTAAGGACAATAAAATTCCCACTGCAAGGATCAAAATGTTAAACGGAGAATATGCAAAGTTGTCTGACTTTAACCAAGATGGGCCAATGATCATTAATTTCTGGACAACGTGGTGACCAAATTGTGAACGCCAGTTAGGCTATTTAGATCAAATTAATTCAAAATTTAGTAAGACTGGTTTAAAAGTTCTTACCATCAATTCAAATAAACCTCAAATAGTAAATCAAGTAAGGCCATACATAAATAAAAGAAAGTATAAATTTGATGTATCCTTGGATCCAACTTCTAAATTAGCCAAACAATTTGATGTAAAAGGTTACCCTACATTTTATCTTATAGACAAAAATGGCGAAGTAATACATAAAAGTGCAGGTTATGGAGATGGTACGGAAGAAGAATATTTAGAAGCTCTCAAATCTTACTTTACCAATGAGAATATCGAATATGAAGCTTTTGAATATGAGAGAAAGAATGATAACAAAAAAGAAGCAATTAATATAGACTTTTAAAAACACTACTAATTATTTTTTAATCAAAATCAACACTGCTTACCATATAAATCTTCCAGTCATGTTTCTTCTTCACAAAATAATAAAGTGATCTATTTGTCTCTTTAATCCCACTTTTTATATTTACTCTAGAGTAGGTAACATCCCCAACCCACATAAAATCCTTATGAATTTCAGTGTAAGATACAGAATCTAATACAGTTTTTAAGAAATTTGCTTTCTCAGACTTGCTCCAAAGTTCAAATACCTCAAAGAATTCGTCTTCATTTTTTAGATGGAGTGGTTCTTTTGATTCAAAGTTTAAAATAAAAGGTAATTCAATATAATTTAACATGCTTTCAAGATTTTTTTCGTCAACTTTAGAAAAATAATCTATAAGGGATGAACTGATAATTTTTTTATCATCCTTCGGTTTATCAATTCCAAAAATAAAATTATGATTAATGCAAAAAGTTAAAAATAATATAATATGAGTTTTCATAAGGTTCAATTTTTAATCCAATTTAAGAAAAAAATTTGGAAAATTTTATTTAATATTTACATTTGATTATCATAAAATTAGGTACATGAAAAATAAGTTATTTATACCCATACTACTTCTATCCTACCTCCTCTCACCAATAATCCTTCAAGGAAAAAAGATTGGAAACTCCAGAATTCGAATGGTAGATGGAGAGTACGCAAAGCTTTCTGATTTTCATTCAGATGGTCCGATGATTATTAATTTTTGGACTACATGGTGAACATATTGTGAACGCCAGTTAGGCTATTTAAATCAGCTAAATAAAGAATTTAAAGATGCAGGATTAACAGTTCTTGCTGTAAATGTTAATAAACCTAATATCATTAATCAAGTCAGGCCATATATAAAAAAGAGAAAATATAAGTTTGATGTTGCTGTTGACCCTTCTTCAAAAATTGCAAAACAGTTTAAAGTTATAGGTTACCCAACTTTTTTATTAATAGATAAACAAGGTAAAATAATTCACAAAGAATCTGGATACGAAGAAGGAATGGAGGACTTATATTTAAGAAAATTAACAGAATATTTTGATAAGGAACAAATCAAGCATAAATCTTTTTCATATATTAAAAAAGATAACATTAATAATGAAGATAGGGCTCTTAAAATAGATTTTTAAAATGTTTTCAATCTAATGCTATATTGGAAATCATATAAATCTTCCAAGGCCTTAGCCATTTTATCATCACTTCCCAAATGAATTTCAATGGCTTACCGTAATAGCCTGTACCACGCACAAAGTGATATAAAGACCTTTCTGTTCGGATAGGATTTCCATTTTTATCCATTCTAGTATATGTAACATCTGCTACAGCAGTATAATTTTTTACAATATGAGTTTCTTGAATGTTAATAGAATCAATCCTTGTAAAACTAAATTGACCCTTACTAGATTTGCTCCAGGATTCAAAAATAGGGTAAAATTCTGTTTTCGATTTAATACGAGTAACTCCATCTGAACCAAAATTCATGATAAGCTCAGACGTTAAATGATCTAGTATACCTTCAATATTCTTTTCATCCACATTCTTAAAATAATCAGTTAAAATTACTTTAATAATTTCCTCATGCTTAAATTTATCGAATGTCGATTCTGCATTTATCAGTGATAAAAATATGAAAAAAATTAAAAGTATGTTTTTCAATACTATAATTTTAGGCTTGGTTTCTGGTAAAAACAGGGTCTAATGGTGATGACAAAGAAGGTTGATATTTGTAACCTCCTAAATTGAATTTTAAAATATCATTTTTATTTTCAATTTTATTTTTAACGATAAATCTTGCCATCATCCCTCTTGCTTTTTTTGCATAAAAAGATATTATTTTTAATTTACCATTTTTCCAATCTTTAAATTGAGGAGTAATTACTTTTATTCTATCTGCTTCTAATTTCACAGATTTAAAATATTCAATAGAAGCACAGTTTATTATAATTTGAGATTTATGAGATTCTAACTCTTTACAAATTTTTTCTCCTAATAAACTTCCCCAATATTCATATAAATTTTCACCTTTAATATTTTCAAATTTTGTTCCCATCTCTAATCTATATGGCATTATCAGATCTAGAGGCTTTAAAAGACCATAAAGCCCAGATAATATTCTAACATTTGAATCTGCAAATTGTATATCTTTATTACTTAATGAATCAACATCAAATCCAGAATATGTGTCTCCGTTAAATGAGTAGATTGCTTCTCTTGAATTATGTGAATTAAAATTGGAAGTCCATTGCTGCATACGTTCCCAGTTTAATTTTGCTAATGGCTCACTAATACTCATCAATGACATATAATCTAACGGATCTAAGGTTTTTAGACTATCTACTAAAACCTTAGAATTATCTAAAAACTCAGGTACATGATAACTTTTGGTAACTGCAGAGCAATCTTTAGATATTTTTTTTGCTGGAGATAAAATTGTTATCATAATATGTACCTAAGTTAGATCAATAATTTATAGCTTACCTGAAATTGCCTTATTTAACCTTTCCACAAAGCCAGAAGGATCTTCTAATTTAACACCTTCTTGTATCAAAGCTTGTTCAAAAAGCAGAAAAGCGATATCATCAAAAGCTTTCTTTTTTGTCATATCTTTTAATTTTTTAACAATTATGTGCTCAGGGTTGATTTCAAGAATTGGTTTAACCTGTGGCATATCGGCTTGCCCCATAGATCGCATTATCTCTTGCATTTGTGCCGTAGGATCGTTCTCATCTGCAACAACGCAAGATGGAGAATCGCTTAATCTGTTTGATATTTTAACATCTTTAACATTATCTCCTAAAACTTTCTTTAATTTTTTAACTACTGATGATAATTCTTTTCCATTATCAGCATCCTTATTTTCAGAAAAGTCTTCAGCTGCACCACTTCTTTTAACAGACTTCAAATCTTTTTCATCATATTTTGGAACAGATGTTATAATAATTTCATCGATTTCATCATCTAGAATTAGGACTTCTATATCTTTCTGTTTATAAATTTCTAGTAATGGAGAGTTTTTAAGCGAAATCTCATTTTGTCCAGTTATATAATAGATTGATTTCTGATCCTCTCTCATTCTTCCTACATATTCACGTAATGAGGTAAGACCATCTTCTTTCGTCGATTTAAATCTCAATAATTCAGTAAGTGCGTCCTTATGTTCAAAATCTTGATAAACACCCTCTTTAATCAATCTTCCATACTGTTCAAAAAACTCGGCGTATTTTTCTTTTTTTGTAGAAACTGTTTTTAGTTTATCAAGAATCTTTTTTACAGAATTAGATCGAATTTTTGCCATTACTCGATTTTGTTGAAGGATTTCCCTGCTTACATTTAATGGCAAGTCAGAAGAGTCGATAATACCTTTCACAAAACGCAACCAACTAGGTAAGAGTTCTTTATCATCTTCAGTTATAAAAACTCTATTTACATATAATTTCACCCCAGATTTATAATCTGCCCTATAAATGTCAGGAGATGCATTTTTAGGAATGAAAAATAAAATAGTAAACTCCAAATTACCTTCCGCTCTAAAGTGTACATAGTCAAGCGGATCTGAAACATCATTTGATAACGATTTGTAAAATTCATTGTAATCTTTTTTCTTTAATTCATTTTTAGATCGAGTCCAGAAAGCTTTGGCATCATTTATTTGTGTTGTCTTTGTTTCTTTGCTTTTTTCTTTGCCCTCATCATCATATTCAGTATCCTCATAGGTAAGCATAATTGGGGCATCAATATGATCTGAATATTTTTTAACTAGACCTTCTAATCTCCATCTACTAGCAAACTCTTTTCCTTCATCATTTAAATACAATTTAATCGAAGTTCCAAAATCTTTTTTAACTGCCTTTTTAATTTCAAACCCAGTTTCACCATCACTTGTCCACATCCACGCTTCTTTATTTCCTGCCTTTAAACTAGTTACATCGACTTTTTTTGCAACCATGAAACTTGAGTAAAAACCAACTCCAAATTGACCAATTAATTGAGAATCTTTTTTAGCATCACCGGAAAGTTTTGATAAGAAATTTTTTGTTCCTGATTTAGCTATTGTTCCTAGATTATCCTCTAAATCTTTTTTTGACATACCAATTCCAGTATCTGTGATTGTCATAGTTGGTTCATCGCCTTCTACGAATTCAATACTAATTTTTGGCTCAAATGAAATCTGTTTGTAATCATCTTTTGTTAAGGTTAAGTAACGAAGTTTATCTATAGCATCTGATGAGTTTGAGATTAATTCTCTCAAATAAATCTCTTTATGAGAATATAGGGAATGGATTATTAACTTTAAAAGCTGACTAACTTCAGTTTGAAATGGCTGTTGAGACAATTTTTACTCCTAGTATAATAGTTTTAATCTTAGTTTATTGATATGTAAATAAATACAGCCTGGGAAAATAAAAAAAACAGTATTATAAATCCATATTGAAAAACAATTATTTTTATTTTTAATTCATATTTATTGCAATGTGAATTCCCTCCAAAACAAGTTCTGGAACAATTATATCAAAAAGGTTATCATCCCTGTAAAGATTTGAGAATCCTCCAGTTGCAACAACAGTAGGCCTAATATTTAAAAATTCTTCTTTAGTTATATGCTTAATCAATTCTTTTACCATTCCCATTTGTCCGTAATACAAACCAGATTGAATACTACCGATTGTTGATCTCCCAACAGCCTTATGCCTTTTAATGATTTCAACTGGTTGTAGCTTAGCTGCTTTTTGTTCTAGTGCTTCCATAGATATTTGTATACCTGGGAAAATAGTACCACCTTTATAGACCTTGTTTTTTGACACCACATCAAAAGTTGTAGCGGTTCCAAAATCAATTATTATTAAATTTTTACCTGGAAATCGTTTCATTGCGGCTAGGGCATTTGCAATTCGATCAGCCCCAACTTCAGATGGGTTTCTATAATTGATTTGTAACCCTGTTTTTGAACCTGGTCCTAATTCGAAAGGAGCTGTATTGAAATATTTTAAACAAGCATTTCGTAGTGAATGAATTGCATCGGGTACAACAGAGCATAGACTGACCTGTCTGATATTTTTATGTTCAATTTTATTTTCTTTTAAAACTGACCTTAAAAATATTCCTATTTCATCTGAAGAGCCTCTAAAAGCTGATGTTTTTCTAAATTGTAAAATCAGTTTTCCATCATGAAAAACACCTCCATGAATAGATGTATTACCAATGTCAATACACAATATCATTACAAAACACTTTTTATTTCATTTAATATTTTCTCACCTAATTCTTTAGAATTTGAGGTGCTGAAGACTTTAGATTTTAAATTGTAAATATTATAACCAGTTTGAACATTTCCAATTCTCTTTGATATGTCATTTTGTACGATTAAATCAGCATTTGATTGTTGAAACAAGTTTTTTATTTTTTTTATCCTTTTTTCTTCATCTTGATCTGCTGTCAGTTTAAATGCTACTAATTTGATATTTTTATTTTTGCTTTTCGCTTTTATACTATTAACCATTTTAGGTGTTTTCTTAAAATCAATCGAAATGTTTTGTTTTTGTGAGTCTATCTTTATACTCTTGTCTATATTTTTTGGAATATAATCACTCACTGCTGCTGCATGAATTAAAATATCAAATTTCTGTTCAACAACTGATGAAAATAATTTTTCTTCCAAATCATAATACGAATTAAAAATTACTTTTTTAAATTTTCCTTTAGGAACTTTGGCATCATCTGATGCCAAATATGTAAGATTGTGCCCGGAGCTTATAAAGTAGTTAGCTATAGATGATGCAGTATTACCCGTACTAATATTTGATATATAACGAACGCCATCAATAGGTTCTTTTGTTCCTCCAGATGTTACAAGTACTGAGATCTTATTTTTCATTTTAACATTGTTTTCTAGAAAATGAATAATTTGTACTGGTTCAACCATTCTACCAGGACCATAATCACCACAAGCAAGATCGCCAGTATTTGGTTCTAAGACATTCACACCCCATTCAATTAATTTTCTTAATGAACTTTGTGTTGCAGGATGCATCCACATTTTTGTATTCATTGCAGGAGCAATTATATACGGTTTTCCCCAGTCATGTGCTAGGAACAGCGATAATACTAAGTTATCTCCTAAACCGCTACGCATGGAATTAATTGTTGATGCTGTTGCAGGAGCTAATATCATAATATCAGCCCATTTAACTAAATCAATGTGTGACATCATTTTACCATTTTTAAAAATATCTGTCATCACTTTTTTACCAGTTAGTCCTTCTAAAGTAGCTGAACCAATAAATTTCAAAGCAGATTTTGTTGCAACAACCTGAATTTCATACCCTTTTTGAACTAACTTAGAAATTGTATCTGCTGCTTTATAAGAAGCAATTGATCCACTGATAGAAAATAATAATTTAGAGTGTTTCATTATCAATCAATCTTACTTTTCCTAGTTTTACTGCACCAAAAATTCTATTATTTTTTTTCTCAATATATTCTACAATGAACCCAAAATTTTCTAAATCTTGTGTCATTTCTTCAACGCTCTTTTTTGAAACTAATGTTTTATAAAAATTTGGTGCAATATCTCTTTCATTATCATTCAATAATAAGTTTCTTGAAGAAAATGCAAGACCATCCTTTTCTCTGATAGTTTTACAGGAAATTATATTAATATTCATAAAAAAAGACTTACACATGCTTTCAATAAGTTCGAATTGCTGATAATCTTTTTCTCCAAAATAAGTTCTATGAGGTTGAACAATATTCAATAGTTTCATCACAACAGTCAAAACCCCTTCAAAATGGCCCTCTCTTGATAGTCCTTCCATTTGTAAACTGTAACTATGTTCAGAAATACGATAATTATAACCATTTTTATACATTTCTTTTTCTGTTGGAAGGATTACATATTCAACACCAATTGATTCTAAAATTTTAAGATCATTTTTGATATTACTTGGATATTTTTTTAAATCATTCTTATTATCAAACTGAGTGGGATTAATAAATATACTAACAACTGTATACCTATTCTCCTTTGTAGATCTTTTAATTAAAGAAATATGTCCTTTATGTAGGGAACCCATTGTTGGAACAAAACCAATATATAAAGAACCATTAATTTGACTTCTAAAGTCTACCCAATCTTTGAGATTTTTGAATAATCTCATTTGATAATTTCCTCATTTCCTGGAAAAGAACCTTTTTTCACATCATCATCAAAGCTATTAAGAGCTTTTCTTATCACATCATATCCATTAAAGTATTTTCTAACAAATGATGGATTAAATTTATTACTCATTCCTAATAAATCTTGAAGAACTAACACTTGTCCAGAAGTATATGCACCTGCACCGATACCAATTGTTGGGATTTGAAGATCATCTGTTATCTTTTTCGCAAGTTTTTCAGGAATCATTTCTAAAACAATTGCAAAGACTCCTGATCTTTCTAATTGCAAAGCGTCTTCATATATTTTTTCAGCTTCTATTTTTGAATTTCCTTGTAATTTCCATCCACCTAGAGCATTAACTGATTGAGGAGTCAGACCAAGGTGCCCCATTATGGGGACGCCAGAATCCACAATATATTTTATAATTTTGGTATGATTTTGACCTCCCTCAATTTTAATTGCGTTCGCACCTGCTTTCATCAAAATATCAATTGAATTCATTGTTTGTTTTTTATTTTTACGATGCTCTAAAAATGGCATATCACCAACTAAAAATTTTCCTTTTAAAGCACGAGCAACAGAGCTAATATGGTATTCCATCATTTCGATTGTAGCAGGAATTGTATTCTTAAATCCAGCCATTACCATAGCTGCACTATCTCCTACCAAAACCATATCTATATTGGAGTCGGCAATAATTTTTGCAAAGCTGTAATCATAACAAGTTATCATAGTCAGCTTAGAATCTTTTAATTTTATTTTTTTAAAACTTTGAATACTTTTCATTTTCTTCTATTATTTATACATTTTAAAAAAGAATTATATATCGGAATAAAATCCATCTCAATAATTTGTAAATGCTTATCAATAGTTTCTTGATCACCCCTTATAATAGGTCCAGTTAATGCATCTGTTTCATTAATTGAATTTTTAACAATTTGATAAAGATATGGTTCAAGTATCTCTTTAGGAAGGTCAAGACCTGCGATTACTTTTTTATATTCTGAGATAAGAAAAGAAGAAAAATTTCCGACCATAGATGCCCAAGCATGATAATGCTCTTTTTCTCTTTGTTCTATCACATATGATAAATTTATTAACTCAGGAAATAATTCTTTAAAGTTCATTCTTTTTCTTTCAGTAATGAATGGAATATTTTGATATTCTTTTAACTGGTATAAATTATTTGAAAAGGTAAAAAGAGGATGAGCGCTTTCTGCAAATTTTGTTGTTAATACACCAGAAAAATGAATAACCAATTTATCAGGGAATTTTTTTGCAACTGGAATGATAGAATCATCAGATATGGCTAGTAAGATCTTATTAGAATTGCTAGATAACTTTTCTAGTTTAGATCTATCTTTACGCTTCCATTGATTAAATGGAATGTCTAATAATTGCAAATAGTAAGCTAGGTGTTTTGCTAGCCTCCCACCTCCAATAATTAGATAAGGTTTTTTCTTTGTAGGTACCTGTTCCATGAATCAAGTCCTCAACTTTCTTTTTTCTCGTTAGTAGCAGTCTATTTAGGATCTGCTCTGTAATAATAGGCAATTTAATTAAAGATACTAATAATTCCACCAATTTTCATATTTTAAATCTAAGTTGTTTAAATGAATTACCTGTCCAATTTGAGGTGTAATTATTTTTTGTTTTTTCTTATTTGATTCTATAAGTGCCCTCTCAACTGGTTCATTCCATGGGTGTGTCGCTAATGTAAAGGCACCCCAATGAATGGGCATTAAATATTTTGAATTTAAAACTCGAGCGGCTTCGACACCTTGTTCGGGGAACATGTGTGAGAACTTCCACGCGTCATTATACTGACCACAATCAATCAAGGCTAAATCAAATGGACCATGCTTTTTACCAATTTCATAAAGATGAAATCCAAAACCCGAATCTCCACTAAAATAAATTTTACTGGTATTAGATTTAATTGCCCAAGAACACCATAATGTGGAATTTCTATTTAAAGGTCCTCTTCCAGAAAAATGTCTGGCCGGTAAACAAATTAATTCAATATCATTTAATAACGTGGATTCACCCCAATTCATTTCAATAATTTTTTCTTTTGAGACTCCCCACTTTTGAAGATGATTACCAATTCCTAAAGGGACATAAAACATACCAACATTATTTTTGATATTTTTTACCGTGGTATAGTCTAAGTGATCATAATGATCGTGTGATATTAAAACAGCATCGACAGAACCTAAATCATCTATTTTAAATGGTGTTTTTTCGCTATATCTTTTTAAGGATGGTATTGGAAAAGGAGCCGCATATTCCCCAAGCATGGGGTCTAATAATATTATTTTACCCTCCAAGTTCAAAATAAATGCAGAATGACCTAACCATGCTATTTTGGAAATGGATTTTTCAGATTTACTTTTAAAAGAATTTAGATCTATTTCTTGAGTCTGCAACTCAAACAAAGGTGATCTCAGACTATCCTTTTTAAAAAATTCTGACATAGGCATATCACCTGTCATCATTTCTGTTTCTTCTAAGTTTACAAATTCACCATTCATATAATTGCTAAATAAAGAAAAGTACTCTTTTTGCATTTTATCTGGATTTGATCCAAATTGAGGAGCACAACTAATAAATACAATAATAAGAACTATTAAGGTACTTAATAAACCTATAATTGATATTATAATTTTTTTTGCCATTTAAATAATATCTTAATATTTTGAATGAAATTCTCTAGTTTTTGAATAAGATAACTAAAACTCACTCTTCCTTCTTTTTCCTAAAAATATTCAAAAATTTATCTTTGATTTTACGAGCTAAATCTTTTCCTAATAACCAAAAGCCTAAAAACATGAAAATATAACTCATCACATAAAATATTGTTCCAGCTATAATTTTAAAGTTTGAAAATAAACCTATAAATGGTACTGCAAATAATACTATATATAATAATGCGCTAATTCCTATACAAATATATCCTAGTTTAATTTTCATTGTTCTTTCATTTTTTAAATATAATTAAATATTTCACTTCACATTTTGAATAAAGTAATAATTAAAATATAAATATTAATTTCAAAGCAGATAATACAACTGATACTATTAAAAATAACCTGTATGGGTTTTCAGGTATTCTCTTTACAATAAATATTCCAGAGTAAGCACCAATCACTATTAGAGGTAGACACGAAATTCCAAAAAATAATATTTGAAAGTTTATCGTATTCCAGAATATAAAATGAAAAGGCACTTTAAATAAATTTACTATTAAAAAAAACCATGCTGCTGTGCCTATAAATTTATTTTTTTGAAAACCCATTGATAAAAAATAAATTGTCATTACTGGTCCAGCGGCATTCCCTATCATGGTAGATAAACCACCTAATATTCCAAAAAAACTTGTTATGAATATATTCTTTTCTTTTGGATTTTTTTTTTCATTTTCACTATTAAAAAACATTAAAATTATTCCCAACAAAACAATTAATGCTAAAAATATTTTAAATTGATTTTCATTTATATAATTACCCATAAAAACAGCAAATATGATACCTAATATGGTACTTGGAATTAGTTTTATTAATTTTTTAAGATCAGCATGTTGATGATAATATGTTACTCCAAAAAAATCAGCAATTATTAAAATAATAAGTAAAATTCCAGTGGAAGACTTAGCTCCAAAAATTGAAGCCATAATAGGTACAACTAAAAGTCCAATTCCTCCTAGCCCTGTTTTTGCCATACCAATACCGATTGCGCAAAAAGCAACCTGAGCCCATTGAAAAGTATCTAAACTTAAGGATTGATGAAATTCGAAAAAATTGATAATAAGTTATATATTATTTTACTAAAATTATCTTTTTTGTTTCCAAGGTGTGTTTAGTCCTAGTATTTATTAGATAAAGCCCTGCCGAAACTCTATTGCCAATATTATTTTTTGAATCCCAAGAACAATGATAAAAACCGGGTGATTTAGTTTCATTTACTAAATTTTTAATTAATTGTCCTTTTATATCATAAATGGATATGTCAATAAAGGTTAATTCATTTAATGAATAATCAATGTTAATAGAAGGATTGAAGGGATTTGGATAAGCTTTTATTGAAAATTGATCTGGGATATTATTTTCATGTTCATTTTCAAGAGTGTTACAACTTCCGACAATGTAGGAATGCATATTTTGTGAAGTATTTTGATCTAAACCATTATAAGAATATGTATAATAAAATTGGATTTGATCTCCTTCTGCTGCATTAATTTGATAGGGGACATTTGGCGTAACATTGTATCCTGGTGGGGTACCACCAGTTGAATAATATAATATACATGTTGGATTACCAACATGCGGTGCACTAGGAATAAATGTAATTGTCGGATTATCAGAATCATCCGAAAATTCATATGTATAATGCCCGTTATCAGGGCCACCAGTACATAAAGGTGCTTCTAAAACTTCTATATTTATAGTAGATGATATTGAAGTAAGACCACCATCATCAGTTGCATGAGCAGTAATATTTTGAACACCAATATTTGCATCTAGCCAATCATATTGATAAGGAGGAGTATAATCTTCACCTATTTTATTTTCAAAATTAAAAAATTCGACCAATGTAATTTCACCATCAATATCTGAAGCTGATGCGATTAAGGATATTGTTGATCCGAAATAAAATGATGAATTTGAACTTGGAGATTCGAGTACCACAGTTGGAGCAAGATTAGATGTCGCAGAAACAAAAACTAATAAAAAATCACTTGAATCATAAGAGCCATCTGTTACTGTCAACTTAATTTTATACACTCCCTCTTCCAAATTAGAAATATCTGTATCCATTGATGAATTATTAGAAAAAGCTACCAACGAAGGTCCGTAAATTTGAGCCCAGTTATAAATAAGATTATCATTATCATTATCAAAAGAAAGTGATCCGTCTAAAAATGCATTTTGATTTGGAAGTATAACAACAATGTCTTCACCTGCATTAGCTACAGGTGGTGAAAAATTTAAAGAATCGCTAAAACTGAATTGCATTTTACCAATATTAAATTCACCATTTGACATAACCAATCTTAGTGTATGCTCCCCTTGGTTTAGAGGAATATCTCCTATATTGTATGTTATCCAGTTATACCAATCACCAGTTGATTCTATGTAGATATCGTCATGTAATCTTTCACTATTAACTTCTAAATGAAAAGGACCACCACCATTGGGATTTCCAGAGGCTAGTCTGAATGCAATATCATAAAATCCAGCATTTTCTACTTTAATGCTATATTCTGACCACTCTCCACCATCAATCCATCCTAGAGTAGCACCTTCATTATTACGATACTCACTATCTATATATTCTTGAGGTCTAAATCCTCCATAATTTTCTTGAGACATATCTAAATATGTAACACCCTGCCCAACACTACCCTCAAAAGTATCATATTTCCCTGCTTCAATGATTCCTGGTATTATATTAAAATCATTTGTGTAAGAACTTTGTTCACCAACCTGAATATTAATAATGTTCGTAAGTCCAAAATCATTTCCACTAAATATTTTTGCATAGATATTATGTAGACCCGGAGATAGGTTTGAAACACGGTATTCAAATGGATAACTTCCAGTTTCTCCAGCTAGGTTTTCACCATCATAAATTTCAACTCTTGAAATATTTTCATAATCAGACACAATAGTTACATTAATTGATCCATTTACATAAGCTTGGGAGAAATCTGATGATATAATTCCAGAAATATCAGATCCACGATTTGTAGACATTTGGTTTGGTGGAACATCTAATTGAAATCCATCAGAAAAAGTAACCGTTATCTCTTCATCAGAATAATTATGAGCAACATAGGTGAATACACCTTCTTTATCAAAAGAAGCCGAAATTGGATAGTTAGAATAAATTTCAGGTCTCAATGCTCCAACTGCATTCATCCCATGTAACCAGTAATACGTCTGCGCATCTGATATACCAAATTTCAATTCTCTATCAGGGTTTGAGTTGTATAATTCTATTGCAGTCTCTGGATCAATAAATGATAGATACTTCCAGTATACATCATGCCATAAATTAGGATTTACTTCATTGTTTAAAATACCAGTATTGGTTGAAATTTCTTCCCACAAAGTTTCTACATATGAGCTGTTGTGAGCTAAATAGAGAGAACCGCCATGAATGGGATATAATTCGATGCCGTACGAAGCTGCAATATCATTAGTCCAAAATGTACCATTATCGTATGAGTTTCCCCAAACTCTGGATACTAAGCTGTATGGATGTGATGGACTTAGATTTCTTTCATACATATCAAACCAATATTCCTCAACTGCAGTCTGTTCAGTTACGTAAAGATATATTCCTAAATCTCGAATTATATTATTTTCAGTTAATGACCCCCAATGTATTAAAGCGGAATTAAATTGCATGCTTTCAGAGGTAGATTCTTGATCATTACCTTGAGGAAATGTTGCAAACCCATTGGCCCAACAATGACCAGAATATGGACTAAAACTTCTAAGATAGGGATATTTTGGATCCTCTCTAAAAGGAGATGCAGCATCCCAGACCAATTCATTTACCATATCACCCCATTCAAGGGCCCAACCTGGTTGCATTTGCTCTATGAAAGAGGCGGCATGAATAAAATATCCCCAGTGAAAATGATGATCATTTATATTGTTATCTTGTCCGTGTCCAGCAGGATATCCAATCAAAGTTGACCATGTTGAGTTGTAATAGAATAAGAATGCGACCTCTGAATTACTAGCAGTAAGCCAATCTTCTAGCCTATCTTTTATGGTCTCTACCATTATATCGCGAGCTTCAAAATCACCAGATTGATCAGCAATCCTAGCAGTTTGAACTAATCTATTCATCACCTGTCCTTCATTATAGGAATCCGTCCAAGTTGCTAATTGATCATTCTGAATTTGTGAAATTTTATTATCTAACTCTGCAGGATTAAATCCAGAACTGTAATTAGCTAAATAAGGTAAAGTTGGTAGTATTCCTTTGAAAATATTTTTTGTTTTAAAAAAATTACCATCAAGCATTTTCAACTCTCCCCTCACTGATGAATAACTTATTTCATTAGGAGTTGGTGAATCAGAGTCTAAATTATTCCATTGATGTGGTAGTAATCCTTGAAGAACATGATTAAAAGATCCTTCTTTTATATCGACTTCAATTGAATATTCTGTTATTAATTCTGACGTACTTTGATTGTAAGACCAATTTGTAATCGTATTGGTTGGAAATACATAAGCATATTTTTGATATTCTTGAGCAAAATAATTTAAATTATCTTCTGATTGAGGAATCATAACAAGCGACCAATAATTTTCTCCATTTAAATCTGATGTAAATTTTGTTCCATTCTGATCCCAACTACTTCCGATAGGAGCAAAAATTATAAAATCTGCATCATTTCTTGCATTAGATACCAGAATTTTTTCATCATCAACCACAATATCACCTAGATTAATAGTTATCTCAGCTACATCACTATTCCCTTTAGTATAATATACAAATGGCATACCAATCCCTGAAGTAGCTCTAAAATTATGACCGTTATTACTCCATTGCATGGTTACCGTCCAATCTGTAAAATCATAAATATTAGACCTGCTGGAATTCAACCCAGAAACACCAACTATAATGGGCTCTTGATCATCATACACACCCCATGGTATGTAACTTGTTACCAATCCTTGATTTGTAGTCTTTAATGCCATCGGGTAATTGAAAAGGTTACTTACATGATCATTTTTTATAAGAGCTGACCACCAGTCATTAGTCGGAGGATGCTTTGATGATGCTGGACCAGTTATTTGTGGTTCTCCAGATGGATAACCATTTCTCCCCGCTTCATCAGTTCCTGGAAAATTTAATGTGTAACTTCCACTACCTACATTAATAATTTGTGAAAAACAAATTGAGATAAGGGAAGCAAGAGTTATAGTTAAGGTTTTTCTCATATTTAGTGATTTATATTTAATTTATATGTACTGTTGAAATTACACCTCAAAAAAATTAACAACAGTTAATAAAAATCAATTTATAAAAAACCATAAATATTGTTTATTTTAGATAATGAAATTCGGTTTGCGAAAAGTAGAAAAGCTAGTAAAAGGAGTAGAAACCAGCGATGGTGCTGGAGTAAACCTTAAACGTATTATCGCATCTCCTGAGTTAGATATGTTGGATCCATTTCTACTTCTTGATGAGTTTGGAAGTGAAAATCCAGATGATTATATTGGAGGGTTTCCCCCTCATCCACATAGAGGTTTTGAAACGATTACTTATATGATTAATGGAAAATTTAAGCATAAAGATACAGCAGGAAATGAAGGTTTTTTAACAGATGGTTCAGTACAATGGATGACAGCCGGTAAAGGTGTAATCCACAGTGAAATGCCAGAACAAACTGAAGGTCTTATCCACGGGTTCCAATTATGGTTAAATCTCCCAAAAAAGAATAAAATGATGAACCCAGCATATCATGACATACCTGCAATTAATATACCAAAAAAGAAAATATCAGGAGGAATTGTTAAAATTATAGCTGGAGCATTTGATGGAAAAGTCGGTCCTGGAAAACCGCATTCACCAATGTTTTTTTATGATATTTTCTTAGAAAAAGATTCATCGTTAAGACTTTCTATTGACAAAAATTGGAATAGTTTTTTTTATGTTTATGATGGAGAAATTTATTGTAATGGATCTATAAAAAAAGGGTATCTTGCAGTGCTTGGATCAACTGGAGACTTTTATTGTAAAGCGAACGAAGATAGTAAATTTATTCTAGTTGGAGGAGAACCATTGAATGAGCCAGTAGCAAGAGGTGGCCCATTTGTTATGAACACAAAAACAGAAATTCTACAAGCTTTCGAAGACTATAAGAATGGAAAACTAAGCTAATAGGTTAATGTTCAAATTTTGCAATTGGCTCTCCCATTTTTAAAGAAGAATTTGAATGTATGTCTTCAATCCAATTAACTTTATTTTTTGGGAAACAAATTACTACGGTTGAGCCTAACATAAATCGTCCTAGCTCATCACCTTTTTTAAGGTGAACAGACCCTTGACCTTTTAATGGGTATTTAAAATGCTGTATTTTTTTATTTTTTATGAAAGGATTCTTCTCCCAAATCACTCGAATACCAGCAACAATCATAGCTCCCACTAATACTACTGCCATAGGACCGTCCTTTGTTACAAAAACACAGGATAATCGCTCATTACGAGCAAAGAGATTATCGACACTTTCAACAGTAACAGGGTTAACAGAAAATAAATTTCCAGGTATATAATCCATACTCCGAAGAGTTCCTGGAAATGGCATATGAATACGATGATAGTCCTTTGGTGATAAATAAATTGTTGAAAAGGAGCCATTTATGAACATTTCAGATATTTTTTTATCTCCTCCAAGAAAATCATGTAAGCTAAAACGTCTCCCTTTTGCCTGGAAGACTTCACCGTTTTTAATAAATCCAATTTGACTAACTACACCATCTGCAGGTGAAACGACCACACTGTTTCCTGAAGAAATTGGACGCACTTCTTTTTTTAATTTTCTAGTAAAAAATTGATTAAAAGTCTTGAATTCAAAAGCGTTCTCAACTTCAGCTTCTTGCATATTGATATCATAATTTTTTAAAAAATATGATATCAAAGCATTCTTTATTTTTACATTATTACTCTTAGCAATTCTGCCAACTAAACGAGACAGAAGGTGTTGAGGTACTATATATTGAAAAAAAATGAAAAGAAGATTCAAGATTAAAAACGAATATAGTTTATGAAATTTTTAGTTTTATCTTTTTTAGTTATTACAAACATAAAATTATCATCCGCGCCATTCTCTTTTAAATTCACCATTGACAATATTCATGGTTTTTTTCTTGGACATCACCACCAAATTTCTTTGCAATTTCTTTTTTTATAATTGTCTGACCTCGACCTTGGTCAGTATCATCTAGAACATTTAACATCATATCATCATTTTCAAGACTTTGGCGAATTAATTTTCGAAAATTTCCTCTTTTTCATTAAAATCAGTTTTATTAATACTAACCCTTATTAGGTTATCATCTGAATCTCGATCCACAAATTTATTCATTGGGTCAATTCCTGCTTTAACAGGCTTTTCTTTTACATTTACCTGAAATGCTGTGATAGAATCAGTAATAAAAACTTTTTCTAAGTATATAGGGAGTTCTTCTATTTTGCCATTTATTAAGAATTCTCCTAGAATACCAATTTCTAGCCAATCATTAAGTCCTGCATTAGTTTGAATTCCTAAACTATCAGAATATACTTTTTTTGCTTCCACTTCAACATCTACGGTATATGTACTGTCACTATTCAAAATAGCAGAAGCACTTATCGCTTTATTTTCATAAAGTGTGATTTTTTCAAATGTATCCGTAATCAAATACTGAAGATCCTCAGGTGACTCACGTCTAATACTATTTATAAATTGTCCAATATTCGGATAAGGATCTGATTTATATCTATATTTTTCAATAAAATTACCCAGCGCTTTATTAAAAATATCTTTACCAATAAAATCTGACAATGTATACATAGTTAAACCTGCTTTGTTATAATGTATATAAGACTGTCCCTCCGCTTGGATAATTGAAGGTTCATACTTTTGTTCAAAAGCCCGTCCCTCTAAATACTGATCCAGTTCATATTTGAGAAACTTTCTAAGTTGTTTTTCACCTTTTTCTTTTGCTAAGAGTGCAACAGCAGAGTACTCAGATAAGCCTTCACTTAAAAAAGCAGAACCTTGCACATTTCCTCCTGAAACTTGATGAGGCCACCACTGATGTCCCATTTCATGTGCAGTTACCCAAAATGGCATATCTAAGTCTTCTGGATCCTCAGGATCAACGTCCATAACAAAACCTACTGATTCAGAAAATGGAATTGTATTGGGGAACGAGGCCGCATAACTTGCATATCTAGGTATTTCCAGAATTCGACATTGCTTGTAAGGATATGGACCATATAGCTCAGAATAGTATTCTAATGATTTTTTCATACCTTCCATCATTTTATCAATATTATAATCATGTTTATAATGGTAATACACTTCTAAACTGATACCATTCCATGTTTCTTGAAGTATTTCATACCTCGCAGAAACAAATGCGAAAAGGTTATGAATTTTTTGATCCATTTTATAATGGAAATAACGTCTATCATTTTCGACCCATTCTCTTTGAATATAGCCGGGGGTCATAGCAATTTGATCTAAATCAGTACTAATAATCATCTCAAAATTTACCCAGTCCGCATCATTACCCAGTATACCATCCTTATTACCATTAATGTCATCAAATTTTAACATTGGATCCTGATTTTCTGAAAGACCATATTTTTTTCTCACTCGCTTACTTCTTAATTCACGATCAGGATTATATCCAAACGAAGGAAATAATTGATTACTCCAAATCATAGTTCCATTTTCAATAACTGTTCTGTCGACGCCACTATTAGAAAAGCCAGTACGTTTTTGAAATCCAGAGAATTCAAGAGAAAATTCTTCTCCTGGCAATATAGGGGGATCAAAAACAAACATGTTCCACCCGTAGGAACTATCAGTAATTACTAATTCATTTTTCCTTGACCAGGAATAAACTGCATATGGAAACTTTCTATTAAAATTAGAATGGACGGTATCAATAATATCTCCTGTTTTATTTTTCAACTGATATT
Organism: uncultured bacterium; assembly: GCA_965660855.1. Classification (GTDB taxonomy): domain Bacteria; phylum Fidelibacterota; class Marinisomatia; order Marinisomatales; family UBA1611; genus JAOLAV01. Next base: position 161,247 of record CBFIBM010000001.1, on the reverse strand, counting down.
TTCCAGAAAATTCTAATCTAGACTCCTTGGGAAATAAGTTAACCTCTCCACTTACTCCTGTTATTTTTGGTTGAGACACATTATTAAATTTTTTGTACTTTTTTTCATATTCAGCAGAAAAATTATCCCAATATTTTGGTTGATGATATTGATTTAAAATATTAGTATTGTAAAAAATAAAACTTCCAATACTTAAAAATAAAAAACTAAAAAATATTAATCCATTTTTTAACAAACCATTAACTCGTTTTTTACTATGATTCCAACGGGTATTATAACTTTCAGTTAGGCCCCTACTCCAAAATAGATTACTTATTATAATTAGTAATATTGCAAAAGAGAACCAGTATGCTTTGTACCATAAAAGTTTCCAAACATAAGGCTCGAATCCATTCATATCCGAATAAGGAGCTCCAGATCCAGAACCATAATCATATAAAGTATGATCAAGTCCCATTTGGCCAGAAAACATTCCAAATAAAAAATAAAGTATCATCACAAAATGTCCTAAATACTTATGATTTACAATTACCTGAATTGCAAATGCTAAAACGCACAATAAAGCATAGTTTGTCCAATCGAGAAGAAATAACTTTTTTATATAGAGATGTAATTCATAATCATAAAAACCTTTCCATGTTTGTATTCCAATTCCGATAAGCATCAGTAAAAATAGCATTATTCCAGGAATTAATATTAAAGCAACTAGTTTGGATAACATTGGAATCCAGTTCGGTATAGGGAGAGAATCCATAATTTGGTTTGCCTTTATTTCACGTTCCCTCCAAATAATTTGTCCTGCATAAAATGTAATTAAAATAATCATAAATAAAGAAAATGCTGCACTTAATGAACCTGCAACTACATTAGTTAAAGGAAGTGTATTCACGCCATTCCAACGTCCAATAGATTGACCATTCAAGATTAAAAATCCTACTGCAGTACCTGCAATAGCTATAAAATAGGGATCACGAAAAGCACGTTTAATCTCAATGCGGATTTGAGTTATAAACTGAATCCATAAAGTTTTCCCGTCAAATACTGGACTAAAAGCAATGGAGATTGTTTTTAATTTGGCTTGTTCTTTTTGGACACTTTTATTGATTTTCTCTTTTTTCACTTTCCCAGGATTTGGGTGCTTAAAATCAAATTTCCATAATCCTATTATTATAAAAACAAATCCGATACTTATCCATAAAATTCTATTTAGTAACAGCCATTTAGTTATTGGAATAAAATTATTATTTTGTTCAAATTGAGTCCAATACCGAACAGCATCACCGATAGCTTCACCACCAAAAGGATCAATTAGAGTAGCAATCCACCTTGTCTCAATTTCACTTGTAAAAGTTCCAGTACTCAAATATCCAAACAACAATACAACAGAGGCCATGTAGGTAGGTAACATTCTTCGTGTTAGTATTGCGATTGTAAATAGGAGCGATCCTACCATGAATATATTTGGTATTACCATAATCATGAAGGGATGCAAATAAGCGAAAAAATTAAATGGACCAAAAGTTTCATTATCCAGATATGGCATCAAAAAGCCAAATAATAAACCAAGGCTAAATCCTGCTTGGATAATTAGGCTTATGATGAAAGAACTCGTAAATCGAGCAATAAAATAATCAGATGGTTTTATGGGCTTTGTAAAAAATAAGGAGTGAGTATTGTACTGAAAATCTCGATATCCTGAATTCCCAAATATTGCAGCACAAATCAATACTCCAATCATACTTATCACTGTTTGTAATTCAGCGATTACTAATGGTGCATTCAGATGATTATTCGCATTTCCTATTACAATACGAGCTCCTGTAAATGCCCCACCGAGAACATTTACAATAAGAAAAGCTAGACTAAAAAAGATTAAAAAATAGACAATAATTGATGTCTTTTTAAAACCAATTCGTAATTCGAAATTTAAAATATGTCTCCACATATTATTTACTTCCATTGATGTCTAATCCATGAATTGTTGAGAAGTAGAGATCTTCAATCTCAGCATCAGTCTTCTCAAAACTATGATCTAATGGTTTGTCACTAAAAATTCGAACCTGTACTTTTCCCATATGTAACCTTGAAGAGATTACTTGATTGTCTTTCTCTATTTTTATTAAATCTTTTTTATCAACTAAGCCTTTCCATACCTTACCACTCAATTCTTTTATTAACTCTATTGGCTCCCCCATTATCTGAACCTCACCATTTAGAATGATGGCCATATCATTACATAAGTCTCTTACATCATCGACAATATGAGTAGAAAGAATTACAATTACATTTTCACCAATTTCGCTTAAAAGGTTATGAAACCTATTTCGTTCCATCGGATCTAAACCAGCTGTTGGTTCATCAACAATTATAAGTTTGGGGTCTCCAATAAGAGCTTGAGCAATCCCAAAACGTTGCTTCATTCCACCACTATAAGTCCCTAAGTTTCTATCCTTTGATTCCCATAGATTGGTCTGAATAAGAAGATTTTCTACTATGGATTTACGACTTTTTGAATCAGTAATCCCTTTCATAACTGCCATGTGATCTAAAAGTTCATAGCAAGAAACTTTGGGGTATACTCCAAACTCTTGAGGTAAATAACCTAGAACTTCTCTTAATTGCTGTTTATCCTCTGAAACATTAATATTACCAATTTTAATTATTCCCTCATCTGCATCTTGAAGAGATGCAATCGTCCTCATTAATGTTGATTTACCTGCTCCATTTGGACCAAGAAGACCAAACATACCATTGCTAATTTCAAGATTTACATTCTTAAGTGCTTGAACACCATTTGAATATGTTTTAGATATATTTTCGATAAGTAATTTCATTAATATATTTCCTTTCAGTATCTAAAAGTATAAAAAAAAACCCCTTATAATATACAAGGGGTTTTCATGGGAATTTTATTCTTAATTATTTTAGTAATAGCATTTTCTTTGTCTGATTAAAACTACCCGCTTGAATTGTATAAGCGTATAGCCCTGCACTAACTGGTTCACCATATTCGTTAGTAGCATCCCATTTTACAGTTTTAGTTCCAGAAGTTTGAAAACCGTTAGCTAATGTTTTCACTTTTTCTCCCATTAGGTTATAGATATTAACCTCGACATGATTATCTGAAGGAATGCTATACGTAATGTTAGTAGTGGGATTAAATGGGTTTGGATAGTTTTGTTTTAATGAGAATATTAAAGGTAATTGTTCTTTATCCAAATCTAGAAACTCTATAGACCCAGAGTAAACATCAGAATAAAGACTCCATACATTAGTAAAGGCTGTGATTCTGAAGAAATACTCAATATCATATTGTAATAAATTCTCATCAAATACAATATAAGTATCTGTACCATATTGTGATAAAACATCATTCTCAAATTCAGGATCAGTTGAATACTCCACAGAATAATATTGTAGAGCAGGGTTTGGGTGTGGATCCCATGTAAGTGTAATGCTAGATGATGAAACATAAATTGCCACATTGCTTACAGATTGGAGCAGCCATTCATGAGACCCCATATCTGGAGCTAATCCAAAAAAATCATCTATATCTTGATTTCCGTCACTGTCAATATCGGCAATTCCACTATCAATACACAATGAAGACTCTTGCAGAGAGTAATTACCATTTTCGGCATCTATAAAAAGTGGATCCCCGACTAAATTTCCTATAGAATTATCACTATAGTCCACTTCAGATTGAGTTAAACTATATTGAAGATTAAAATAATCTCCCCCCATCCTTACTACTTCATTTCCTGTACCAGAATTACCATTAAAAATTGAATTTGTAATATTAGCACTAGAAAACATTGCCCACAAACCATCGCCTTGACCGAAATTACCATTAGCGTCACCAGCTAGAAAATTATTAGCAATAGTGGTATTAATTATTTGAGTAGGTGCATCGCATTGCATTAAAACCATACCGGCACCATTATAAGTACTAATATTATCGGAGATGGTTACTCTGTTTAGAGATAGTCCAATACCATTATTCACCCATAGACCACCACCACTATCCCCAGTTCTATTCTCATCTATGATTATATCTTCAAGAACACCTCCAGAAAAAGCGAACATCATTCCACCACCTTGCCTACCTGGCGCAGCAGACACTCCATTTTCATTCTGATTAATCACCATTTTCTTAAATGTAGCAATTCCTTTTTGAAGGAAAACGCCTCCACCCTGGTAAGCAGATTTATTGTTTCTTACCTCTATCTCCTGAAATGTAGCACCTTGAACCTTGTATATATTTATACCACCACCAACATAACCATAATTATCTTCAATAATTAGATTTTCAAAAATAGCATCCGTTGTTTCAATGTCTCCCATTGGATCATTATCCGGAACGATAAGAGATATTCCACCACCTCCATGACAACCAGATTCTTCATCGAATCCTCCAGTTATCGTAAAATTTGCAACCAAAACATTTTGAGAATGCTCTATTCTAATAACTCCTCTCTGATCAACAAAAGTTCCTTCAGCATCAAGAATAGTATTTTCTGAATTATCTCCAACTAAATGTACATTATCAGGTAATGTTACTGGAAATTTTTCTCCAGTTGTTGATGGTGAGTAATACCCCTCAAGTACGCGAACAATAGTAGTTTCACCGGTTGTTTTTACACGACCAAGGGCTTTATTAATTGTTAAAAATGGATCTGACTCACTTCCAGTATTGGAATCATTACCATCAACTGAAACATAAAATGTATTATCTTCAATGCATAAACCAAAAATATTATCCTGGACATAATCTGCATCTTCATTATAGGATGTCAAAATAAATTCGCTAACCTCATTTGTTGTACAATCTATATTGTCAAAATGACTGTTACTTACATCAATAGTACCATTGTATCCTACAGTATATATATTTTCTCCATTAGAGCTACTATTTCCTGAGAAATAGTTATTTTGTAGACTAACAACTGTTGGCCTATTTCTATTATAATTATTGGAATGATTGTTTACTGAAGATCTGTCTTCATCAAATTCAATATCCTCATCATCATATAATGCAATTGCTCCACCATCATTTATTGCATTTGTATTTGTGTTACCCCCTATTTGAGGCCCATTAAAACCATTATCAACAAATCTATTATAATGAATCTTAGGATAGGCCTGAAAAATTAAAATAGCGCCACCAGCTTTCATTTTGCTACTATTATCAGGTGTGTTTACACAATCTACTGATCTCATGGATGTACCTAGACCATTTGAAAATGTTAAACCATAAATGGTTGGCTCGATATTATTATTACGTACGACTAAACAACTTCCATACTTTGAGTTTATTGGAATATCTGGAGCGCTAATGATGGTTTGCGAAATGTTATCATTTGAAATCCAAGCTGAGTTAAGATTGTCAAATAATGCATTACTTGCTAAGACAATTTCTTTTTCAAGAATTAAGTTCTCATTGTATACCCCTTGAGCAATTAAAACTGTATCTCCCTCTTGAGCAGCATTTATACCATCTTGGATAGTACTATAATCTTGGGGAACATTTATTAATGTTGCGTACATAATGGCAGAAAAGAACAAAACTGATTTAAGTAAATGTTTCATTTTTTTTTCCTCAATCTTGGATTATTTTAAAAATCACTAATAAAAATATTACATTATTTAACATTAAGTTAATTAATATTTACGATTTTAAACTATTCAATAATAAATGGTTAAAATTATATTTCATATAAAAAAATTAATTTACAAATAAAAGATATTTCTAAGAATTTTCCCATTTATCCAAAATGCTCTTATTCATAGCTGTGTTCATAAAAAGCTTTCTATCATCTTTATCTTTAATTTCTTTTGATTTTGATTTTATTTCAAAATAAGCATCTTCTAGACATTGCTTTGCTTTTTTATTTTCACCAATCTGATCAAATATTTTATATGCATGCCAATTAACTAACACTATATCACTATTTTTTAAATCATTTTCTTTGATAATTGAATAAAATTCATTGAGCTCTAATTTTGCTTTTTCAGTTTCACCTTTTTGAAAGTATGCTGAAGCAATAAATGGCATTACTGTTGCAGCTTTAACTGGTATCTTTCCATATACTTGTTCAACTTTATCCAAATAGTATATTGAACTATCATATTCTGCCTGAAAAAAGTATGTCATACCAAGATATCTTTCTTTTTCTACTTTTAATTTATCACGCTTCAAATCTTTGGATAATTTTATTGCTTCTTTAATTTCTTTATAAGCACTTTCGTAATCACTAGTGAAAAAGTAAGATTTTGCTTTACTAACAATTGATTTATTTAGTCCTACTAAATCATTCAATTTATTTTTTATATTAATGCTTCTGTTATAGTGGTCAATTGCATTTTCATAATCTCCCATTTCAAAATAAACTTTTCCGAGATTATGCAATGTTTTACCAATATTTCGATTATCAGCTAATTCTTCTTTAATAACAAGACTTTTATTATAATATTCAATAGATCTACTAAAACTAGCATCCGCTTCATACCAAATACCTAAATTATTTAAATATTTAGAGGTTTTTAATTTATCATCAAATTCTTCAGCGATACGAAAGGCCTCTAGCCAATTCTGTAGAGCTTCTTCTTTTCTGTCTGTCCTATAATAAAGAATTGCAATACTATTTAAAGTTTTAGCCATAGCATTTTTATCATTCATCACTTTAGCTATTGATAATGATTCATTGAACTTTTTGATTGCTCCATCAAAATCTTTCTCTTTTCTAAAAAGTTTCCCTTGTTTTCTTAATGCTTCTGCAATAATAGCATTGTCTCCCACCGTTTTACTCTGAGATAAAGCTCTGCTGTAAAGTTTATTTGCATTGTCATAATCTCTTGTTTCTTCATACATCAGACCAAGAAATAATTTTGCTCCAATAAGATTATTATCAATACGAGTTGCCTCTAACATCATATTAATAGAATTTTCGGTATCTTCAGTATTTTTACTTGTTGCAAATAACGTTTTAGACTTCAAATACAATTCATAGGCTTCTGGATCATATTGTTGGGCAACCATATCTGACTTTTTATCTACTTCTAACTCATCTATTATATTTTCAGCAAGAACGCCAACAATAGATTGTAAATTTTGACTTTCAATGAACCACTTATTGATAAATCTATCCTCGCCAGTCTTTGCTTCAACTAATCTGCAACGTAGATTGAAGCCATCACCATCAGGTTGTATGCTACTTTGGAAAATGAATTTAACATCAAGCTTTTGACCAAGTTCTTTAAATTCTAATTCATTATTTTTATATTTTTTAACAGATGCAGGTTCAGATACTTTTAGCATACCGTTTGTTGAGCTGGATAAATCGAAAATTAAATCTTCTGTTATCGCTTCAATATAGTTAAGATCTTCTCCACCTGAAACCTTCATATACAGAACAGCAATAGATGCAATATCTGGCTTCATAAAAAAGAGATAATAAACCCCAATTATGAGGACCAATAATGATGATACCGCAGGAACCAGAAATTTATTTTCTTTCTCTAATTTTGCAGAGACTTGGGAAAGATTTGTTTCTGGTAAACCATGTGAAATAATGCAATATACTTCAACTGTTTGACCTACACCTTTAAGTTTTGGTTTACCTAAGTATTTTGTCTTGTATTTAGATTCTCTAATTAAGGCATCATTAATTTTATTGGATATTGCGATTCCACCAGTTGCCGAGAAAGGTTCTATTCTTGCAGTAATATTAACATCATCACCAATAATATCATTTTCTTTCTCAAGTATTTCACCAAGATGTATGCCAATTCTAAGGTTTAAATCATCAATTTCTTTTGCTTTCTCTTGTATTTTGATACAACAATGCACCGCTTTTTGAACAGTATCAAAAGTGAGGATAAGACCATCACCCATTTCTTTTACCCACTTGCCTTGATAAGACTTTACTAAAGGGCCAAATTCATTTCTTTGGGTATCTAGTAAGTCACTTGCTTTCTGTTGATCCTCTGCAGTGAGTTTAGTAAATCCAACAATATCGGTAAAAACTATTACTGCAAGTTTGTGTATAGGTTCTGACATGTTATAATAAATTTACATAATTATTAAAGTAAATGCATAAGCCTTGCATTGACTTTTCAAGCAAAATACCAGGCTAAATTTAATTATTAATTTTAATTCCGTATAATTTTCCAATATAAGGATCGTATCGATTCATATAACCTAAGTTAATAAAAATTGAATCATTTCTAAATTCCCCAGTATTCTCAAAGATTTCTATATAGTCAGTTGAATAAATATCTTTACCTGTATCGATAATTTGAGGTGCAATATAGATAGAGTCTTCAGATACAATACCTTGGATTACTAATGCTCCATCAGAATTGTTAATGTTACCATAATTCTTAATTAAAATTCCATTTGAGGAACAAGAATCTCTTATTATTTCAATTGCATAGTCATCAAAATACCATTCTAAAAAAGGACCCATTATAGAGTCTTTTACAGTATAATTTGAAATAATATTATTATTTGAAAAAATACAATTATCATCATTTAGAATTGCTGTACTATCATAATTTATAGCTGAGCAATCAGTACAACCTTTTTTAAGGTTATTATCTTCGCATGAAAAATAAAATAAACCCATAACGATAATTAGTTTATTTTTAAACATAATTATAATATGATTTATAGTTAATGATATAAAGTATTACTTTAAAAATAATTGAAAACTCACCAAGATCTTTTTTGCTTTTTCTGGGTCGAATGGCAAATTACGATGAACTGTAATAGTTCGAGGATGGACAAATGCCCCTAAATGAGAAAGCTGATTTCTTAATATGGTTAATAAGCTACTTGCGGTACCACCACTATGCGTTGCTAATAAAATTATCTTTTCATTAAATGCATCCCTAAAGTTTTCAGCTTCAACTGATATCCAAGTAATAGCATTGGATAAAATTGGCGGAATGTTATAATTATATTCGGGTACACAAAAGATGATTCCTTTTGCCTTTGCAAACTTATGAATAAGGCTTTGAACAATGACATTATCAATATTTTTCTCTTTAGATGTATATAAGGGTAACTTATAATCTTCCAAAGATATCAAATTATAATTTTCATTTAATAAGAATCCAATTTTAACAGCTAATCGATAATTATTTTCTTTTGATGTCGCGACAATTAATATACTTTTTTCATTTTCCATTACTCTTTATTTTTTTCGAATTGATATATTCTCACGTAATCAATTTCCATTTCATCACTAATAAAATCCAAAGATACTGTAGGTTCAACAGCAACATTTAATATTAGGTATTGGTTTTCATTGAAAGGCCAGGTTTTATCATTTTTTTGTTTAGGAGCATATTTATAGTGTATTGTGTCATTTACACTGAAAGTCATGAAATCAACTGACCAATCAAGACTATATGTATTATACTTATTTTGAACATCTGATAGATATCTTCCACCTAAATTTTTTGTATCTCCAAAGCTCGAGGGTGTATGCAATGCACTTTGAACATAATTCTCATTATGTCCCCAATGTTCTAATATATCTATTTCACCACAATCTGGCCATGATTTTTCAGCATATCCTTTTGTTTCCCAATAAGCACCTTTCTCATCAATATTTTGGCCCAGCATCCAGATTGCAGGCCATATTCCAACTCCTACTGGTAATTTAGCTCTTATTTCGATTCTACCATAGGTAAAAGAAAATTTTGAATTAATTCTAGCTGATGTAAAATACTTTAGCTGATTTTGGTCATAGAACGCTTCTTTCTTTACGATAATTTTTAAAGAACCATTGCTTACATATGAATTATCAATTCTATTTGTATAATGTTGGATTTCATTATTAAACCAACTTTTACCATTTGGTATGATGGTTTGATGGAACCACTTTTGAGGATTGATAATTCCTTCATAATTAAATTCATCACTCCATACCAGTTTATAATCATCATTAATATTTGCTGATAATATAGACTGATTTAAAAGTAATATTAAAAAAGCAGTATAAAATAAATATTGTTTGTTTAATTTAAATTTAAGGAATGTTAAAAATCGATTACTTAACAAAAGACATTTTTTTTGTTTTAACTCTAGCACCATTAGTTAAAGAGTAAAAATAAATGCCAGTAGAAACAGCATTACCATCTATATCTGTTCCATCCCAAACAATATTTTTATTTCCAGAGGTTTGAAATTCATTTACAAGGGTTCTAACTTTAATTCCATTTAAATCATGAATGACAACTTTAACAAAACTGTCCTTTTCTATATTATAATTTAATGTTGTAGAGGGATTAAAGGGGTTAGGATAATTTTGTTTTAAACTAAATGATTGTTGTATATCAAAATTGTCATCATTCGTTAGGTGTTGAGGATAAATCTGTTCTCTTGCATATGAAAAACCACCTCCACTATTTCCGCCTGAAAAAGAGATTAGTACTAAATCAAAATATAATCCTACTTCAGGGATATGTAAGGAAACAGTATCATCGATTGTAGATTGAGGATCAGAATTATGCATTACTACCCATGATGTAAAATCTTCTTGAGAAGCATCCATTGTCTTCATCGGGGCCCAAAGTGTATTTAAAGGAGACTGACCTGAGTAGTTCTCCTCAACAAAGATATTAAAAAGGCCCTGATTATCCTTTCTCGTGATCCAGACACCTTCAGTTATTCTATCTTGATTTTCAGGTAGCGTCCAGTCTGCATATGCTTCTTTCGTAAAGGTAATAGGATCCGCAAAACATTTATTAAAATTTGAAATAAAAAATAAAAAAAATGATAAAAAAAAATTCATGAATAATTACGTCAATATTACTTAAGTAATATCATTTTATTAGTTTTTGTATAATTATTAGTAGTTAATGTATAAAAATAAATACCAGCTGGAACTGTATTCCCATGGTCATCTTTACTATCCCATTCAATTGTATGTTTACCAACATCTTTATTTCCATTAATTAAAGTTTTTACATGACTACCAGATAGGTTGGAGATATTAATTTTTACCAGACCTGATTGTGGCAGATCATAAGTGAAAGAAGTTTTTGGGTTGAATGGGTTTGGAAAATTATTATGTAAAGTAACTTTTGAAGGGATTTGGTCAAAATCATTAAGAAGACTTGTGACCTCTATAGTTTCGGTATAATCACTAAGATTCCCCGCATGGTCCACAGCTAATACTCGATAAAAATAAGTTTGAAGAGTATTTAGTTCATTATCATTATAAAAGTTTTGAGTTGTCTCAAATTCTTCAAAACTAACAAAAGATTCCTCCATACTTCTTTCAATAATGTAATGATCTAAATCGTTACTTTGAATATGATTCCAACTAAGTTCAATTTGACTATTATTTACAACCGCATAAAAATTAGTTGGAGAGCTGGGTGCCAAATTATCAATTGAATATCCATATTCTGTTATCGATTCTAAATTATAATTTGTGACGTAATTTGTTGCATACACCCTAAATGCACTCAATGCGTTATTCTCAGATGTAGAATCAGCAAGCGTTGTTGCTTCAAAAATATAACTGGAATTACCATTTGCATTAATAGACCCTAAGTTCACCCAGTTAGGTGAATCGAAACGTTGTATGGTATAACTGTCAATTCCAATGGGGTGATATATATTATCTATCATTGATCTTCTAAAATTTAAATAAACTCTGTTCCCCTGATCATTTGGAACATCCGTAATACTCTGAATAACAGGAGACGCATCTACAGCTCCAGATCGAAAATATGAAACACCACCCCCATTACCAGTTCCATTTCCACCGCCGTTCCCAGGCCAAGTTCCAGGATTATTACCTTGTGTCCAATTTGTTACATACAAATCATAAGATTTCCCATCTGTCAAAGATTGAATCGAAATTGTTGTATAACTATAAATACCACCCAGAGCCATTGATGATGAAGCATATGGTATCTCCACGTCGATAGCTGTAGATCCAGCGGCTCCATAAGTTGGACCGTAATGCCAGATTATATTCTCTGGTGCTCCTGAAACCCCATATTGATACTCCTGCTGCAACAGAGGATTGTATAAGGGTCTTACATCACCTCTGGTTATTGCCACAGAATCAGATATTACATCCCAATACATGGAATTCGTAAAGTCCGCATAATCAGGTTTTTCAAAGTAAATACGATCATCACCGCAAAGCGGTATTGGATGTTGATCACAGCAATTGTCTTCACCAAAAATATATTCTTCAAGGTCGAATTCACCATATGTATAAAATGCAGTATAAGCATCTGAACAAGTATCTGAAAACGAACAGTTAAAAATTATAATAAAGAATAAAAGATAGTATTTCATAGATTATCCATGTAGTTATTACTAATAATACATAGAAAAATAAACTATATTCAAACATTATTGCATTAACAAAAGTTAATTAACGGGCTCAATATTTTGAATTCAAAAATTCGTGATATTCTAATACCATCTTGTTAAAAATTCATTGTGATCAAGAACTGGTATATCTTTTTTTTCTCCAACAACCGTACCAGCATAAATATATCCAAGGATCTTCTGATTTGATTTTAAGCTAAAATATTTATTTAATTTTTCATTTAATGCAAAGATTCCTGTACGCCATATCGCACCATAACCAAAACTATCAATTGCAAGCAATATATTTTGTGCTGCTGCTGCTGTAGATAAAAATTGTTCTATTTCTGGAACCTTAGGATGGAACTTAACCTCTGAGACTAAAATAATTACCAATGGTGCTCTGAAAGGAGCATTTGCGTATTTTTCAATTTTTCTTTTTTCACTTTCGGTACCATTTTCGAGTACATATTTTTTAAATATATTTGATAATTTATCCAAACCCTTCCCAGATACCTCGATAAACTTTGAAGGTTTCAATAAAGCATGATCAGGAGCTCTCAAGGCTGCTTGATAAATTTTGTCCATCTCTTCCTTTGATGGTATTGGACCACTTAAATTTTTGTGTGAAACTCTATTTATAATTTTTTCAATCATTTTTTCCCTTCTTATTTTGTTTAGATCTTTAGATTATTATTTTATTTAAGTAGCATTATTTTTTTATTTAGTATTCTGTTGCTACTCTTAAATGAAATAAAATATATACCACTCGAAAACTCTCTTGCATCCCATTCCATGACATGTGAACCTGCTTCAAAAAGCTTATTATTAAGCAATGTAATTTTTCGTCCCGCTATATCAAATACTACTATTTCTAGAAAAGTACTAGCATTTAAATAAAAATTAATATGGCAAACTGGGTTAAATGGATTTGGATGAGTATTTATTGAAATCTCAGCTGGGTTAAGATTTTTTTTTCCATTAATGCTTGATAAGTAGTTTTCATTAATTGAAGATAATAACTCTTGTCCAGATTCTGTATTATCATATGATAATGCCCATATCATAACTCCACCAATTTCATTATTTAAAACATATTCGCATTTCATTGCTACTGATTGTTGATTTTCATAAGTAATTACTTGGGTCGAATCCTCCTTAATTAAATAGGGACACATTGCATTGGTATCCCAATTGTAATTCCAACCATTATTGATTAGATCTGGTATGTCGAAATACAAAATATCTGAAATTTCACCAGCAAAAGATTCATTTATATTTGAGGCATTCCAAATCGCCCCCCAAAATGGGATACCCATATTTATCATCTCCCTAGGAATACCTCTTTGATTTGTCAAATAATTCATATTTAAATGACACGAGCCATCTGGATCATTTGGCGGAGAAGAATAGAGCGGTGATAGGTGACCAACATGGCTTGACCAATTTCCATGAGTACCATATGTCATAGCATTGTAAAAATCAATATGGTTATTTAAAAAGTTAAAATCATGCCATTGTCCCCACCAATTTGATACTGGGATAGCCATTGTGATCAACCAATCTGGATTGATACTATTAAATATAGAATCCATTTCAGAAACAAGTAAATTTAAATTATTTTTATCATCGTTAGAATTAGGAAATTCCCAATCCAAATCTACACCGTCATAATCATTTAGAAGTAATATTGAAGTGAGGTTGTAAATGAAGAGCTCTCGCAAATCCTCATGATTAATAATGGTTTCAAATCCCTCATGATTTCCCCAACCACCGATACTTAAAAGAAATTTAGAATCACCAGAGTGAACTATATCAGCCATATTATTACCAAACATACCATCGTAAGATGAAATACTTCCATCTTCATTTGCCCATGCAAAAGAATGAATGACATGAGTAACAATATCAAGTTCGATTTCTTCCGGTTGGAATTGACTTAGAACCCAATGAGGATAATAACCTACTACCCTTTGTGAAAATACTGAGCTATGGAAAAGAACTATTGAAGTGATAATAAGATTTATTTTCAAAAACAACTTTTAATTTAATTAAAGAATTTATTCAATTCTTGTATTACAATTTAAAAAACTGAACCCCACAATTGTAGAGTTCTTAATAATTAATAATTTTAACTATGTTTATTCTTGACAATTTTCTTCAGCAGATTCTAACTCATCATCATTATATATAGTTAATTGATTTATTCCATCTTGATTTTGAATAACAATATCGATAGGGTAGGTTAAAATAGGTTCTCCTTGATTTTCAGGGTTTGATTCGTACCAAATACTTAATTCATCCCAACCTTGTTCCTCATCGTTATCCACGGAAATATTAGATCCGTCAGGCATTAGAAAAGAAATGGGATAAACAAAGGTATAACAGTCCTCAATTCCATCTTCTTCATGTTCATAATCACTATCCCAACACTGTGATTTTCTATGGAACATATCTTCTTCAGATTCAACAATTACAATAGAATTTTCTTCATCAGTATAATAAGAAATGCTTACAGGGTATATCATTAATGGTTTTTCTTCAACATCGGGATTTTCAAGATACCAGTTTCTAATATTCATATAATCTTCATCATTTTCTATCAATATTGTTGTTTCATCTGGCATTGTAAATGTCAATGGAAAAACTAGATCAAAACATTCTTCTTTATATCCCTCTTCCCATTCATTACGACAACTAACTTTTACTTCATACATTTCTTCTTCATTATAAATAGTGATTGTTGACTCCTCATTTTCGTATAATATATCAACTGGGTATTGTAATTCTGGCATTTGATCTTCGTAATCAGGATTATTTTCATACCAATTTTTTAATTCCATCCAACCATCTTCATCATTATTGTTTATAGTAATACTTGCACCATTAGGCATTGTATAACTTATTGGAAATACTAATTCAAAACAGGTGCCTCTATTTTTTTTGCCTTTATTAGGACGATTATTGTTACACTCAAAATAGGCAGATCGAAGATCCTGATTGTTTTCTAATGTAATTGGCTCTTCCTCCAAAAATATAATTATAGGGAACTGCATTTCAGGTTTTTGTTCAGATTCTGGATTAGAATCATACCAACTTTTTATCAATGACCATCCACTTTCATCATCATTTAATACCACTATGGTTGTACCATCTGGCATTTCGTATGTTATTGGAAAAACAAGCTCAAAACACTCCCAATCATCTTTATCATTATTGTAAGTTCCATCATTTCCCCAACGTCTTTTCTTACCCCAATTATTTGGATCTAGTTTTCTACCTTGGAGATTAAAATATACCTCATTTCGCTGCCCAGATCGATGTCCCAACCCTGCTAAATCAACTTCGTATCCTAAATCACTAGCTTTCTTTGAAGACATCTTCATGTAATCCGTATATTCTTGATTTAAAAGATTTTGAGAATTATCAGGCATCTCTTCAATCGTGATTTCAATTTTTTTTGATTCTATGATCATTTCGATGATTTCAGCATCAGACAAACCGTCTGGATCTATGATACTTTTTTCGCAACTGATAAAAAATACTATAAATGAGAAAATGATTGAATTTAAGAATTTGTTCATAAGATAAAGACCTTTTTACTTTCATTTTTAATCAACATATAAATAATTAATCAATAAAATTATAGAAGCTTTCAATTCTATTAAAGTAATTTTCGTTGATAATAAAGATATTGATATACATAAATTTAGTTTATGAACCGTAAAGAAAAAGCAAAAAAAATTGGAAACCTGCTAGATGAACTTTATCCTAAGACCCCTGTTCCCTTATATCATTCTAGCGCTTATACATTAATCGTTGCTGTTATGTTATCTGCACAAACAACAGATAAAAAAGTAAATCAAGTTACGCCATCTCTTTTTAAAGTAGCAGATACACCTGAAAAAATGAGAAAACTAAAAATAGAGACTATCCAAAATCATATTAAAGAGATTGGTTTAGCTCCTACTAAAGCTAGAAACTTGAAGAAAATGGCGCAACAATTAATTGATGGTGGAGGTGTTCGTCCAGATTGGGAATACTTAGAAAGCTTAGCAGGAGTAGGGCACAAAACTGCAAGTGTCGTGATGGCTCAATGGTATGGAATTCCCGCATTTCCAGTTGATACTCACATTCATCGCCTAGCTTCCAGATGGGGACTTTCAAAAGCTAAAAATGTTGATATGACTGAAAGAGATCTTAAAAAACTTTGGAAAAAAGAAAATTGGAATAAAAGACATTTACAAATTATATTTTTTGGTCGTGAATATTGTCCTGCAAGAAATCATAACTTGTCTGATTGCAAAATATGTTCTTGGGCTTCCTCTAAAAATAGAATTTTAAATGAAAAAAAAACAGGAAATAAAATCTAAATAAAAAATCAAAAACTCTATTGTTACCTTATAGATATATTTTTATGTCAATAATAATTGTTCATAAAACCCACCAATTTTCCTTTTATAATCAACGAAATGGATTTCTAAGATCCAAAATAAATTATTCTGCTTATTATCTTTTAGTGCTAAATGGTTTTCTGAATGTAGATAACTATTAACTTTTTCACCTGTTATTCTTTTGTGAGGAAATTCACCAATTAGATGACCACAATGCTCATTACCAAAACTCCAAGAGCGCTCAGTTGCTAATTTGCTAACGAATTTGTACATATCTGAGGCAGTAACATTTTGTTTGTTTAAAAAGTAATTTTTTGAAATTTTCCAACATTCTTCAACATCGCTTTGTAATTTCAATTTATATGGGTCATCACCCAAAACATATGTTCTCCCTATATCAGCTTCCCAATTATTGAAAATTGGCCCAAAATCTAAAAAAAGAATATCATCTTCTTTTATAACCAAATTTTTAGGATTTTCGCTGTAAGGGTAAATTGTATTTATACCAGCTCGAATAATGCGCTTATGCCAAAAACTTTTTATTCCGAACATTTCAAAAGCAAGCTTATAAATCTCATCTCCTAATTGAATTTCAGAAATACCCGGTCTTATTAAGTTTTCCTGCTTAATCGAAAGAAAAAGATTTTTGGCTTTTTTTTCAGCATTTATAAGGTTTTCTTTTTCTTTCATTATTAAAGTATTAGTTTAAATAAACGTATTTAAATATATATCTATAAATTAAATAAAATTTAAAAACCTAGTTTTTCTTTTTTGATCCGTTAAATACTTGTTTTACTGTGTAGGCTGGTAAAAAAAATATTACTTCAAACATAAAATTAATTATGGTTGTTTTAGAATCAATTATTTCAAGAGGTGCAATTACAAAACCTGGGCCATCATTATTATTTTTAGGCTCAACTTTAAATCTCATTGGCCCAAGCGCTCTTAACAAATTTAGAGTGGTCTTATACCTCTTTTTGCCTTTTTCTAACATTAGATTTTGATTATTGCCGTTATTCTTTTTTAATATTTCTAAAAGTAGTCTAACCTTATCTCGATAAAGAACTTTCTCCCATTTTACTTTACCATATTTATACTTGAACGAAGCTTGCTTGGACATCAGAGCGTGCGGCCTTTCCATCCTTATTTCCTCAATTAATTGTAAAAAATGATTTTTCCCGCCAATTGAGCTTGCAAGATTATTAATTTCTTTTTTCAACACTTCTTTAGTAGCGTCATCGATTAAACTATAGTTTGTCATGATTACGATTTTAATTCCTATAAAATATGGCTAAAATCTACTTTAATTTTTAAAAAATTTTGATTTATACTTTTTGTTATTAGGATGAATGTTATTTACTTTTCAAAAGTAATAAACTCTAAATTACTATATGAAATTTTAATGTAAGACATAAATGAATTCCATAATTGAAAACCCATACGCCGAAGCCTTAAGTGGCCTTGTAATTAAGGATCCTGTTTTAGCATTTTTTGATTTTTGTAAAGAAAGGGAAAAAATTAGATTAAAACGAGAACAAGACCTTTCACCACCATGGTCAGACGATCCAATTTTTCAAAGAGGTCGATTTTTAAACGTTTTCAGAGAAGATGATAGAGGAAGTAAATCAATTATTAAATTTTGTTATGGCTTAGAAAATAATTTATCAAACCTAATACAAGCCCTTTTTTTTGCTCGTTGGTGTAATCGGCAAGAAACTATTGATAAAATTTCAGCGAAAGATTTATTAAATGTTAAATCTTTAAACAATAAACTTTTAAATAAAAAGCAATGGTGCAATCTAACTGCATATCCAGTAGAGCCTATTCAATACTCAGATAAGCTTTATAATAGATTAGACGCAGCAACGTTTTTATTTGATGAAACAAAAAGCTTGATAAAAAAAATTGTAGTTGAATCCAAAGGCAATGTTATCATTGCTACAAATGAAATAAACAACTTATTCAAAATGAAAAATGATTTCCCAATTTTTATGGCAGTGATTGATATTTCATGGTTTAGACCAGATATAATAAACCCTGAAAGTCATGTACCTACTGGAATTGGAGCCATTGCATATCTAGATATACTTCAAAAGCACCTAAAATTAAAAAATCATAATCAAGCATGTGACGAGATGATAATATTGCAGCAAAAATATTGGCCTGAAGCAAAAAGAAAATTGAATCCCATAGATATTGAATATTTATCATGTGAATGTCGTAAATACTATAGTTACATAAATAAAACAAAAATGTTTGAAGGAAAAAACTTATTCAAACCGAAAATCAAAAAATAATATATTTATAATAATATAGTTTGAATATACACTCATAACGGGAACCTCTCTTTTTTAAAATTTTTCGTTACATAATGCAAACAAAAAGAAAAACTCAAAACATTAGGTCTTCATTAAAAACCTCTACAATTGAAGGCTCCTGGTGGGCTGTAATGTATGGTTCTGTTGAAACATATTTTGGTGCGTTTTTTGAGTTCTTAAAATATTCCAGCTATGAAATATCTATTCTTTCAACACTTCCAATATTTATAGGATCAATATTTCAGAATTATACTAATATTTTCTTTCATTTACTTAGATCAAGAAAACTTCTATTAATTATATTGAAACTTGTTCAAACGATTCTAATTCCTGGTATTTTCTATATAGGTGTTAAAACTGATAATTTTTATATATTCCTTTTATTTCTCTGCTTCTATTTTATTATTGCAATTTCTCAAATGTCTCCATGGACTTCATGGATGGGATATTTAGTTCCGAGTAGGGTAAGGGGTCGGTATTTTGGGCATAGATCACAGATTGTACGTATCTTTATGCTTATTTCTTCCTTAGTAGCTGGAACGATTTTAAATGCATACAACGATACAAATCCTATTTTAGGCTTTGGCATTTTATTTGGTATTGGATTTTTAGCTAGTATTGGTTCAATAGTCTACTTAAATCAGCAATATGAGCCACCATATCAAACAATAGATGAGAAAGAAGGTCAAATAAATCTTAATGATAAAAAGTTTAAAAGTATAAAAAAATTTATTACGTATGATAGCTTATCTGAATTTGCTTTTCATATATCAGGGCCTTTAATGATGGTTTTTTGGTTACGAGAGCAAAATTTTGACTATATAGAATTAGCAATTCTAATAAATGTGAGTCAGTTTCTTGGATTATTTAGCCTCCGCTATTGGGGTAAAAAGATTGATCAATTAGGGACTTTTACTACAATAAGAGGAACAAGCTTCTGTATAGGAATTTTTCCAATGTTTTGGGTATGTACTTATTTTTTACCTGAAGAATTAAAATTACCAATATCTTTAATTATTGCTTCATTAGCATCGCTTATGTTTAGTGGTCGTGCATTGGCGATGGATAATCGACTATATGAACACATGCTAGGGCAGAATATGATAAAACTAACTTCAAAAAGGATATTTTATAGAGGTATGTCTATTTTTTTTGGTGGTTTACTAGGAGGATATTTAACAAAGAATGAGCTATACATTTTACATAAAAACTTCGAATATTTAACTCCAATTCTTTTAGTGTTTATTTTTTCATCAATAATTAGATTATTGATTTGGGCTTATTATTTAGGATCTAAGAATCGTACAATCTAAAAAGTATTTACCGATAAATTTAAATTTTTGCTCACCAATTTAATTATTAGAATAATTCCATTATAACTAATACAAGTTTGAAAGATTTGAGAACCAATTATTTTCATTAGATATTTATTTTCACCACCTATTTAAGTGATAAAATTATCTAATTAAATGTAAAATTTTTATTTAATCTTTATTATTTTTATAAAACTTCCTGATGGGCTATGAGGCTTTATCTATTGGATAAAAACCATATTAAGATGATAGAATATTATATTAAATCTTTACATTAACATAAATTATATAAATCTCTATATATCAATACCTTATTTTTATAATTTGTTTTTGATACAACAACTATTTAGTAATTAAAAAAATTTTATTTATAGAGTTATTATAGACAAATTATTAAATTAAATTTAACACATGAATAAAAAAGAAAACCCTATTTTAAGTATTTTATGCAATATTTTTATACCAGTAATGATCTTAAAAAAAGGTGAACTTTGGTTTGATGGGTACAATCATTATTTTAATTTAGACTTACAACCATTCTCGTTTCTAGTTGCTTTACTATTTCCTCTGATATATTTTATTTATGATCTTTTAAACAGAAAACATATTAATTTTATTTCTATTTTAGGTTTTGTTAATGTTTTACTCACTGGAGGGATTGGAATTTTTGGTTCAAGATATGGGCTAACCAGAAGTGCTTTCATTTTAAAAGAAGGATTGATGCCAATCCTAATTGGATCTTTTCTATTTTTCTACAGTAAATACAAAAAATCTTCATTTAATTCCATTGTATTGAATCAGGCTTTATTTGATACAGAGAAAATTAAAATATACTTAATAAAAAATAATAATACTGATAAACTTGACTCTCTTACCGAAAAAGCGGGTTATTACTTCATAGCTGGATTTTTTATCAGTTCTATTATTCAATTTATTTTAGCCTCTACAATCGTTACATCTAATCCTGGAGATAGTGGATTTAATGAACAAGTATCAACGATGACATGGGTTAGTTATTTCGCAGTTCTAGTACCAACAATAATTATTGTTGGAAAAGGTTATTTTGATCTGATAGTGGGCATTGAAAAAGAAACAGGTTTAAAAAAAGAAGATTTTTTAAAAGCTTAATAATTTAAAAAACTAAAAATTATTTTTTTTATTTCTGCTTTTTCTACGCCTTTTACTACGATTTTCATTCTTACCTTTGTTTTTTCCTTGAAAGAACCTCTGATTTCTATTTCTTTTTCTACTTCTGTTATTACTTCTATTTCTTCGCTTTTCTGAAAATCTTGACCCACCTTCTGAATATCCTTCAAAATTTATATCTTTTGAATTCTTGTAGTAAGATAGATATCTGTTAAATTCAGTAGATACAAAGTGTTTGATTAATTTTTCACGATCTAACCAGTTTAATTTTTTTAATATATATGGTAAGAAGGGTTCAATTTGTTTTTCATCGACATCTACTTTCTCAATTTTATCAATTAATGCATAGAGTCTTTTTTTACAAATATCTTGGCCATTTGGGACCAACTCTTTTTTAAACTTTATACCATGCTTTTTTTCTATTTCTTTTAGTTTTCGTGTTTCCCTTCCATGTATTATAGCAATAGAAACACCTATTTTACCTGCTCTTCCTGTTCTTCCGCTTCTATGAATATATGTTTCGTAATCATCAGGTAAATTAAAGTTTATTACATGGGTTAGGTCATTTACATCTAGACCTCTTGCCGCAACATCAGTAGCTACTAAAATTTGTATTTGTCTTTTTCTAAACCTATTCATCACATCGTCTCTTTGGGCTTGAGATAGATCTCCATGTAATGTATCGGCATTATAATTATCATTCATTAATTTATTTGCTACATCTTTCGTCTCTCTGCGAGTTCGACAAAAAACAATTCCATATATATTCGGGTTCATGTCAGAAACTCTCTTTATAACTTCATATCTATCTCGAGCTTGTACAATATAATTCACATGATTTACATTCTCTGAAGCAATATTTTTTCTTGCAACAGATACTTCTTTAGTATCATGCATGTAATTTTTAGTGACCTCTTTAACTTTTTTAGTCATTGTAGCTGAAAAAAGTAATGTTTGCTTATCTTTTGGTGTTTTTGATAAGATAAATTCTAAATCTTCTTTAAATCCCATTGAAAGCATCTCATCTGCCTCATCAAGAATAACTCTATCAATAAATTCAATAGAAAGCTTCTTCCTTTTAATAAGGTCTTTTGTTCTACCTGGTGTTCCAACTACCATTTGTGCCCCCTTCTTTAAGGCTCGCATTTGGACATCAATTTTAGCACCTCCGTAAATAGGAACAACGTTAAGACCTTTGATATATTTCGAATAATTTTTTAAATCTTTTGATATCTGAATGCATAGCTCACGAGTAGGACAAAGTATTAGAGTTTGTGTTTTTGAATTTTCTATATTTGTCATAGAAAGAGATGGAAGCCCAAAAGCAGCAGTTTTTCCAGTTCCAGTTTGCGCAGTCCCAATTAGATCTTGTTTTGATTTTACTAAAAAAGGAATGACTTTTTCTTGAATTGGTGTAGGGTTAATAAAATTTAAATCCTTGATAGCTTTTAGTATTTCTTTTTTTAAAGAAAAGTTTGAAAAAGTGTTTTTTTCATTTTTAATTTGATCTGATGTCATATTTTTTCGACTTTAAGTAGTAATTAAGAAATGGTGGGATTTATACTTGCATATTAAGCAATATAATTGCGATTGTTATGCTTTTTATTTTTTTAAAAATTAAAGAAGAATATTAAATATCAATTCTAACTATATTTCTCTTTTTTTCTTAGGGATGCTCTTTTAGACTGATTCAACTCCATTTTTCTGAGTCTAATTGATAATGGGGTAACTTCAACCAATTCATCTTCAGCAATAAACTCTAAAGATTGATCAAGTGAAAGCTGTTTTGGAGGTCTAAGTGTAATTGTATTATCTGATCCAGATGCTCTCATGTTAGTCAGTTTCTTTTCCCGTGTAATATTAACATTTAAATCTTCTGTTCTGTTTCGTTCACCAATAATCATTCCATCATAAACCTCAGTCCCTATATTAACAAACATCTCACCTCTATCAACCATTCCTATGCATGCATATGTAGTAACTTTACCATTTCGGTCTGAAACTAAGGCACCTGTATTTCTCTGTGGTATTGCACCAAACCATTTTTCATGACCATCAAATAATTTATTCATGATCCCAGCACCTTGAGTATCTGTCATAAACTGAGATCTAAATCCAATTAACCCTCTAGATGGAATTGAAAATTCAAGGTTCACTCTCCCACTGCCATGATTTTGTAGGTTTGTCATTCTCCCTTTTCGAGCTGATAATTTTTCAGTAATTACACCAACCTTATCCTCTGGGATATCCAAAAATACTTTTTCCATTGGTTCCATTACTTTGCCATCTTTTTCATAGGTAATTACCTGTGGTTTTGAGACCATGAATTCATAACCTTCCCTTCTCATTGTTTCAATTAGAATAGCCATTTGAAGTTCCCCTCGACCTCTTACTTCAAAAACATCTGTTCTATCAGTATCATGAACTTGAAGGGAAACATTACTTAGAATTTCTTTTTGTAAGCGCTCACTTATATGCCGTGTTGTAAGATATTTTCCTTCTTTACCTGCAAATGGGCTGTTATTTATATAAAACAGCATAGATACCGTAGGTTCATCTACTTCTATTCTTGGTAATGGTTTCGGATCCTCATTACTAGAAATTGTATCACCGATAGAAATATTTTCAATTCCTGCAAAAGCAATAATATCTCCAGCTTCAAGATAATCTACTTGAACTTTTTTTAAGCCCTTAAATGTATATAATGCAGAAAATTTTTGATTATGAACGGTACCTTTTTCGCTACATACAGCATAAGAAACATTCATCTTTAAAATACCATTATTTAATCTCCCTATAGCTATTTGCCCAACATAATGGTCATAATCAAGATTTGTCACAAGAAATTGTGGGACCTCATTATCATCAGCAATAGGACCTTTAATTCTTGATAAAATTGTATCAAACAATGGTTCTAGATTAGTAGAATTGCTATTCAACTCTTTATGAGAAATACCTTCTTTTGCATTAGTATATAAAACAGGAAAGTCTATTTGTTCATCATTTGCATCCAAATCGATGAATAAGTCATAAACTTCATCTAACACCTCAGATATTCTAGCATCTGATCTGTCAATCTTATTAATGACAAGTATGATTGGAAAGTTCCTTTCTAGTGCTTTTTTGAGTACGAATCGTGTTTGAGGTAATGGTCCCTCACTTGAATCCACCAAAAGTAATGCACCATCAACTAAATTGAGACTTCTTTCAACCTCTCCACCAAAATCAGCGTGCCCAGGAGTATCCATAATATTTATTTTTATATTATTGTAATGAACCGCCGTATTTTTAGCAGTAATTGTAATTCCTCTTTCTTTCTCCAAATCCATAGAATCCATAACTCTATCTTCAATATCCTGGTGAGCTTTGAATGTCCCACTCTGTTTCAACATTGCGTCAACCAGCGTAGTTTTACCATGATCGACATGGGCAATGATTGCTATATTTCTAAAATTTTCTTTTCTCATAGGTTAATACCAAAATAATTAAATACTGTTCTAAATAAGACGTGGAATGTCACATATAATCGTTCCGAATAGAAGAAAAATTTATTATTAAATTTTTTTTATAATTAAGTTGGCTCTCAAACGAACCAAGGAACCCTGCAGGAGCACAGGGTTCCTTTCTGATCCTCAATACCAAATGGAGCAATTATTTGAATTGAAGATTTATATGAAAATCTTAACGAGGCCTAAATACTATAGGTAATCTATACCTAACGCTCACAGCTTTGTTCCCAATTTTAGCAGGAGTGATATCAAGGTTTCTAACTCCTCTTAAAATCATATCATCAAACACATTTCCTAAATCTGATGAAATTATAGTGATATCTGAAATTTTTCCTTTGTTTGAAATTTGAAATTCGACAACACTCTTTGCAGTTATTCCAAACTTGTCAATTACATCAGGAGAAGAAAAACTTTTGTTGATTGGCTTATTGAAAGTTGGAGGGATATAATTCCCTGTTTTATTTATAATACTATTCATATCATTTGAAAAAATAAATGAAAGAAATGTGAATGAGATTATAATAAGTTCAATACTTCGTTTATTCATTGTTTTATTTATTTTATTAATTTATATATGTAAAAATCTTTAATATATTAAGAATAACTGGTATAAATGTAAATAAAATAAAATATTGAATGCAAATACTTTATTGTGAATAATTTTATTTCTCAAAAAAAAAGGTCATGCTATTATATGACCTTAAAAATGGGCTATTTAACTTAATTAATAAATCAAAACTAACTAATCCCATCCCCTCTCTATTGGGTCATTTACATCTTTATCAAATAACTTGTTTTGTTTTTTATAATATTTTTTTTCTTCTAACTTTTTTGATTGCCCATCTTCATCAATTAATATAGGATATTTTTTTTTCTCTTTTCTTTCCATAATCTCTTTTTTATCCATTATAATTTTATATATTTAATTTGATCTAAAAAGAAAATATCCTGTGAAAGAAATAAATATATTTGCAAGAGCAATTATACCGAGGTAATTGATATTGGTATGAAGCATGTTTCCTACTTTTTCATAATTTCTAAACAATCTAGCAGCTTCAAAATCAGTTTTGTAGACACCATTTTTCCTTTTTTGTCTATCAACCCATCCACGATAATCATCTAATTGGAAACCCCAATCCTTTACTTTAATTTGTGTGTCTTTTTCATATTTATCCGTAGAAATATCTACATTTGAAGAGTCAATCCATGTCCCAAACGGGTTAAAACCCAAAGCAGAGGCACTAATAATTAATATTACAAAGGACCCCACAATCAGCATTATAAATATTTTTTGTAAATTGTTTATATACTACCCGCTTACTATTTAACGATTAATTATGATTAGATTTCTAATACAATTGACTTACTAGATTAATGAACTTTTTCTATTTGTGATTTTATTTTACTGATAGCATGAACAACTGTTTTTTCAAAAACAGAACTATAACATTTAGCTATATAATTATTTTTTTTTCCTGAAATTATCAATTCAACTTTTTCAGCTCTTCCTTCTTTGATCAATACAACTTTAGCATTTAAAATATTTGGATCATATTTTAATAAAGATGATGATTTTTCATTAATAAACGTTTTAAGGTTCTCTGATGGAGTAAAACCTCTTCCTGTAATATCTATATTCATATTAGCCTCCATTGAATTATTAGTTTACTTTAATATTAATTTTTATTGCCAAATGATCAGAATAACCTCCCAGAAGTCTATTCCCTGCCCAAAATCGGAATGGGTAATGTTTATAATTCCCTTCTTGCTGACGATACTTAGGTAGGTCTAAGATATAGAGTGTTTCAATTGGAACATAAAGATTATTTTTATTAAGAAGCTCTTGATTAACGATTATTTGATCGTAAAGATAATCTTTACCTCGATATACATTTGTACCAACTTTTGGTTCATTAATAAATGGTTCCATTAAACTTACTAATCCATACTTTTTCATGGATTGAATATTTTCCTCATCCGGGTTTTCATTAAAGTCACCCAACAGTATTATTTCAGCACTAGCATCTTTACGTTGAATTTCTTCAATTTTTTTTGATATAAGATCTACTGTGGTTTTTCTTTTTGGAATAGCTTTTTCTCTTCCTCCATAATTAGATGGCCAATGATTAATAAATATATGAATCATTTTATCAAAAATCAAACCAGTAACATAAAGTATATCTCTAGTTTTGTAACCATTTTCCAATGTATTAGGAATAGCTTCTGAATTTATAACTTTGAATTTAGTATGATCATAAAGTAGTGCATTATCAATGCCCCTACTATCCGGTGAATCAAAATGTATGATTTTATACATTCGATCAAAATATGCATTATTCAGGTCCTTTAAGACATCAACATTCTCAACTTCGCATAAACCAAGAATATCCACATTTAAATCATAAAGCACTTCTGCTAAATTTTTTATTTTTAAATCGTAAATTTTCTTGGTTACTTTCTTTTTACCGCCAATTGCAAATTCATCATCATTAGTAGCTGGATCATTTTTCAGATCAAATAAATTTTCTACATTCCAAAATCCTATTGAAACTGGATCTTGCGCAAAAGTAAATGAAAACAAAAAAAATATTTGAAAAATTAATTTCTTAAACATTATGGTAAGTTATATAATTATTCATTACTATCTTTAAAAACTGTATTTAATTTTAATCTAAAATTTTTTCAATTGACATGATTGTAAATTTTGTGTCTACTCCTCGAATATCAAGAATAAAACTTTCTCCTATTTTTTTTCCAAGCATTTCTTGCCCAAAGGGGGAATGATTGGTTACTACTAATGGATAAAGATCTAATTCAAATTCAATTGGTCCAAGTAAATAATAATCTTCTTCTTTATCTTTTCCTTCCTCCAGAATTCCTACTTTATTACCAAAACTAACTGCATCAGTTCCGATTTCATTATGCTCAATAATTTGAAAAGGTGAATGAGATTGCATTAACTGCTTTTTATAAATTATCATACTTTGCTCTTCCCTTGCAGCATGGTATTCTGCGTTCTCTTTCAGATCACCATGACTTGCTGCCTCTCTTATTTTAATTGATGTTTCTTTTTTCTTTTTATCAAGGCGTTCCATCTCTTCAATCAAAGCCTGATGTGTTTCGCGCAAAATCATAGTACTCATATCTTAAACCCTATTTATAAAATTTAAATTAATACTTCATCTTATTTTAAAATTAGAACCAATATTTTTCAATATAAAAATAACCAATTAAATTGGACTTATTTAATATATATTATCATATTATATTATTTTTCGTATATTAAATACATCTTAAGCTGACAAATAATATTTTAAGAAAATAATATTTATTTAAACGTAACTAGGTTGTACCTCATGAAATCATATTTTTTTTTAATTGTATTTTCATTCTCTCTTAACGCTCAAAATCTTTTTAAAATTAAACCTAAATACAATTCATCAAATCTTAAATTATTAAATGAATGGATCTTCCAATCAATGGAAACAATCACTTATGGAGAAAGAGAAGAAAGTGAAACCATATTTAGGAATGATACAAATCAAGAAACACTAACATTTAAAAAATCTGGTGAAATAATATACTTTTCAGATTTTGATGGGAATAAAAATACTGGGAAAGGTAATTGGTTAGTCAAAGATGATAGCTTGAGCATAATTTCTAAAGAGGATACTATTAATGCTTCTTATAAGATATTAAATAATACTTTATCAATCATAACAATTGATAAAGAGACAGATGAATTTTATGGATTTAAAACTATTATGAAGTATATCCTAAAAGATGATTAAAAAAGACTCATTCTCTGAATGGTAAAACGGCAAAGGATAGAAATAAAATCTGGTCAAATGGGAGATGAATTTTATTTGGGTTTGCTATACACCATTCTTTAATTATTTTCGTACGATCATTCATTTCCAACCCTAATATTCTACTACTTACATCTACTTTTAAATTATAATCTTTAGATTCAAAAAATTTTGAAAGAAATGAATAGGATATATTTCTTGTCATTTCATTACCCCTTAGAAATCCATTGATGTAACCTTCATAAAAATTTTTATATCCAATTTCATCTGAATTCATTTTTTCATATGACTTATTGAATGGGTATTGTTTTAGATAATCATCTCCAGTTTGCGGAAACAAAAGATTTAATAAGAAAATGAAGAAAATAAATTTATTCATAATTATCATTTTAACTGTATTTGTTATCCTTTTTAAAAATCTCAAAAATAGTTTTCAGGCTTACAAATAATGATATGAGAAACACACCTTGAAAAAGAGTTTCATTTACTTTAAGTCCTATTCCAGCCCAATTTATATTATTTATAAATAGAAATGCAAGATATGGAGGAATTATTCCAAGTAGTAAATGATAAAGTATTAAAATTTTGCTAGCCATTTTTTGTCGCGTTGCAATAAATAAAGATAAAGGTAACCAAAAATATCCTCCAAATGGTATACCAAATCCTCTTGGCGAGCTATATCCTTCTAACAGAATATTTATTCGCCTATCTGTTGAGCTAACAGAAGTATTTTGATCTTGGTCAAATGACAGATAAAACGGTGCAATGTAATTTTTATTTACATAAACCCTCAGAGGTCTAATAAATACAAAATAGCAAGTTAAAAAAAATACTATGCTGCAGATAGTTCTATTTACGATTTGATATTTTTTTCGCTTAATAATGTCCATTGATACCATAAAGTTAAAATGAAAGGATAGAAAAATATAAACGCACTAAATTCATGAAAATGGTTCCAATATTTCTGAAAATAAACCGTTGCAAGGGAAAATGCAATAATACGAAAGATATTTAAGATATAAATAATTCCTATCCCGCCAAGAATAAATAATGCTCTATCCTTATTGGGACCTTGAAAAGAAATAATGAACCCAGAATAAAGTGCCATGAGGGTTAAGGCATTACACTCATTTAATACTTCAACTCCACGATATCCATCTATAACAATTAACCTTCCTAAAACACTAATATCCCAACCAAAAAAGCTAAGAAAAAATTTTGCAATAAATGCAACAGAAACAGCAAGAAATTGATCTAATCGGCCATCGTTGTATATAAACAAATCATACAATATCTGCCAGAAAACGTAGAAAAGTACTGCTTTTATCAAAAATCCAATAAAAGGATTTTGATTAATATTATTTTTTATTGGTTCCAGAATACTTTTCCAGAGCTAAAAGAAACCCACCAAATACCAACCATATCATGCCATCTATAGGACCTTGATTAGGAGGTGTCGGTAGCGCAGGCGGATCCTGAGCAAAAATAATGGCCACCATGCAAAATGCGACAACCAGAAGAGTAATAAGTTTCTTAATCATTATATAATTTAATGCAAAATACATGCATAATTTATAATTTTCAAAAAATAAAAGTATAAAATACAATTTTATGGTTTTGTTACATAATTTTTTATCCATGGGGCAGTCGTATAATTTTGTATATTTGATCTAAAGCTTTTAAAGTATCTATTAGCTTGAATATCTACTTTCAAAAACGAGTACTAAAAATGAATTTCATTTACCAAATAGAAAAAAATTAAAGCACTTTGTTAAATAGAATACAACTTAATACAATTTTTCAAAAGGTTATATTATTCATTATAATTATAATTTGGTTCTTACTTCCGCTTAAATACGGAGGGAATATCAACCCCAGTGATCAATCTACTTGGAACGTGGATTTTATATCTTGGATTATTGGAGGTTGGCCAGTTTTCACATTTCCTTTCTTAGGTGCTATCAGTCTTACGATAGTAATTTTAAACCGGCGGGGGCTATCAAAAAAATCTCTTATTTTTACTTTTCTCAACATTATTCCTGGATTGATGGTTTTAATTGCTTCTTTAATAGGCATGATAAATACAACAGAAAAAGATGTGGCATATTTATTTTCAGTACAAATTTTTTCAGTTATAGTTTTGGTTTCATCTACTATTATATTTATGCAAGCTTATCCTAAAACTCGCCATTTTATTTTAATTTCCATCTGTTCAGGTTTTTTATTATCCTCAGCCTATGCATGGAATCAAAAGTATTTTTTATTTCCAATGGTGCAAAAACAACTTGAAAAAAAACTGGATCAACGTGAACAAATTAATTCAAAAGAACTCAGAATATTAAAAGCTACAGAAAGATATGGAGGCTCTTTTCCTTATTCTAATCATTTGGGAGCACATTTAATTTTAGTATTTCCTTTATGTGTTCTTTTAGCATGGAAATCAGGTAACTATATTAAACCAAATAAACCAAGCAAGATTCTAATTACTACTTTAACATTTGTATTTACCTTTAAAACACTATGGCTTAGTGGGAGCCTTGCATCCGCATTAATTTTATTATTAACAATTTTTGGTTTATTTTGGTTTTGGATACAAAAAAATGATTATTGGAAAGAAATATTTTTTTTTACTAAATCAAGATATTTGTTTTCATTTATATTATTGTCAGTTTTTTTAGTTTTTATTTTCAAGGAAAATATATTTTCAGAACAAAAGTTATTAAGTCTTCAATATCGATTTAATGTTTGGAATAGTGCGATTCAAATGTTTAAGGAATTTCCAATATTAGGTGTAGGAATGGGCGAATTCTATAATTATCATATCCAAAATATAGATTCAACAGGCGAGGTAACAAGGTTTGCACATAATTTATTCCTTAATCTTTTAAGTCAATGTGGTTTTTTTGGTGGTATCGCTGCATTAATAATGCTATTCCATCCTATTTTTATATTTTATCTTGTAAAAAAAGGAAAACTAATAATTCAATCAAATTTGATATTTATAGCATCCATAGCTGGAAGCTTAGCTTGGTCATTACATTCGCTGTTTAACTTTAATATTCAAGTTCCGGCGACCGTAGCGACGTTTCTCATTCTTCCTTCCCTTGGATTAAAATTTCAAAAAGATGATGGAATTCTATTGACAAGAGAGATTCTTCCAATTGGAATTTTCGGTATAATTTTAATTGGGTTTTGTTTATCTCCTATTTTTCGTATTCCTGGAGAAAAAAATTATAAAATTTTAGAACAACTTATAAAAAAAGGTGCTCCAAAAGAACAAATTTACAACACTGGTGACAGATCTATTGAGGGGCTATTAAATTCACCATATCCACCATCAAAGATTGCTTTACTTTCTATCCAGTTGGAACAGTATGAACTTGCAGTAAAACATTTAAAAGAGAGTATTAAGAGAACTCCTCATCGTAGCTCATACCATTACTGGATTGCTTATGTCTATGCAAAAATGGGAAAAATAAATGAAGCATCAAAGAGTATTGAACAAGCAATATTCTGGTATCCCAGTAATAAAAATTATATTAAGCTTGCGATTTATATTAATAACATAAACAAATAATAAATATAAAATTTGGAGATCAAATTACTACAATAAAAATTATACTCTTCAATTAGGAATTTATTTTACTTCCTCACTGATCATCAACATATATCTGCATTAGGAAAATGGATAGAAGATTTTAATGAATTTTTTAGGTGATGAAAAAAATGTTCATCTGTTTTAAAATTCCAAATCAATATGCCAATTTTTCATAGATTTAGATTTTGTAATTCAATAGAAAGACTAAAGTTTCATATTAACTAGATAGTTCTTAAGTTTAAAAATAAATAAGCATATAAAAATTATTTTACAAAATATAAAGGACGGCATGAATAAAAATAATAATAAAGCATATCGAAACGCATTTATTTTAGTTACTACACTTTTTTTTACTTGGGGGTTTTTAACGGTTCTTGTTGATTCTCCTATTTCTAGGTTCAGAGAAATATTTACCCTTTCGTATTTTGAGTCAGGTCTAGTTCAATTCGCATTTTTTGGAGCGTATTTTTTGCTGTCTATTCCAGCAGGTTATATCTTAACTAGAATTGGGTATCAAAAAGGTATAATTCTTGGCCTTGTAACGATGGCCATGGGCTGTTTCATATTTTATCCTGCTGCATCTTTTCGAATGTTTGGTATATTTATGCTTGGTTATTTCATTCTTGCAGGTGGAATGACGATACTACAAGTTGCAGCTAATCCATATGTCGCAGCTCTGGGAAGTGAAGAAACTTCATCTAGCAGGTTAATTTTATCCCAGGCTTTTAACTCTTTAGGAACTGCAATTGCACCTTCAGTTGGAGCGATTTATTTCTTGAGTGATAAAATCATGTCTAGTACAGAAATTAGTCTACTTGATGAAAAATCAAAAGAATTATACTACGCAAATGAAGCATCGGCAGTGCAAGGACCATTTATCTTTTTTGGAAGTTTCCTAATTGCAATTGCAGTGACTTTCTTTTTTATTAAACTACCATCACTAATGCCTGAAAAAGAAAATGGATCCTATTTGGATGCATTAAAAAAGAAAAATTTAATATACGGAGTTTTTGGCATCTTTTTTTATGTAGGTGCTGAAGTTTCGATTGGTAGTTACCTTGTTAATTATTTTTTAGATATGAATTTAGTAGAATCAATACAAAATAATTCAATAATGAATTCTATTGCTACCTTTTTCAAAGAAGATATTTTTTTAAAATTAGATAATGGAGATTATAAATACAGCAGCAAGGCCGTGTTTGGATTATTTGTTACTTTTTACTGGTCTGGAGCAATGATTGGAAGATTTGCAGGTAGTTACCTTACAAAAATTTTCAATGCAGGAAAAGTTCTTAGTATTTTTGCCATTTCAGCTGTTGCCATGATACTTATTTCAGCAATTACAAATGGATTATTATCAATGTGTAGTATTTTAGCTGTTGGATTATTCAATTCAATTATGTTTCCCACCATTTTCACCCTGTCTTTGAATGGTTTGGGCGATCTAAAACCAAAAGGGTCTGGACTTTTATGCACAGGTATAGTCGGGGGAGCTATTATCCCTCCTCTTTACGGATTATTAACAGACCTCATGGGATTTAAAATTGCTCTGATAATTTTAACCCTCTGTTATTTATACATTGCTAATTTTGGAAGAATAAATAGTAAAAAATAAAACTTCACTCTTTTTTTGTCATTGAGTATGGCGTAGAGTCTTCACTTGAACCCCATTGAAAATTGGGAACACTGGACATATCAAATTCGATGATTCCTCCATTTTTTAAATCATTATGATCGACCCAACTCTGGTTAGATAAAGTCTTATTAAACTTCAAGCTTTTTATATAAATATTTTTCTCACTATTATTTGGGGCCTTAATTTTCAACTTTTTCCCATCGCTTAGCTCTATGGTTACCTCTTCAAATAGTGGGCTACCTATGACATATTGACCAGTTACAGGTGCCACTGGATAAAAGCCTAGAGATGAGAAAACAAACCATGCTGACGTTTGCCCGTTATCTTCATCCCCACAATATCCATCTGCCCCTGCACCATATAAGTTATCCATAACATATCTTACTTTCTCTTGTGTTTTCCATGGCTGCTGAGCGTAATTATAGAGGTATATTGCATGCTGAATTGGTTGATTTCCGTGTGCATATTGACCCATTCCTGCTAATTCCATTTCTAGTATTTCATGAATTTTAAAGCCATAATAACTATAATCTGAAGTTGGTTTAGAAGTAAATATCATATCCATTTTTTTTATAAAATTCTTTTTACCACCCATCAAATTGATTAATCCTTGTGGGTCATGTAGAACAGACCATGTATAGTGCCATGCACTTCCCTCAGTGAAAACTCCTCCCCATTTATCTGGTCTAAAAGGGCTTTCAAACTCTCCAAGTGAAGATCTACCTCTCATAAAATTTGTAGTAGAATCAAAGACATTCATGTAATTAAAAGATCTACTTTTGAATAAGTTTATTTCGTTATCTGGCTTTCCTAATTTCTCAGCTAATTTCCATATACAGTAATCGTTATAAGAGTATTCCAAGGTCCTAGCAACACTTTCATTAATTTGAGTATCATAAGGAATAAAACCTAATCTGTCATACTCTTTTGCTCCTCTTCTACCAACAGAGCTTAATGGCCCTTCATTTTTAGAACTGTTTATTATTCCTTTATATGCAGTTTCAATATCAAAATTAGAAACCCCTTTGAGATATGCTTCTGAAATAATTGAAGCTGAATTTGATCCGATCATGCAATCTCGATGTCCTGGACTTGACCATTCAGGTAACCATCCACTTTCTTTATACGGATTAACCATAATACCTTGTAGAATTCCACCTAATTTTTCAGGATACAATAATGTATAAAAAGGAAATACCGCTCTAAAAGTATCCCAAAATCCATTGTCCGTGTACAGTGGACCCTTCTCAATTTTTCCATTATATGGGCTATAGTGAATTTGGTCGCCTTGTGCATTATATTCATGAAATTCTCTTGGGAATAGAAGTGTTCTATACAAACTAGAGTAAAATTTAATAACGTCTGATTTAGATTTATCAACCGTACTAGAAGATTCTTTATTATGCAAGATATTTTGTTTTTTTGAAGGTTTTATTTTTATCCTCGATAACTCGTTGTTCCAGCAAATTCTTGCAAGTTCTTTTGTTTTTTCAAAAGATTGTGATTTAGGTATCTCCCTAGCTAAATTAATTTGGGCCTGATCATGGCTAATAAAAGATGAAGATATTCTAACTTGAATAATATTACTTTTAATATTTGAAAAACTGACAAAACTTCCTACATGAGATCCTGAAAGTTCATTATTTGAAAATATTTCCGCATCACCATTCCATGTTCCATAGTCATTAAAAGGTGTGTCAAATTCAATTATAAAATAATTTGCAAAATTTTTCGGTACACCACCCGAATTATTTTTTGCTACACCAATAACTTTGTTTTCTTCTGGTATTATTTTAATTTTCGATTCTTTAAAAAAAGCATCTATAATTATATGAGATTTAGCTTCACCTGAAAATTGTATTTTAAAATGTGCTGACCTTTTAGTTGGAGCTAGCTCTACTATTGTCTTGGATTCTAACAATTCAACTTTGTAATAATGAGGTAATACCTTGATATTTTTATATTGCGATTTACGATCATTTTCTAAGACTCTTAATTCCCCTCTGATTGGCATAATAGAAAAAGCTCCATAATCATTTATCCAAGGGCTTGGTTGATGAGTCTGGCGTATTCCTACTAAACCAGAATTTTTTTCAGTATAAATCCATCCATTTCCCATCTCCCCTGTTTGAGGAGTCCAAAAATTCATTCCCCAGGGTAATGCAATCGCTGGGTAAGTATTTCCGTTAGATAATAAAAAAGATGAATCTGACCCTATTAGAGGGTTAACATACTGTGTATAGTCCTTTTCTTGAGTTGAACAACTCAAATAGATAAAAAATAAGGTTAGCAGAGGTTTATTATTCATTTACATTTTTTTTAAGAAACAAACCATAATAATATATTTAATTAGTACTTAGAATTTTTTATCAAATATAATATTTATTGTACTTCATACCAGGTTAAGTAACTAATGATAAATTTAAATTGGATTAAGAATTCTTTGAAGCAGTGCAATTGCATCAATGATATTTACATTTCCATCATTTGTAATATCTCCAATTTCATAACCACAATTAGTAATATCATTACTTGCAATAATATCAAGTAAAGTTATTAAGTCAAAAATATCAATGTCATAATTCATTTGATTATCAATCTCTCCATAGATATTACCATCGATAAAGATGTTCAAATTATCACAAAAATCACAGGCATCTCCAATTCCATCTAAATCAGTATCATTTTGTGACGGGTTTTGTATTTCAGTGCAGTTATCTTGATCATCCAAAATTCCATCGCCGTCATAGTCTTCGATAATAGTACTTAATGAATTTTCCATGACACTAATAATACCTGTAAGATTATGACCATTAGATGTGTATACTATTTGACCATTACCATCTATAACTACATTGTGAGGAATTGAGTTACCAAATAAGCTTGATAGCGAATCAATTTCATCATCTAAAATGGGTATAGTTAATCCAAAATTTGTTGCCCATTGTTCGCAGGTATATGGTTGGCCCCAACTTTTACCTGCTGTAATTATTATAACTTCTTCGTTTATAAATTGTTGTTTAACTGCCTCTAATTGCGGAGCCTCCGCCTGACATCCTCCTCACCAAGTTGCAAAAATACTTAAAAATATAACTTTATTTATTCCGTGCTCCTCAAAACTCCAAGTGTCGTTAGCATTGCCATTCATGCATATAGAAGCTCCAAAATTTTCAACTTGGTCACCAACTTCATAATATTGTGAACTCAATAGAGAAAAAAATAAAAGAACTTTAGTCAAGTATTTAGTTAACAACATATCTTAAAATACAAAAAAATAATAATATATTTTTATTTTTTTTACTTTTATATATAAGAAAATAGGTATATCGATTCTACAATAAATTTTTGTATGCTTAGACATGCTGGTATTAATTCTAACGATCATTTTTCCTGCTTTAATATGGTGTCAAGATTTTACCTTTCATGGATATGTTAGAGCTATAAATGCATCTGTTTGCATGGAGGAAAATTGTGTGTCTCACTCACTTGAAGATGAATTTGGGAATTTTTTAAGCTATATTTCTACTGATAATGATTCATTTAATCTTTCTTATTTCATAAATAGATTTGTTGAAATTGAAGGAGATTCCACATCTTGTACAGAGTGTAACTCCGTAAATATAACTCAAATTAAAATTTCTTCTAATTGTCAATCACCTGTTAATTGCTTTTCAAATCCTTGTCTATCAAGTTATTGTCATTCAGATTTAGACGCACAATGTATTCCAAATTACTGTGGAGGTTGTTGGTCAGATTATTATTTAAATGAAAATCTAATTATATGTGAAACACAAAACGGTTGTACAGACTTATCATTTGTTAATTTTGGTCTATGTGATATGCCATTGGGCATTGGTTGGAAAAATAATAATTGTGAATACATATCAGGATGTGATTGGGTTGTGAATAATATTGATTACACAGACGCTTTTTTTACTTCCATGGATGAATGTCAGCAGATCTGTATTTCTTTAAAAAATGATCATAACACATCATTTCCCGTCAATTATTATCTACATGAAAATTATCCTAATCCATTTAATCCAATCACTACTATAAAGTATGATTTATCTGAAGATTCCTATGTAAATATTATTATCTACGACATTTTAGGTAATCCTGTAAATAAGCTTCTAAGTCAAAATCAAAAATATGGTTCAAATTCAATTCAGTGGGATGCTACAAACAATCAAGGTTTACCAGTGCCCGCAGGTGTTTACTTGTATAAAATTCATACAGGTGATTTTAGCCAAACAAAAAAAATGATTTTATTGAAGTAATTGAATTCGAACAAAACAAATAATACTAAACATAAAACAAAAAAGCTCTCAACTAAGAGAGCTTTTCGTCGAGATTCTGGTTTTCTCGGTAGTAGCGGGGGAAGGATTCGAACCTCCGACCTTCGGGTTATGAGCCCGACGAGCTACCAGACTGCTCCACCCCGCGATCATATTTAAATTTTAATATAAAAGACACTTCAAAATTAGATCATATTTTTTCTTATAACAAGATAACATTAGTTATCTTTTCTAATGCACTATAAAATCCTATGTCATTTTTTGATCAATGGTTATATTCTCAATATATTTTAAAAAATAATAACATAAATAATGGATTCTACAAAACAATTTAATGCCCTTCTCCAAGTATTATCTGGAGAACAGCAGGTAATTCAAAGAACAGACCAAAAAGCATTCACATTATTATCTATACTTGGTGTTTTTATGGTGTTCTTCATCGTTCATTTTCAAAAAATTCAAATCACCTTTTTTGTTTTCACCTTAATGATGATTTATTTTACATCAGCTATGGGTACAATATATTACTTAGTACGTGTTATTATTCCTAGGATTGCACCCCACAAAACAAAAATTGAGGAAGAAGGTGCAGATAGGTCAGAAGTTATTAACCCTACTTTTTTTGCAGGGATTAGTCAATTCAAATCCTCTGAAGAATATGCTTTTTATCTCAAATCAATAGTAAAAAATGATGACCAACTTTATGAAATGTT
Organism: uncultured bacterium; assembly: GCA_965660855.1. Classification (GTDB taxonomy): domain Bacteria; phylum Fidelibacterota; class Marinisomatia; order Marinisomatales; family UBA1611; genus JAOLAV01. The sequence goes on along the minus strand of CBFIBM010000001.1, from coordinate 122,170 downwards.
TGCATCTCAGGTTTTTGCACTTGGAAATATTAATAATGTAAAAAATAACAATATTAGAAAGTCTACTTTCTTTTTTATTTCAGCTCTTTTATCTGAACTTTTGATCATCATGTCTATGGCTTATGGTAGAGCACTGCCCTATTTATTTTCAAACTAATGAGAATTGAAATGAAGGTTATCCTATCCATATTACCAATTATATTTATTTCTTGTGCATCTAGTTCCAACCCTGGTCCTGCTGGGCCTATCGGTCCTAAGGGCCCAATAGGAAAACAAGGTATCCAAGGTGAAAGAGGTGAAAAGGGTGAAAGAGGTGAAAAAGGTGAGAGTATATCTCCAGATAAATTAAAAAAATTGAATCAAATTATCTCACAAGGGTCTAAAATATTAGATCAAAAAATAGTCGGTATAACAGCATATAGTTTTGGATTTGCACCAAAAGTAACAGGATTTGCATATTTATTGTCTAATGGGGAAATTTATAAATTAGAAAATAGAAACCCGCAAACTCTAGGGAATGAGCTGGAGTATTTTTCTGTAATTGAAAGTGATCATGACTTTATTTCTATACAAAAATCAGCTTTTGGTGAAGATATTAAGCAATTTTTTACAGCTGTGAACATAATAGGCGAAGTATATATTTCTGAAAATTTAAAAGAATGGAATAAGATATCCATTATTAATTTCCAGTAAATATTTTTTTTATCCTAATATTGAATAAATATTAGCTTAGATAGTCTCTCTTATTTTTTCCGAAATGATAAAAATAGTGGAATACCATTGAAATCAAAAAACTTTCTTATTTGATTTTCTAAGTATCTTGTATAGGGGACCTTTATTTTATCTGGAAAATTGCTATATAAAGCGATAACTGAAGGCTCACAACTTACTTGAGTTGCATATTTAATTTTCACAGTTCTCCCTGCGTCAGAAGGTGGCGGATTTTTTGCGATAATATTAATTAAACAATCATTTAACTTTTTAGTTGATACAGATTTTTTACCTTTTTCAAAAAGCTTCCATGCATGCTCTAAAACTTGATGTATTCTTTGTTTGGTTACGGTCGAAATAAAAATCATGGGATAATGATCAAGTGATTTAAAATAGCTCCTGATACCCTCTTCAAATGATTTCATAGTATCTGTATCTTTTTCTAATAAATCCCATTTATTTACAACAATTACCAATCCTTTGCCTGATTTAATAACTTCATCCAGTATAGCTTTGTCTTGCTTACCAAAACCTTTTGATGCATCAATTAAAACTGCAACAACATTAGAATCTTCAATTGCACTCTTTGTTCTAATTGTGGAATAAAATTCTATTTTATCTTTAATCTTAGCTAATTTTCTTAGCCCTGCAGTATCCACAAGAGTAATCTCATTACCGTGCCACCTCAGGTTAGCATCTATCGCATCCCTTGTTGTTCCGGCGATGGGCGTAACGATGATTCTATTTTTTTGCAGTAAAGCATTTGTTAGTGAAGATTTACCAACGTTTGGCATTCCAACAATTGCTAGCCTTAAATGCTCATTATTTTTTTTACCATCTAATTCAATATCGAAGTCTATCTGTTCAATAATTTTATCTAATAAATCGCCAATATTTCGTCCATTTAATGCTGATATTGCTGCAATATTATCCAATCCTAATTCATAGAATCGATTTTTCAGGATGTCTGATTTCAATGTATCACATTTATTTACAACCATAATATATGGTTTATTACTTCTTCTAATAGAATGGGCTAAATCTTTGTCACTAGAAGTAGGTTCTTGCTTGCCATCAACAAGAAATAAAACTAAGTCAGCCTCTTCTATTGCTTCGACAGCCTGTTCCCTTACAGCTTTATTAAAAACATCAATATCCTCCGGTATATAGCCTCCAGTATCAATAAATTTCAATAAATTACCTGACCAATCCATTTCGGCATATATTCTATCTCTAGTAATCCCCTCTTCTGAGTCTACGATTGATTGTCGTTGACTTAGAACTCTATTAAAAAATGTTGATTTTCCTACATTGGGTCTACCAACAATTGCTACTAGCGGTATTTTCATTTTCTAGATCCATTAATTTCTGATTATCAACTTTCTTTTTAAAATGATAAAAAAAAATCTTTTTAAGATATAAAATTAACAAAATTATTTAATTAATGATATTACGATATTTACAAGAATTATAAGAATTTTTTGTCTTAAAAAAAAATATATATAAATCATTATAAAAAAAATATTTACCGTCGAGAAACAGACATAGTAACTCTTTATTACTTGTATTATTTATAGTCTATTTTCTATATTTTATAAGTGCCAACCTAGGGATTATCATTTGTTTCAATTGTCATCCTTTTTTAAATACTTATAAATACATATTCTCGTAATAATATGAGATACCAAACCAAGGAACGCAATATGGCAGAAGCAATGGAACTCGATCTAACATTAAATGATTCAGATGGAAAATCACTAAAGAACCCTATCTTAAAACATTTAGAAAAAGAAAAAAAAGTTTTATCAGTTCCTAAAAAGTTTAGCATAGACGAATATTACAAAAATGATGATCTTGGTTCCGATGTACTCAAACAAAAATATCTCGCACCATGGGAAAAACATCCATATGAAATGTGGAAGAGACAAGCATCAGCCCTAGCCTCCGTAGAGAAGAATAAAAAAATGAGAGATGAATGGGAACATAAATTTTTTAACATACTCGAAGACTTCAAATTTGTTCCTGGTGGTCGTATAATGCATGGTGCAGGAAGAGAAGATATTACAACTACTCTGAATAATTGCTATGTTGTAGCTGTAAGAAAAGATTCTATAAAATCGATCTATGAAACTATTATTAATGAAGCTCTCACCTATAAATATGGTGGTGGTTGTGGGCATGACCTCTCTGTTTTAAGACCATCCGGAAAATCTATTAACGGTACTGGAGGAGAATCTTGTGGACCAACAGGTTTTATGAACCTCTTTAGCGAAAATACAAATACAATTGCTCAACATGGTAGAAGAGGCGCAAACATGCAAACTTTAAGAATCGATCATCCTGATATCCAAAAGTTTATAAGCATCAAAACAGGCGATATAGATATGGTAAAATATTCAAACATATCCGTATTACTCACCCACGATTTTATGGATGCTGTAAAAAATAACAGTGATTTCGATTTAAAATATGAAGGTGAAGTATATGAAACAATTAAAGCTAAAGATTTATGGGATAATATTATAACCCATGCGCACTCCAGTGCAGAACCAGGTCTATTATTTTGGGATACTATGACCGATTATCATAATGCAGAGTACTGTTCACCTTTAGTCTCTACAAACCCTTGTGCAGAGCAACCACTCCCTGATGGAGGTTGTTGTAATCTAGGAGCTGTTAATCTTGAAAGGTTCGTTGATGTGAAAGGTAATTTCATGATAGATGAGTTTAAAGATACAGTAGCAATTGGTACTCGATTTTTAGACAACGTCGTGGATTATAATATGGAAAGACATGCTTTAGAAGACCAAAAGAAAAATGCTACAAATGACCGAAGAGTAGGACTTGGAATTTTAGGTCTTGGAGACATGTTGGTAAAAATGGGTGTTAAATATGACAGTGAGGATGCTCTCCAGACTATTGGACAAGTGATGCAAATTTTTAGAGATACTGCTTATGAAACAAGCGCAGATTTATCAATTGAAAAAGGACAATTTCCCAATTTTAAATGGTCAGGCTACTCAAAAAGTAAATTCGTGAAAAACTTGCCAAAAAATATCCAGAATAAAATTAAGAAAACAGGTGTTCGTAATTGTACTCTAACTACTGTAGCACCAACAGGAAGTGGGGCTATCGTAGCAAGAGTCACTTCGGGCCTAGAACCTATTTTTGCAACCTCATATAAAAGACGTGTGAAAGAAAATGATGGCTATGGAAAATCTTTTAAGGAGTACAAGGTATATCACCCCATCATTGAGAAATTATTTGGAACAGATGAGAATCTTCCTGACCATGTTACTACTGCGCACGCAATAGATCCCTATTTTAGAGTTAGGATGCAAGGTGAGGTTCAGAAATATATTGATTCATCAATATCATCAACAGTAAATCTTTCTGAAGAGACAACTGAAGAGACCGTAGCTGACATATACATGAAAGCCTATGAATCAGGCCTTAAGGGAATCACTGTATACAGAGAAGGTAGTCGAGAGGGTATACTTGTATCTGACGAGCAGGATAAGAAAGTAGAAACTAATAAAGAGACAGCTAATAACACTGAAAATTCACTTAAGATATCCGTCGATAAAAAGCCCAGGGTTAGACCAAATCAAACTGCAGGTGTTACTAGAAGAATTCGTACTGGTGAAGGTACTCTATATATTACCATTAATGAAGATGAGAATGGATTGTGTGAGGTATTTACCACCATAGGAAAAGCTGGTGGTAACGCAGCGGCTCAATCAGAGGCAATTAGTAGACTCATCTCCCTATCACTTAGATCAGGTTTAGATCCTAAGGCAATTGTTAGACAATTAAAGGGTATTTCAGGTCCAAATCCAACATGGGAAGATGGAAGACTTATTTTATCAACACCTGATGCGATAGGTAAAGCTTTAGATGACTATTTAAATGAAAGAAGTAATAGTCCAAAAGAAGAAGTAGTTAAAGAAGGTAATAGCCTCCCCAAGATTACTCTTGCTCAGGAAGAAGAAAATAAAAATGATGGGATGATAAATTGTCATGAATGTCATAACCATAGTGTAGTAAATGAAGGAGGTTGTTTGACTTGTCGGGAATGTGGCTGGTCAAAATGTGATTAAAGCAATTAGTAATACCTAAAAACTTTATCGATTTCTAACAAAATACTTCTATACTTCTAACAATTCTTTTTCTTTTTCTTTTTGAAGAGTACTAAGGTTTGAAATAAATGAATCAGTTATTATTTGAATCTCCTGTTCATTATCCTTAATTATATCTTCAGATATACTCTCCTCCTTACCAATATTATTCAATTGCTGGATACCATCTCTTCTAATATTTCTTATAGCAATTTTACCCTCTTCAATTAGATTGTGAACAAACTTAATCAATTCCTTTCTACGTTCTTCACTTAAAGATGGAATTGGTACTAGGACAGAGGTTCCATTATTTCCTGGTGTAAATCCCATATTAGCATCCGAGATAGCTTTTTCAATGTTTGGTAGCAGTGTTTTTTCAAATGGAGATAATGTTATAAGTCTACTTTCAGGAACAGATATTGTACAGACTTGGTTTAATGGAGTTTTTGAACCATAATAATCAACCAGAAGTGAGCTAAACATATCTGGGTTTGCTCTTCCCGTACGAACTTTATTTAACTCTTCTTTAGAATGAGTCACAGAAGAGTTCATTCTAGATTTTAATTCTTTTAAAATATCATCAATCATCATTAAACTCCCTAATCAGAAACTAATGTACCAATGTGTTCACCTGATATAATCTCTTTTAATGCACCGGGTATTTTAATATCAAAAACTTGAATTGGTAAGTTATTTTCTTTACATAATGTTATTGCGGTAAGATCCATTACCCTTAAGTTATCTTTTAAAACCTTATCAAATGAAATTTTAGTATATTTTTTTGCATTATTATATTTCACAGGATCTTTATCGTAGATCCCATTTACTTTTGTTCCTTTAATAACAATTTCAGCACCTAATTCAGTGGCACGTAATGCCGCGGCAGAGTCAGTTGTAAAAAAAGGATTACCAGTTCCGCCTGCTACAATTACAATCCTTCCTTTTTCAATGTGTCTTATTGCTCTTCTTCTAATGTAAGGTTCAGAGATTTGCTTTACATCTATTGCTGATAAAGTTCTTGTTTCACATCCAACTTTTTCCAACGCATCTTGGACTGAAATAGCGTTCATTATAGTAGCTAGCATTCCTAAATAGTCGCCAGTCACTCGATCCATGCCTCTGCTAGCTGCTTCCATTCCTCTAAATATATTTCCAGCTCCTATGATTAAACCAATGTCTATTTTTAAATCATGAATTGATTTAATTTCATTTGCAAGATATGATGCTTTAGATGGATCTATACCAAATCCATCAGCACCTGCTAGTATCTCACCAGATAATTTTAAAAGAATGCGTTTATAACGCAATTTCATTATACTTTAAAAAGTACAAAGGTACTCAATCTCCAATAGAAAATCGAGAGAACCTATTTACACTTATATTTTCCCCTAATGTAGAGATTGTTTGTGCTAGTAGATCGGATACTTTTTTATCAGGATCCTTAATATAAACCTGTTCCATAAGACAAGATTCTTGAAAAAATTTATTTATACGACCTTCAACCATTTTTTCAACGATATTATCAGGTTTCCCTTCTTTTTTAGCCTGATCTAGGTATATTTCTTTTTCTTTATTTATTATGCTTTCATCTACAGAATCGCGATCAAGCGATACTGGGTTAGTAGCTGCAATTTGCATTGCTAAGTTATGAGCAAGCTCTTTAAATCCATCAGTTTTTGCAACAAAGTCTGTTTCACAATTGATTTCAACAAGTACGCCCAACCTACCCCCAGAATGTATATATGGATAAATTAAACCTTCTTTTGTTTCTCTAGATCCTTTCTTTTCAGCTTTCGCTATGCCTGTTTTTCTTAGAAAATCAACTGCATTATCAATATTACCATTGGACTCAACTAATGCTTTCTTACAATCCATCATTCCAGCACCAGTTCTATCACGAAGAGATTTTACAAGTTTTGCATCAACACTCATTGTTAAACTTTATCCTTTTCTGAAATAATTTTAGAATTTTCTGACTCTTTACCTGTACTTTGCTTTACATCTTTTGCAGATTCATCTTTGCTTTTTTCTACATCTTTTCCAGATGATTTAGCCTCAATGATTGTGTCTGCAAGAGAAGCAATAATGAGTTGAATAGTTCTCATAGAATCATCGTTAGCGGGTATTGCGAAGTCAACTTTATTTGGATCAGTATTGCTATCTACAATTGCTATTACAGGAATATCAAGTCTTTTTGCCTCTTTAATTGCCGTATCTTCATATTGCGCATCTACAACAACAAGTGCGTCAGGTAATCGACGCATATCTTTGATACCGCGATGTTGATCAGATAATTTAACTTTTTCACGATTTAACATCTGCATCTCTTTCTTTGTCATGTTTTCGTATAGGTTAGAACCTTCTTTCTCTAATTGTTTGAGACGTTTGATACTTTTTTTAATTGTAGAAAAATTTGTAAGTGTACCGCCTAGCCAACGCTCTACTATGTAAAACATAGAGCACCTATCTGCTTCTTGCTGCACAATATCTTGAGCTTGTTTTTTTGTTCCTACAAATAAGATTTCACCATTCTTGCTAACGATATTTTTTACATAATTTTTTGCTTCATGAATTGATTTTATCGTTTCTTCTAGATTGATAATATGAACACCATTTTTTTCTAGCAGAATGTATGGTTTAAAATTAGGGTTCCACTTCCTTGTTACATGTCCAAAGTGAGCCCCTGTTCCTAATAAATCATCAAATTTTACTTCTGGCATAATGTTTTTATCTTTTTGAAAATTGAAAGTTTTTACGTGCTCCAGGCTGTCCTGGCTTTTTACGTTCGACTTTTCTTGCGTCTCGCGTAAGGAATCCACGTGATTTTAAAATTGTCCTATAATCGTCATTAACCTTTAGTAGAGCTCTTGCTATTCCTAATCTAATTGCACCAGCTTGACCAGTTAGTCCACCACCATTCACATTAATATCTATATCAAAGGATTTTTCTTGTTCTGTAGCATTGAGCGGCTGCATTACTATTGTCCCCAGTGTATCTCTGCATAGATAGTCTTTGAATGGTTGACCATTAATAATGATGTTTCCTTTTCCTGCTACCATAAAAACACGAGCAATTGATCGTTTTCTTCTACCTGTACCATAATATTTATTTTCAGACATATATATATTTTTCTTTATATTTTTAAATCTTGAGGGTTTTGAGCTAGATGAGGGTGTTCAGATCCAACATAAATTTTCAGATGAGATAATATTGATCTACCCAGCTTGTTGTGCGGTAACATACCCTTGACTGCTTTTTGTATAATTTCTTCTGGTTTTGATTGTCTAAGATCTTCAAGACTCGTCTCTTTACCACCTCCAGGATAACCTGTGTGTGAAAAGTATTTTTTATCTTTTTCCTTGTTTCCAGTTACTTCTATTTTCTCTGCATTTATTACGATTACACAATCACCCATGTCTAAATGCGGTGTAAAATTCGTCTTGTGCTTTCCTCTAAGTATTTGTGCTACTTCGGAAGCAAGCCTACCAAGGACTGCACCTTTGGCGTCAACAATCCACCAATTTTTTTGAATTTCAGATTTTTTTAAAGATATAGTTTTCATTTTTAATTTTTCAAATCGAATAAAGCCTCGAATATTACTCTTCCGACATTGACTATGTCAACTGATATTACGCAATAAAAATTTAAATAGATTCATAGATTCTGTTTTTGGAAATAGTATAAAGAACTTCACCTACCAATTCTTCTCCAATAAATGGTGTATTTGAAGAGCGAGATTTAATGTGCTCCTTCCCAAAAACACATACTTTATCAGGGTCTAAAATTGTTATTTCTGCTTCGGTTCCAATTTTAAATAAGTCAGAATTAAAATTCATCACATTTCGTGGATTGATGGTAAGAAGCTTAATTAAATCTATTAACGGTAAATTATTTTGTTTTACTAAAACTTTATTTACTGCTCCAAAACATGATTCTAATCCAATCATCCCAAAAGAAGCTAAATCAAATGTTGTTTCTTTATCTTCAACCGTATGAGGTGCATGATCTGTAGCAATGCAATCAATTGTTCCATCTTTTATCGCAGCAATTAAATCGAGTCTATCTTCCTCAGTTCTGATTGGGGGGCCTACTTTAAAGTTTGTATCAAAATTACGTATTGCTTCTTCGTTAAAATATAAATGATGAGGAGTCACTTCTGCCGTTATTTTTTTATTTGATAATTTAATTTTTCTAATATGCTCTAGAGACTTAGATGAGCTAACATGGGGTACATGGAGCCTTGCTTTTGTATATGTTGCTAGCTCAATATCCCTATGAACCATAGTAGATTCTGCTAGATCTATATTCCCATCAAGTCCTAATTCAGCAGAAACAATTCCCTCATTCATTAGCCCTTTTGACCTTAAACATTCATCTTCAGCATGATTTATAATTGGCACCTCAATTAAATTAGAATATTCCAATGCAGTCCTCATTAAAGAACCATCTTGGATTGGTAATCCATCATCACTAAATGCAACCGCGCCCTCTTCTTTCATTAGAGCCATCTCGGTCAATTCTTTCCCATTTTGATTTGCTGAAACAGCTCCAATAGGATGTATGTATATTGGTAAACTTTTTGATTTTTCTAAAATAAAGTTTATTGATTCAGGAGAGTCAAGAGGTGGATTTGTGTTTGGCATAACACAAACCCTTGTGAACCCTCCAGCTAAAGCTGAACCAGTACCAGTTTTAAGTGTCTCTTTATCCTCTCTTCCTGGTTCCCTAAAATGGACATGTACATCACAAAATCCATGAGTAATTATCTTTCCAGAGCAATCTATTTTTTGAACCTTTTCATTATTTAAAACTTTTCCAATTTGATTTATCTTACCATTTTTGATTAAAATACTTCCAAAAAATTCTCTCTCATTAAATGGATCTATTATTAGTCCATTTTCTAATAAAACATTTTCCCCAAGCTTTTTCAATGACATTAGCTTTCCCCATCTGAATTTTTACCACCACAAAGAAGATATAAAATTGACATTCTTGAAGCAACACCATTTAAGACTTGATCTAGAATAATTGCTTGGTCACTATCAGCTACACTACTATCTATCTCCACTCCCCTATTCATGGGGCCAGGATGCATAATTACAATTTCTTTTTTTAAAGATTCTATTTTACTTGTTGTTATACCAAACATTTTTCGATACTCTCTAACAGATGGCACTAAACTTTTCCCCATTCGCTCTCTTTGTATTCTAAGTACATTTATCGCATCAGCCCAATCAAGTACTTCATCAATTTTATAACTAATTTTAACACCTAACTCTAACAGTTTTTGTGGAATCAAGTTAGAAGGACCACAAAGTGTAACTTCTGCTCCCATTGTCAATAAACCATAGATATTACTCAATGCAACTCTGCTATGTAATATATCGCCAATAATTGCAACCTTAAGACCCTTTATTTTTCCAAATTTTTCATGAAGACTCATCATATCCAATATTGCTTGAGTTGGGTGTTCATGAGTTCCATCACCAGCATTAATTATGATTGAATCAATAAATTTTGTAAGATGAATTGGGGCACCAGGTGTTGGATGACGCATTACAACCGCATCAATTTTCATTGCCTCAATATTTTGTGCTGTATCTTTAAAACTCTCACCTTTTTTTAGACTACTAGATGACGCCGAAAAATTAACTGTATCAGCACTCAATCTTTTTTGAGCTAATTCAAAACTTATTTTAGTTCTAGTAGAATTTTCAAAAAATAAATTAACAATTGTAATACCTTGAAGAGAGGGTACTTTTTTAATAGGTCTCTGCAATACAGTTTTAAAGTGATAGGCTGTATCTATTATTTTTTGGATATCCTCGCCTGGATAATCCTTTAAACCTAGTAAATGTTTGTTTTTAAGCATTCTTTTTAATTTTTAACCTTTTATCAATGAGACATATTCCTTGCCATCCACCTCATTTAAAAAAACATTCACATGCTCTCCTTCATGAGTCGGTATATTTTTCCCAACGTAATCAGCTTTTATGGGTAATTCTCTATGTCCTCTATCAACTAGTACGGCTAATTGAATTTTAAGAGCTCTACCAAAACTATTTAATTCTTCAATAGCCGCTCTTATGGTACGACCCGTATATAGTACATCATCAATTAGAATAACAACTTTACCATCTAAATTAAAAGATATATCTGATCCTCGAACTTCAGGGACACTTAATCTTTCCCTATAGTCGTCACGGTGAAATGATATATCAATAGCACCATTTTTGTATGTACTTCCACTTATTTTTTCAATCTTATCTTTTAATCTTTTAGCTAAAGGAACCCCTCGATTATGTATTCCAATTAGTACAAGTTGATCAAGATCCATAGAGTTTTCTAAAATTTCATGACTAAGCCTATTGAGCGTTTTATCTATTGAACTTGATTCTAGTATTATTTTTTCTTTCAAATTATTCCTCAAAAAAAAACCTTCAGCAAAGCCCCTACTCTGTTGAAGGTTAGAAATTTTGCCTTTTTTGTATCACTGTACAAATTTAAAGGTAAATATTATATTAAAAATTATTTATTTGAGACCATAATGCAATGTAATATTTTTATTATTTCACTTTCTTTTAATTGGTTCATTGAAATTACTAAGTCAAGCTTCTCTTTTGCGAACCATTGCATTTGTCTCTTAGCAAATTGCCTAGTTCCAATAATAATTTTTTCCTCTAATTGATTTTTATCAATTTCACCCTTTAAAAAAAGGTTTATTTCATGGTAACCTATTGAATCCAAACCAGTAATATCCTTTTTCATTAGGTTAAGTTTATTTACTTCATCAAACCAACCTTCAGAGATCATATTTTTAGTTCTTTTGATTATTCGATGGTTCAATTCTTCCCTATTCCAATCTAGATAAATCGTAAAAATATTTAATTTATTATTTATTTTTTGATTTTTATAGTGTTCAGAGGGTGTCTTCCCTGTAATTTTATAAATTTCTAAAGCACGAACTAACCTCTTTTTATTATTAATATGAACTATTTTTGAATATTCAGGGTCAATTTTATTTAATTTTTCTAATAAAACTTGAGGGTTAAAATCATATTCAATCTCAAGTTTTTCTCTCAACAAAAGGTCTGTACTACTTTCATCAAATAAGCCTTTTACAACCGCTCTAAAATAAAGCCCTGCTCCTCCACAAATTATTGGAACTTTTCCCTTATTTTTAATAATCTTAATCTTTTCAAAAACCTTTCTTGCATATTCTCCAGCTGATACTCTCATCCATGGATCTAATGAACCAATTAAATGATGTGTTATTCCATCCATTTCTTCTATGCTTGGTTGAGCTGTTCCTATTTCCATTCCTTTAAATATTTGCCTAGAATCAAGACCTATTACTTCTCCATTTATTTTTTTTGCTATCTTTATAGATATTGATGTTTTACCACTTGCAGTAGGTCCCACTAAAGCAAAACAATCATACTCTCTAATCATTACTTTTTATCCACGGTAGATTATCCAAATCAACATTACCTCCAGATATAATAATACCTACCTTTTTATTTTTAAATATACTCTTGTTTTTTAGTACAGCTGCTAAAGCAATCGCACATGAAGGTTCAATTAAAATTTTAAGACATTGCCATGAAAGCTTCATCGCTTTAATAATATCAATTTCTTTAACTCTAATAATAGATTCAACATGTTTCTTAATTATTGGGAATGTTCTATCACCTAGCTTTGCTCTTAATCCATCACAAATTGTGCTTGCCTCTATGTTCCCTTCTATTTTTCCAGATAACAAAGACCGAAAAGCATCATCAGCATTCCATGGCTCAGCTCCATAAATTTTTACATTATGATTTAATTGCTTTGCTGCAGATATAGTACCACTCAATAATCCACCTCCACTGACAGGTGTGATTAATATATCTAAATCCTTATACATTTCTAAAAATTCTAAAGCTACTGTTGCCTGACCAGATATAACTCTTTCATCATTATAAGGATGAACAAGAATCTTTCTAGTTTTAAGAATAAGATCATTCAATACTTTATCTCTAGAATCTTGGTTTGGATCACACCAAACAATTTCTCCACCATTTCTGATAACATTACTCACTTTAACTTTTGATGTGTTTTCTGGCATTACAATAGTTGATTTCAGACCTAATTTTGTTGAGATTAAAGCAATAGCTGCACCATGATTACCTGATGAGGCTGTAACTATACCCCTTTTTAGCTTTTCTTTTTTTATTTGGAGTATTGTGTTTGAAGCACCTCTTATTTTAAATGAGCCTGATTTTTGAAAATTTTCACATTTAAAAAATAATGATGAATCAGAAAGATTATTTAAGGTATTACTTTTTAATACAATCGTATCATGGATAAATGGTTTTATTCTATTATGATCTAATCGAATTTGTTCTATTGGAATCATAAAAAATCATCTTTTAATAATAATTAGATAGTGTCTTAATGCCTTTCAAATCGTCCATCTAATTCATCCAGTGACATTTGAACAATAATTGGTCTTCCATGCGGACAATAATACGGATGTTTTGTTGCGAATAATCTATTGACTAGTTCTCGCATTTCTTCTTTCATTAGTGAATCACCAGCTTTAATTGCTGCCTTACAAGCAAACATTGCCGCGAGTCCTTCCTGAAATGAGCTATATTGCTTCCTTTCTTTTAAGAAGTTATCTAATATTTCACGGATGACATCTTTTTCATTTCCCAAAGACATTTCTGATGGAATTGCTTCTATTTTTACAGAAGAGGTACCTTCTTTCTTTATTTTAAAACCAATTTTTTGCAAATAAGGTAATACATCTAAAAGAGCATCAAAATCATCAGGTGAAAAATCTAGAACCTCTGGAAACAACATAGTTTGAGAAGCCATTGAAGTTGATTCAAATGCCTTGATTGCCTCCTCATATAAAATACGTTCGTGCGCGACATGTTGATCAATTATTACTAAGCCGCTATTAATTTCAGAAATAATATATTTTTTATGAATCTGCCAAATATTCTCAGTTGCAATTTCATTTGATTCATCGATTGGTGATTCAGCTAACTTTGAAGCGTAAGATTTTGCTCTTTCTAAATTTGTGTAAACAGGATATACTGAATCAGATACTTTAAGCGCAAATGCTTTTTGATCTGGGTTTCTAGAATTTTGAAAGTTCTTATTTGAGTCAAATTTACCAAAAATATTATCCTTATTTTTTCGATATTCTTTATTCTGAAATGTTGAATCAAACTCAGGTGTGGTATTTAAAATATTATTCAATGAACCCATTACACCGGATTTTAAGATATTAAATATCCTCCATTCATCTTTAAAACGAACCTCTGTTTTCATAGGGTGAACATTTACATCTGCCTCTTCTGGTGGAATAGATAAATTAATTATAAAAAAAGGATATTCTCCCCTTTTTACCAATGATTCATAAGCATTATAAACTGCCCTATTGAGAAGTCTATCTTTAATAAAACGTCCATTTAAGAATATATATTGTTCACCTGGGCGTGTACGTACGAGATTTAAGTTTCCAACAAAACCTGAAAAGGAATAATCTCCTTTAATGATATTGACAGGTAAAAGATTTCTCGAATAAGTTGGATCAAGCAAGTGATCAATCCGCTCTTCAAGGGTTTCTGACTTGACATGAAAAACAATCCTATTATCTGCAATCAACCTAAATTCAACATCTGGAAATGAAAGACCATATCTTCGCACAACATCAACTATTTTTCTCAATTCTGTTCTGGGTGTTTTTAAAAATTTTCTCCTCGCTGGAGTATTATAGAAAAGGTTTTTTATTGTTATTTCTGTTCCATCTATGGTTGCTGCTGGCTTGATTTCTGATGCTTTTCCATTTTGGATTTTAAGTTCAGAGCCAGAATTATCTCCACAACTTGAAACAATAGTCATCTCAGATACTGATGCAATACTAGAAAGCGCTTCGCCCCTAAATCCAAGAGTCTCGATTGAAAATAGATTTTCCAATGTTGAAATTTTACTTGTATGAAATCTTAGAATAGCGGAGGGAAGTTCTTCTCCTGGGATTCCTTTGCCATTATCCCTTAGCTGAATCAAAGCCTGTCCGCCTTTTTCAATTACTACATAAATCTTAGAGGATTTAGCATCCAAGCTATTTTCTATTAATTCTTTAACTACCGAAGATGGATTTTCAACTACTTCACCAGCAGCTATTTTATTTCTTAAGTCTTCTGATAAAGGTTGAATCATATAAATTATAATTTATTTATCACTCTAATTGTCTGATCAAAAGATTCTTTTTTTATTCTATCAACTTCATTTAAGATTTTTGCAACTTCTTTTGATTTTTCTAATTTAAATGAATTATCCTTAATCTCTTTTAGATTAATCATTACATTTAAACATGCTCCTCTTACTCCAGCAGCTGCAACCTCAATTGCCACGCTTGCATCTGTAACTGAATTTGGATTACCTAATTTAATAAGTTTATTAGATAATAGAATAACTTGTAAACACAACTTTGCCGTCTCGAGTGGGACCTCAGCAGCATATTTGTTTGAACTTTCAACTTCTTTTATTTTATGTTTCTTCTCATCTTTATTTTCCGATGGCAATCTATTTGATGTAATTACACTATTAAAAGCATGTGTATCCTCATCAATAAGAAATAATAATCTTCTTAGAAAATTTTGAGCATCCATCCCTATTTGATCCATTTCTGGTTTGAGATCTATATTACCTTTTTTTTCATGAGTTAAGCATGCAACCATTGATGATAAAGATGCACCCAAAGCTCCCACAAGCGCCGAAACACTTCCACCTCCGGGCGCAGGACTATTTCTTGATAATTCATTAAAAAAGTCATAATCAATTAATTTATTTTTATCCTTAATAACTACATAATCTATTATTTTCTCTCTTGGATGAAATTTTGCTACATCATTTAGACCAAGGGTTTGAACAGCACATTCGATTATATCTTCTTCTGGAACTCCTAAGCTTCTTCCTTGTTTACTTAAAAAATACATGCCAGCACTTAAAATTGCATCCAAAGGAACCAGTCCAACTAACTCGCTCCCTGTCACTCTGACATCTCTCTCTATGGCTAATTCACAAGCTTTTTCATACACGTGATGAATCGATGATTCCTTATAATTATTAAAATTAATAGAAATTTGAGCTCTTTTATATGAATCTACATACCAGCCAATTGCTTTGACATCTTTAAATAATCCAGGTATTTTAACTGCCTTACCTTCATCATTTCTTACAATCTCTCCATCCAATAAATTTTTTGATCTTGGATTAGGAATTCTCTTACTTCTACCAGCTTCTCTTAACTCAAATGCAATATCCGTTGCAATTCGGTGATCTTTTGTATTCAAGTTAATATTATAAGCAATTAAAAAGTCCCTACAACCAATAATAGTTGCACCTGCTTTATTGATTAGTTCATTTGGACCATAATCAGGTTTCCATTCAGGATCTAAAAGTTTTTCTGATAAGCCTTCATACTCGCCAGTTCTAATATTAGGTAATTTAATTCTCTCTTTTAGCTTTGCTGATTTTTCATATAAATAAACTGGAATATTTAACTCATCACTGACTCTTTTTGCTAATTTATTTGTCAGTTCAATGCATTCTTCAATTGTCACATCTTGAATAGGAATAAAAGGACATACGTCTGTTGCACCAATTCTTGGATGTGTTCCAGAATGAGTTGTCATATCTATAATTTCTGATGCAGTCTTTATTCCCATATAAGCAGCTTCTAAAATGGAATCTGGATCTCCAACCATTGTAAGAACTGTCCTATTTGTATCTTTTCCAGGATCAACATCTAAAATAATGACCTCTTTTATAGATTTTATTGAATCTATAATTTTATTTATTTTAATCTGATCTTTACCTTCAGAAAAATTTGGCACGCATTCTATTATTTTAGGCATATTTAATTAAATTTAATTTTTTCAAAATATAAAATTGCATAAACAACGACAACAAGTAAGAAAAAAATTCGCCATATTCGCCATTTTTCTGTAGAAGTCCTGTTCAATAGTCTTTTAAAATTAATCATTTTAAAACCCTGTACCTGTAAATAAAAACATAAAAAAAGATACAAAAGGCTCCATTATTAACCATAAAATAGAAAATCCAGTAACATAACTAAAAAGAATAATACCAAATAAAACCTGAGGACCATAAGATTGAATTTTCCATGCAAGTGAAGGATTTTTTTTCATAAGATATCCAGAAAAAATTTGGGATCCATCTAATGGGGCAACAGGAATAAGATTAAAAATAGCTAATGAAATATTTATTCGAGTAAAATAAATTAGTATTAAAAAAAGAGAATCATTTAAAATCTGGAAATTATTAAATGATCTGAGTAAAATTCCTGAAATCATAGCTAGAAGTAAATTTGATAAAGGACCTGCAGCTGCAACCTTCATCATATCTATCCTTGGGTTTTTTAAATTTCTACCATCAACAGGAACAGGTTTCGCCCATCCAAATCCAACAAAAAGAATCATTATAGAACCTATTGGATCAAGATGAGCAGTTGGATTCAACGTTAAACGTCCCATTCTTGCAGCTGTTTGGTCTCCGCACTTAGATGCCATCCAGGCATGAGCGTATTCATGGAATGAAAGTGCAAACATTAGAGTAGGTATTAATAATACTAGTGCTTCTGGAGAAAGGCGAAAAAGAATAATTAGCTCCTCGGGTGATGGGTTTTATAGACCTCTTTCAAGAGGTGTTTATCTAGATGTGTGTATATTTGAGTTGTAGAGATATCGCTATGACCTAAAAGAGCTTGAACGAAGCGAAGGTCCGCACCTCCATCTAGTAGATGAGTTGCAAATGAATGTCTCAAAGTATGAGGGGATATTTTTTTTGTAACTCCCGCAAGATCAGCATATTTTTTTAAAATTTTATTGATCATTGATCGAGTCAAAATTTTCCCATTTTTACTAAGAAATAAATAATCAATTGACTTTCCTTTTAATAATTTGGGTCTATTATGTATCATATATTTGTTAATGAGATTTTTTGCTCTCTGGGATATCGGTATTAATCTTTCTTTCGACCCTTTACCAAAAATTCTAATTAGATCATCATCTAAAAATATATTAGAAATACTTAATTCACATAGCTCAGAAACTCTAAGGCCACATGAATATAAAGTCTCTATTATCGCTTGATCTCTAAAAAAAAATGGAGAAGATTCATGCACAGAATTAATTATTAAAGAAATTTCAGTTTCTTCTAAAATTTCCGGAAGCTTTTTTGATACTTTGGGATTCAAAATAGTTAATGCTGGGTTTTCATCTAAGATATCCTCTGAAAATAAAAACTGGTGAAAAGATCTTATTGATGAAAACGTCCTAGCTATAGTTGCTGTTGAATAATTTTTATCATAAAGGCTATGAATATATTGCCTAATATTTTTTTGTTTTACATCTTTTAAATCTGTAATCATTGTTTTTTTTAAAAACTCTAAATATTTAATATTATCACTTTCATATGCAATAATTGTTTCTTTAGATAAGTTTTTTTCAACTTTAAGCATAATTAAATATTCTTTTAAAAAGCTATTCAAATTAAGACAAAAGATTTTCTTCTAATAGATCACATAATATTTGACCAATCATAATATGACTTTCTTGAATTCTCTGTGTATCTTTGCTTGGTACATTAATTGTAAGATCAGATAAATTTTTTAATTTATTTGAATTATATCCAGTCAAAGCAATTGTTTTTAAATCTTTATATTTTGCTTGTTTGATAGCAGAAATTATATTCTCTGAATTACCACTTGTCGATATACCAATTAAAACATCCCCTGAATTTCCCAAGCCCTGAATTTGTCTAGAGAAGACAGACTCAAAATCAGCATCATTTGACCATGCTGTGAGGAATGAGGTATCTGTTGTTAAAGAAATGGAGGGAATTGGTTTTCTATCATGATCTGACATACCTCCCATCAATTCGGTAGATAAATGCTGAGCATCCGAGGCGCTTCCCCCATTCCCACACCATAATATTTTACCACCATTCCTTATTGACGTGATCATTAATTTTGCAGCATTATTTATTTCAGGTAAACAGCTTTTAATTATTTGTTTTTTAACTTCAATACTTTCTATAATTTGTTTTTCAATTTTTTTAATCATGTTTTTTTCCAATGAACTGCGTCTGCCATTTCAGACATCAATTTTGATTTCTCTTCTGTAATTGTACCTGTGACAATAATCGAAGCTCCAGCTTTTACTAATTCCGAAGCTTTATCAGGAGATTTTATACCTCCACCAACAATTATAGGAATATCAACGGAATCACTTACAGCAGATACTACCTCTGCAGTAATAGATGTTTCTGCACCACTCCCTGATTCTAAATAAATCCAATCCATGCCCAAATATTGTCCTGCTAAAGCGTGAGCGATAATGATATCTACTCTATTAAGCGGGATTGGTCTAGTTCCACTCATAAACTCAACAGTAGAACATGCACCTCCATCTACTAAAATATATCCAGTTGAAATAGTTTCAAGGCCAAGATCTTTTACAACAGGTGCAGCAATTACTTGTTCGCCAATTAAATAATGAGAGTTCCTACCTGATATCACTGACATAAATAGCATTGCATCAAAATGTTTATTCAACTGACCAACTCCACCCGGAAATAATATCAATGGTATTTTAGAATTATCTTTTATTACCTTTACTCGGTGAATACTATTACTATCCATCATCAAACTTCCGCCAATAAAAAAAGCATCTACATCTGATTTATTACCTTCATTAACAAATTCACTAATTAAATCTTTATTTTTTTTATCTGGGTCAATTAAAACAATATAAGCTGCACCTTGGTTGTTTATTTTTTTTTCTAAATCAGAGAAAACAGACATCTAACTAATCATTTTTTTATATTCTTCTGAATTTAATAATTCTTTTTTGTCATTTATATCTTTGGGAGATACTTTTATCAACCAACCTTTACCATATGGATCTGAATTGACATTATCGGGAGTCTCTTCTAAATCTTCATTAACTGCAGTTATAGTTCCCGATAATGGTATGTATAATTCAGATACTGTCTTAACAGCCTCAATCTCCCCAAAAACATCACCAGAGTTAAACTCATCACCTACATTTGGGAATTCAATAAATATTACATCACCCAATTGACTTTGTGCAAAATCAGTTATACCAATAACAATCTCCTTACCCTTAAAATCTGCCCATTCATGTTCTTTAGTGTAAAATAAATTTTCTGGTGTAGTCATTATAGTTTAATCCCCTTTATTTGAATCGTTTTTATATTCAAATTTTTCTAAAAAGCTAGTGTCAAAACTTCCTGATTTAAATTTTTCATTCTTCATAATTGCCATTTGATAAGGAATAGTAGTTTTAGGTCCATCAATTATTGTTTCTTCTAATGCTCTTTGCATTCTAATTATTGCTCTTTCTCTATTTTTTGCATGAACAATAATTTTCCCAATCATTGAATCATAATTGGTAGGAATGACATATCCTGCATAGGCATGTGAATCTACTCTAACACCCTTACCTCCAGGCATATGGAAGCTCGTAATTTTGCCAGGAAAGGGTAAAAAGTTATTAGAAGGATCTTCTGCGTTAATTCTACATTCAATCGAATGTCCCCGCAATCTAAATTTAGTTGAATCAATGAGACATTTTTCGCCAGCATGCATTTTAATTTGCTGCTTTATTAAATCTACTCCGGTAACCATTTCTGTAACAGGATGCTCAACTTGAATTCTTGTATTCATCTCCATAAAATAAAAGTTTTTATTTTTATCCATTAAAAATTCGATTGTACCAACGCCAACATAGCCAACAGATTTTGCACCTTTCACAGCTGATTCACCAATTTTCTCTCGTGTAAGCTCATCAACCAGCGGAGAAGGTGACTCCTCAATCAACTTTTGATGCCTCCTTTGAATAGAGCATTCCCTCTCACCTAAATGAATACAATTCCCATGTGAATCTGCTAGTATTTGAACTTCGATATGTCTGGGATTTTCAATGAATTTTTCTATATAAATATCACCATTCCCAAATGCAGTTAAAGATTCTTGGTTAGCTGACTTATAGGATGAAACAACATCTTTTTCAGATTTAACCAATCTCATCCCCCTTCCGCCACCACCCGCGGAGGCTTTTAACATAACGGGGTATCCCATTTTATTTGCTTTTTGTAAAGCATCTTCAGGGCCATTTAGTATACCATCTCCACCAGGGACAACAGGAACTCCCGCGGCTTTCATAGTTTGTTTTGCTTTAGCTTTATTTCCCATAGAATCAATTATCTCAGGTGTTGGACCTAAAAAAGAAAAACCATTTTCTTGACAAATTTTTGAAAACTGTGCAGATTCTGATAAAAAACCATATCCAGGATGAATTGCATCAGCTCCTGTGATTTCTGCTGCAGCGATAATTCTTGGAATATTTAAATAACTATCCTTACTTATTGGTGGTCCAATACAAACAGCTTCATCTGCAAATTTCACATGTAAAGATAGCTCATCAGCAGTAGAATAAACTGCAACAGTTTGGAGATTTAGCTCATGGCACGCACGAATTACACGTAAGGCAATCTCTCCCCTATTTGCGATAAGTACTTTTTTAAACATATTATCTTAAGCTGATTTAATTTTGAATAAAGGTTGATTGTATTCAACAGGGTTACCATCATCTATATAAACCTCTGTTACGATACCATTAATTTCTGATTCTATTTCATTCATTATCTTCATGGCTTCAATAATACACAGTGTTTGACCTTTTGTTACCTTTGAACCAACTTTAGTAAAAGGTGGATCATCAGGAGTTGGAGATGTATAAAATGTGCCAGGCATTGGTGATAAAAGATCTTCCCCTTCACTTGACGTTTTAGCTATCTCTTCATCAAAGGATTTCTCTTCATTAGTAGACTGATTTTTTTCATGAGGGTTTTGGATTTTGACTGATTCTGGAGTATCATTTATGATAGAATGTCCGGATTTAACCACTCTAAATTTTTTGCCCCAAAAACTAACTTCAATTTCATTTACGTTCGAATTTTCAAGAATGTAAATAATCTCTTTTAATTTTTCTTGCCACATCTTTTTGCTCCTATATGATTTTAATCTTTTGAACGTTCAACATAATCACCTGTACGCGTATCGACTCGAAGCTTATCATTTTCATCAATAAATAAAGGTACGTTGAGTGTGTAACCGGTTTCTAGTGTAGCAGGTTTAGATGCTCCTGTAGCGGTGTTTCCTTTGAACCCAGGTTCAGTTTCAACTACCTCAAGTATTACATGTGAGGGCAGTCTTACATCAAGAATTTCATCACCATCAAATAATAAATCAACATTCAGCCCTGCAGTTAAGAAGTTAACTCCATCACCAATGGATATACTTGCTACATTTATTTGATCAAATGTTTCATTATCCATAAAAACATATGCATCTCCATCAACATATAAAAACTGCATTGCTTTTGCCTCAACTCTTACAAGTTCAATTTTATGTCCAGAATTAAATGTCTCATCAATTACTTTTCCAGATTGAATATCTTTAAGTTTAGTTCTCACAAAGGCACCACCTTTCCCAGGCTTAACATGTTGAAATTCAATTACTTTCATTCGTTTGTTTTTATGAAGTATTACTGCTCCATTTCTAATATCAGATGTATTGGCCATCAAAGCCCCAATTATTTTTTGTTAATTTACATTAAAATTTACATCTACAATATTTATGTTCAAATTAGTTGGTCAAAAAAACTCAATGACTAATTTTTCTCTAACCAAGTAGCCATATTTTTTTTATCATTTTCCATTTCTTTTATTGAAAATATCTCCTTTGAATATTTTACCCTATCAGCCTTATCTAAAAAACTAACCCAGAATAAAAAATCTTCATCATTAAAATTGAATAGATCTCTGTTTTTTTTTATTTCAATTGCAGTCATTTCTAATGTCCTAATAAAATACTTATCTTCTACATACTGTCTTGAAATGTGTGATAACTCAGTATAAAAATCTTTTACTAGTTTATTAGCTTTTAGACTTTCTAATCGTTCTAAAACTATTTTTTTTGGATCCTTATTTTTAACATAATTTCTTTTTTGATAAATATACTTTTCTCTTTTCTTAATAATTCTATAAAACAGAAATAGAATTATTAAAATTATAAAGCTTAAAAATACTAACTTTAATCTAATGAAATCTGTTACTGGAACTGGCCCCTTGATTGGTCTAAAATCATCATAGTTTTCTTCAGATAGAATAGATTTCACAGTGAAATTTAATTTATCAGCCTCCACACTAGATTTTATAATACTATCCTTATCAACCATTGTTACGTAATAATCAGGAGTTAAAAAATCTCCTGTTTCCCATGCAGTTAAATAAAAATAAGTACCATCAATAATATTATTGCTTTTGTAAAAACCTTGCTCTTTAATGGTAATTGAGTCTGATTTGATTTCTAATTTTGGGAAATTAATATTCTGTAAAGAATCACCTTTAGCTTTTATACTCCATACAAAGACATCTCCAACATAAGCAACATTTGTGTCAATACTAGATTCTATAATTAAATTATTTGAAAATGCAAACGAAAAAATTACAAATGAAATAAATCTCATTAGTTAAATTCTTTTTTCTCTTTTTTTAAATAATGCTAATAATGGGTCAACATAATCTTCATTTGTAGATATGGATATCATATCAAGGCCTATCTTTTTTGATTTTTTTATAAAATCATTTTTATTTTTTTTAGATTTATTAGCTAGATCAGATCGATAAAAAGGATTTGAAGTATCAATCCAAGCCGTTTCTTGACTTTCAGGATCTATAACTTTTACGAGACCCATATTTGGTAGATCATACTCAGCTTCATCATAAAGATGAATACCTATCAAATCATGCTTGCGGTTGACAATTTTTAATGAATCCCAATATCCTTTATCAATAAAATCTGAAATAAAAAATACAACGCTTTTCCTTTTGGCTATTTTCAATAAATAATCGAAAGCAACTTTAATTGATGTTTTATTATTTTTAGAACTATAATTAAGAACATCTTTTATCAATCTAAAAACATGACTTTTACCTTTTTTAGGTACTAAGTATTTTTCAATAACCCCTGAAAAAAGAAGTAGTCCGACTTTATCATTATTTTTAATAGCAGAAAATCCTAATACTGCTGCGATTTCAGCACCAATTTCTTGTTTTAATTTATTTTTAGACCCAAACTGGCCTGATCCAGATATGTCAACTATCAAATAAACAGTCAATTCTCTTTCTTCCTCAAAAATTTTTATGAATGGTGAATTTGATCTAGCAGTTACATTCCAATCAATGAGTTTTATATCATCTCCTGGTTGGTATTCTCTAACTTCAGAAAAAGTCATACCTCGACCTTTAAATGCAGAATGGTACTCCCCTCCGAAGAGATCATTTACTAATCCCCGAGTCTTTAATTCAATCCTTTTGACTTTTTGAAGGATCTCTTTAGGAATCATATATAGCTAGGGTACCTCAACAACCTCAAATAATCTTTGGATTACATCCTCTGAGGTTAATTCTTCAGCTTCTGCTTCATAAGATAAAATAATCCTATGCCTGAGTACATCTCTTCCAATATACCTTATATCTTCAGGAGTAATAAAACCTCTATGTTTTACGAATGCTCTAGCTTTTGCGGCTTTTATGAGGTTTATTGTGGCTCTTGGAGATGCTCCAATATCAATTATTCTAGTAAGGTCTTCTAAGTTATACTTTTCAGGATTTCGAGTGGCAAAAATTAAATTTAGCACATAATCTTCAACTTTTTCATCAACATAGATTTCTTCTATATTTTTCTGGGCTTCTAAAATCTCATCAGGGTTTACGATAGCGGATTTATTGCCTGAGGTTTTTGAATTTGTGTTTTGCCTCAAAACTAATCTTTCAGATTCTAAATTTGGATAATCAACCAGCAATTTAAACATAAACCTATCAACCTGAGCTTCAGGTAAAGGATAAGTGCCTTCCTGCTCTACTGGGTTTTGTGTTGCCATTACCAAAAAAGGAGAATCTAAAGCGTATGTAGTTTCACCTATTGTGATTTGCCTTTCTTGCATTGCTTCTAAAAGTGCACTTTGTACTTTTGCAGGAGATCTATTAATTTCATCAGCTAAAATTATATTTGAAAAGATTGGCCCTTTTCTTGTTTCAAATTCACCAGTTTTTTGATTGTAAATCAATGTTCCTAATAAATCGGCCGGAAGCATATCAGGTGTAAATTGAATTCTCTGAAAATTGGTATTGATACAATTAGACAATTCCTTAACCATCATTGTTTTTGCTAATCCAGGAACACCCTCGAGGAGAACATGTCCATTTGCGAGCATCGAAATAATTATTTTATCAATCAGTTTTTCTTGGCCAATAATTACTTGATTCATTGAAGTAAATAATTCATCAATGAATTTAGAAGATTCAGATATTTTTTCATTAATCTGAGTTAAACTAAAATCTGTCATGGTAGTCTCTAACTCGTTATATGTTTTAATGCAGGTATTTCTTCAATACTCTTTCCTAAGAAATCTAATTCAAATTTAACAGATGGATACAATTCATGATCAGGAAACTGATTTAAAAATGATTTATATTCAATTTCTGCACTTTTATTATCATTAATTATATTTGCATATATATAACCTATCATAAATAAAGCATGTGGCTCTTGAGGCGAGCCCCCATAATTTTTTATGACTTTCCTATATTCTTGTATTGCAGTAGTAAAATCCCTAAAGTCGTTCATATATATATCACCAAGCATATACTGAGCTTTTGGTGTCAAGTCATTTGATGAATACTCTTTAATCATAAACATTAAGTGATCCACTGATTCTTTAAGCATTTTTCTTTTTCGTAGTGATTCGGTTTTATTTATAATAAAAGCTGGAAAGTTACTTATTTCATCTTGTGCCTGTAGTCCTTGTTTTGAGTCACCATAATTTTTTGCTGTATTTTCCAAATGGAGTAAACCATTATTTAAATCATTTTTCCAATTAAGATATATTGAAGCCAGTTTATATTGTGCTTTTGAAGCAAGACTATCATTAGGATAATTGTTCACTAATTTATCTAGACTTTCGATTGCTAGCTCAATATTATCATTTTCTAGGTTTGTATTAGATGATTCAAACAACTCACTTGGTGTTTTTGTGCAGCTTACTAGAAATACTAAACAGATTAATATTGGAACAAATTTATTTTTCATTTTTTTCCTCTTATAAATAGCATATTAAATTACAGAAAATTATATCTTAATTAAAAGTATTGAAATATTATTATGTGTAACATTCTATTGTGAATAATGTTTCAATAAAGTTAGAATAAACTTTGTACGCCTAATTGAATTTTACCCATATAATTTTCAGAAATTTGAAATGCATAGTCTAATCTCGCAGGGCCTAAAGGAGTTTTTATCGTAATTCCTGCTCCTGCATCCCATTTCATATTATCTATACTGATATATTTGTAATTATCTTCAAGCAACCCACCGTCAGTAAAAAATGTTATACCAAAATTTTTATATAAACTCATTCTTAATTCAATATTTGTCATAATTCTAATCAGGGAACCTGAGGGATTTCCCTGATTTTCTTTAAATCTTAAAACATCCCATGCTCTCATTGAGGTACTACCACCTAAATAAAATTTCTCATACGAATAATCAGTATTCTTGCTATCATCCCATCCCCAAATTTTTCCATTTTGAAGACGAATTGCAAAAATTGATTTTTTATATAAAGGAAAATAAACATGAGTTGACAAGTCAACTTTTTGATATTCTCTTTCACCACCAAATCCCGCAAATTTAGATAAAAACTTTAAAAAATAACCTTTAGTTGTGTAAAGCGGGTTATTCCTTTTATCTATATTCATTTTAAGGGAAATAGATTTTTCTTCAACTTTTTTTGCAGTTTCATCACTGAAGGACTCCCATACGGCTTTCATTTCAATAAATGATCTTTTTTGAAATTCAATTCGTTGAGACATATTTGCACCAAATCTGTTAATGTCCCCTTCATATTTATTCGTGTTATATAAAATAAATCGTTCATAATAGCCAGTAAATTTTGTTGGAAATCTTATACCAAGGAACCAATTACCTGATAAACTTGTATCGTATCTAATACGAGGTGTTAAATAATTTGCATTTACAGGAATACCAGCAAGTAATTTTGTTGAAAACTGTTTTGGCGTATTAAAAAAAGACCTATTTCTCCATTCAATTGTACCACTTATAGCAGGCAATTCAGGCGCGCCTTCTGCAAAACTTATAGGGTCATATCCCCCAGACGAATTCCATTCTCTTTGTTTATATTTACGGAATTCAATTACAATATTAACCAAAGAATCAGATTCAGAAACTTTTACGGGGATAATATTCACAGATGAAAAAACACCCATTTCCCGGAGTCTTTTTGAAGTTCTATCAATAATATTTTTTGAGTATAGATCACTTTTTTTAAATAAAATTTCCCTATTTATTAAAGAACTATCTATCTTCCCATTCTTTTCTAAAAATACATCCTTTATAAAAACATCTTCACCCTCATCCAAAACAATATTTACTTTAACAGAATCATTTATTTGATCATTAATTTTTATCTTGAAGAATAATTTAGCTTCATCATGATACAAATTTTCTATTTTATAAATATTATCATTGACACCGACAGGGTCATATGGCTTCCCCTTAATTAAACCCAAAAGTCTAGAAATTTCATCATCTGAGATAATTTTATTTCCCTTAATTTTAATATCGGAAAGAAAATATTGTTTCCCTTCATTAATTTCAAAATTAATATCGGTGTATCCTGAGCTTGTTTTAAAAGTATCAATTATCTTTACATCTAGGAAGCCTCTAGAATGATAAAAATTCTTAATAGTTAAAGCATCAAGTTTTACAAGTCTTGGTTCAAATTTTGGTTTTTTAAAAAAGAGATTTGGCGGCTTTTGCCTCAATAAAAAAAGTATAGCGTTTTTTGATATATTATCATTACCAACAATCGTTAAGTTTCTTATTTTGGAGACTTCTTTTTCAGAATAAAGATAACTAAAAAATAATAACGTAAAGATAAGTCTTCTAATTTTACAATAAATGTCAATATGCATATCTATATCTATATTTTAAATTTAGATTTCCTTCTTTATCCATATTCCCTACAACTGAAAAATGTCTATTAAGCTTATATTCTACTCCAATTTGAGATTGATCTTGATTCAAAGAGAATGAGCGTTTATATGAAAGATTTAGATATGTTTTATTTCCAATTTGCCTTTTTGCAGTCAATTCGAAATCTTCATCAGCACCTTGCAGAAGGCCTGCTGCCCCTTTTATATCAATATCATCAACATAATTCATCATACCTAAACTTGATTCTTTTAAATTTTTCTCTAATTGATTCTCAAGTAATGCCCCAAGTATTGAAACTGTTTGATTACCAAATCCGGTTGAGGTCATTTCTTGATCTTCAAAACGTTTACCCCATGTTAAAAGTTCTAAAATATCACTCTCAGAGAATCCACTTCCAGATTCTAAAATTATATCAAGATCATCAATTCCACCTGAAATTCTTAGGCTAATTCTCTCATCATCAATAAAAGTGTTAGCATTAACATCAATAAAAGGATTAAAACCTTTATTGTCAAAATTTACAATACCTTGTAATCCATCAAAGTTATCTTTATAGGAGAAAATGTTACCATCTTCAACAATAATTTGTCCACCAAAATCAACTTCTTGATGTCCCTTTTGAGATAAACTTATCTCACCTAATATCTCAGCATCAATTTGTGAATTTTGAAAAAAAGCTGATGATCTCAATGGAATATTTAAGTTGTATGACATTACTATATTATTTTCCTCATCTATCGCAGAACCAATATCTTCCTGATTAAATTCATAAAATACGTTGGCATCTAAAGATTCAATCACACCAGATATTTCAATTGTATCTCTTCCAGAAATTTCTAGATTTAGATTAGCTTGGCCAGTTATATCGATAAATAATAGCCGATAAGAAGCCTCAATAGCTTCAATTCTTAAATTATAATCAGGTTTAAAGAACTGGCTTATGTCTATCTCACCACTTATTTTGGTATTTGTATTTGCTTTATTTAAATATTTTGAATTTTGATGAAAAATATTGGCTTTTAAGGAAGTAATACTTAAAATATTGTCTCTAACTATTGCCTCACCATTTATTCTATTTATATCATCACCAAGTTGAATAGTATATAATTGACCATTAATTAAATTTATTTTACCATTGCGTTTGATTTCGTCGGGCTTTCCAGTTAATTCTAGTATTACATCAAAATCACCAATAATTGAATCAAGATCAGTTATATAAGGGGTTAATAAATATAAATTATTTAACTTTGAATGAATTGATAAATCAAATGTATCGTCAGAGAAATATTTACCTAAATTACTTGAACCAATATTTAAATTATATGGAATATAACCACTTACAATAATTTCACCATTTATGGATTTTGAAAAAAGCTTTTCGATGAAAAGACTATTATCTTTATAAGATCCTTCTAAATAGACTTTTCCTAATTCTACTAAATCAAAAATCATATTTTCTACTTCAATTTGATAAGAATAATTACTTTTTTTTGGGTTTCCACTAATAGTAATTGTTCCAGTTGCATCACCATTTATATCAAAAAATTTAGGAAAATATTGATTAATAATTGATAAGGGGAAATTTGAAAAATTGGATGAGAGTGATATAGAAGGCATTCTACTTTTTTTAACATCATAAGGATATATACCTGTTATATTAAAACCTGACTTCCCTTTTTTAGTCATTGAAATATCATCTATATGGATAACTCCATTTCTAAATAAACAAGAAATAATCATTTCATCAAATTCTTGGTCCATATAAAATCCGTTTTTCAATGAAATATCAAAATCTAAATTATCTGATCCCAAACTTGATTTTACATAAATTTCACCAAAAATTAGTCCAGAGACCTGTAAACGTTTGTCATTTATAAATTGTGTAAAAATTTTTGCATTAAAATTTGACATTTTAAAATGCCCCTCTGTGATAATATCTTTTTCTAATATACCTTCCAATGTTCCATCATTAATATGTAGTTCAAATGGTTTAAACCTGAACGTCGAATCACTAAGAGAGAACGAAAGTTCTTTTGAATTCACAAGATAGTTATCTTGGTAAGCAATTTGCAGTCTATCAATATTATAATTTCTAAAATTTTGCACACTTCCAGATGTTTGAAAAAAATCACCACCAGACTTAAAATGGCAATTCTCTATAATCATTTCTTTTTTATTAAATGCTGCTTCAAAGGTACCATTTTCAAAAGAGAAGGTCCTCCATGTACCAATACCTGCTTTTATATCTAAAAAACCGAATGGTAAATTATTATCCCATTCTATTTTTGAACTTAAGTTTAATGTTTGTAATAAAAAATCGTCTACCTTGACATTTTCACATAATAATTCTGAGTTAACTATAGGGTTATTTATGTTCCCGTTAACATTCATTTTACCAGTAGCAACACCTGAAATGAAATCGCCAGGCATAAAGTTGTTTATAAGATCAATATCAGCTTTTTCAAGTTCAATTGATAAATTAACATGATTATTCTTAAGGTTTCCTTCTCCGTCTATCGTAAGATAACTATCTCCAACAAAGATTAAAACTGGGTCAGCCGTATTAATTAAACTATCTTTGTAGCTTATTTGTCCATTAATTGAAATTTCGCCTTCATTAAAAAGTTTTTCCTCTAATATTTCTAGAGTTAAATCAATTTGGTCTAAGGTTTTGTAGTTTGCCAAAGAAGCATCTAATATTAATAGTCCAGAAAGGTTTGTCTCTTTTTGATCATTCATCCACCTGCTCAAATCTAAATTTTTCAAATTTATATAACTATTGATTCTTTCTCTATTTTCTAATAAACCATTTATCGTTAATTCAGAATTCTCACCATTCAATTTTAATTTTTTCAAAAACCATATATCTTCTTCTTTTAAAATATGGAACTCGCCTATTGCATTTAGGTCAAGATTATTTTCAATTTTTATTTTTCCTGTAAAATTTTTAAAATTTGATTCAAATGATAAACTTCCTCTAAAATTTGAAAATTTATCTTTTAATGGAGTTTTTTGAAAAAAATCTTCTGGAAAACTAAATTCAACTAATTCTAATTCACCATTTAATCTAGATTTTTTTGTGTCATAATTTATTTGTCCTTTAACTGGTAAAGTAAGAAACTCCCCTTTTATATTTCTAAAAAAGATTTTTTCTGAATCACTTTGAATAATGATATTTTTTAAATCACATGATAAATTATTATCTTCATTTATTTTTACTTTTAAAATATCACAATCTAACTTTTTTTCTTTATCCGAATTAAACGACCCACTAACGAAAAATTTCATTTCATTTAATTTTTTATTGAACGTATGATTAAATCTTCCATCAATGAAGAGAGATTTAATATTAACAGGAATCTCTAAAAAAAAAAAATCAGTATATTCTTTTGTATTATTACTTTCAGGATTAAATATCTCCCCTTGTAAACCTTCAATCACTACTAA
Source organism: uncultured bacterium (assembly GCA_965660855.1). Classification (GTDB taxonomy): domain Bacteria; phylum Fidelibacterota; class Marinisomatia; order Marinisomatales; family UBA1611; genus JAOLAV01. The sequence continues at coordinate 90,708 of CBFIBM010000001.1, read as the reverse complement.
ATCAAAAGTCAGTAAATCAAAAAATGTAGAAAAATAATTTATATTAAATGCAATTTCTTCAATTAAAATAGCATTGTTTTTTTTATTCACAATAGAGATATTCTCAAAATATAAAGTAGAAAATATAAACCCAGAAGCATTCTCGTATGTAAGATGCAGTCCTATGGGTTCTAATTTTTGATTTAAGACTCTAGTTATTAAGTTCTTATGTAATTCAGTACGGGAAAAATATCCAACTAGGATAAATATTGATGCTATTATTCCCAGAGCATAGTATTTAAATTTTCTTAAAATCATTATATAAAGCTTACATAAGCAATTGATATTAAGAAAGTCTCTTTGGTTTTTTAAAAAGGTATTATTTCACCATCCCTTTTTTAAAAAATGTACTATTCTACAACTTCAAAATCAGCATCTTCAACCTCATCCTTCTTACTAGATTTTGATTTATTCTGGCTTTCGGCAGATGACTTACTAGTATTATCAGGACCTTCAGAATTAGTTGAAGATGTCATCTTAGGTGCTAATGTACTGTAAAGAGTATTTAATTCATTCATCGTGGATTTTAAATCTTCGATATTCCCAGAGTCTTTAGCTTTTTTGGTAGCATTTAATTTTTCTGATAAATTATTTTTTTCAGTCTCATCTAACTTGTCTCCATTTTCCGAAATATTTTTTTCAGTTTCGTAAATAACTAGTTCTGCTTGATTAATTAAATCAATCTTCTCTCTTTTGAGTTTATCTTCAGACTCATGTTTTTTTGCATCGTTAACCATTTTTTCAATTTCAGAATCTGATAAACCGCTAGAAGCCTCAATTCTAATACTTTGTTCTTTTCCTGTTGTTTTATCTTTTGCATTTACATTTAGAATTCCATTAGCATCTATATCAAAAGTTACTTCAATCTGCGGTGTTCCTCTTGGTGCAGAAGGTATATCTGCAAGATTAAATCTGCCAATAGTTTTATTATCATTGGCCATTTCTCTTTCTCCCTGTAGAACATGGATTTCAACGGTTGTCTGATTATCTGCAGCTGTACTAAAAACCTGTGATTTTTTTGTCGGTATTGTTGTATTGCGTTCAATTAGAGGCGTTGAAACGCCTCCAAGAGTTTCTATTCCTAAAGATAAGGGCGTGACATCTAATAGTAAAATATCATCAACATCTCCAGACAAGACACCACCTTGAATAGCAGCTCCTAATGCTACAACTTCATCAGGGTTTACACTTTTGTTTGGTTCTTTTCCAAAAATCTCTTTCACCTTTTCTTGAATTTTAGGGATTCTAGTAGAACCACCTACCAGTATAACTTCGTCTATTTCAGAGGTCGACATACCAGCATCTTTTATTGCTTGAACACATGGCTGAATAGTTCTTTCGACTAAATCACTAACTAAATCTTCAAATTTAGCTTGGGATAATGACATGTTAAGGTGCTTAGGACCTGATGCATCAGCAGTAACAAAAGGTAAATTAATATCTGTTTTTTTTGAAGAAGATAGTTCTTTTTTGGCAGTTTCTGCCGCTTCTTTTAGCCTCTGTAGGGCCATGGGATCTTTTCTTAGGTCAATTCCATCGGTTTTATTAAACTCATCGGCTATCCAATCAATTAGTTTTTGGTCAAAATCATCTCCACCAAGGTGTCCATCCCCATTTGAAGATTTAACTTCAAAGACGCCATCACCTAATTCAAGAATTGAGACATCGAAAGTACCACCTCCTAAGTCAAAAACAGCTATTTTTTCATCTTTCTTTTTATCCAGTCCATAAGCTAGGGAAGCTGCAGTTGGCTCGTTAATTATTCTTCTAACATTTAATCCAGCAATCTTTCCCGCATCTTTAGTAGCTTGCCTTTGAGAATCATTAAAATATGCGGGTACCGTGATTACCGCATCTGTAACTTTAGTACCTAGGTACTCTTCAGCTTGCTGCTTTAATTTTTGAAGTACCATTGCAGAAACTTCAGGAGGAGTATATTCTTTTCCACCAGCATTTACAACGCATGCACCACTTGAATTTTTAATAACTGAATAAGGGACTTCATTAATTTCATTGCTAACCTCATGTTGCATTCTTCCCATAAATCTTTTTATCGAAAATACGGTATTTTCAGGATTCGTAACTGCCTGTCGTTTTGCTGCTTGCCCAACTAATCTTTCACCTTCTTTTGCAAAGCCGACGATTGATGGGGTAGTTCTACCACCTTCAGGGCTAGTAATTACAGTTGGCTCACCACCTTCCAAAACAGCCACACAAGAATTAGTTGTTCCCAAATCAATTCCAATAATTTTACTCATTAGTACTCCTTTACTACAAAAATATTTATAACACAATTAAACAAGTAGTATACCAAATTATTGGAAAAGCCATTGAGTCATACTTAGTAAGTTTAAAAGACTTTTTGTCATACTCCTAATTTGAGGTTTTTACATTTTCATTGATTTTTGGTAAAACAGTATCAATTTGTATTTTATTTTTTTGATATTTTACAGAAATAGTAGTACCACTATTAATTATTTTTTTTAAAAACATGTCAGAGATTGGATCTTCCAAATATTGTTGAATTTTTCTTTTCAATGAGCGAACACCATATTTAGTATTATATCCTTTTGTAGCCAAAAACTTCTTTGCTGTTTTGTAGATTTTAATCTTTATTCCGTGTTTTTCTAAGTTAAGTACTAGATCCTGTAATTGAATGTCAATAATTTTAAAAACATCATCTTGGTTTAATGAATCAAAAATTATTGATTCGTCTATCCTATTGAGCAATTCTGGCGAAAATATCTCCATAACTTCTTTTTTAATTGTTTGTCTAATCTTATTTTTTTTATTTAAATCGATATCATCTCCAAAGCCATATTCATTATTTTCTAGATATCTAGTACCTATATTTGAGGTCATAATGATAATTGTATTTTTAAAATCTATCTTCCTTCCAAGTCCATCCGTTAGGATACCCTCATCGAAAACTTGAAGCAATATGTTATATATTGACTCATGTCCTTTTTCAATTTCATCTAGCAATATTAATGAATGAGGACTTTTTCTTACTTTTTCAGTGAGCTCTCCACCTTCTTCATACCCAACATACCCTGGAGGAGCACCAATTAACCTTGATAGAGAGAATTGCTCTTTATATTCTGACATATCAATTTTCACAAGTGAGTGCTTATGAGGAAATAAATGTTTTGCAAGAGATTTAGCCAACTCTGTTTTACCTACGCCTGTGGGCCCTAAGAAGAGGAATACCCCATTAGGTTTATTAGGGTTACTCAAGCCAACTCTTGATCTTCTGATTGCTTTAGAAAGAGTAAATATTGCTTTACCTTGCCCAATTATGTATTTTCCTAAATCTGCTTCTAAATTAATCAAGTTATTATTTTCTGATTCAGATATTTTTGATAAAGGTATTCCTGTTATGGAAGAGACCACATCTGCAACGTCATCTGCAGTTATTTCAGTGATAACTCTTTTTTCATCTTCATTCCATTTTTTTTGAGCTTTTTTTAATTTAGTTAATATTTTTTTTTCATTATCCCTTAAAATGGCAGCCTCTTCAAATTGCTGGTTATTTACTTTGATTTCTTTCTGCTCTCTTATATTGGTTAATTTATTTTCAATTGCAATAATACCTTTAGGGACTTTATGATTGTACATATGTGCCCTAGCACCTGACTCATCAAGAACATCAATTGCTTTATCAGGTAAAAACATATCCGAAATATATCTATCTGAAAGATAAACACATGCACTAATTGCTTCCTTGGTGTATTTAACAAAATGATATTCCTCATACTTAGATTTAAGGCCATCTAGGATATCAATGGATTCTTTTAGGGTTGGTGGGTTAATAATAATTTTTTGAAATCTACGATCAAGTGCACCATCTTTCTCAATAACTTTCTTATATTCATCTAAAGTAGTTGCACCTATACAATTTATATCACCTCTTGCTAAAGATGGCTTGAACATATTTGATGCATCTAAAGAGCCTCCGGCTCCTCCTGCTCCAACAATTGTATGTAATTCATCAATAAAAATAATGATATTTTTACTATTTTCAATCTCACGCATTAAGCTTTTGAGTCTCTCCTCAAATTGCCCTCTGTATTTGGTTCCAGCAACTATGGAAGCGATGTCTAAAGATAAAATTCTTTGATTATGAAGTACTCTGGGTAATGTTTTGTGAATAATTCTTTGAGCTAAACCTTCAATTATTGATGTCTTCCCAACTCCTGGTTCGCCAATTAGTACTGGATTATTCTTTTTTCTTCTTGAAAGAATTTGAACTAATCTCTCAATCTCAATTTCTCGACCTAAGACTGGATCAAGTTTACCCTTAGTTGCCAATAGGGTCAAATCTCTAGAAAAATGGTTTAAAGTTGGAGTTTTTGAACTACCTAACCTTTGATCTACTTGAGCTTCACTATCATCACGATCAATTAAATTACTATTGTTTGTACATACTAAATCTTTTACCGTGTCATAATCAAATGATAGCGATCTTAATATTTCAATGGCAATACCATCTGATTCTGATAAAATTGCTAATAATAAATGCTCATCATCCGCATAAGAGGCATCTAACTTCATCGATTCTTTAAAAGAATTTCTTAAAATTCTTTCGGCTCTCCTAGTTAAAGGAAGATGGCCTAAAGTCATTGAGCCACCAGATGTTTTGATTAGGTCTTCAATGCTAGATATAATCTTTTTTGAGTCTAAATCATATATTTCAAATATTTTTTGAGATAGGCCTGTTCCGCATTTAATAAGACCAAGTAACAAATGCTCTGAGCCAACATAACTATGTCCTAATCTAATAGCTTCTTCTTTTGAAATCTTTATTATTGCTTGTATTCTTTTTGAAAAGTTTTCTTTCATAATCTATTTTAGTATGCCATTTTCTAATTTAAATTTTTTATCACCAACATCAGCGACCTCTGGATTATGCGTTGTGAGCACAATTGAGTGACTGTAATTTTTATTAATTTTTATTAAAAGTTCAATAAGTTTATCTGAATTTTCTTTATCAAGATTACCCGTGGGCTCATCTGCAAAAAGTATTTTAGGTTTATTAATAATACCTCTAATCAAAGCAACCCTTGATCTTTCACCTCCACTTAATTGACTAGGATATGAGTTAATTTTATTAATCAAACCTAAATCAAAAAATAAATCTTCTGCATAATTCTCTTTATTTTTGACACCCTTAATCCATGTTGGTATTAAAACATTCTCCAAAGCAGTGAATTCAGGTAAAAGAAAATGAAATTGAAAAACAAATCCAATTTCTTCATTTCTAATTTTAGATAATTCTTGATTATTAAAATCATCAATTTTTTCGCCTTTAAAAATTAAATCACCCGAGTCTGGTTTATCTAAAGTACCAAGTATATTTAATGCTGTAGACTTACCGCAACCTGAATCTCCCATTATTGAGATAATCTCTTTTTCCTTTAAATAAAAATTAAAGCCCTTTAAAACATTTAATTTTTCATCGCCATTAAAAAATGATTTATATATATTTTCTGCTTTTAAAATTATTTGTTCCATTTTAATGCCTTAATAATATTTATTCTTGAAATTTTGACTCCTGTCAAAAAAGAGGCTGAAAATATAAATGTAAACGATAACATTGTAATTACTAAAACATCATTTAATGAAATAATCATTGGAAGTGCTTGAATAAAATAAATTTGAGATGGAATTTTAATTATTGAAAAATTATTTTGAATTACAATAATTAGTAGTCCAAAAATTATTCCATAGAATGCGCCTTTTATAGATTTTTTTAATCCATACCCTATTACTATTTTAATAATTGACTGATTCGATACACCAACAACTTTCAAAATGCCTAATTCTTTAATTTTTTGATATGAAACTAGTGTTAAATATGATGCTAAATGAAACCCTGAAACCACAAATATTAAACTTAATATTAATATCGTTGCAATTCGCTCTATTTTCATGGCATCTACCAATGATCTGTTTAAATCTTTCCATGAAAATATTTCAATATCTTCAAGAAAACCTTTTTTTATATCATCTTTAAAAGAATCTAAATAACTGTTCTTGTTTATTCTTATATCAACACCATCAATATTTTTTTTCCTTTTAAAAAGATTCTCTCCATCTACCAAAGACATAAAAATAAAGCGGTCATCATAGTCAAGAATCTTTGTAGAAAAAAGACCACTGATTATAAATTCTTCTTTGTGCGGAAGTCCTAAACCAAAACTTTGATCTATAGGGCTATAAAGGATCAACTTATCTCCAATATTTTTCCCGAGTCTAATCGCTAAATCATTTCCGATAACAACGTTATTTTTTTTTATTTTTGAGCCATTAATATTTAGGTTGTAAAATTGCTCAAATAAACTTTCATTAACTGCTTTTAATGTAACAACTTTTCTACTGGAGTTGGTTTCAGCAACACCTCTTCTCTCCATAAAAGGCATTACATACTTTACATCTTTTATCTGACTTATTTGGGATAAATCATTTAATCCATAGATACGATAATCTCCATCAAAATCAATTAATTTTTTATGAACCGAAACTTCAAAACCATTCATTACGGAAAGTGAAATCACCATTGCAAAGCAACCTAAACTCATTCCAAATAATGATAAAATATTTGAGTACTTATTTTGATTTCCTGTATTAATGTGAAATCTTTCAGATATTACTTTTTCCCAGTTCATTCGTATTTTAAAGTTTTAGCTACATTTATTTTTTTTATATACTTCAATGGAATTAATGAGAAAAGTAGAGATATAAAAAAAATTATTATTACTATAGATAAAAAAGTAGCCATATCAAATGAAAGCGGAACTCTGTCCATAAAATAAACATCGGAAGGTATTTTAAAAATATTTATTTTTTTTTCTAATATTATTAAAAAGACAGAAAAAAAACCTCCGATCACTGCTCCAAATAGACCAATAATACCACCTTGAAGCATGAATATAAACTTTAAATCATTTATATTTATTCCCTGTGAAAATAGAATTGCAATTTGAGCTTTTTTTTCTTGGATAATCATATTTAATGATGCTACCAGATTGACTAAACCCACTAGCGTTATCAATCCAAACATTATATAAGCAGGCCACCTTTGTAATTTAATCCATTCAAATAAAAGTGAATGCCTACTTTTCCAATCTTCATAAATTAATGGATAGGTAATATTTTGTATTAATTCTTGCTCTATCTTATTTTTAAAAATTAATCCAGAAATCTGATTCTGATTCATTTCAAAAATTTCCTGTGCAGTAGAGAGATTTGTATAGGTCATTGATTTATCAAATTCTTGTAGTCCTGAATAAAAGACACCTTTAATTGATAATGGCTTAATTATTGATTCATTTTTTATATTAAGCGATTGTACAAAAACCTTGTCCCCTTTTTTTACCTTCAAATTCTTAGCTAATATTTTCCCAATAATAATTTCATTATTTAATAATAAATTTAAACTATCACTTTTTATAAATGTTGGAATGAGAGACGAACCTTCAATAATGATTCCATCAGCTATTCTTCCTTTTCTTATCAAAGCGATATCTCTAAAATAAGGAGTGATTGTTTTCGAATCTATTTTTGAGGAGAATTGTGCAAATTCTTTGCTATTTAAATTTATAGGTTTTGAGAGAATATGCTTTATTCTTCCAGTTCCCTCAAATGAGGAAAGTTTAATAGAAATAACATCTTGAAAACCTTGGATGATACTCACTGTTAATATTAAAGCAGTAACTCCGATACTAAGACCACCGATAGAAAGGAGACTTGCAAACCTAGAAAAGCTACCTATTTCTTTTGAAAAAACTAATCTGAAAGCAAAAAAAAAAGTTTTTCGCAAAATACTTTTATTCTGACTCTGGCCTTAAAGCAGGGAAAAGAATAACATCTTTTATCCAGCGGTTCCCAGTTAAGAGCATAGTAAGCCTATCAATTCCAATACCCACTCCACCGGTTGGAGGCATACCACATTCCATTGCCTGTAAAAAGTTTTCATCTATTGGGTGAGCTTCTTCATCCCCTTTAATTTTTCTCTCTGCTTGTTCTTCGAGTCTATTCCTTTGGTCTACAGGATCATTTAATTCTGAGAAACTATTTGCAAATTCAGAGCCACCAATAAACAATTCAAATCTTTCAACAATTTTATCATCACCGTTACGATGCATTTTTGCCAAAGGAGATATTGCCTTCGGGTAATCAATAACAAATGTTGGCTTAATCAATTTAGGTTCAACAAATTCACTCATTAATGTATCTAAAAGTTGCCCAATGTTTGCATTCGGGTTTACCTCCAAGCCTTTCTCAATGCAAACTTCTTTTAATTCACTCTCATTCTTATTTTTCAAATCATGTCCAATTTCATTTTCTAATAGTTCAAAAAAAGGAATTCTTTGAAATGGTTCAGACAAATCAAATTTTTTCCCATCCCATTTTATAATTAATGAACCAATATTATCTGCAATAACTCTAATCATATCTTCCACTAAATCCATACAGTCGTTATAATCTGCATAAGCCCAATAAAATTCAAGCATTGTAAATTCAGGATTATGGCTACGATCCATTCCCTCATTTCTAAAATCTTTAGACATCTCATATACCTTATCAAAGCCACCAATTATTAATCTTTTCAAGTACAGTTCGTCTGCAATTCTTAAAAATAAATTCTGATTTAATGAATTATGATGAGTGGTAAAAGGCTTAGCATTTGCTCCACCATATATTGGTTGCAAAATTGGAGTCTCTACTTCCAAGAATTCTTTTTGATCGAGATATAATCGAATTTCTTTAAGAATTTTTGATCTTTTAATAAAAGTTTTTTTCACAGATGGATTCAATATTAGATCTAAATGTCTATTTCTATAACGTTGCTCTTTATCAATAAAGGCATCATATAGTTGACCATCTTTTTCTTTTACAATTGGTAATGGTCTAATACTCTTCGAAAGGATCGAAATTTGCATCACATTAATTGATATTTCACCTGTTTTTGTTTTAAATACTTTACCATTTACACCAATATGATCCCCAATATCTAAAAGTTTAAAATGATCATAAAATTCATCTCCAATATTATCCCTCTTAACAAATATCTGAATTTTAGAATCTGAATCCATTATCTGAGCAAATGATGCCTTTCCCATTTTTCTAATTGCCATTATTCTACCTGCAATACTCACATTTGTATTTTCAAGAGCTTCATAATTATTTTTAATATTTGAACTATTATTTGTTGAATTAAACTTTGAGGGGTATGGGTTAACTCCATATTCTTTTAATTTATTTAATTTTTGAATTCTAAAATCTATGATTTGCTTAAGACTTTTTTGATCTTCTGACATCTTATTCCTTTATTCTAAATATTAGATAATAAATAGGCACGAATGAATTTATTTATATTCCCGTCCATCACTGCTTGAGTATTTCCATTTTCCTCTTTAGTACGATGATCTTTCACCATTTGATATGGGTGAAACACATAACTTCTAATTTGACTACCCCAGCCGATATCCATCTTTTGGTCTTCTAATTCTTTATTTTTCTCTTTCTCTTTCTCTAGCTCTAATTGATAAAGTCTTGCATTAAGGATTTTCATGGCTTGGTTTTTATTTTTATGTTGAGATCTTTGATTTTGGCACTGTGCAACTATGCCACTTGGTAAATGCGTTATTCTTACGGCTGAATCTGTTTTATTTACATGTTGACCTCCTGCCCCACTAGCTCTGTATGTGTCTATCCTTAAGTCAGTAGGATTTATATCAACTTCTATATCTTCGTCAATAGATGGATAAACAAATACTGAAGCAAAAGATGTATGTCTTCTACTTGCGGAGTCAAATGGAGAAATTCGAACCATTCGATGTACCCCCGCTTCCGCTTTTGAAAACCCAAAAGCATAATCTCCTTTTATTTCAAATGTTATATCTTTTAATCCAGCCTCTTCTCCTGGTTGAAAGTCAATAACTTCTATTTTAAAGCCTTCTTTCTCTGCCCATTTTGTATACATTCTATATAACATTTGTGCCCAATCTTGGCTTTCTGTACCTCCGGCACCTGGATGAATTGTAATGATTGCATTTTGCAGATCTTCAGATTTACCTAATATCAATTTAACTTCTACATCATCTAATGTTTTCTTATAGTGGGTTAGTTCATTTTGAATCTCCTGTGCTTCAACCTCTCCAATTTCTACAAACTCAAATAAAACCTCAATATCATCATGTTTTCTCTTTAAATCATTCCAGGTAGTGATCTCTTTTTCAATTCTAGAGATTTTTCTTAAAATTTTTGAAGCATATTCTTTATTATCCCAAAAAGATGTATCTAAGGATTCTTTTTTTAGATTTTCTAATTTATTAAAAGTTCTATCAAAGTCAAAGGTACCCCCTTATTTTTTTGTCTCTTTTTTGTATTTGACTAAATTGTTCTTTTAAATCAGAAAATTCCATAAGAAAATTTACAACAGTACCATTTGTGTTTATAGAACTGAATTAAAACTTTATAAATCACCTGAACTGATAAATAATCGTTCATTCAAGTAACGTCTTAGCTTCATTTCATCCATATCTAAATTTGTAAACCTACCATTCTCAGCAGTTGCAATTGTTCCCCTTTCTTCTGACACAACAATTACAATTGAGTCTGACTCTTCTGTTATACCAAGAGCGGCTCTATGTCTAGTGCCCATCTCTGGTAAAACCATTTGACTCTCAGTGAGTGGCAGTATACAACCAGCTGCTTCAAGAAGTGTATTTTGTATAATGACAGCGCCATCGTGCATTGGTGATGATGGGTTAAATATTGATAATAACAATGGAGTTGAAACTTCAGCTTTTAACTGTAATGCAGCATCTTTATAAGATCTAAGGCCAGTCTCTCTTTGAATTACAATGATTGCTCCCCATTTTTTTTCAGATAATTTTAGAGATGATTCCACTATTGATTCAAGTGATCTAGAAGTGCTCATTCTAAAAATTTTTTGAAAAAATCTTGTTTGACCTATATATATTAAAAGTCTTCTTATTTCAGGTTGAAAAAGAATTACAAAAGCAACAACCCATACTGTTTGAAATTGGTTTACTAACCATGACATGGCACTCAGACCAAAAGAATTAAAAACAAATGAAGAAATTAATAATATGACTAGTCCAACTAACATTTGACCAGCGCGAGTTTCATGAAAATATTGATAAACTTTATAAAATATCCAGGTGACAAGAAGCAAATCAAGTACGTCGATGAGTGTAATTGTTAAAAAACCTAATTTAAATAATGTCAACACATCTCCATTGTTTTATCTACAATTTTACATACCTTTTTCATTTCTAGAACATCATGAACTCTAACTATTTTTGCTCCATTTAAGATAGAGATAGCTATAGACGCTGCAGTTCCTTCTAATCTTTTGTCTACAGAGTCTTTTAATATTTCCCCAATAAATGATTTCCTACTGGTACCAATTAATATAGGATAGTTCATTTTAGTAAACTCTTTTAATTTAGCTAATAATTCATAATTGTCATTGACTGTTTTTCCAAATCCAATACCTGGGTCAATTATAATATTTTTAGATTTAACACCATTGTTTATTGCAAAATTTGCTTGAGATTTTAAAAAATTATATATTTCTAAAATTATATTATCATAAAGAGGTTTTCTTTGCATAGTTTTGGGAAGACCTTTCATGTGCATTAGTACTACAGGAACATTTTTGGAGGCAACTACTTCAACCATTCTCTTATCCATAGTTAGTCCACTGACATCATTTACAATATTTGCACCGGATTCTATCGCAATTTTAGCAACTTCTGATTTGTTTGTGTCAATCGAAATTGGAATATTAATTTTTTTATCGCGTAATTCCCTAATAACTGGGATCACTCTTTCTAATTCTTGGCTTGTTGTTACAGCATCGGATTCTGGCCGCGTGGATTCACCTCCGATATCCAAAACATCGGCACCATCTTTGACTAATTGGATTCCTTTTTCAACAGCAACATTTGTGGATTGATACTTCCCACCATCACTAAACGAATCGGGAGTTACATTCAATATCCCCATTAAGAGAGTTCGGTTTTTTAATTTGATTAATTTATCAAAATTGTCGATTTTACCCTCCTAATTGTATAAGAAAATTCTAAATTTTTTCTGCTTTACGATCTATTTTTACTTGAGTTTCTTTTTTATCTCTTACCTGTTTATTTTTTAAGTTATTACTCTTTGAAGTGTAATTAACCTTTCTCTTTGATCTAAATGTTTTCTTACCATTAAGAGGCCTTGTTAATTTTTTCCCTTCGAGTATTATTTTAAGATCTTTTGTATCAATTGTTTCATATTTTAGTAATTCTTTAGCGAGATGATGTAGAATATCTATTTCTTTCCTTAAAATTTCGTCAGCAAGTCTTTGAGCATCCCTAACTATTCTACTCACCTCTTCATCAATCATCCTGGCAGTGGTTTCACTATAATCTCGACTACTTCCCATATCCCGTCCTAAGAAGACTTCTTCACTTTTTTTACCAAAAGTCATAGGCCCTAGTAAATCACTCATTCCCCACTCAGTTACCATTTTTTTTGCAATTTGAGTCGCTTGTTCAATATCATTTCCAGCACCAGTGGTCATTTCATTAAAAATTAGCATTTCTGCACTTCTTCCACCCATCAATATTCCTAGACGACCTTCAACATAATCTCTGGTGTATCCATGTCTTTCATCCATTGGAAGCTGCATAGTAACTCCCAAAGCTCGACCTCTTGGAATAATTGTTATTTTGTGAACTGGATCAGCGCCTTTAGTTTTTATTGCAACAAGAGCATGTCCAGCCTCATGGTAAGCTGTCACTTTTTTCTCTTCATCAGAAAGAATCATACTTTTTCTTTGGACACCCATGATAACTTTATCTTTTGCTTCTTCAAAATCATCCATATCAATGGATCTTTTTCTTTTTCGCGCAGCAAGTAATGCAGCTTCATTTACAATATTTGCTAAATCAGCTCCAACCATTCCAGGTGTTCCTTTAGCAATCGACTCCAGGTCAACTTTTCTGTGGTTTATTACAACATTTTTTGTATGGACTTTTAAAATGCCTAATCTTCCTTTTACATCAGGAGCATCCACCACAATCTGCCTATCAAAACGTCCTGGTCTTAATAATGCTGGATCAAGGACATCAGGTCTATTAGTTGCAGCAATCACAATAACATTATGTGTATTATCAAAGCCATCCATTTCTACTAGTAGTGCATTCAAAGTTTGTTCTCTTTCATCGTGGCCACCACCTATTCCTGCTCCACGTTGTCTACCAACAGCATCCATCTCATCAATAAAAACTATTCCAGGTGAGCTCTTCTTTGCTTGTTCAAACAAGTCTCTTACTCTTGAAGCTCCAACTCCAACAAACATTTCTACAAAATCTGCTCCACTTAAACTATAAAACGGGACTCCAGCTTCACCTGCAACTGCTCTTGCAAGAAGAGTTTTCCCGGTACCAGGAGGGCCTACTAGCAGGGCTCCTTTTGGAACTTTTGCGCCAAGTTTCTGAAAACGTTTTGGACTTTTTAAAAAATCGATAACTTCTTTTAATTCTTCTTTTGCCTCTTCACAGCCAGCAACCTGCTTAAATGTAACTCTTGGTTGATCTGAAGTCCACAAGGAAGCCTTGCTCTTACCGAACTTAAATATTCCACCTACACCACCAGCCCCACCTTGCATTCTCTTAATCATAAAAAACCAAAATCCTAATAGAAGAATCCATGGTAACATATTTAAAAGATAACCAGTCCAATCAATTTTTTGTTCTTTAAAAGTATATTGAAGACCTGCTGAGTCCCATTCTTCAGTATTTTCTCTATCAATAAACGGTAGAGTAAGTTTAAAATGTGTAATGCCATCTAATTGCCCTCCCAACCTATTGGGCAGAGATTTAGGTGTTTTAAATTCACCATAAAATTTTTCTCCCATAATAACGGCTTTTTCAATTTCACCATTTTCAAGAAAACTTTTGTATTGTGTATATTCAATCTCTATTTCTTTTTTACCAACATCAGTCAATAATCCAGATATGTAGATAGCTCCAAAAATTATTGAAAGCCAAACAAAACTTGTTCTTCCTGCTTTTTTCCAATCAAAATCATCCTTCTTTTTTCTATCTTTATCTTTATTATTGTCATTTTTTAATTTTTGTTTGTTATCTATCATACCTTACCCTTAAATGTTTTAAAGCAATTAACACATTATGGTAGCAAATATTGTACCAACGTTTCATTCAGGAAAATAACTATTCTTTCAACGTGATTCATGACAAATTGTCTTTATATTCTGTTTCATCACTTATTTTATATAAAGAATCTAAATTCCTAAATTTTTCATCAAAATCCATACCATATCCTACAACAAAATCAGATGGTATTTCAAAACCAACATATTTTATTTTCCTATTAAAATTATTACTTCCAGGTTTTAATAAAAATGAAACTACAGAAATTGATTTTGGTTTCATTTTTTGAATTTTATCGTACAAAAAAGTTAATGTCTTACCAGTATCAATAATATCTTCAACAATTAAGACATCTCTATCTTTTAAATCTTTTCTAATATTATAAACTAATTTTACATCTTCTTTAGATTTGAATCCTTCATAGCTTTTTAGTCTTACAAATTCAATTTCTGTTTTAATTTTGATTTTACGCACTAAGTCAGCAAGAAAAATAAAACTACCATTCAGCACACCAATTAGTACTGGAGTTGAATCCTCAAAATCATTTGATATTAATTTTGCAATTTGATTTACTTTATTATCGATTTCCTCAGCGCTATAAATAAGCTTAAAATTTTTTGGTAATTTAATCATTTGACTTTAATTGGATAAGGCATGCTTTCTGTTTTGTATGTTCATCAATTTTAAATGAATCTGATAATCTCATTCCACAAATCCAGATAATTTCATTATCAGCTGTCATAACGTATTGTTTCTCTTTATTTTTCTGTTCTACTTTTTGATTTATTAAAAAGTCACTCACTTTCTGGTGACCATTCATTCCTAAAGGAATGAACTTATCACCTTTTTCCCATAACCTGAGTATCAGATTTTTATCTTTTAATTTATCAAAATCAACAAATTCTTCACTTAGGACATTTTCTTTTTTGTATTTTATACTATTTTCTAAACCAACTTCAAATATGTGGTTGTTAACAAATATAGGTACATTGAATAAAAGATTATAAGAAGAACAATTCATAATATCTTTTATTTTGTAACCAACTAAAAATTTTCTTTCATGTCTTAACTCCCACAAATTAAATATATCAAACACTGTACCAATTTTCGGTTTATTTATGAACTGATGAATCATATTATAATGATGTTTAGAAAAATTAATATTTTTATTCCCCATTAAAATTTCTAGTAATCTAACTTGTAGAGTGAGTGGCATTTCAACAATCAAACTTAATTCAATTTTAAAATTATCTTTTGATTTTACTATTTCAGGTATTACAAATTTATTTATTAAAAAATCTAATGATAAATGCCACTGGCTAAATAACTTGATAGATTGAGAAACTTTGTATACAATATCTATATCTTTTTTTTCCCATGGTTTAACGACTCGATTCCTAATAAAATTTCTAGTAAATGAAGAGTCCTGATTTGAAGAATCATTTATGTAATTGATTTTATTTCTTTTAACAAAATTCAGAATTTCTTTTTTGCTAAAATTAAGTAATGGTCTTAATAAATTTTTCCTTTTATGTGCAATTCCCCGAAGCCCAGCATTACCAGTTTTTCTACTTAAATTTAAAAGAAGAGTTTCAATCTGATCATTACCATGATGTGCAGTCATTATAAAATCAGCATCTGTTTTGATAAAAATATCGTTAAAGAAAGAATATCTCTCTTTTCTTCCCCACTCTTCAATACTCATCTTTTTTTTTCTTTTTAATGGGTCCAGTATATTAAAATGAGAGGGGATATTTAGATTTGAAGCAAAATCCTTAACAAATGTTTGATCATCGTCACATTCCTTTCGCAATTTATGATTGACGTGCGCAATAATTAAGTTGAATTTTTTAGTAGAGTGTAGTAAATAGGTTAAAGCTACAGAATCAAGACCACCAGAAACTCCAATTAGAATTTTATGACCTTCTTTGATATCACTTATTTGCGATAAAGTATTTATAAATGTTTTGTAGAAAGGATCCTTCTTAATTGATAACTCTACTTTCATTCATTTTTTTGAAATTAAATTATATTAAAAAATAGCTTAGATAAACATTGAATTTTATCCTCATATGAGTGAGGATATAAAAACCACTCCGCTGCAGATATTGAGCTAAGTATTGAGTTACCATCTTGTGGTGTAAAACAAAAACCATAAATCTCGTGCTCGTTTCTTATATGTAATGACTGCTCAACAACAACGGTTTGATTCATTATTCTTCCATAATGTCCATGATCACGCCCAAAGGAAAAGACTGTACTTGTTAAATCTTTATTAGTTATAGCCACATGATCATTATTATGTAGCTTTTCTTTTACAGCCGTGAGAGTAGTCGGTTCTTTTACTTTCAAATTAAACCACAATATATGCATATACTGACTATTTACTTTCATTGCAGATGAAAAAAGGTTGAGGTCCATTCCAATTGTTGAAAAAAGACCAGCAGCATCTGCTGCATGATGAGAACCATATATAAGATCATCATGAACACCAACTTGGGGAGATGGGATAAAGCTATTTGCTTGGCTCAAATCATTAGCTCTTCTAACACATAAATACTTTCCTTCGATTAAGTTATCTGGGTCTTCATGAAGGGTCAATGTTTTAGTGATACAAGAAATATTATGAGTATTACATGAGACTATTTGGATAAATTGATCAGATCCATTAAGGGCAGAGTCATTGATACCTCTAGCATACTTTTTACCAAATCCATCTTCACTACCTTGAGCAAGAAATCCTTTTACATCATTTTTAAAGTTATCATAATATTTTAATTTGTTTGAATGGCCAACACCTTTAGGTGTGCAATCAATTACAACAGACGCCCTTTTTATAGATTCTGTACTTTCAAAATCTGGATCTATTCCTAATTTTTTAAATTCTTTTTGTTTACCATCATCTACTGAAAGACGTGCTCCTCTATTTAATAAATCAATAATTTTTGATCGATCATCCTTGAGAGCAGTATTTTTATGGAAGGTCACTTCATCAATGCCCAACCTATCTTTGTAATCACATAGTAAACCTATTAGGGGCTCTCCAATTGTACCAGTTCCAATAACATGGACTATTTTCCTTTCCATAATTATTTAACTCCTTTGAGAAAGATTGAATTTTAAAAAACAGATGATTCTTGCCACTCTCCAAATACTTTTTTCATAGCAATTACAATTTCGCCAAGGGTTGCTCCTTTTTTTGAAGCATCAATAATTGGCACTAGAAGATTAACATCTTTTTTACAGGCTTCTGTAATTAATTCTAAAGCATGATTTACTTCATGTGAATTACGATTTTTTTTAAAATTTTTGATTATTTTTTTTTGTTTTTTCTCTATTGATGAACTTATCTCTAAGATAGGAATGTCAAGATCCTCATCTTTGTTAATAAATTCATTAACGCCAACAACAATTCTTTTTTTCGAATCAACTTTTTGCTGATATTCAGAGGCCGAAATAGAAATTTCTCTTTGAAAATAACCCTCTTCAATTGCATTTACTACACCACCTAAATCATCAATTGTGGAAAAATAATTTTCTGCCTTTTCTTCCATCCTATCAGTTAGATTTTCAATAAAGAATGATCCACCTAAAGGGTCTACTACATTTGTTACTCCAGTTTCATAAGCTATCAGCTGTTGTGTTCTCAAGGCTATTTCAGCCGCTTTTTCAGAGGGTAATGCTAGAGTCTCATCCATAGAATTTGTATGTAAACTTTGAGTACCACCGAGAACACCTGCTAACGCTTGAAAACCTGTTCTAGCTATGTTTAATTCAGGCTGTTGAGCGGTCAAACTACATCCCGCAGTCTGAGTATGAAAACGTAACTTCCATGATTTTTCATTTTTAGCATTATATTTATTTTTTAGTTTTTTAGCCCAAATTCTCCTTGCAGCTCGAAATTTTGCAATTTCTTCAAAGAAATCTAAATGAGAATTAAAGAAGAATGAAAGTCTTGGAGCAAATTGATCAATATCAAGACCTATCTTTAATGCATGCTCAATATATGAGAATCCGTCCGCCAGTGTAAATGCCAACTCTTGTGCAGCTGTAGAACCTGCTTCTCTAATATGATATCCACTAATTGAAATTGTATTATATTTGGGCATATTTTTTGCACAATAAGATATCATATCCGTTATAATTCTCATTGATGGTTTAGGTGGGAAAATCCATTCTTTTTGAGCTGTAAACTCTTTTAATATATCATTTTGTAATGTACCTTGAATCTTTTTTAAATCGACTCCCTGTTCTTCAGCAACTGCGATGTAAAATGCCAAAAGGATAATTGCTGGTCCGTTAATAGTTTGAGAGACTGAAATTTCACTTAATGAAATATCTTTGAATAGTTTTTTCATTTCATCTAATGAGAAAACACTAACGCCACATTTTCCGACTTCACCATCTGAAAATAAATGGTCAGGATCATATCCCATTAAAGTAGGCATATCATATGCTACTGATAATCCTGTTTGCCCTTTTTTTAAAAGTTGTTTAAATCTTTTATTTGTTTCTTCTGGACTGCCAAACCCAGCAAACTGTCTCATAGTCCATAATTTACCTCGATAGAGATTAGCATGTACTCCTCTAGTGAATGGAAATTGGCCTGGGAATCCCAATTTTTCATTATAATCATCATTAGGAGATTTAGGAAAATAACAAGCTTTTAATGGTTCACCTGAAAGGGTTTCAAAATCAATTTTTCTTTCTGCAGATTTATTTAATTGATTTTTCCATTCTAAATGAGATTTAGAAAATAGATCAAGCTGTTTTTTCATTATTTTCTTTATTTGAGGTATCTAGTATTTTACATATAGTATTCTCAATTCCAACAGAATCTAATCCTAGATTTTTCAATAATGTATCTCTAGGTCCATGTTCAACAAATTGATCAGGAAGCCCAAGTCTTTTTAGCTTACCACTAAACTCTTCCTCTAGCAACCAGCTTGCAACACCATCTCCAAAGCCTCCAGTTATTACGCCTTCCTCAATGGTTATAATTTTATTGAATTTATTTTTTATAGATTTAAGTTTAGAGATGTCCATTGGTTTGATAAATCGACAATTAACTATTTCACAAGAAATACCTTTTGTTATTAATCTTTTAGCTGCATTTATAGCATCATAAACCATTGGCCCTACAGCAAGAATTGCTACGTCTTCTCCTTTCATACATGTTTCCCATGAACCAACAGGAATCAATTCACTTTGGCCTAACTCTTCGAATTCTACAGAGCTAGACTTCGGATATCTTATTGTAAATGGTTTATCTTTAATGTTTAATGCAGTGTACAACAATGCTCTAAATTCGTTCCCATTTTTTGGCGCAGTTACAATCAAATCTTGTATACACCTTAAATATGCTATATCAAGTGCACCATGATGAGTTGGACCATCTTCACCAGCTATACCCGCTCTATCCATACAAAAAATAACAGGAAGGTGTTGTATGGCACAATCATGAATAATATGATCATATGCTCTTTGAAGAAATGTTGAATAAATTGCAGCAATAGGTCTAATCCCTTCGGCGGCTAAGCCTGAGGCAAAAGTCACACCATGCCCTTCAGCAATGCCTACATCATAGTACCTATCGGGAAATTCTTTTGAATAAGGAACTAATCCAGTTCCTTCACGCATTGCAGCAGTAATGCATACAGTATCTTTTCTGTTTTTTGCTATTTCTATAGTAAGTTTCCCAAATACATCCTGAAAGCTAGGAATATTACCGTTTATTATTTCTTTGTTATTTATTTGACTATCTTTTTTTTCTGGTTTTACTGCATGAAATTTTACAGCATCATCATGGTACTCTTGATTCTGAAAATTTGTGGAAACCATTCCTTTACCTTTTTTTGTCAGTATATGTAATAAAACAGGGTTTTGTATGTCTTTTATGTTTTCGAGTGTTTTAATCACTTCTTTTATATCGTGTCCATCAATAGGACCAAAATAACGGAAACCTAGTTCATCGAAAAGGATTCCTGGAACCAATAAACTTTTTAGGCTTTCTTCTATCTTCTTTATAAGAGATCTAGTCTTTTGACTTGCAATAGGTAATTTTCCAGTTAAATCCCAAAATTCATTTCTTACTCTATTATAAAGAGGATTTGAAATCAATCTTGTGAAGTATCGTGAAATTGCACCAACATTCGGGCTAATAGACATTTCATTATCATTGAGGATAACTAAAAATTGGTTACCAAGATGTCCTGCATTGTTTATTGCCTCATATGCTAATCCACCAGTCATTGACCCATCACCTATAATTGCTCCAACTCTAAAATTTTTATTTTTTTGTCTTCTAGCTTCAGCAAGACCCAAGGCAGCAGAAATAGATGTTGACGCGTGACCTGCTCCAATTACATCAAATTTACTTTCTGATCTTTTTAAAAAACCACTTAGCCCCTCATACTGTCTAATTGTTGAGAAATCATTATATCTACCTGTTAGTAATTTGTGCGCATAGCCTTGATGGCCAACATCCCAAACTAATTTATCTTCAGGAGTATTGAAAACATAGTGAAGAGCAACTGTCAATTCTACAACTCCTAACGTTGGTGCGAGATGTCCACCAATCTGAGTAATAGTTTCAATTGTATGCGACCTTATTTCATCGCAGAGTTCTAAAAGTTGATTATCATTAAAACCTCTTATGTCCTGAGGCTCATTAATTTTATTTAAATATTTAAGTTTCATAATTATTAATTATATTTTTATAAAAGTACTTACTTTTTGTATCAAAAAGTACTTCATGAAATATTTTAATCCCATTTAATTCAGGATGAAATGTAAGCCCTAAAAAGTGATTTGATAAGATTGCAACAGGATCAGATTTAAGCTTACCTAGAATAATAGAATCTTTACTGTATTTAATGATTTTTGGAGCACGAATCAAGGTTGTCGATATCTTAATAGGGTTACCATCACCAAAATTATAATCCACTATTTCTTCTTTTGAGTATACTTGGCTACCATATGCATTTCTTGAAACATCTATATCTAAAAATCCAAGTGGGTTAATTTTTGTATCATTACAACTCTTCGACATCAATATTAAACCAGCACAAGTACCTAAAACCGGTTTATTTTCACCAAATGTTTTTAATGGAATAAATAGATCATTATCATTAATCAATAAAGACATTGTGGTTGATTCACCTCCTGGGATAATTAATCCATCTACTAAATCAAGGTCATTTTTACTTTTTACAGAGCTAGAAGGTAAACCTAATTTATCTAATATCTCATGATGTAAATCAAAACCACCTTGAAGTTCTAATACTCCAATAATGGCTACCAGCCCCTCTCTTGCATTCTTTCATCTTCAGGAATTTCAGAAATGTCAAGACCTTTCATAGCTTTTTTAAGTCCAGTGCTTGCAGTAGCAACTATTTTAGCATCTTTATAGTGTGTAGTTGCCTTCACAACTGCTTTTGCTCTTGAGATAGGGTCATCACTTTTAAAAATTCCAGACCCAACAAAAACTGTTTCAGCACCTAGCTGCATCATTAAAGATGCATCCGCTGGGGTTGCTATACCACCTGCAGCAAAATTAGGAACAGGTAATTTACCAGTTTTTGCAACCTCTTGAAGTAGAGATAAAGGAGCGCCTAAATGTTTTGACTCTGCAACTAATTCTTCTATATCTAATCGAGTTACTCTTTTTATTTCCGTCATAACTGTCCTCATGTGACGCACTGCTTCAACAATATTCCCACTTCCAGCTTCACCTTTTGTTCTAATCATAGCTGCTCCTTCGCTTATACGGCGAAGAGCTTCTCCAAGATTTCTACATCCACATACAAATGGAATTTTATAATCATGTTTCCAAACATGATTATGCTCATCAGCAGGTGTTAGGACTTCACTTTCATCAATGAAATCAACTTCTAATGATTCTAGTACTTGAGCCTCTGCAAAATGACCAATTCGGCATTTTGCCATAACTGGAATAGATACAGAATTTTGAATACCCTGTATCATTTCAGGGTCACTCATCCTTGCAATTCCACCATCCCTTCGTATGTCGGCAGGAATTCTCTCCAGAGCCATTACTGCACAAGCCCCAGCATCTTCTGCAATTTTTGCTTGTTCCTTATTGGTAACGTCCATGATCACGCCACCTTTCAGCATTTCAGCTAAGCCAACTTTTATAGCAAAAGAATCTTTATTCATAAACTATTTCCTCCTCGGTTACCTTACCGATCTTCTTAATTTTATTAACAACTTCTTTTATAATTTCATCTGGTGTACTAGCACCTGCTGATATTCCCACTTTTTCACAGTTTTTGAACCAACTATCGTTAAGTTCACCTGCACTAGTTACTTGATATGTGTTTTTATTTTTTTCCAATGAAAGCTGTGTGAGTCTTTTGGAGTTTGCACTAGTAAATGATCCAATCACAATCATGGTATCACAACTATCTGCTAAATCTTTGATTTGACTATGATTCCTTCTGGTGGGAAAACAAATCGTATTAACAAACCTCAAATCAAAAACTTTTTCCATTAATATATTCATGATATCTTGAACATTTTCAATCATCTGTGTAGACTGACTAACTACACCTGCTTTTTTCATTTTTCTTAAATTCATCGCTTCATCTGGGTTAGCAATAATAATCGGTTTTTCTACTTGAGCTGCAATTGCTGAAACTTCATCATGCCCATGATCTCCAATTATTATTGTTCTCCTTCCTTCATCTTCAAGTTTTTTTATTTCATTATGTATGTCTACTACTAGAGGACATGTAGCATCTATAAGGTTTAATTTTCTCTCTTTTGCTTTTTTCCAAATTTCTGGAGGAGTACCATGTGCACGAAATAATACGGGTTTATTTTCTGGTACATCTTCAAGAGATGAAACAACTTTTGTTCCTACTTTTTCTAAATTGTCAATAACACGTTCATTATGAACAATTGTACCTAACATATATACTTCTCCATGCGTATCAGCAGTATCATATGCAAGATTGACAGCATCTCTAACTCCAAAACAATATCCTGCGTCTTTTGCTACATAAATTTTCATTTGATTGATTTTAATTTATTTTTCAAAAATTTTTTTGATGTGGTAATTACTAAATCTTTTACTTCTCTTAAATTTCCTTCGACCTTAGCACCAGCCGCAAAAGGGTGTCCACCTCCTCCTAACTCTTTAGCTATATCATTAATTACAATAGAGCCTTTAGATCTGAAATTTATTCTGCAAGTTGAATTTTCTTGTTCAAAAATCATTATCGAAACTTCAACGCCTTTGATACTTCTTACAAGATCAGAAAATCCTTCGACATCTGAATGCGTTGCATTCGCTTTAATTAACATATCTTGAGTAATAACGAACCAGGCAAGCTTTTCATCTAATTCATATTGAATATTAGAAAGAAATTTGCCCATTAATTCTACTCGAGATTTTGGATTATTTTCGTAAATACTTTGAAAAATTCTATGTGTTTCAATATTATTCTCCAAGCATTCTATAGCGATTTTATGACATTTCCCCGTTGTATTACTATATCTAAAACTTCCGGTATCAGTCATAACAGCTGTATATATTCCTTCTAAACTTTTCTTATTTATCGGGCTCACCCTGTTTATCTTTAAATAATCGTAGACCATACAACCGGTAGCCGCAGCTTTTAAATCAACACAATTATAAGAAAAATTATGACTTTCTGGATGGGGATGATGATCAATGTTTAATACCTTTATTTTATTTTTTAAAACGAAATCAGCTACCGTCCGAGTTCGAGAAAAATCCCCAACGTCAAAAACAATTAATAAATCTAAATCGATCATCCAATTCTTATGTTCATTTAGATCAAAAGTTTCAAAGATATTATCTGTATTTAGAAATTGATATTGAGCTGGAAGGTCTGAATAATTAAGTATTTTTACATCTTTACCCATTTCTTTTAAGTGGTAATAAATTCCACACTCAGATCCTAAACCATCTCCGTCTGGATTTTCGTGAGTAGTCAGCATAATTTTATCTGCTTTTAAAATGACATTATTTACTTTCTTCCAGTCAATGCCAATATTATTGAAATCCATATTATTTTTTATAACTCCAGGATTTCTCAACTTTACCCTGATCTAACTTTAACTTTCTAGCTACAATAAAAAGGTAATCTGAAAGTCTGTTTAAATATTGTTTATGTATTTCGAGTACTGCTTCAACCTCACTAAGACTTACGATTATTCGTTCAGACTCTCTACATTCAGCTCTTGCAATATGAATTCTAGAGCACTCTTCAGAGCCACCTGGGAGAATAAACTCCGTAAGTGGAGGCAACTGACTATTTATCAAATCAATATTTTTTTCTAGCCACAGTAGCCGATCATTTTTCAATAAATTAATCTCGACATCAGGAACTGCTAGTTCTCCACCAAGGTTAAATAAATCTTGCTGAATACTTTCTAAATCTTTCGCTAATTTTGAATCAACTGCATTAATTACCCAACCAATTACAGAGTTTAATTTGTCTATTGAGCCTATCGCATTAATTCTAATACTACTTTTAGAAATACGTTCACCATTCCCTAAACCTGTATGGCCTGAATCCCCTGTTTTTGTAGTTACTTTAGTAATTCGCATTAAAAAAATAGGTAAGAAACAATAATAAATAATGGTAGTAAAATGGGTATTGACCACTTTATGAAATACCCAAAAAAACTTGGCATCTCAATTCCAGACGATTCTGATATTGATTTCACCATAAAATTAGGTGCATTTCCTATGTAAGTATTAGCACCCATGAAAACTGCTCCTGCTGAAATAGCTAAGAGTGTATTATAAAGGTCTGTCATTAAAACAGATGGATCTCCACCAGCAGTATTAAAAAAAACAAGATAAGTGGGGGCGTTATCAAGGAAGCTTGATAAAATACCTGTCAGCCAGAAATACATGTAATTTATTGGTTCACCAGAATCATTGGATACTGATGAAACAACCGTTGATAAAGCTCCATTAGTTCCGGCTTTCAATATTGCTATAGCAGGTATAATTGTAACAAAAATTCCTGCAAATAGTTTCCCAACTTCTACAATTGGAAACCACGTATACTCATTAGAATCTCTAATATTTTTGGAGGTATATATCCAACTTATGTATGTAAGCGTTAAAAGTAATATGTCTCGAAATATGTTTTGAATTTCTACGTCAACGTGATAAATACTAATTTGAATACCTGGCTTCCAAAAACCAGACATCAAAACACCTAAGATTACACCAAATAAAAGGAATAAATTAAAGGCTCCTTCGATGCTTAATTTTTCATCATTTTTCTCATTAGGCTCTTTTAATTTTTCCTTATTATAAAAATAATTATCTAAAAAGTAAAAAATTATTAACAAAGAGCTTGCCATAAATAACATCGGATAAAACATTGCTGTGGTTGTCCAAAAAAAGTTAACACCTTTTAAGAAACCCAAGAAAAGAGGTGGATCACCCAGAGGGGTCAATGAACCTCCAATATTAGCTACTAAAAATATAAAGAAAACAATTATGTGCACTTTTTTTTTTCTAAAAGAATTTGCTCTGATTAGAGGTCTAATTAGCAACATAGCCGCACCAGTAGTTCCCATCCAACTTGCGAGAAGAGTACCAATGAAAATAATACCCGTATTTAATATTGGAGTACCAACTAATGCTCCCTTTAAACAAACTCCACCTGAAATAGTAAATAAAGATAAAAGAAGTATGATAAATGGTACATATTCAAGTAATCCGACATGTAGTAATTCATACAAAGTAATTTGAAATCCAAAGGTAAAAAGGAATGGTAAAATTAAACTTAATCCCCAGAATAGCGAGATCTTACCAAAGTTATGATGCCAAAAATCTGAAGCAACTAACGGAAAGATGGCAATAGATAATAGTATACCAACAAATGGTATAATCCAAAATATTGCTAAATTTTCACCAGCGAGATGCGGTGCACTTCCATGTGAACCATCTGCACCAAAAATTAATGATTGTGAAACTATTGTAGATAAAAAGATAATTTTATTTTTCATTTAATTTATTTTAATATTTGTTGCAATAAATTACATATATAAATACTAAAAATGGAACTACGATCGTTTTTTTTATTTATTGGATTTAGGTAATTAATCTTAAGTTTATCTATGGATTTATTGTTAGGAATTTTTATTTTGTGTTTGGCAATTTTAGGAATGGCAGTTGGTGTCATATTTGGTAAAAAGCCTCTCTCTGGATCATGCGGAGGCTTAAATGAAAGTGGAAATTGTTCCTTATGTGGTGGAGTCAAAGAAAATTGTGATTTAGTTGAAACATGATATTAATTTTTTAATATTTCATATTTTTCATTTGATAAAGTAACATCTCCATATACTCTTATATAATTTTTCCCTTCTAAATTTAAAACCCATATAACATTGATATTATCAGTATTTTCTAAAATATTTAATGCACTCTCATATTCCATAGCCATAATAGCTGTTGCCCAAGCATCTGATACAATTCCAAAATCCGAAATTACGGTTACGGATAAAATATTTGAGTTTACGGGGTAACCTTTTCTTGGGTCAATGGTGTGACCTAGTACTTTGTTTTTATATTTTATAAAATTTCTGTAATTACCTGAAGTTGCCATTGATTTATTATTTAGTTCAATTATTCCAATAAATGGCTCTTTTGTTTTAACATCTTCATAAGGAGATTCTATTCCAATTTTCCAAAAT
The DNA here is from genome assembly GCA_965660855.1 of uncultured bacterium. Lineage (GTDB taxonomy): Bacteria > Fidelibacterota > Marinisomatia > Marinisomatales > UBA1611 > JAOLAV01. Next base: position 63,763 of record CBFIBM010000001.1, on the reverse strand, counting down.
GATCCTTTAGGGTTGTATCCTCTTGCTCTGACTTCACCACCAATTTCAACAAATACATCTTTAAAGTTTTGTTCAACTAGATAATTAAATATTTTATCCACACCATACCCTTTTGCAATAGAGTTTAAATCAATTTTTACAAAAGGATGTATTTTAGTTAAAATATTTTTTTCTAATACTAAAAATTCAGAACCAGTAAAATTTAATATAGAATCAATCCTCTCTAATTTAATTGGTTTTTTATACGGTTTAGGTCCAAAACCCCAGAATGACATTAAATCAAACACTGTAACATCAAAATAACCATTTGTCGCGTTTGAGATTGAGAGTGCTCTATTTATAACATTTTTAAAATCCTCAGAAATTAAAATGCCATCAGTATCAAGAGCTTTGTTAAAATTAGAAATTTCACTTTCATTATCCCATGTGCTGAAAACTGTATTTAATCTATTTAAAACTGAATCTACTTTATTTTTTAAATCATCATGATCTAAGTTTTTATCTTCTATATTTAATTTTATAGAGTAAGTTGTTCCCATAGTCTGACCATTAATATTTATGTATGTATCTGGAGATGAACAACTACACCATAAAAAAAAGAAGCCCATAATAATATGGGCCTCTTTGTACATCGGTTTGATATAAGTTTTAACCAAAACTATCATATGCTATCATCTCTTTTTCAACACCAAGACTATCTAACATGTTATCGCAAGCGTTAATCATTGGCGGTGGTCCACACATATAATATTCTATCTCAGTTGGATCTTCATGTTTAGACAAATATTCATCATGTAATACCTGATGTATAAAACCAGTAGCACCTTCCCAATTATCTTCTTTCATAGGCTCAGATAAAGCAACATTGTATGTAAAATTTGGAAATTTCTTAGCAATTTCTTTAAATTGGTCATCATAGAACATCTCTCTCACTGATCTTGCTCCATACCAAAAAGAAACTTTCCTTCCGGACTTTAAAGTATTAAACAAATGAAATAAATGAGAGCGCATAGGAGCCATACCTGCACCTCCTCCAATGTAGACCATCTCTCTATCAGTATCTTTTATAAAAAACTCTCCATATGGACCAGAAACGGTTACTTTATCACCAGGCTTAAGATTAAATATGTATGAAGATGCTAACCCTGGAGGAGCTTCATTCCATAATGGAGGCGGTGGTGTAGCTATACGAACATTTAACATTACTCTATTTCCTTCTGCTGGATGATTTGCCATTGAGTAAGCTCTGAAAACGGGCTCTTCGTTATTGGCTACTAAATCCCATATTTTAAACTTATCCCAATCAGGATGATATTCTTCCTCTACATCAAATTCGCTAAATGCTAGATTATGATATTCCGGTATGTCAATTTGGATATATCCACCAGCTTCAAAATTAAGATTCTCTCCTTCTGGTAGATTTAGAACTAATTCTTTAATGAAAGTTGCAACATTTGTATTTGATTCTACAGTACATTCCCACTTTTGAATGCTAAATATTTCGTCTGGAACACGAATTTTCATGTCTTCTTTTACCTTTACCTGACATGCTAATCTCCAGTTGTCTTTTGCTTCACTTCTTGAAATATGTCCTGTTTCAGTTGGTAGTATTTCTCCCCCTCCATCAAGGACTTGACATTTACACATTGCACATGTTCCCCCACCACCGCAAGCAGATGGTAAAAATATAGTTTGATTAGAAAGAACATTTAGCAGAGTTGATCCCGGTCGGGTTTTTACCTGATTTTCAGAATCATTATTAATCAAGATTGAGATATCTCCTTGAGGGAGTAACTTTCCCTCAGCAAAATTAATTAACAATACTAAAGAAACTATAATTGCCGATACTACTGTAACTCCTAAAAATATTTGTTCCATTATAAATCAATCCCACTAAATGCCATAAAGGCCATTGAAATTAAACCTGTCAAGAGCATTGTTATTCCTACTCCTCTCAATTCTTTTGGTACATTTGAATACCTCAATCTATGTCTTATCGCTGCCATTGCAGCAATTGCTAAAAGGAACCCAACTCCAGAACCAAATCCGTATACTATTGTTTCTGAAAATGTATATTTTCTCTCGACCATAAACATAGAACCGCCTAAAATTGCGCAGTTCACTGCAATCAATGGCAGAAAAATTCCAAGATTGTTGTAAAGAGTTGGAGAAAATTTATCAAGCACCATTTCAACTAATTGTACTGCTGTAGCTATAACAGCAATAAAAATTATATAATTTAAAAAACTTAAATCTACATTAGGAAAACCAGCCCATGATAGAGCACCATCCATTAAGAAAAATTCATGGACTACCCAGTTCAAAGGTGCAGTGACAGTTAATACAAAAACTACTGCAAACCCTAGCCCTAAGGAGGTATCAATTTTTTTTGAAATTGCTAAAAATGAACACATACCTAAAAAGTATGCTAATATCATGTTATCAATAAAAACAGACCGTGTAAATAAATTAACATAATGTTCTACACTCATTTATTCCTCCTCAATTCCAGCCATAATTCTATGTAACCATACAATTAATCCTAATATCACAAATGCACCCGGAGCCAAGACCATTAATCCCATGTTTTCATATCCATTTGAATAAAGTCCGTTTGGAATGACTTGAATCCCATAAATAGATCCATTGCCTAAAAATTCTCTAAAAACTGCAACTGCAATTAATATTCCTCCATAACCAAGACCGTTTCCAACTCCATCTAGAAAAGAATCCTTTACATTATTTTGCATAGCAAATGCTTCGGCTCTTCCCATCACAATGCAGTTTGTGATTATAAGTGCAATAAAAACTGATAATTGTCTACTCATATCATACATATATGCTTTTAATATTTGATCAATAACAATGACGAGTGTTGCTATAACTGAAAGTTGAATGATAATTCGAACTTTTCCAGGAATCTTATTTCTTAGCAATGAAATTGTTGTATTCGATGCTGCGAGGACAGCAATTACTGCTAAAGTCATCACTACAGCAGTTTGAACTTGAACAGTCACAGCTAGTGCAGAACAAATTCCTAACACCTGCAGACTAATAGGGTTACTCGCCATTAGAGGATCTGTAAATGCAAGCTTAGATTTTTTATTTAAGATAGCCATTATCCAGCAAATTCTTTTTGTATTTTAAAATATGGCTGATATTTTCTTAAATCTTCTCTTAAAAAAACCTCCAGACCTTTACTAGTTATTGTTGCACCTGAAATACCATCAACCTGCCTATAAGCATCATCCGATGATTCATCCACAGTGCCTTTAACAACCTCAATTCCTACTAACATATTGTTCTCATCTATGAACTTTTTACCTTTGAAATTATTTTGGAACCAATCTTTTTCAACCTCTCCACCTAGACCAGGAGTTTCTCCATGTTTATAAAATGTAATTCCTTTTGCGGTTTCACAATCAGGCTCAATCGCAAAATATCCGTATAATGTCGACCAGAGACCTTTACCTGATATTGGAATCACATATCCATTTATCTCATCACTTGTTTTATGAATATAAATAGGAAAAAAATCTTCATTTTTATCTGTATCTATATCTTTTGGATTCTTGTCAGTTTTTGACCCATTTTTGTCTAATACTATACCGATAATATTTTTTTTATAAACATTTTGCACTTCTTCAATAGTCCACTTTGAAGATAATTTAGGCTTTAACCCTAGAGCACCTAAAATATTTTTTTTCATATCAATTTCAATATTTATATCTTGTCTGGGCTTAAGACTTGTTGCAGCAACGGATAGTAGAAAACCAAAAAATATTGTTATGACCGATGTAAAAACTAATGTATATGTATTACTGCGCATATCTTAACATTCTCTTTTTTATATTTTGTTTGATTACAAAGTAATCTATTAATGGTGCAAATGCATTCATTAATAATATTGCCAACATAATTCCTTCTGGATAAGCAGGGTTAATACTACGAATTATGACCGTTAACATTCCAATGAAAAAGCCATAATACCATTTACCAATTTCTGTATGTGCACTGGTTACAGGTTCTGTTGCCATAAAAACAGTTCCAAATAAGAAACTTCCCATGACCAAATGATAATGAGGAGGTATTGTAAGCATTGCATTTGAGGAATATGGTGCAAATAAATTTGTAAGTAATGCGGTAAGAACTAACCCAATAACAGAACCAAGCATTATACGCCATGAAGTAATACCTGTGTATATTAAAAATATTGCAGCTAAAATAATTAAAATTTTATTTGTTTCACCAATTGAACCAGGTATCCATCCCATGAACATATTAAACCATGAAAAATCAAATACGGTATTTACTGATGCTTCATTTAATAATGCAACAGCATCTGAATCTATTTGCCCAGCAGGAATATTAAGAGCAGTAGCCCCTGAATAACCATCTGGAGCAATTGCCCATACCTTGTCTCCCGATATTTGCGCGGGATATGTGAAATATAAAAAGGCTCTAGTTGTTAGCGCAGGGTTGAAGATATTCATGCCAACACCACCAAATATCTCTTTGCCAATGACAATTCCAAAGCTGGTTCCAACTGCTACCTGCCAAAGAGGAATCGTTGCGGGAAGAGTTAAAGGTATTAAGGCACAAGTCACAAGAAAGCCTTCGGAGATAGAATGCTTCCTCACTATTGCGAATAAAATTTCCCAGAATGCACCAGTTGCAAATGTTACCGCTAAAATCGGAACTATTTTATACAGGCCCGAAATTAAATTTCTTTGCCAATTTGCATCAAACCCAAAAGTTAGAGATTCTTGATACCCGATATTGATTGCTCCAAAAACATAACAAGGTACCAAAGATAAAACGACAAGAATCATAACTCTTTTAATATCAATATTATCTCTTATATGTGGACCGCTTTCCGTTCTTTCATCAGTACTAAATAATATTGTATCTGTAGCTTCAAATAAGGGATGAAATCTTTCTAATTTCCCATTTTTTTCAAACATTGGAGCTAAATTGTCAAAAATATTTCTAAGCCACTGCATAAATCATTAACCCTCTAAATATATTAAGTCCAAGCCGTCTCGAATTACTTCGCCAACATCTATTTTGCTTGGACAAGAAAATGAACACAATGCAAAATCTTCATCGTCACATTCCCAAATACCAAGTTTTTCCATCTCATCTATATCTTTAGCAAGGATAGCTCTATATAGCTCATTAGGGAAAATATCCATAGGTAATACTTTTTCCCACGTATTTAATGGTACAATTGGCCTCAATTCACCATTTTGAGCTGTTGTAAAGTTAAACAAGACCTCTTTCATATTGAAAAATACCCTTGTGAGACTATATTTTGTTGAACTACTACCAATTGAAAGCATTCCTAAAAAAGGCCTATCTACATTATCATTAATTAATGATAATGTAGAATCATAAAAATCAATATAGCCTTCCTCTGAAACATTTTTACCCGTTAAAACATCTCCTGAAACTATTCTGATATTTTTTTTATTTAAATTTTGATTTTCTATTAAGCTTGATATTGGTACGCCAGATATTGTTTTTGCTGTATATGGAGCAATCGCCCCAGAACCTCCAATACTAACAATAATTTCAGGATCATAAATACCCTTTTCAAACAATTTACCCAGTGTCAATACATGCTGTGCATTTATCGTCCATATGAATTCATTAGGCTTAAGAGGTTTGATATGATGCACTTGGATACCAATATTACCTGCAGGGTGAGGTCCATTGATTAGTATGTTCTCAACATCCTTGAAATTAAATTTTTCTTTGCTGGAGAAGAATGTCTTACCGCCAGTTAATTTTGATACAAGGGACAAACCTTTTTGAAAAACTTTATGATTATCTCTAATCAATCTTACTAAATCAACAGATAATGGAGCAGTATTATAGCCAGAAATAAATATATCTCTTGGTATTTTATCTGGATTTGGAATTTGATTGAAAGGTCTTTCCCTAAAAAAATGAAATAAATTTGACTTTAAAATAAACTGAAGTGCTTCATCTCTTTTAAGGGAAGAAAGTTTTTTGCCTTGTAAAAAATCATTTTTTAGAGCTTCTGAACCGTCTATTTCAATCTCAATATTTTCTATAACTCTTCTGGGTCCAAACTTTATATTAGCTATTTTACCTGCTGCTGGAGATGCAAATCTCACTTTTGTTTTAGTTTTATCATAAAATAAAGGGGAACCTATTTTCACAACTTCACCTTCAGCAACTAATAATTTCGGCTTAATATTTCTAAATGATTTTGGTGAAATACTAATTTTTTTTGGCATAATATGAGAATACGATTCTAAATTCGGAATACCTGAAATCCTGATATCATGTCCTTTTGTTATTTCGATTTTTTCCAATTTAATTTTTCTTTAAATAGTTTGAATAAAAAATACTAATGAGTTTTGAACCCATTCAGCAAGGGGAACCCAGTATATACCTAAAATTAATGAGGGAATTCCAGTAACTAAAAGCATGATACTCATAACTACACCAGGTGATTTTAATACTTCTATTTTCCTTCCTGAAAAGTACATGACTTTGACAACTCTTAGATAATAGTATAGGGAAATGACACTATTTATTCCACCAATAAAAACCAAATAATAAAAAGCTTCACCCCCTTGAATCAAAGAAGCAAAAATATAAAATTTACCAACGAATCCTGCTGTTGGTGGTAGCCCCGTAAGCGACACCATAAATAGCGTCATTAATGCGCCCACTAATGGCATTTCCCAACCGAGACCTTCAAAATCCTTGAAAGTCTCTCCTCCAGTTTTATTTTTTACTAAAACTACCGTAAAAAAGGCACCTAAATTCATAAATAAATACATGACTAAATAAATCATAATTGCATATGTACTGTCTCCCGACATGACAGGCATTGCGAGAAGCATGTACCCTGCGTGGGCAACACTTGAATATGCTAGCATTCTTTTGATACTGTTTTGTTGGATAGCTACAATGTTACCAATAGTCATAGTAATAATAGCAAGTACGCTTAAAATTTCTGCCCAAGGAAAGTATGCTAATGAGATTTCCTCTAATCCGTTCATCGCACCACCATTAGCAAAAACTTGGTTAAAAAACCTAATCATCATAGCAAATGCTCCAGCTTTAGGTGCAACTGAAAGAAAAGCAGTAATTGTTGTAGGCGAACCTTCATATACATCTGGTGTCCAGAAATGAAATGGTACAGCAGAAATTTTATAACCAAATCCAGCAAGGACTAAAATTATTGAAATTATAACAGCTGTATTTGCCTCCGCAGGTAAAGAAGCGAGAGCTTTTTGAATTTGAAAATAATTTGTACTACCCGTTAATCCGAAGATATAACTTAGTCCAAATAACATAACACCTGAAGAAAATCCACCATATACTACGTACTTTAGAGCAGCTTCATTAGAACGGGTATTTTGCTTTAAGTAGCCCGCTAGAACAAAAGATATAATTGATACAATTTCAATTGACAAATAAAGCATTATAAGATCAATTGCAGAGACCATCAAAAATAAACCAAATGTAATTATACCAAGTAAGGTAAAGTATTCTCCTTTGCGATATATTTCTAATTCTTTGTTTTTCAAACTAACAATTGACACAAGTATAGTAGTTGCGATTATTAGAATTTTAAAAAATTGAGAATAGGGGTCTTTTGCAACAGAATCAGTAAAAAGAGAAGTAACAGAATCATCCTGTAAAAATATAGAGATAGCTACAACGATAAGACCCGCAATTAATACGAACCCAACCTTGTAAGACTTTAATTTGTCAAGAAATAAGTCGTATAAAATACTAGCTAAAATAACAAAAGTTAATAGTATTTCAGGATAATAAAACTGAAGGCTTTGTAGATTATTCATTATTTATATAACCTACATGCTGGCTAGAGTTGATAATGTTACAACGTGATTTATAATTACATCCATTGTTTTCGAAATAATATCCAAATAGGGAGCAGGATATATTCCAAAGAAAAGAGTGATAACTAGCAAAGGAACGACCGTAAATAGCTCTCTTTTATTAATTTCTGATATATCAACATACTTTTCATTTAATTTTCCAAAAAACACTCTTTGAAAAGCCCAAAGGAAGTAGGCTGCATTTAGCAAAATACCAATTGTAGATGCAATAACAATACCCTTAAATACGGGGAAGGCACCAATAAAGCACATAGCCTCACTAATAAATCCCGATAAACCAGGTAAACCTAAACCTGCGAAAAATGCTAAGGCAGTTATTGCAGTATAAACAGGCATTTGGCTTGCCAATCCACCAAAGCCCTCAATCTCTCTATGGTGTGCTCTATCATAAATAACTCCAACCAAAATAAATAGCATTGCTGATATTGTTCCATGGTTAAACATTTGGAATACAGCGCCACCTAAACCAGCTTGAGCAGCTTTTAAATTATAGCCATTTGATTCACCAGCTGCTATCACAGCTGCCATACCTATTAAAGAATAACCCATGTGATTAACACTTGAATATGCTACAAGCTTCTTCAAATCAGTTTGTGCAAGAGCACATAATCCTCCCCAAATAACATTTATGAGCCCTAGAAATGCAAGTGCACCAGAGAACCAATAGACACCATCCGGCATTAGACCATAGTTGACTCTTAAAATACCATAGACCCCTAGCTTTAATAATATACCTGCAAGCAATACAGAAATAGCCGTAGGTGCTTCAACATGAGCGAGAGGTAACCATGTGTGAAATGGGAATACAGGAACCTTGATTGCAAATCCAATAAAGAGTAATACCCAAATAATTTTTATCGCACTAACTCCCCACCAGAGAACACCATTTAATGCAGTAGGAGCAACTCTTTGGAGTTCTAATATATCAAAAGTTTTACCACATGTAAAATATAAACCTAGTATGCCAACAAGCATCAAAACAGAACCAAATAACGTGTAGAGAAAAAATTTAATTGCTGCGTATTCTCTCTGAGGACCTCCCCACATTCCAATTAAAAAATACATTGGTAGTAACATAACTTCCCAAAAAACATAAAATAAAAAGAAATCTAAACTTAGAAAAACACCCATTACGCCTGCATTCAACAATAAAAACAGAGCATAATATCCTTTTACAGCTTTCTCAATACTCCAACTAACAAAGACCCCTATAAAAAATAACAAACCGGTTAGAATAACCATTGGCAGGCTAAGCCCATCGACACCTAATATATATGCTATGTTCAGAGAAGGTATCCACTCTAACCTCTCAATAAATTGCATTGTACCTGTAGATTTGTCAAAATCACTCCACAATACAATTGTTAGAATGAATTGTAAACCTGTTGTTATAGCTGCTATGATTCTAATTAAATCATTTTTATCTCGTGGAACGAATGCAATTACGCCCATACCAACAATAGGCAACCAGATTAATAAACTGAGAATATTTTCCATCCTCTCCCCTACTCGTTCTTTTTTATTTTAAAATGATTGAATGATCATTAGTATGATCACTCCTGCTGTTACATACAAAATATAATTTTGTAAACGACCTGTTTGTATTTTTCTAAAAATTTTTCCAAGTAAATTAACAATCTTACCATTACCATCTACAATAATTTGATCAATACCATTGAAATCAAATTTTCCCGTAATTTTACTTGCAATATTAGTTAAATGACCAAAGCCATTTATGAAGTATTTATCATATAAATCCCAGTCAATCCATGATACTTTTTTAGCGAGTTGTAAAGTTGGTTGATAAAGGAATTTGTTATAATTCTCATCAAAATAATACTTATTCAAGCTCCAGTCGTAAAGAAAGCCCGATTTCTTTGCCCAATTTTCTGGGATAAAGGCTTTCTTTATGTACATTAAATATGCAAAAAGAATACCCAAAAAGGCAACAGCTATAGAGATATACATTGCCAGATAGTGAGCATGATGAGCACCATCTGCTATCTCCTTGGCAGTAAGGTTTCCTGGAACAACAGCACTGATGGGTTCTACTAATTTAGTAAACCAGCCATCGGTTGAAAATGGATTAAAATTTGGAAGTGTATACCAGAGAAAGAGGCTGAGAGTACCAAGAAGAACCAATGGCCCAGTCATTTCTTTTGGTGATTCATGGATATCATTGATAATATCAGGAGTTTTAGTATTTCCGTAAAAAGTGAGAAACATCATTCTAAACATGTAAAAAGCTGTGATTGCTGCCGCTGAAAAACCAAAAATAGGTAAGAGTATATGCTTTGGATGATGCTGCGCAAATGATAAGGTTCCAGCTAAAATTGCATCTTTAGATAAAAAGCCAGAAAAAAATGGTACACCCGCGATTGCCAAAGTACTAATCATCATTGACAAATGTGTAATTGGCATTCTCTTTCTAAAGCCACCCATATTACGCATGTCTTGTGGGTCTGTCTCATGGTCATGTTTCTCATGAAGAGCATGATGCATCGCGTGAATCACAGAACCTGAACCGTAAAATAAATTGGCTTTGAACATTGCATGCGTTAGCAAATGAAAAAATGCAGCAGTATACACTCCTGTTCCAACTGCTAAAACCATATAACCCAATTGACTAACCGTAGAATACGCAAGAACCTTTTTAATATCATTTTGTGTAATAGCAATAGTTGCAGCAAAAATTGCAGTAATTCCGCCAACATAGGCAACAACAAGAAGTGCATCGGGTGTTAGAATTGGGAATATTCTAACAGATAGATAAACACCAGCTGCAACCATAGTAGCTGCATGCATCAGAGCAGAAACTGGGGTTGGACCCTCCATAGCATCTGGTAACCATATATGTAATGGGAATTGAGATGATTTACCCATTGCACCTAGAAACAAACCAATTCCTGCTATAGTCAAGGTAGATCCTTTTATTAAACCTGCAGAAACACCGGAAAAAATATCAGAAAAAGCAAACGAACCAATAGCCGTGTAAATCAACATAATTCCTATGAAGAAACCAATATCACCTACCCTGTTGGTTAAAAAAGCTTTTTTATTTGCATTTGCTGCTGAATCTTTCTCAAACCAATGTCCAATTAAGAGATAAGAGCTCACCCCAACAAGTTCCCAAAACATATACATCGACATCAAATTATTAGCAAGAACAATACCATTCATCGAAAATGTAAAAAGACCTAGATAAGCAAAATATCTTGAATATCGAATATCCCCTTTTAAATATTGAGTAGAAAATATATGAGTACATGTTGAAATTAAGGCTACAACTAAAAGCATTATTATAGTTATGTTGTCTACTAAAAACCCCAACTCTATTTTAAACGAGCCCATATCTAACCATGTGAAAGAAGCTTCATTCTTAAAATTAGGATTATATTCAATAATCATATTAACAAACATAATCAATGCAAGAACCAGAGTAGTCACAATTGCAAAGATTGATACCCAATCTCCCTGACGCGGAAGCTTTTTACCAAAAAATATTTGAATTATAAAAGCCAATAGAGGAAGAAAAAGAATGAGAATTGAGTATTTAATTAACATATTATCCATTAATTCCTCAATTCTGATGCATCATCAATATTGATAGTATTTAGATTATTGTAAATATTGATGACGATTGCAAGGGCAACCGCCGCTTCTGCAGCCGCGAGGACTATGACAAAAAGACTAAATATATGTCCATCTAAATTCATACCTCCAAATCGTGAGAATGCTACAAAATTAATATTTGCAGCGTTAAGTATTAACTCTACTCCCATTAGAACAGCGATGCCATTTCTTCTTGTCATAACACCAAAAACACCGAGTGAAAATAAAACCGAAGAGATAAATAAATAATTATTTAAATGATCCATTATGTGGCTTCTCTGGAAAGAATTGCTGCTCCAATGAGAGCTCCTAAAAGCAATAAAGATACAGCCTCAAAGGGTAATAAATACTTCGTTAATAGTAAAACACCAATATCATTAACAGTTGTCACTGGTTCAACCGCTTCCTTTTGTAACCACGGAGTTTTTGTAATAACTAATGTCAAAAAAATCAAAAGCCAAAACGAAACAACTCCTCCAATACCTTGTTGAACATTAGTTTGAGATAGCCTAACAGATGAAATTCTATTTGTTAACATTATACCAAATATTATCAGCACTAAAATACCACCTATATACACAAGTAGTTGAACTCCAGCGATAAAGTCAGCCCAGAGAAAAACATAAAGAGAAGCCACTCCAAAAAGAGTAAATAATAATGCAACTGCAGAGTACAACAATTGATTATTCAATACTACGAACAGGGCCGAAATTATTGTAAATGCAGCAATAAACCAGAAAACTATATCAGCCATGCATCAACCTCTAAGACTCAGCAACTTTTTCATTTCTAAGCTTTTCAAGTCCTTCTTTTGTGCCTGATTTTGCAAACTTGTATATCAAGTTATCCCTATCTGGCTCTGAAAACTCATAATCGATTGGATGCTTGCTACTGTTTGGCCCACCAGTCATAAAAATACATTCTTCAGGGCATGGATATGTACATAAATTACAATAACAACATTCTGACATATCTATGTCAAATCTAGTCACTACCATAGCTTTTCTAGTTCCATTAGACGTAACTCCAACATGACTAACTTCTTTAATATCAGTTCCTCTTTCTGGTGCTTTCTCAGTAACTATCTTGATACAATCAACGGGACATGCTCTTTCACATTTCAAACAACCAATACAGTCATCCATATCCACATGTAATCTTGACCTTATTACATTATAACTATCATGGTCGAAACCAATATTTCGTTCTGGTCTTGGCCAACGCTCTTCTGGGTACTGCAGAGTGACATTATCTTTTCTAGCTCGTATTAGGTGAACGAATGTAATACCCATCCCACCAACAATAGTTGATACGCTTGTCCAAATTCCTGTAAAGTATTTAATCATATTATTTACCCAATTAAAACTGTCCAAATGGCTACTGCAAAAATATTAAATAATCCAATTGGTAGAAAAACTTTCCAACACAGATGCATCAGCTGATCTACCCTTAACCTAGGTACCGTCCATCGGATCCATATCATAATAAAAATAAGAAAAGCAGTTTTACTCAGCATCCAAAACAAACCCATTACAGGAGAATTTAGATAATTGGCAAAAGGGCTTTGCCATCCGCCAAGAAATCCTGTTACCGCAACAACACTCACAACAAACATGTTAGCATATTCACTCAGAAAGAAAAAAGCATAACGCATACCTGAATATTCTGTAACAAATCCCGCAACAAGCTCTGACTCAGACTCAGGTAAATCAAATGGAGTTCTATTGGTTTCAGCCAGTGCACTTATAAAATAAACAACAAAAGCTATTGGCATAAATGGGTTATCAAAAATAATCCAATTACCTATACCACCTTCCTGATAAAGAATAATTTCTTGCATATTTAGACTGCCAGCAAGCATTATGACAACTATAAGACTTATGCCAGCGGGTATCTCATAGCTTATTATTTGTGCCGCAGACCTCATCCCACCATATAAAGACCATTTATTATTTGAAGACCAACCTGCTAATATCAGCGCTATAACTGCCAAACTTCCAACACCCAATATATAAAAAATTCCAATATTAAGGTCAGAAACAATAATAGATTCATTGAAAGGAAGAGCAACAAAACTTATAAAAGCTCCTATGAAAATCATAAATGGAGCAAGGATAAAAAGGACTTTATTCGCACTACTTGGTATAATATCTTCTTTAGAAAGTAACTTTAAAGCATCAGCAATTGGTTGGAGAAGTCCCCATTTTCCAGCGTGAAGACCAACTCCTTGCCCCATAGGGCCTACTTTATCTTGAATAAAAGATGAAACTTTTAATTCTGCATAGATTACTACTAATGCATAAATTGTGATAAAACCAAATGTTGCTACTAAAGGCAATAGCATTGATATCATTAAAAAAGGATCTTTATTTGCCCAATCTGGAAAAAATGCAACTAAACTATTATAGATAAAATCAACCGTCATCTATCAATCTCACCTAATACAATATCTAAACTTCCTAAAATAGCTAAAACATCGGATAATAACCAACCCGCTGCAATTTCATCTATTACAGAGAGAGCAGTAAAGGCGGGGGAACGCATTTTTAGTCGATATGGTACGTTCGAGCCATCGCTTTCAATGTAATATCCCAAGTCTCCACGAGGTGATTCAGTTCTTCTATAAATGGACCCAATTGGAGGCTTAATCTTTTTTGGAAGCGATTGGTGGACATCTCCATCTTTTGGCATACTAGCTAATGCTTGACGGACAATTTTTATACTTTCTTTCATTTCAAGAACTCGCACATAAAATCGATCCCAACAATCTCCAACAGTTCCTTTTCCACCTTGTCCTACAGGTATATTAAAATCAAATTTATTGTAAATTGAATATGGATCATTCTTTCTCAAATCCCAATTCAGACCGGATGCGCGAAGGTTAGGTCCAGTAACACCATAGCTTATAGCTACTTCTTGCGGCATAACTCCAATATCTGCAGTTCTTTCAACAAAAATCTTGTTATGGACTAATAGATTTACAAATTCATCAATCTTTGGCTCAAAATAATCTAAAAATTTATAGGTTGATTCAACAAAACCTACAGGTAAATCATGGCTCAAACCACCAATCCACATATAATTATATAATAACCTTGCTCCACATGTCATTTCAAATAAATCAAGGATTCTTTCTCTATCTCTAAGCATATGAAGAAAAGGTGTAAATGCACCAATATCTAAACCAAATGCTCCAAGCCCGAGTAGATGACTAGCAATGCGTTGCAACTCAGCCATTACAACCCTAATATGCTGGACGCGGTCATTTACTCTAATTTCCATTAGCTCTTCCATTGCAACTACATAACCGAAATTCATTGTCATAGATGCCAAATAGTCACACCTATCTGTGAATGGCAATACTTGTTCGTAAGTTACATTTTCACAATGTTTTTCAAAACAACGATGCAAATAACCAATATACGGTTTAATTTCTGAGACAATTTCTCCATCAGTTTTTACCTGCAATCTTAAAACACCATGCGTTGCAGGGTGCTGGGGCCCAATGTTCAGGACCATTTCTTCGCCTCTAATTACTCCCATCCTTCCTTCATCTTTGGTATAACAATACCATGGTATGTTTCTTGAACCTCATAGTCCTTCCTTAGTGGCCAACCTTCCCAATCATCTGGTAATAAAATCCGCCGCATATCTCTATGCCCATCAAAATGAATTCCTAACATGTCATATGTCTCTCTTTCAAACCAATCTGCAATCCTCCATACTTCCTCAACAGAAGGTATTCTAGGATTATCTTTTGTTACTTGAATTCTAATTTCTGTGTAATGATCATGTTTCATTGAATGCAAATTGTACCTTGCTTCCAATAAGCCTTCACCAAGGTCAAACCCAGTTTGGCATTGAAGAGAATCAAAAAATAGACTTTCTTCTGTTTTCAAATAAGCGGACAAGCTTGACCAACTTTTTGGATCAACTAACAGAAATTTTTCAACATCATCATTCAAAATTGATTGAGGAAATTTCTCTAGCGCTAATTTTTTAATTTTTTGATTTGTAGATTCCTCAATATCGACCTTTTCTTCATCTAATTCAATTGTTTGCTTCTTTACTTCTTTCAAGCCTAACTGCATTTTGAAACTTTTTGGATCTTTTTTAGCTTTAACAAGTGCAGCTTTAACCTTCCCTCTCAAAACACGGTCTTCTATAGCATTTATTTGATCCATGTCTCCATCGAGACCCTTGAGTACATAGTTTGTTATTGGATCATTTTTGAGATTGTTTTCATTATCATTCTGAATACTGCCCTTTGAATATTTTTCTCTGTAGGCATCAGGATCTTTTTTAGCCTTGAAAAGTGCAGCTTTTGCTTTAGAACGCAGAACGCGATCATCAAGGTTGTTAATGCTATCCATATCCCCATTAAGGGCTTTTAAGACTAGCTCAATTATTATTTTTTCAGTATCAGGACTCATGCCATTTTTCTTGTAAGTGGTCTTTCTTCAAGGATTTGCTCTTGTAATTTCAATAGACCTTCAATTAAGGCCTCAGGTCTTGGTGGACAACCAGGTACATAAACATCAACAGGTATAACAATATCAACACCTTTAAGAACATGATATCCATGCTGCCAATATGGACCTCCGCTTGTGGCGCATGATCCCATTGCAACAACGTATTTAGGGTCTGCCATTTGCTCGTAAAGCTTCTTTACTCTCAAAGCCATTTTCATAGTTACTGTTCCAGCAACTATCATAACATCTGCTTGCCTAGGAGATGATCTTGGAATCATACCAATCCTCATTAAATCATGGCGACTTGCAGCAGCAGCCATCATCTCAATAGCACAACAAGCTGTACCAAATTGAAAAAACCAAGGAGACGTTGATCTACTCCAACTTAAGAGTTTATCAAGCTTCTCAACGATGATGTTATCATTAAATTTATTTTCTAATAATCCCAATTCACTTCTCCATTTTTATAGCAATATTTTTATATCTTCCGGTACCGTAACGAACTCTTCTTTTTACCCAGTCAAGATCAGACTTAACCCACACGTAAGCAAGACCTATACATAGAATTGCGAGGAAAATGCCCATTTCAACTAGTGCCAATAAACCCATTTCCTTAAAAACTACAGCCCATGGAAATAAAAAGACTACTTCAACATCAAAAATTAGAAATATTAGAGCTATCACATAAAATCGTATATTAAATTGAAGCCATGCAGAGCCTTCCACTTCTTCCCCACATTCATAGGTTTCTAATTTCTCTCTAGTCTTGTTTGAGGGTGATATAAGCCATTGTATTATTAGTGGAGCAGCAACTAGAATAATTCCTAGCAATGTGGCAAATAAAATAGTTCCAAAATCTCTATACATATTCTTAACGAAATCCTTAATAGTAAGTTATGAAGTTACTCACCTAAGTTTTGGAGAGTCAAATTAAACTTAAAGAAATAAAATTAATTTTGAAATGAAACTAATTGGTTCTACCACAGTGTTTAATTAATATTGGTAATATGATAATTTTCAACTTTTTAATAACTAAAACACTTCCTCTTTTACCAAAGTGGTTTGCTAAACCTTTTGCCAGCCCATATGTAGCAGGTGAAACGATTGAAGAAGTAATCCAAAAGGTTAAAACCTTAAATAAAAAAGGTTTTTTAGCTACAGTTGATATTCTAGGTGAACATATCAAAACAAAATCTGAAGCTAGGAAAATAACCAATGATTATTGTCTACTTTATGATAAGATTTTTGATCACAACCTTGACTGCACTATATCAGTTAAACCAACACATTTAGGTCTTGATATATCAAAGGCGGAAGTAATGAAAAATATAAAAATACTTACAGAAAAGGCTGATAAAACTAATAATTTTTTAAGATTGGATATGGAAAGCTCAGAAAATACCGATGATACAATTAGCATCTATAAATTTTTCAAATCAAAAAATTCAAATATTGGTATCGTTATACAGGCTTATTTATTTCGAACTCAATCAGACCTTGATGAATTATATAAATACCCTGAAAGTAATATCAGATTATGCAAAGGTATTTATGATGAAAAAGACACTATTGCTTTCAAAAATAAGGAAGACATAGTAAAAAATTTCATTCTTTCAGCAAAAAAAATGGCAAGGAACAATGTTTTTTGTGCATATGCCACTCATGATAAACAACTTATAAAGGAACTATTAGAATGGATAAAGAATGATAATATATCTAAAGAGTTGTTTGAATTCCAGTGCCTTTATGGTGTACCTATGGGTGGAATGCTTGAAAAATTAAAAGAGAATGGATTTAAAGTTCGGATCTATGTTCCCTTCGGACCTGACTGGTATGATTATTCCCTTAGAAGATTAAATGAAAACCCTAAGATTGCTAGCTATGTTTTATACAATTTATTCAAGGATGAGTAATATAGAAATTTATAAAAAAATATTTTCTCTTAAAACAATTGCAGTTGTTGGATTTAGCCCAAAAAAAGAGAGAGCTTCAAACTATGTATCATCGTACATGCAAGTGAATGGTTACAATATTATACCTGTTAACCCCAACCATAGTTCTATAGATGGTAAAAAATGCTACAAGAACTTGACTCAAATAAAACAAAAGATTGATATAGTAAATATATTTAGAAATTCAAATTTTGTTTATCCTGTTGTGGAAGAAGCAATTTCGATTAATGTCGCAGCTATTTGGATGCAAGATGGAGTGCACTCCATCGAGGCTTTTAATCTAGCAAATGATAAAAATATTATGATTATTATGGATGATTGTTTAATGAGGCGACATATAGAACTGTATAAATAAAAAATGAACCACGACAAAAATTTTGAAAGACTAGGGTATACTATTTACCATAATGCATTATCAGATAAGATTACTGAAGAAATGCAAAATCACGTGAAATTCTTATCCAACCTTTACCCTCAAACTAGACCAGAAGCATTTCATCATGATATGCTTGTTGGAGATCCTTTCATACATCATATTCTCAACCAAGATTGCATAACTGAAATTTCAAAACATTATCTGGGACCAGATTTTGCCCTGTTTGGAGCACACTACATCGCAAAAAAACCATACAATGGCCGACCTGTAGGATGGCATCAAGATGGATCATATTGGCCATTAGATCCTATGAAAGTAATATCATTATGGGTTGCAGGAACGTACTCAAACAAAAATAATGGATGCATGAAAGTAATACCTGGCTCCCAGAAAAAAAAAATTCTTCACCCATCAAAAATGATGAAACTAAATCCAGAAAAATATGTTTTAGACTTAGGAATTGATAAGAAAGACATAAATACAAGAAATGCAAAAAACATAAACTTAAATCCTGGAGATATATCTGTTCATAATCCAAATATAATACATGGATCTAATCCTAATTATTCAAGTGACTGGAGGATAGGCCTAACTTTAAGGATAATTCCAACATCAACTTTAGTAATTCGAGATAATTGGAAATGTATACATTTATCCGGCAAAAAAGGAGACAACGAGTATATTAAAAAACCTAAATTTAATTCTCAAATACATATGAAATTCGATGGATGGAAAGAATTTAAATAATTTTAATTTTCACCTCGTTTACCCCATCCCATCTTTTTTCTTAAATTTTGAAAATAATCATTATCAATAAAACTGATTAAATGTACTTTAAAATCAGCTTTAGTAATTCGAACAATATTTTCAGGATTTAGTGTTTCATGAATTTGTCCATCTGCAGTAAATAACACAGGGTCAGTATTATTGGTAAACTTTATTGTTATTTTAGCATTTGAGGGAATCACTAATGGCCTTGAGGTTAAAGAGTGTGCTGCAGTTGGAGTAATAATTATTGAATCAACCTCTGGTGTTACTATTGGACCTCCTGCAGATAATGAATATGCAGTTGATCCTGTAGGAGTTGAAACAATAACACCATCAGCTTTATAATTACCAACTAAATGGTTATCCACCATGACGGTAGTATTAAGCATTCTATGAAATTCTGCATTACTTAAAACAAAATCATTTAGTGCATAATACTTTAAATCAATATCTGTTTTTTCTAAAATAGACTGTATTAAGATACGATCTTCTAAAATGAAATCTCCTTTTGCTACTTGATCCAATCGATGAAAAAGATCACTTAATGTAACTTTAGCTAAAAAACCTAAATCTCCTAAATGGACACCTAATATGGGCGTTTTACAATTTTTCATATTCCTAGCAAGCGAAAGAAAAGTACCATCCCCACCAAGCACTAAAATAAAGTCCAGATCATTAATCTCATCAACACTATTTATTACATCTAAGTTTTTATTATTAAAATTTGGATGTTTAAAAATTCGCTTTGTTACTAAGGGGGTAAGGTTTTTAGTTCTTGACCATATCAAAATATCAGGAAAAACTCTCCAAAATGATTTTTTATCAGTATTTCCCCAGATACCAAATGTGGAGATATTTTTCATTCAATATTTTTTAATTCAAAAGAGCCTTCACTATTCTTGATTAACTCTTTTACTCGTTTTTCAGAGCTTTCTAATTCATCTCGGCAATCATTGATCAATTTAATCCCTTCATCAAACCATTTAATATTATCCTCAAGGCTACCTTCACCCATTTCCATTTTAGCAACTATTTTTTCAAGGTTTAATATTGTTTTTTCTATTGAGCTCTTTTTGTTTTTCATGATATTTATTTATTTTTATGTTCACCAGATTTTTTTGCAATTATTAATCCCTTTGCCATTTTAACTTTGAATGTTTCATTTAAAGCAACATCTTCTGAGTTACTCAGAATAGTTTTCCCATCTTCTTTAAAGACAATTGAATAACCACGTTTTAAAACATTTTCAGGGCTTAAATTTAATAATTGTCGAGTTATGGATGAAATTTCTTGTTTCTTTTTTATTATTTTATTTTTGGTGAACATTATCAAATTTTTTTGAATTTCTGTAATTTTATCAAGTTGAATCTTAATTTTCTTACCGGGTTGCTGGAGATTTGCCCTATTTTCTATGTAATCTAATCTAATTAAATATCCTTCTATTTTTTTTAATGCAGAAGATTTTAATTGATGTTTTATTTGGTGAAATAAAGTAAGAATACTTTCTTTATCAGGAGAAACTAATTCTGCAGCTGCAGAAGGAGTTGGTGCTCTTAAATCTGATACAAAGTCGGCAATAGTAAAGTCAGTCTCATGCCCTATACCAGAAATTATAGGAATTTTAGATTTATAAATAGCTCTTGCTACACTCTCCTCATTAAAACACCATAAATCTTCTAAAGATCCACCACCTCTGGCAAGAATAATAGTATCAACAATGCCATATTTATTAAAATCTTTAATTCCTGAAATAATATTTTTCGAACCAGATTCTCCTTGTACAATTACAGATCTTACAATAATCTCCAAGTGAGGTGCTCTGCGCTCAATAATACTAAGAATATCTTGAAATGCTGCGCTTGTAATTGATGTTACAATACCTATGATTCTGGGATATTTTGGAATGATCTTTTTATTACTAACCTCAAATAGACCTTCCTTATAAAGATTTTTTTTCAATAATTCGTATGCTAGAAATAAATCTCCATCACCCTCAGGGCTCATGTCTATGATTCTCAGTTGGATCTGACCTCTTTGTTCATAAATGGTTAGTGAGCCACTTAAATGGACTTTCATTCCATTACCTGGTTTAAATTTTAAATTGAGATTATTTCCTTTAAACATTACACATTTAATTTCACTTTTAACATCTTTTAGTGTGAAATACATATGCCCAGATGATGGGTGAAGATGGAAATTTGAGATTTCACCTCTAACCATGATGTTTTGAAAATCACCCTCTAAAACATTTTTAATTTTAGAATTAAGGCTTGATACCGTCAAGAAAGAGGTTTTTTCTTGCATTTTACTAGCGTTCGACTGTGATAAAATAAATAGAGCTCTGAATTTTAATCCAAAACTCTATCTATTAATTATCTTTTTTCTTGTGACGATTAGCTCTCAAACGTTTTTTACGTTTATGAGTATTCATCTTTTTCTTTTTTCTTTTTTTACCACTTGGCATTTAGTTTCCATTTATTTATTGATTAAATCATTTACTTTATTTCGCATTAATTTACTTGGTTTAAAGGTTGGAACAAACCTTTCTGGTAAATATATTGGTTCGCCAGTACCGGGATTTCTAGCTTTTTTGGGCATTCTATGTTTTATACCAAATGTTCCAAAACCTCTTAATTCAACACGCTCATTATTAGCCAATGATTCAATTATAGTTCCCATTACACCATTTATCACTATCTCTGTTTCAACTTTTGTCAAACCAGTTGCTTCAGAGACTATATCTACTATTTCTTGTTTTATCATATTGCCTCACATTGATTTGGTATGTATTAATTTATGGAATCTATTTGACCCATATAACAAGTTTCTGTCCCGGTCTGATAAGATGAGAACCATATTTCATATTGTTCCATCGCCTGATTTTACTAGCACGAGTTTTGAAATTTTCAGCAATTTGCCCCAGTGTATCTCCTCTTTTTACCTTATATACCCTTTTAGAATGTCCAGGAGGTCCTCCATTATCTCTACTACCCCATGTTCTGCCGCCTTTCAGTGGAACATTTAATTTTTGGCCAACTTTAACTTTATTTCTATTTCTTATTTTATTTACTGAAGCTAAGTCATGTATGGACACACTATATTTCTTTGATATGGTCCATAAACTTTCACCGTACTTAACCCTATGTACAACAAATTGAGGCGCGAATCTCTCTTCTTCTGGTATTGCATTCCAAGCAACTAAAAACCTATTTTTTACACCTTTCGGAAGTTTCAAAGAATAATTACCATCTGAAGGAGTAGCAGATTGTCTTAATTCTGGATTATACTCTCTTAATACATTGGGCTTAAGTCCTGCTACTCTTGCTAGAACTGCAATATCTGCACTTTTCTTTAAAATTATTGTTTCATACTCAAATGGCTTTACATTTTTAGGAATCTTAAAACCATACGCTTCTGGTGTCCTTGCGATTATTGCAGCTGATAAAAAATATGGTATATAATTTTTAGTCTCTCTTGGAAGTGAATGCATTTGCCAAAAATCATAAGTTTGATGAAGCTTAGAAGCTCTTAACACTCTACCTTCACCACAATTATAAGCCGCTAATGCTAGATACCAATTATCAAATTTAGTATTCAAATCCGTTAAGTATTTACACGCTGCATGTGTTGCTTTAACAGGATCTCGTCTCTCGTCTTTATACCAGTCCCTTGAAAGTCCATATTGCTTACCAGTCGCTAAAATAAACTGCCACATCCCTGAAGCATTAGCCTTACTATATGCCTTTGGGTTTAACCCTGATTCAATCATTGCTAAATAAATAAATTCTTCAGGCATACCATGTTCAGCAAGGATTGGAAGTATTAAGCCTTTATATTTTTCATGCCTTTCTAACCAAATTTGAAACTGCTTTCGACCTTTTGTTTGAAAATAATTAATAAATTGGTCAACTTGTTTTGTTCGTACAAGAGGAATGTGGCCATCTCTATCATCAATAATTGTAAGACTAGTTTCACCCATTTCAATTTCAATTGCTTCGGTTACTTCGGTCCATACTTTTTCGGCCATAACTGGTGTATTTGGATTTTGGACTGTGGTTAACTTTTGAGTATATAAGTCTTTAAAGGTTCCATTAAATCTATCAAACTCTTCTTTATCCTCTAGGTTTTTTTCTCCAATTTGGTCAGCTTCCATGAGAAGTTCAAAAACACGGCTCATCAAAAATGCAACTTCTAAAGTATCTTTATTGAAATCCGAGATAATGATTTCTGACATCAATAATTTAGCATCTGATAGGATTTCAGGGAGACGATTTCTAGTTTCATCAATACTTAGATTATCAACTTTTCTCTCGACTAATAAATTTTGAGGAACGGGTATTGGTTTAGGGATAACATTGCTCTTATCTCCCATTAAAATATTGAAAGATAACAGAAAAGTTAATATGGCTTTAAATAGTATATTCAATTGAATTTAAACGAAACTCCGCCATGAAATATAAGTTTCATATTATACATTCAACAACCCCTAAAGTCTTTTTTTATTAATTGAAATTGTTGTACTAAAACCTGGTGTGAGCTTGACTGTTTTAACCACTCCACCCCAACTCCTGACTTCTTTGTACCCCACAATTTCTTCTGATTTGTAATCTCCACCTTTAACTAAAAATTTGGGTTTTAAAATATTAATCAGATTTAAAGGCGTATCCTCATCGAAAATAAAAACATCTTTTACAAATTCTAATTTTAGCAAGTTTTTCTTTCGAACTTCTTGTTTTTGAATGGGTCGATCAGGCCCTTTGAGCCTCCTTACTGAGGAATCAGAATTTAGACCGACAATAAGATATTCACCCAAATTTGCGGCTGCACTAAGCAGGTCAATATGCCCTTTATGTAATAGATCAAAACATCCATTAGCAAAAACAACAGAATGAGATTTTTTCCTCAAATCATAGCATTTTTCAATTAAAATTCTTTTATCTATCATCTAAATTGTCTAATCATTTAATAATTTTTCTATGGATTTTCTAAGTATTATTGCAATATCCTTTTTATCTAATTTTCTGTCAATATCAGTGAAAATTGGACTCCCAATTTTTAATTCTAATTTATTATTTCCAATTTTCTTTGAACCTTTCTTTAACATTTCATAAGTACCTCTGCAAGCTATCGGGACTATGGGTATTCCAAGATCGATAGCCATTTTTAAACCACCCGTTTTGAAATCCATTAATTCTCCATTGATTGTTCTGGTTCCCTCTGGAAAAATAAGTATGGATCTCGGATTTTTATTTAATGTTTTTTTTGCAATTTCTAATGATGAAAATGCTTTTTCCTTATTTTTTCTATCAACAAAGACATGTCCAGCTGTTGTCATAACCCAACCTAGAATAGGTATTGATTTCAATTCAATTTTTGCAATTGAGACAAGCCAGATTGGGATTCCTGCGAATGCTAATGGGATATCTAATGCAGAAGCATGGTTAGAAGCAAAAAAATAAGATTTGTTTTCAGTTTGTATATTATCTAACCCTGATACTGAATATTTAATTCCTGAAAGCAATAATATTGTTTGCCCCCATTTCCTTGCACATTTCCCAAGCATCTGACCCTTTTTTTTTTCAAAAAAAGAAATAAAAATTCCAAATAGCCCAAACACATTTGTCCATAGAACTACATTAATGCATAGAAAAAAATACCTCAATTATAAAAGTTCTTTAATGCCTAAAAAAGAAGCAACTTCTTTTGGAAATCGAACAATACCCTCCGAATTCTGATATGTTTCAATTAATGCAACCACAAGCCTTGGAGTTGCAACTCCCGATCCATTTATAGTATGTATAAAATTTATTTTTTTATTTTTATCCGAACGATATTTAATATTACCTCTTCTGGCTTGAAAACTTTCAAAATTACTACAAGATGAAACTTCCAGCCATTTTTTCTCAGCAGGAGCCCATATTTCTATATCATAACACTTTGAAGCTGAGAAACTTAAATCTCCAGAACATAACTCTATCACTCTATAATGTAGACCTAATTTTTGCAACACACTTTCAGCTTGTAAAGTTAATGCTTCTAATCGATCAAATGACTGTTCAGGTGTGGTGAATTCTACAAGCTCAACTTTATTAAATTGATGTACTCGAAGTAGGCCTCTTGTATCTTTACCATAAGATCCTGATTCTCTTCGAAAACACGGTGTATAACCAACATATTTCAGGGGAAGATCAGATTCATTTAAAATTTCATTTCTATGAAAACTGGTTATTGGTACTTCAGCAGTAGGTGCTAAATATAAATTATCCACCTCAGTATGATACATATCATCTTGAAATTTTGGAAGTTGCCCAGTTGTTTGCATCGATTCTTTATTTATCAATACTGATGGTAAAACTTCTTTAAAATCAAAGGTGTGAATATGATAGTCTAGCATAGCATTAATTAATTTCCTTTCCAGTTCTGCACCTTTGCCTACGTAGAGTGGAAATCCACTACCAGATAATTTTGCTCCTCTTTTAAAATCAAAAAGATTTAAGCTTTCACCAATTTCCAAATGGTTTTTCAGAGGAAAATCATATTCTTTCTTCTCTCCCCATTCTCTGACTAACATATTTTCAGATTCATTTTCCCCAACTGGAACAGAATCATGCGGGGTATTTGGAATTCTTTCCATAATATAGCTGAACTCTTTTTCTACTCTGTCTAATTCTTTTTCAACAAACTTTAATTCTTCACCAATATTTTTTGTTTGACTTATTACATGAGATGGATCTTCACCATTTTTTATAATTAAAGCAATACTCTCCGAAGCTGAATTACGACTAGCTCTTAATTCACTAGATTTAGTTTTTAGATTTCTCAGCTCATTATCAATTTTTAAAAGATTACTAATATCCGATCTATCGTTCTTAGAAATCAGCTTTTTCTCTATATACTCTGGTTTTTCTCTTATTTCTTTTATTGAAATCATATTATTTTATCTAATTTTATTTATTTAATTTATTTGGCTTTTCAGTATAAAACCAATAATAACAAAACCAATCTAAATCGGGCATATGCCCGGGCAATAATTTGTTTGCATGTCCCTAATAATAGGAATAATTTCAATAATGATTCAGGATACTCTATCGATTTAAACTGCTATTAGTTTAACAAATAAAAAATAACTGAAAATATAAAAGGATAGAGATCCGTTCCTGTAATCATATCCAAAAAAAATAAATTAAAATTATGAAACGAATTCTTGTTATAGTATTAACTATTCACTGCTTGCCACAATTACAAACTTTAGATATTAATTCCCTACGTATGGCACAAAAAAGAATGGCAAAGGCAAATACCTCTAATGCAAACTATTCTTCAAATTCTGGGAAAAAGGACTTATTCATTTTAGATAAATCTGTGATACCTGAAGATTATAGGGTTGGCCCTGGCGATAAAATTCATATAAATGTTATTTCTAGCAATGAAACATTTGATTATAATCTTATCATATCACCCTCCGGTGAACTTTTAATTCCTTCCGTTGGTATAATCAAAACTAACAAATTAACTCTTGATCAGCTCATTAAACTTATTAGAAATAAGATAAAGACTTGGAATCTAGATGCTCAAGTAAATGTTGAATTAGAAGGAATACGCGAATTTAAAGTTCTTGTTACTGGTCATTTTAAAAATGCTGGATATTTTTCATCTACAGCCATCAGTCGTATATCGGATTTATTTGCTGATGTAACACAGAAATATGAGGAGCAAATACAAGAAGAACTAAGTAACAAATCTGAAAAAAACAGCAAGGAAAATTCTAATTACCAAAATAGTTATTCAATTGAAGAGTTGTACAATAATCGGATACCTGAGAATAAAGACTTAATAGATTTCAAAAAATTATCTAAAAGAAACATTAAAGTTATTAGGGCTAATGATACCATTAATATAGATCTTCAAAGATTTCAATCTACGGGCGACATTTCCCAAAACCCGTATATAAATCAAGGAGATATAATTAATATCCCATTTATAGAATATAAAAATTATATCTACGGAGGAATACAAAATGCAGGTAGCTATGAATATAAATACGGTGATACACTGGAAGACCTCATCGAGTTATCTGGAGGTCTCAAAAAGGATATAAAAGAGATCAAAGTGGAAATCATTCATTCGAATAAGTTTGACAGTAAGTCTACTTACTTAAGTCTTGGTGAAAAAAATTCTTTTAAGTTATCTCCTGAAGATCAGGTAATGATTCCCTACTTAGATTACAAGAAATCAAAAAAAATGGTAAAAATATCCGGAGAAATTAATTATCCAGGCATTTATCCATTAACAACTTCATTTAATAAATTAATTCAAAGTGCAGGTGGATTTACAGAATATGCCGACACAAGTAAAATTAGAATTTATAATAAAGAGATTGGAGAAGAGACCGATTTAGAGTTAGAAAGAATCTTATTAATTAATGATTTGAATAGAACAACTGATGAAAATGCATATGCAAAAGCTAGAATTAGGTCGCAGAAAGGGTATTTGGAAACAAAATTAAATATTTTAAAAAATTCTAAAGAATTAATTTTAGCAAACGACGAAATCCATATACCTACTTATTATCCTTACATTGAAGTTATAGGTGCCGTAAATAAGCCTGGTAGGTATCCATATATAAAAGATAAATCAATCTCTTATTATATTGATCAATCAGGTGGCCTAATTAAAGGAAGAAGTAGTAAAAGATTTCTAATAAAATCCTCGACAGGACAAAAGAAAAAATTTAAAAAAAATCAAATAATTGAAAATACTGATATAATATTCATTCCTGAAAAACCCGACTATGAAAAATGGATAATAACTAGAGAAGCAATCACTGCTTTTTCTCAAATAATTACTACAATTGTAGTTATTCAACGAATTTTAGAAAATAACTAAAAAAAATATGAAACTAACTCCTCACGAAGAAAAAATATTAAAAATTATTGAGCAACATCCAAAAATAATTGACAGTCCCGAGGAAAGGAGCCTCATAGCAAAACAAAATGGACTTACTGAAAAAACATTAAGAAATAGGATTGCAGAATTTCGTAAAAGAGGATTTATAGATTTAGATAAAAAAAATATTAAATCTGAACAAGATTCATTGATTACGGATAATGATGAAATTAATGTGAAAGAAATTTGGAATATTTTAAAGTATAAGAAAAAACTAGTTGTGAAATTTGCACTTATATCCACAACTATTGGCTTGACTTATTCCCTGATTGCTACCATTTATTTTGAGTCAAATATTTCATTATACCCTGCGGGTGAGCTAAGCCAAAGCGGAGGTATTTTAGGAGATTTTCAAGGTTTAGCAAAATCTTTTGGCATGGGCGGGCTCTCTAGTGCACCTACCTACAATATTCCTGATATTATTAGAAGTAGAAGGTTAAAAAAAGATATTGTTCTTAAAGATTGGAAATCACAAAAATACCCAAAAGGTTCAAACCTTATTACCTATTGGGAAATAGATAAAATAAAAATGTTTTCACCAATGAAAATAATACGGAGCATTCTTCCATCAGGTAGCCAAAATCTTAATAAATTAGACTTGTACACATATGAATCGATTTTAAAGTTAGATGATTTAATTTCTGTAAAAGAAGAAATTTCAGGTTTAATAACTGTTCGAGTTCAAATGGAGGATCCAATACTAGCTTCAAACATTGCAAATTATATAGCAGAATATGTAAAAAACTTTATTTCTATAGAACAGAAAAGGGAAGCAAATAGAAATATTATTTTTGTGCAGAAGCAAATGGAAGAAGCAAAATTAAAAACAGAAAACTCAGAAGACAAACTTACAAAATTTCGAAAAAATAATCCATTACGCCTTGATACTCCTACCACGGAAATGATTAGAGAAAGGCTCGAAAGTCGTGTTGAAGAGAATAGGACTGTATATATAACAATTCGTCAACAGCTTGAAATAGCAAAAATTGATGAAGCCAAAGAAAAGCTACTAATAAATATTCTAGATTTAGCTGAACCGGCTGTTAAAAAATCTAGGCCTAAGAGAACTCTTATTGTCATACTATCATTTTTTACAGGATGTATGCTTTCTATCCCTTTTGCGTTATTTTCTGATCGAAAAAATTAAGAGACAAGGGTTATTAAAAATAATCGTTTAATACTCAATTCTTTTTATACAGCTATTGCGCTAGTAATGGTTGGACTAGTACCATTTCTATTTAATTTCCTTATTGCAAAAAATTTTGGTGATGAGGTTTTAGGCTCAGTTAGTATTTCAATAAGCTTTTCATTAATTATCACAATTTTTATAACAAATTTTTTTGGAAGTTCTGGCAATAAGTTTTTAGCAGAATACAGAGGATCTCAAAATTTGAATAAATTCAACCATGTAATAAAATTAATATTTTTTGGATCATTCATATCTCTTATTATATCCTCAATAATTATTTATTTTGGATGGTCTTCATTTTATAATTTGTTTTCATTACCTGCCGACATAAGAATAACGATATTAGTTTATATATTTGTTAGAACTTTTTATATAATTTTTAGAAGAGCCTTCTACGGTATAGACTTAGTCAAACAATATGTAATTATTGAAATAGTTTCAGGATTAATAATGGTTTGTTCTATTTTGTACGTTTGTACAAATAAATTGGATGCATTATTAATTAAAACTCTTATTATTTCTTATTCATTTTTTATCATATTATCTGTAATCACATTTATCCTAAATTATAAAAAAATTATATCCAATTTAATTGAAGATAAAACATTTAATAGTAAGGTCACCTCATCTATATTTTACAAATATGGTTTTACAAGTATGATTGGTACTGTGGCTAGCACTGGAACTGGTTATTTATCAGTAATTATTACAGGAATGTATTTAACAAATTCTGAAGCCGGTATATACTCATCTATTTTATCGTTTATTAGTATTTTAATGTTTATACCTAAACTATTTACTCAAGTTTTTCTTCCGGAGTTTTCCAAGTTATTTGGTCAAAATAATTTTGATGAAATTCTGAGAATATTAAAAAAATCAACATTATTGTTAATTTTTTTGTCTTTTTCAATTTGTTCTTTAATCTTTGTTTTCTCTGAAGATATCCTTGGAATATTTGGAGAAAATTTTATTTCTGGAAGCGCAGCATTAACTATCTTAATTCCGAGTGTATTTATCCGAATGATCTCAATACCATTTGTTGCTTTTTTGTCAGGAACAAAATATGTTATTTATCCTAATATTGGAGGTATTATAATCTTAACTGTGTCATTGGCTACTTGGTTGTTATTAATCCCCAATTTAGGGTTATTGGGAGTAGCTATAGGCTATACAATTGGTATTCTAGTTGGAATAGGATTTCAAATAGCTACTGCAATAACTAAAATAAATTTATTGAAGAAAAAAATAAATATATGCTGAACCTAAATTTTTTAATTAAGCATTATTTATATTTATTTTTATTTATTGATGCAATTAGTGGGTTTATAAGAGTTTATATCGGAATTACAAACCCTTTATTTAATATTGGATATTGGGTAAGAGGTCCTCTAGTTTTAATATTAATTTTTTATTACGTTTATCAATTAAAAAAAAAAAAATTATATGCTGATGAATTTTTTGCAATTTTAATATTATGTTATTTTATTTTCAACTTATTCTTTAATTATATAATTAATCCCTCTGGTCGGATGTTCTCAGAAAACATTCCATATATTTTAAGACAGCAATTTTTAATTTTCATTCTAGTTTATGTCAGAAACAGATTTTTTATTACTGAAAACTTGATACAAAAAATCATGCTTATTAACTTTACTGTTCTAACCTTAAACCTGTTCAATGGTTATTTTTTTGGATTTGGCTTAGAAGCATATCGTTTTTCAGGTACTTCGAAAGGAATGTTCCAAGGAGGAAACCCAGTATCAATTTTGAATCTAATTTTCTTCACTTTTTTTATAATGGATGGTACATTAAGAAGAAAAATTATTCCAATTTCTTTTACCTTATTTAACGGTTTTATAATAGCATCAAAAAGTATTTTTGGATTCATAATACCAATCTTTTTTGCTTTAAAGAGAAAATACCTTAGTTTGAATAAGTTGATATTCTATACATTTTCCTCATTTATTATGATTTTATCTTTTTCTACAATATCAGAAAAAGCTATTGAACTTTATGAAAAAAGATTTGGGCTCAATATTAGTAAATCAATAGCGGCTGCAGAAAAAGTTGGTGGACTTTATGATAATAAAATGATTAATAACGTTGCATCTGTTAATTTTAGAAGATATGCATCCATGAACATCCAGATGAATGAATCTTATAAAAATTTAAATTCAGCATTATTTGGAAAAAGTTTAACGGGTCAAAATATTTTTTGGGAGAAACGCGGAGAATTTATTTTCAGACATGCATCAATGGATTTTTTTGACTTTTTTTTCAAATATGGGATAGTTGGCCTTGTTTTATTTCTAGTAATCATTTTTTGGAATATCCAGACATATATTAAAATAATTTTTACAAGAGATGGTTTAGTTTTTTCTTTATTTTTATTATATGCATTTTTTGGTGGTCATGTAATAGACTCTGTTACATCTGGAACATTATTCTTTTTCTTCCTTGGAAGTCTATCACAGAATCGAAAAATTAAAAATTCTTAGTATTTCATGAAAATTGCCATCATTTGTAATAGTTACCCAACAAAAAAAAATAAAATAAATCAAATTTTTATTAAAAATCTAGTTGATGAATTAAATAAAGATTCGATTCAAGTTAAAGTTTTCTATAATAAAATTTATGATCTATGGGGAAATGCCAGTAATAGAAAAAAATTTATCTTCAACTTAATTAAATACCTTTTTTTCTTTTTGAGTCAGATAGAGCTTTTGTTTAAAATTAAATCTTTTAATGTCCTAAATCCCCATGGAGTAATGATAAGTGGTTTTATAGCAGTAATTTTTAAAAAAATTTTTCATATTCCTGTAATACTTCATGTTCATGGCGGTGATCTAAATATTTACCCATCATCAAATAATATATATAAAAAAATATATAGGTTTACTATTAAAAATTGTGATTTTATTTTTGCTAATAGTACTGATGTTAAAATTAAAATTTTAAAATATTTTAATTTTAACAAGAAAAATTTAAGTGTGCTTTCGCCAGGAGTAAATTATAATAAATTTTTTGAGTTAGATGAAAAAATAGTTTATGAAGAAAAAATAAAAATTAACATCAATCCTGCAAAGTTCATCTTGATGTTTGCGGGCAGTGCTATTCCAAGAAAAGGTTTAGATATTTTAGTGAATGGACTAAGCAATTTAAGTAAAAATAATTTAGAAAAAATTCATTTATTAATATGTTCTGATGGTCCAGAACTTGAATCAAATAAAAAGAAACTTAAAGCAATACATCATTTAGGAAACTCTATTTTTTTTTTAAAAAAAGTAAACCAAGAAAAATTGAATATTTTATATAATATAGCAGATATTTTTGTTTTTCCTTCAAGAGAGGAACCTTTAGGTTTGGTAGGGCTTGAAGCTATTGCATCAGGAACACCAGTAATTGGTTCTAACGTTGGAGGGATAAAAGAATATATAAATAATAAAAATGGTTTCTTATTTAATCCAAATAAAGACTCTGAGTTGACAAAATTGTTGTCTCAAATAATTCAAAACCCAATTGAGTTAAAAAGAATTAACAAAAATATCGATAAGCGACAAACTTCTCATGATATTTTAATATCAAAAAATACCTATATGAATAAAGTTCTTGAAATAATAAACAAGACCAAGAAATTATGAAATTTTTCATTGATATCGGTCATCCTGCTCATGTCCATTATTTTAAATTTTTGATAAATAAATTAGAAAAAAAAGGACATCATGTTTTTGTTTCAGCTAGAGATAAAGACGTGACAATTGAATTACTTAATGATTGTAACATACGATACTACAATCGAGGAAAAGGGAAAAACACCTTAATTGGAAAAATTATATATCTTTTAAAAACCAATTTGATTTTATTCAAAAAGGCAAAAGAATTCTGTCCAGATCTTTTTATTAGCTTCGCATCACCATATGCAGCACAGGTATCATTTATGATGAATAAACATCATATAGCTTTTACAGATACAGAGCACGCTAAATTAGGTATTGCTTCTTTTTTACCATTTTCAAATGTTGTACTTACCCCAAATGTTTATGATCGAGATTTAGGAAAGAAGCATATCCGTTTTAATGGTTTTATGGAACAATGCTACATGAATGATAATATCTCATCAAAGCCCATCATTAATCCTAAATATATAATTCATGATAAATCGGTATTAATTCGCTTAGTATCATGGAATGCAAGTCATGATATTGGGCAAAGCGGATTTTTAATTAAGGATCTTGAATCTTTAATTAATTCAATTAAAGATTCCGTAAATATTTTTATCTCATGCGAAGGTAAAATTCCTGAAAAGTTCATAAAATATGAACTACCAATTCAGCCCAATAGTATTCATAATCTTCTAAAATTTGTTGATCTTTTTATTGGAGAAGGTGCGACAATGGCATCTGAATGTGCTATGATAGGTACACCCGCAATTTATGTAAACTCTCTAACTGCTGGTACGATCAAAGAACAGGAAAAATTTGGATTAATATATCGATTTTCTTCATCAAAAGGTGTTCTACCAAAAGCATTGGATATATTAAATCAAAAAGATATAAAAACTAAATATCGTTTAAGAAGTGGCGAGATGATCAAAAAACAGATTAAATTAAAGAAATTTATTTACTGGTTTATCACAAATTATCCAAAAAGTTTTAAAATACTAAAAAAAGACCCTAGCTTTCAATTTAATATTTCATAATATTATTTTAAATACATAAATTTAAATAACAATTGGAATATAATATATTGATATAAAACGTTAACTTTTTTAAAAAATAAATAAAAAATGCTTACGTTTTATATAACATCTTCTTATCCATGGTGCAGTCCATCACACCCTAATTATTTACATTTTAAATTAAATTCATGTTCAATAAATAAATACAATCAAATATAAAATGGTGGATAAAATAGATGATTGAAAAGAATAAATTGAAAAATATTTTACTTTTAATAGATTTATTTATTTTAAATATAATATTCTTTTTATTACACTTCCAAAAATTTCAAATTCTTATTCCTTCAGGTGTTTACTTAAAATTATATCCCATTAGCATCTCTTTATGGGTAGTATTTTCATTTTATTATGATAAATATAATTTAATAATTGATAATAAATTTCAAATTATTCTAAGAATAATATTTTGGTCATCTACGATGTCACTTTTATTTATTGTTATTTCCATTTCTTTTTCAGATATGTGGAGTATTTCTAGATTATTTATTTTATCATTTACGTTTTCTGTTACTTTAATTGAGTCTATTTTGATAATTATATTTAGATACTTTATAAAAATCGCAGATATAAAAATAGTTTCTTTGAAAAGAAATAGAGATTTTATAAGTAATAAAGTTTTTCATTTAAAATGGTTTATTCCAGGTGGAATATCTTTAATCGTTATCTATATTTTATATAATTATTTTAATAACGGATCATTTCAGTATAACTTATTCCAAGAGCAAAATTTTTTATTATTAATTTTATCTTGGGGTCTTTCCACGCTACTTACAAACAGATATAAAACACCAATATCAATAAATCATTATTATGAAATTGCTCCATACATAAAAGCATCTATTCTATCTTTCTTATTTATTAATTTTTCTTATTTTATTTTAAGAATTGAATATATATTTATTAGACAATTAGTTAGTGTGTTATTTATTCATTCCACATTTGAAATAATTACATACTTTTTATATTTTTCAGAAAGAAGCAAATTAAATGAAAATCAAGAATTTAATTATGAACGAGTAAAAAATCTGAATGATAGTCAAAAGAGACTTGAAATACAAAAAAAAGTCAGCAAACATAAAAATGATTTTTTAAGAAGCGATCTCAAACAAAGTTTAAATCAAATAAAACGAAAAAATATTAAAGATGTAATTGATTTTATTTGGGAATCAATAAATTCTGAAAAAATTGATAAAAGCAAATTATCAATATTTAACACTGAAACTTCTTCAAATATAAAGTTTTTGATAAATAATTCTAATAAACTGATTATCAATTTACATAAGATAAATGATTTTCGTAGAATTAATGAATATTTCTTAGATGTATATTCAAAATTAGAAAATGATGGTTTACTTATTGGAAATTTTATTCCTTTGGAAAGCATGAATAGTCATCTAAGATCAAAAATGCCCCATTTTTTATACATAATTCTATTACCTTTTCATTTTTTCTTTTATAGAGTATTCCCCAAACTAGCATTTACAAAACAGATTTACTTTTTATTAACAAGAGGAAAAAATCGAATTTTATCTAAAGCTGAAATTCTAGGAAGATTATCTTTTTGTGGCTATGAAGTAATTGAAGAAAAAATTATAGGATATACCTCTTATTTTATTGCTAGAAAAATTAATACAATATCCAATGAGCAATATCCTTCTTACGGACCAATTGTGAAATTAAAAAGAATTGGTTACCAAGGTGAGCGAATCTATGTTTATAAATTAAGAACAATGTATCCTTACAGTGAATTTATCCAAGATCATATTTATAATAAACATGATCTTGGAAATTCGGGAAAATTCAAAAATGATTTTAGAATAACCTCTTGGGGAAAAGTTTTTAGATCCTATTTCATTGACGAAATTCCTCAAATATACAATTGGTTAATTGGAGATATAAAACTAATTGGTGTAAGAGCTCTTAGTGAACATTATTTTAGCTTATATCCAAGTAAAATTCAAAAATTAAGAATCCAAGCAAAGCCAGGTTTAGTTCCGCCTTATTATGCAGATATGCCAAGTTCTTTTGAAGATATTATTAAAAGTGAAGAGTTATATTTATTAAAAAAGAAAAGGAATCCTTTTCTTACAGATGTAAAATATTTTTCAAAAGCATTTTATAATATAATATTCCGCGGTGCTAGGAGTGAGTGAGTAAATAAATGTTTATAAAATTTTTATTCTTATTTATCATAAACTCATTATTTTCAAAAAATCACTTTATTGAACCTATTTTATTTAGTGAATATTCATCATCCGGGAAAGACTGGATAACCTCTAATAGACCAATCACAACATTTGGCGCTGGATTAGAATTCTTCTATGAAAAAAATAATTTTATAATCACATCAAAATATATACAGCTTGGAATTCTTGGTGAAGGAATAGATACTTCATTTTATTCTTTGACTAATCAACAATCATTACCATACATAGATAAATCTAAAGACTCTGATGGTTATTGGAGTGAGTTTTCTGAAGCAAAAATTTCATATTATGGGAATAATTACAATATTTATTTTGGAAAATTTGATAGAAAATGGGGGCATGGAGTTAATGCCATCCACCTTTCAAACAAGGCGCCTTCCTACCCGCAGCTTGGTTTTGATTGGAAAATTAATGATAATTTAAGACTATATTATTTTCATGGTTTTCTAGTGAGTGGAATTATTGATTCATCATATAATTATTACTACAATAGTAATAATAACCTTGGAAGATCTATTAATGTAAAAAGGTCTATAGCGGGTCATAGACTGGAGTGGATAATAAATAAAAAACTATTATTTGCATTGAACGAAACAGTTATCTACGCATTTCGAGGATTAGACCTTAACTACAGTATTCCAGTTATACCATTTTACCCCATAGAAAATTATTTAGGTGATACGGATAACATTCAAATGGGTTTTGATTTAAGATTTAATCCAACTAAAAACAAAGCTATTTACTTATCTTTTTTTATGGATGAACTAACACCAGAATGGTTATTTAATTCTAAAAATCATAATTGGTTTGCTTGGCAATTAGGGTTTAATTCAAAAATATTTTTAAATAAACTTATTACATGGGGATTCGAGTATAATTGGACAGATCAGCGAATATATAAGCATAAGTTTAATGTTAATGATTTTTACAGTCATAATAAGCCACTAGGTTTTTGGGCAGGTCCTCATTCTCAAGAATTAATATTATTTGCACAAAAAAAATTAAAAGATCTAGAAATCAATCTTAATATTACTACTATCAAACGTGGCTTAAATGACAAATCCTCAATTCAAGATAATTACATAGATAAACATCTCCCACGTTTTCACAAATCTATAATAGTAGAAGAAAAAATAATAAGTTCCTTTTATTTGGTTAAGCATTATAAAAATAAGCTATCAGGTAGAATATCATTTAGTAATATAGATTTTAAAAATGTCGTTGTTTTTGAGGATAATGATAGAGTATCATTAAAGAAAAACTCTATTGATATTGGTTTTTTTTATAATATAAAATAAATAATCTGTAAGATTATCTTTTAATGATAGATTTTAAATAATTCCCATATTCATTTTTATATTTCTTAGAAATTTTCAGAATTTGAGCGTCGTCAATAAAATGATTTAAATAAGCTATCTCTTCAATACAACCAACCTTAAGTCCCTGCCTATCTTCAATTGTTTTTATAAAATTTGATGCATTAATCATTGAATCTTGAGTACCAGTATCAAGCCATGCATATCCTCTACCCATTAATTCAACTGACAGTTTCTTTTTTTTCATAAAAACTTCGTTTACTGACGTAATTTCTAATTCTCCTCTTTTTGAAGGCTTAATATATTTAGCTACTTCGACTACTTCATTTGGATAAAAGTACAACCCTACTACTGCATAATTTGAAGCGGGGTCGACCGGTTTCTCTTTAAGACTTACAACTTCATTCTGTTCATTAAACTCCACAACTCCATATCTTTCAGGATCTTTTACGTTATACCCAAAAATTACTGCATTTTTTTCACGAAGAACGATATTTTTACTATGATTCAACATATTTGAGAATCCATGTCCAAAGAACAAATTATCTCCAAGAATTAATGCAACTGAATCTGAACCAATAAACTCTTCTCCAATGATAAATGCTTGTGCTAAACCATCAGGTGAAGGTTGAATTTTATAAGAAATATTAATTCCTATTTGACTACCATCAGATAATAGTTTCTGAAATCTATTAGTATCCTCTGGAGTTGATATAATTAATATATCTCTTATACCTGCAAGCATTAAGGTTGAAAGAGGATAAAATATCATAGGTTTATCATATATAGGTAGAAGCTGTTTAGAAACAACTTGTGTAGATGGATATAAACGAGTTCCACTCCCACCTGCTAAAATAATTCCTTTCATTAGCTGATAACCCCTAATCTTTTTTGATTATATGTATTATCCTGAATTTTTTTCCACCATTCTTGATTCTCTAAATACCAATCAATTGTTTGTTCAATTCCAGTTTCAAAAGATTCATTAGGCTCCCACTTTAGCTCATTTTTAATTTTATCAGCATTTATAGCATACCTAAAATCATGCCCTGGCCTGTCTTTCACAAATTTAATTAACTCTTTATATGAAACATTATTTTTTCGTGGAATTTTCTCATCTAATTTTTTGCAAATGATATTAACAATATCAATGTTTTTTATTTCGTTATTGCCGCCAATATTATAGGTTTCTCCAACTTCACCTTTGATCATTATTTTAAAAATTGCTGAACAATGGTCTCTAACAAAAAGCCAATCTCTAATATTTAGACCATTACCATAAACTGGAAGTTCTTTTTCTCCTAAGCAATTAATTATCATTAAAGGTATAAGTTTTTCAGGAAATTGATACGGCCCATAATTATTTGAACAGTTAGTAATAATTGTAGGTAAGTCGTATGTTTTATTCCACGCTCTGACTAAGTGGTCTGAGCTTGCCTTTGAAGAAGAATAAGGAGAGTTTGGATTATATGCGGTATCTTCGTAAAAGTATTCATTTTCCCCAAGTGATCCATAAACCTCATCTGTTGAAATATGAATAAATTTAAATAAATTTTTATTTTTATTTTTTTTGATAAATTGTAAAGATTCATCTAAAAGTGTGTACGTTCCAAAAATATTTGTCTTGATAAATTTAGATGGATCATCTATTGAACGATCAACATGACTTTCAGCTGCAAAATTTATAACAAAATCAAAATTAAATTTTTTAAACAGTTTTTGAAGTATATTTTTATCACAAATATTTCCATTGATATGATTATGAAAAGATTTAGGAAGGCCAATTAAGTTTTCCTCATTTGCAGCATAAGTAAGGCTGTCCAGATTTACTACATGGGCTTCTTTAAAATTTTCATAAAGATATTTAATAAAATTAGATCCGATAAATCCAAAGCCTCCAGTAATTAAAATATTACATTTACTCATAAAAATTTTGGAAGTTTATTTTGAGTATTTAAATCAGGTAAATGTAAATCCTTGGATGAAATAATGGGGTTATCAACTTCCCATGTTATATCTAAATTCGAGTCATTCCAAATTATTCCATGTTCATTTTTTATATCATACATATTCGTACATTTATAACTCACAATACATTCTTCTGACAATACACTATATCCATGCGCAAACCCTTCTGGAACATATAACATTTTTTTGTTTTTTTCAGATAACCTCACTGATATGTGATCTCCAAAATTTGGAGACCCTCTTCTAATATCTACAGCAACATCTAAAATTTCACCATGAATTGCTCTTACTAACTTACCTTGTGGTTTTATAAGTTGATAATGTAACCCTCTAATTACATTCTTCCTTGAAAATACGTGATTATCTTGTGGAAAATAAAAAGGGATACCTATTTCTTTAAACTTACTTTCTTTATATGATTCAAAAAAGTGTCCTCTTTCATCATTAAAAATTTTAGGAATAATAATTTTGACCTCTGGTAGGTTAGTGGCTATAACTTTCATTTAATATTGTTTCTTCCTACGTTGTCATAAATAAATCCATTTTTTTTCAACTTATCAACACTAAAAATATTTCTAGTATCTAAAATTAATGGTGAACTTAAAATTTGTTTTAAAATATATAAATCTATTCCTCTAAATTCATTCCATTCAGTTATTAAAACAACAGCATCAGCATTTTCACATGCATCTCTCCAGGAGTCACAATAATTAATTTCAGGATATACTTCAGACATAGCATCATTTGCAACAGGGTCATATGCATTTATAAATCCACCATGATCTAAAATTGAATTAATTATATCTTTTGCAGGTGATTCTCTTATATCATCAGTATTTGGTTTGAATGCAAGTCCTAGAATAGCAATAGTTTTATCTTTAATATTAAAATTTAATAATTTTTTTAATTTCTTTACCATCCTTTTTTTTTGTTTGATATTAACATTTATCGCTGCATCAACTGTTTCCATTTTTAGATTATACTTTTTTGATAACATTGAAAAAGCTTTTGTATCTTTTGGAAAACATGAACCACCATAACCAGGACCAGGATGTAAAAATTTAGAGCTAATTCTACCATCTTGTCCCATTCCCCTTGCAACCTCATGAATATCAGCTCCAACTTTCTCACATAAATTAGCAACCTCATTTATATAACTAATTTTAAGTGCTAAAAATGCGTTAGAAGAATATTTGATCATTTCAGCTGTTTCAATATTAGTATGCATAATTGGTTTTTCATTTACGTATAATGGTCTATATATGTCTCTCATTATTTCAAAGGCTTTTTCATTTTGGGCACCTATAATTACTCTGTCAGGCCATAAGAAATCTTTTACTGCAGATCCTTCTCTTAAAAATTCAGGATTAGATACGTAGTCAAAATTAATGTCATTAATATTGTGATGATTTATTTCATTAATTATAACATTCGAAGTTCCTATAGGAACAGTACTCTTAGTACATACAATTAAATAGTTGGTTATATTTTCACCAATTATTTTAGAAACAGATTTTATTGCATCCAAGTCAGCTTGTCCATCATGCTTTTCTGGCGTGCCAACAGCTATAAAAACAACCTCAGTATCTTGAATTGATTTATTTATATTCGATGAGAATCTCAACCTTCCAGTTGAAACATTTCTTGATACTAATTCATCTAAACCAGGTTCAAAAATTGGTATAGTACCATTTTTTAATGCTTTTATCTTCTCCTTTGAAATGTCAACGCAAGTTACATCATTACCAAAATCTGATAATCCTGCTCCGGTGACTAATCCTACATAGCCTGTACCTATAATGGTAATTCTTTTCATATTAAAATAATCCTAATTTTTTTCTCAAAACCCAATCAAGCGACAATAAACCAAAGAGCAGCATAAGTATAAATTTATTACTTTTTAAAGAAATCACATTTTTATAATAGTCATTTCTGAAATTTAAATTAATTTTTTCAATTATATTATTCCTATCCTTCCAAGAAGCAAAAGTCCCACCAGTATTATTCGTTAGGCTTATTAAAGAATATTTGTTAAGATATACATTATTTAATTCTATTTGACTATCTTGAACTATAATAGAACCATTTGCAATATTAATGGCCTTGTCTTTAGCCATAGATAAAATCTCATAATCGAGATTTCCTGATTTTGAAGCCCAGAAATTTCCATTATATAAACCTGTTTCTGAATTATAATTAATTGGTTTTGAACTAATTTTTTCCCCATTGCTAAAAATATTAATAATGCTATTATCTAATTTTTTATTATTAATTGATTTACCTATTACTTTTATCTGTTCTCCTTGTTGATACATTTTCTTATCTGTCCTGAAAAAAAAATCATTACCACTCCCAGTTTTCATTAACCAAGAAAAAATTGGATTAAATATATTATTCTTGACTTGTTGAGAATAGCCATCTCCTTCAAAAAAAATTTTATTCAAATCAGGAGAGGTAAATAAAAACCCCCTAAGAGGATGTTTTTCTTTAGTCACTATTAAAGGGATTTTAACACCTGAAATAGAAAAGTCAGCTAAAACATTAGCGCCTAAACTATCAACTTTCATATCTACATATAACGGAGGATTATCAAAGTTCTTTAGAAAACTAAAATTATCATTTGAAAATGGGAAAAAAGAACTCCAATTAGCATTTAAATCCCAAATATATTCATCATCTAAAGTTATCAATGGAGATTTTAACTTAAGATCTAAAAGACTCATATATAAAGAAAAAGTTTCTATTTCTGTATCATAACCAGGAATTAAAGCCAAGCTTGTTTTTTGAGAAAGGATTTTTTTTGCAAAAACTCGTAAAAACTTTTCCCATTCTGCTTTATTTTGTTCAATTGGGTTATTATCAAAAATAATTAAATCATACTTTGTTTCCCAAAATTCCTGGATTGGTTTTAAATATTTTTCAGAAGTGTATACATAGTGATCTAATATAAAATTCTCATCACTATTTATCATATTTTTTATTATTCTTGTATTAAAATTGGGCGCACCTGTAATCATCGCAATTTTATAACTATCTTTTAAAACTTGAATTGAAAAAGATTGTTTATTGTTTAAAATATTAATTTCTTCAGGAACAGTACTTGCTTGAATTATATAATTTATTTCACCCATCTCTAAGGGATGAATAAGGAATCTAACTTCTTTTTTACTTCCAGAACCCGATAAACTTACCAATTTTGAACCCAAAATTTTATCATTTGAAAGAAGAGTAACATTAATTTTTTCATCCGAAAACCCAGTGGCTGATATTTCTACTTTAATTTCTGCTTTTTCCCCTTTTATTAATGCTGGTGGTACAATCAAAGAATTGATCATGACATCCACCAAGGATTCCTCTGCTCCAACACCAATTACATGAATAGTATTTAGACCTACAATATCATCTTCAGAAATTTGTTTACCAAAATTCTCCTGACCATCTGAGATAATTAAAGATCCAGCTAT
Source organism: uncultured bacterium (assembly GCA_965660855.1). Classification (GTDB taxonomy): domain Bacteria; phylum Fidelibacterota; class Marinisomatia; order Marinisomatales; family UBA1611; genus JAOLAV01. The sequence goes on along the minus strand of CBFIBM010000001.1, from coordinate 20,848 downwards.
ATTTTTATCATTTGCTCTTATATGCCTTATAACTTCGCCTAAATTTGTAGATCCATCATCTAAATTTTGATTTAGATAATTCCAGCCTGGTTCAACTTGATTTCCAAAATTAAAAAGATTAATACCAATTTCTTTTCTACTTAATTTTTCTAAAAATGTATTCACTCCTAACCTATAAGATGTGGGGGATGGCTGCTGATGATAGTTCATGCTAAGTGACTTATCTAAATAGATATTCCACTCTAATTGATTAACTTTATTTGATGTCCTATTTATTTTAGGGTTAGAAAGTAAAAATACAACAGAGAAAAATAAAAATACCCTAAGGAGGAGTATAATTTTAATATTGTTAATTTTATATTTATTTACTACATATATTGATAATACTATTAGTATCAATAAGGTGAATATATAATAAATATTATGATCGAAGTTTAATGACAAACTTTAACTCATAACCTGAGATTTGGTAAGGCACCAAAAGAAAAATTTGAAAAAGATTTAGAAGATTGCGAATTTAATTTAATTTCTGCAAGAAAACTTATCATTGCAGCATTATCAGTACAAAAAGATAAATCTGGAAAAACAAAATCTTTTCCGGGGTTAACTTCTTGGATTTTTTCCCTTAATAATGAATTCGCTGCAACACCTCCAGCAATAACACATCTTTTATATTTTGTTTTTTTTAATGCTCTTTTAACTTTTTCAATTAAAGTTTCAATAATAGCCATTTGGTAACTTGCCGCTATGTCAGATACATTAATATTTTTAGTTTTCTTAAAGTTATCAAAATAATATAATAGAGATGTTTTTAATCCGCTAAAACTAAAATCAAGACTTTCTTTATCAAGTAATATTCTAGGGAAATCTATTTTATAAGGATTCCCTTCCTTAGCTTTTTTCTCAATTTTAGGACCTCCAGGATAGCCTAGCCCCAAAATACGTGCACCTTTATCAAATGCTTCTCCTGCAGCATCGTCTCTAGTCTCACCCAGTAATGTGTAATCATTAATATTCTTTATCTGCCAAATCTGAGTATGCCCACCAGAAACAAGTAAGCATAAAAATGGGTATTCTAAATCTGGCTGAGCTAAAAAATTTGCAAAAATATGTCCTTCGAGATGATTTATTGGAATAATTTGGATTCCAAGACCTAAAGCCAACCCCTTTGCAAAACTAATACCCGTTAATAAAGTACCGCTGAGTCCAGGGCCTTGCGTTACACCTACTGCATCAAGATCCGATATTCTAATCTTTGCTTTTTTAATTGCTCTATCAACTACTTGATTTAATAAAAGATCATGTTCTCTTGAGGCAATTTCCGGCACAACACCACCAAATTTTTCATGTATCACTTGTTGGCTAATAATATTTGAAATTATTTTACCATTATTACAAATAGCAGCAGCTGTTTCATCACATGATGTTTCAATTCCTAAAACTATCATTTAATTTCTCTTGCAACAGCAAGCTCTAAATTTCTTGGTGATAAATCTCTCCATTCTAATAAATCTGAAGGGATTATTACTTCAGGTTCGTAAAACTGTTTATTCATATTCCAATTTTTAAAATCAATATAGATTTTAATTTCATTCGGTTTTAATAAAGAAATCCTTTCAATACCTCCAATTATAGTTAAGGAAATTGTTTGGGGGGATGAGAAGACCCTTATACCAGGAGGTACATCGACAATTTTAACAGGTATATTAGCAATAATTCTTTCACTAATTTGTTGGATATTTAAATTTATATCAACAAACTCTTCTGAATATTTAATTAAATTTCCTAAAGATATTATTGGAAATTTTTTAAAAAATAATCCATCAATATCAGAAATAGTATCAAAAGTTGTTTCTAAGTGATTAATCAGAGCAAGTTCTTCTTCAGGTCCCGCGATTGTTATTTGATTTGGTTGTATAACCTCATCTCCAACAATGGTAAATCCATCTTTAGGGGTGATAATTAAATTTGAAAGGACTGGTACTTTTTTAGAAATAAATTCATCTAGACTTATCTTTATTTTGTAAGGATATACAACCTCAACAAATTCAATATTATAATTTAAGGGGATAACGACTTTTTGAGGATTCTGTTCAAAATATTCATTTAAGATAAATTCATAATCTTTTGAAATACCTTCTAAATCGAGAACAAGCTTAGAATCGGTAAATGGGAATAAAACGTAGGTCTTAAATAAATCTCTTCCAGCACCTTTAATTTTTACATTTGCAAAAGAAGGAACTTCCTCCTTGTGAGCTTTTTGCACACTCAGATTTCTGGCTTCAATTGGAAAATCCAAAACCATTGTATATTCATTTTCTGAGACAACAAAAATCCAGAGGAGTAATGATAGTCCAAAAGCCCCAAAGGTTAGGCCAAATTTTTCTGTAAAATTTGATTCAGGATTGATTTTAATTTGCATTAATAATCAAAAAAAAATAATCTTTAATCCTATTTTTCAGAAGTTTCTTCACCACTAGTATTTTCGTCATCTGCAATACCATCTTTCTCAGCTTGACTTGCGATATCTAGTAATTCCTGAGGCAAATCTAATTTTTCACCTGTATTAGTTTTCTGATTACTAAGATATTGTTTTACTTCATCAGTAGCACTATTCCTCTTTCCAGACCCCGCAAGTTCTTCTTTGTATAAAACAACTTTTTTATCTTCAGGAGAAACTTTCATGACAATACCAGATAAATTTGCACCAATTTCATATTGTCCGGCTAATAGTTTACGATCTTTTTTTGACATTTTACCAAATGGTATTATACCTTCAACTTCATTTTCTAATTGAACTATAATTCCTTTATCTAGAACTCGAATTATTTCACCACTTACCTCATTACCTGAATCATACTTAGAAATTATTTCAGGCCATGGATCCTCAAAAACTTGTCTGTAACCAAGTGATATCCTTCGGTTCTCTCTAGAAATTTCAAGTATTTTAACCTCTATCTCTTGACCTTTTTCAACCACTTCCTTTGGATGCTTAATTACTTTTGTCCATGATAAATCTGAAACATGAATAAGGCCATCGATTCCATCTTCTAATTCAGCGAATGCTCCAAATTGTGTTAGATTTTGGATTGTACACTTATGAACTGTTTCAACCATATACTTTTCTTCAATTGCACCCCAAGGGTCAGGAGTTAATTGCTTAACACCTAGACTGATTTTTCTTTCATCACTATCAATAAATAGAACCTTAGCTTCAACTTCATCTCCCATGGAGTATACTTCAGCGGGATTTTTTATATGTTTAGTCCAAGAAATTTCAGAAACGTGAATTAAGCCTTCAACACCTGGCTCCAATTCAATAAAACATCCATAATTTGTTAAACTGACCACCTTCCCCTTAACGGTTTGACCAATAGGGTACTTTACTTCGACCTCATCCCAAGGATGTGGAGTTAATTGCTTGAGGCCTAATGATACTCTTTTCCTATCTTCATCATACTCTATAACTTTAACAGTTATGGAATCATTCATCCCTATAACTTCAGATGGATGATTTACACGTCCCCATGATAAATCTGTAATATGAAGTAAGCCGTCTATCCCACCAAGGTCAACAAACACTCCAAAGTCAGTGATATTTTTCACTCTACCTTCTAAAATTGAACCAACCTCTAACTCTTCAAAAAGAGCCTCTCTTTGTTCTTTAAGGCTATCTTCAAGAATTATTTTATGGGAAACAACTATATTTTTTCTTGCTTCATTAAACTTCACAATTCTCAATTCAATTTCTTTATCTAAATAAACATCAAAATCTTGGATTGGCCTAACATCCACTTGAGAACCTGGTAAAAAAGCCTGAACAACTCCGAGATCAACGATCAGCCCCCCTTTAATTCTTCTAATGACCATTCCAGTAACTAATGTTTCATTCTCAAAGGCATCATTTAATTCTTTCCATCTACGCATAAAATCCGCTTTCTCTTTTGATAAAATCGTATTCCCGCTAGCATCTTCGATAAACTCTAAATAGACTTCAACTTGATCTCCAATCGAAGGTAAATTATCTTTTTTAAACTCAGATCTATCAATAATACCTTCTGATTTAAACCCTATGTCTATTAAGACATCTCTGTCATTCATTCCTACAACGCGACCTTCAATCAATGAGTTTTCTGATATATCCCCAAATGTACTAGAGTAGAGTGATTCTAGGTTATCATCAATAAAAGATTCTTCGTTATTATTATTTAATTCTGATTCATTAATTACTTTTACATTTTGAAAAAGGTTTGGGTGTAAATAATCTTGAGTTTCAGCTACATTTTTGGCTGGGGTAGATGGTGAATAATCTTCACTGGTTTCATTTCCATCATTATTATCAATACTTTCTAAAACCTGTTCTTCTACCTGTTCTTTATTTTGTTCAAACATACTTTTGATGTTTCCTTGTTATTAATTAGTTACAATTTTTATTATTTTTTCTATTTGTTCATCAATACTCAAATCAGATGTATCAATCACTATCGCATCAAGAGCTTTTCTTAGAGGAGAAATTTCCCTGTTCATATCAAAAAAATCTCTGTCTTTTATTCTTTTCACAAGATCCACAAATTTTATTTTTTCACCGCGTTTCTCAAGCTCAATTAATCTTCGAGATGCTCTAACCTCTGCAGAAGCATCCAAATAAAATTTGAAATCTGCATTTGGAAATACTACAGTTCCAATATCTCTTCCTTCGATAACACAATCATTATTTTTTGATATTTCTCTTTGTCTTCTGACCATTCTCTCCCTAACAATTTTCACAGCGCTAAAATTGCTAACTTGCGATGTCACAGTCTGACTTCTAATCAGATTTTCTACATTTTTATTATTTATGCAAATTTGATTTTTCGAGTCAAAAGAAATATGAATACTTCTTAATAATGATAACAAATTCTTTTCACTGGTGTGATGAATACTTTTCTGAATGCATTCTAGCGTAATAGCTCTGTACATAGCTCCTGTATCTAGATGCAATATTCCTAATTTTTCACCAATATACTTTGCCGTAGTGCTTTTTCCCGACGCAGATGGACCATCTATAGCGATTATCATATGATTAAATTCTCAATGAGCCGACAAAATTAACAAATTTCCGAACTAAAGCCAACCAAGAAAACACAAAATTGGATAATTAAGCTGACCATAGTTTCTTTATTTCACTTTCCGTTAAAGCTCTACATCCACCGATCTTGAGGTTACCAATTTTAATACCTGCATAATTAACTCTTTTTAGATTAAATAATTTAGCTCTTACCCTATACATTAATCGTCTTATCTCTCTTTTTTTTCCATGCCTCAACCGAAGTAATACTTTGGACCTCCCTTTCTTTGTTTCTTGGCTTAAAAACTCAGCTTTACCATATTCTTTATTACCAATATAAACACCGCGGGCTATTTTTTTTACCTGATTATCATTTAATCTTCCTTCAATTTCAAGTTCATAGTCTTTAGGTATACTATTCTTAGGATGAGTTAAATATTGATGCAAATCACCATCATTTGTCAATAACAGAATTCCAGTTGTATCCTGATCTAAACGACCAATGGGGACTACTCTGATATTCAAGTTGAGTAAATCTAAAACGGTTTTCCTTCCATGAGGGTCTTTTACCGTGGTAATTACCTTTTTAGGCTTATTTAACATAAAAACATATTTTTCAGTTTGAAGCTTTATTTTTTTTCCATCATATTTTACAACGTCATCGTTTTTCACCTGATAAGCAGGATCTAAACATAATTTTCCATTGACCTCTGTCGTACCCATTTGAATTAGAGAATCAGATTCTCTTCTAGATGCTATGCCAGATTTTGATAGATATTTATTTAAACGCATTAATGTACTTATGCTAATTAATTTGATCTTCTTTTTTATCAAATACTGCAATTTGCTCTCCTAAGCGTGGATCAGCATTAATTAATTCGGATATCTCTTTTAACTTTGGAAGATCTGTAATATTTTTTAATCCAAAAAATTGCATAAATAAACTTGTAGTTTTATATAATAAAGCTCTCCCTGGCCCCGAACTTCTACCTTTAATTGATATTAGTTGTAGATTTAGTAGAGTTTTTATAACGCCACTTGAATCTACGCCCCTAATTGCTTCTATGTCAAAACGGCTTACAGGTTGTTTATATGCTATAATCGCTAATGAATCTAGTGCGGCAGGAGATAAATTAATCTTCCCCGTCTTACTTAACATAAGACGTATATATTCATGATATTGTTTTTTTGCTACTAGTTGGTAACCATTTGAAACTGAACGAATTTCAAAGGCATTTTTATTTTTTTTATAGGTATTATTCAATTTTAAAATTACACTTTTTAAATCTGGTACCTTTGACGGAAAAATTGAATTTATTTTCTTTTGATTAAGAGGATCAGGGCTTGCAAAAAGCAATGCCTCAATGATACTATTTATATCTTTTACTTTCATTAGTTCTTAATAATTCGTACCAAATTGATATCACCAAAAAGAGAATCTTGTATCACTTCACATATTCCCTCTTTAATTAGATCGAGGATAGCTAGAAATGTGACTACAATCTCTAGCTTAGTTTTAATCTTTGTAATTAAAAAATTAAAACTAATTCTTCCATTTTTGTCAAAATTTTTAAGTATTAAGGTTTTTTGATTTTCTAGTTTTACAGGTTCTTTACTTAGCTCAAATTGAGAAATTACTGGCTTATTCTCCATTAACTTTTTAAAAGATTTTGCAAGATCAAATAAAGAGATATCATTTAATGCTACTTTAATTTGATCTTCTTTATCTGTTTTAATAAGTTGTTCAAATTGCCTTGGTGTAAAAAAACTGTTCTCAAAATTCATTTCTTTTAGTATTTCAGCAGCATTTTTAAATCTAGAATATTCGATCAACTGATTCATCAATTCCTCCCTTGGATCTATTGCTATACCATCTTCATCCAAATCAGGTCGAGGAATAAGCATTTTTGCCTTTACCCTCATAAGTGTAGATGCCATAACAATAAAATCGCCGGCAACTAACATATTTAATCGTTTCCATTGCTCAATAACGTCAATAAAATCTTTAGTAATTTTAGCAATAGGAATATCATAAATATCTATCTCATCCCTCTTAATAAAGTAAATAAGTAAGTCTAGAGGTCCTTCAAAATTTTTAATATGTATTTTATAAGACATTATTTAAATGATATCCCCGTGGCTGTTCTTACTTTTTCCAGAACTTTATTGGCTGAATTCTGTGCTTTTTTTGCACCCATATCTAAAATATCCATAACATCTGATGGGTTATTGAGAAATTGCTCTCTTTTTTTTCGATATGGACTAAAATAATCCATCAGTTTACTGAACAAATCTAGCTTTATATCGCCATATCTCATTCCTGGAGTTTCAAATCTTAATTTTAAATCCTTTTTTTCAGTGTTATCTAAAAATAACGAATAAAGTTTAAAAAGTGGGGTGTTTATGTTTTTTGGTTTATTAATTTCTGTCGTATCTGTTTTTATTTTCATCACTTTTTTTCTAATCAGTTCAGAGTCATCAAAAATCGGAATTGTATTATCGTATGACTTACTCATTTTCTGACCATCAATACCAGGTACTAGTTTAGTTTCTTCATTTATATCTTCTTTCGGAATAATTAAGATGTCTCCAAATTGATTATTAAACCTAATTGCTATTTCTCTTGTCATTTCAAGGTGCTGTTTCTGATCATTACCAACAGGAACTAATTCACTATTGAATAATAGAATATCTGCAGCCATTAAAATAGGATAAGAATATAATCCCATATTCGGACTCAAACCCTTTGAAACTTTATCTTTAAATGATGTAGCTCTATCCAGTAGGCCTCTATTTACAAGTGAAGTTAGTATCCAGGTTAGTTCAGTTACTTGTGGGACATCTGATTGCACCCAAAAAGTACACTTATTAGGATCTAAACCAAGAGCTAAAAAATCACAAACTGCATTATACGTATTTCTGTTTAAATCTTCTGCATTTGGCAAAACAGTAAGCGCATGATAATTAGCGATAAAACAAAACAGATCATTACTATTTTGATATTTTATCATTCTATCCATCATACCAAAGTAATTGCCTAAATGTAATGAACCAGAACTTTGAATGCCGCTTAGTACTCTTGTCATTAAATAAAAATCCTCATCTAGCTTAATTTAAACGGCTCCATGAAAAGATAGGGCCTCCACTCTTTTTGTTTTTCTCTCGCAAAACGTTGAAAAAATTGTAGCCTATTTGGATGTTTAGGTTTCTTCTTTAAGACCATTCCAGCTTCCCTAGGTCTTTGATTACCTTTTTTCTGATTACAAGGTCTGCAAGCAGTAACTAAATTTTCCCAAGAATCTTTGCCACCTTGAGATTTTGGGATAATATGGTCTAATGTCATAGGTATTTTCGAAATACCACAATATTGACAAATATGATTATCTCTTTCTAATAAGTTTTTCCTATTAAGATCTACAGATAAATTATCATAACGCACGTAATCTTTAATTTTTATTATACTTGGTAAATTTACAGAAATAGACGGACTTCTAACTATATCTTCATAGCTAGCTAAAACTTCTACTTTATTCAAAAATTCCATACAGATGGCCCTTTTGGCTGAGCAAATAGTCATCGGAGAATAGTTCGCATTGAGAACCAAAACAGCACGGTTCATAATATGTCCGTTAACTGATTTAGATTTAGGAAATTTCATCTTCAGAATTTACGTTAGATTGAGCAACTTTGTAGATAGATTTCCGATAAGAGCTTATTACTTTTAATATCTTGTTCTTTCACATAACCATGTGAATGGAGAATACCACTTCCGCCTAAAGAAAACCCTACATGAGTAACAGCTCTCTCTTTACCAAAAAAATGTAGATCTCCAGATTTCGCATCTATCATTGATACCTTTTTATTTTTAAAATATTCTAATTGTTGGGCTGAATCTCGCGGTATTTTCATGCCGCATACTTTTAAAACTGACTGCACTAATCCAGAACAATCAAAACCTAATGAGCTTTTACCACCCCATTTATAGGGTATTCCAATTAATTGCTTTGCTATTGGAATAACTAATTTTTTATCAAAATTATTTTTAATTTTTGATGCACCTAAAATTTCATTTTTAACCATTGCACCAAATGGATACTGATTGCTAAAAAAGCCGTCTGAGTTTGGTGATGAAATACAGAAAGTATTAACTACTTTTTTTGAAAGAACTTTACCATAAAACTTATTTACATAGCCCTTGTAATCATCCTCTGTAACAATATGCAACCAATCTTTAGTTTCATCTGAAATTAAACAATTTTCTCCTAAAACTATTTCAGTAAGGCATTCAGATCTAAAACTAGGTTCTGAATACACCGGTGCAACACCAACTTTAACTAAGAACCATTTATTCATATTTTTATCAAGAGTTTATAGTTATTTAAACAATAAATTTCATAATTATTTAAATTTATAACAATTGTAAATGTTATATCTATAAATTAATTTTAGGAACAAATATCACTCTAAAAGGGAAATTCGTGTGAATCGAATACAGTCCCCGCTACTGTAATAATAGAATACACTTTTTTTATTACCATTCTCAAATATAATTTGAGGAGAAGGTCAATTGTGTCGATACTATTTAAGTCAGGAAACCTTAATTGATAATTTTTTAAAATCAAGACTTTCGGGAGAAAAGTATGACTAAGGTAATTATTACCTATACTTTATGCACTATTCCCCAATTCTATTTGCGCATAGTTGAAATTATTTAAGTTAAAAAAAATTTTAATACTTGCTATTAGTTGCCACCTCCAACTAAATGCTGAGAGAATAGTTGTTAAAAATACTTCTAATAGATTTTTAGAGTTTACCTACATTCACAACCTAACAAATAAAAATTGGAGTATTACAAACAATAGGGGAATTGCTTTAATACCACCAAAAACAGTAATTAATGATTCTTTGAGGATTTCAAGATTTGGATATTCATCTATTATACTTGTGTATAGAGGTGAAAAATTATTAATTACATTATCAGATAATCCGGTAGCGATTGATGGTGTAGAGGCAGTAGGTTATAAACACTTATCTGATGACCTTTCAAAAGGCGTTTCTATAAGTAAGAAAAGTAGTTATGAAAATATTTCACACAAAGAATTCCTAGAACGCTTACCTGGAGTTCAAATAAGATCAATTGGAGGACCCGGAAGTATCACCACAGTAAGTTTAAATGGAGGTCCTACATCGCAAACAAAAGTGACAATTAATGGGTTTGATTTAACAAATGTACAAACTGGTGTTACAGATCTATCTCAACTACCTGCAGCTTTCATCAACGAAGCTAGATTAATAATAAATGGTGAAAAATTAATTTCATCAGGTTCACAAAATGGTGTTTTAGAATTAAATAATCGTAATCAAAATAATTCAATTTCGAGTTCAATTGGTTCATTTGATAGTTATAAATCCAATATCAACTTTTCATGGAATTCAAAAAAATATATAACATCTTTCTTTACGGGCTACAATAAGACCAAAGGAAATTATAAAGTTTCATGGAGAGATAGAGTATTTAATAGATCTAATAATCACTTTTACCAAAACTATGGTTCTTTGCAATTTATCAGGAAAATCAACCCAGCTGTTTTCGTAAAAGGATTTTCTTTGATTACAAATCAAACAAGAGGAGTTCCTGGATTGCTATGGTCCCCTTCAGAAGCACACCACAATGACAATTTAGGTATCTTTGCCTCTAGCTTGAATTGGTTTAATAAACTTGGTCGTGGATCTTTAAGTTATTTTTTAAAAATAACAAATGATTATTATGAAAATCCTCTATACAATATTAAAAGCAATAATCAGTTAAATAGTTCAACCATATCCTTTTCTAATCCAATTTTTAAAATAAAACAATTAAAATCTAGTCTTAAGATTAAAGTTCAAAGTAATTATTTGAAAACCAATACTATTGAACGTCAGAAGTATTTTTCTAGTTTAAGTTCGTCTTCACAATTTATAACATCAAAGAAAATAAATTTTTCGTTTACAGCTCAAAAAAACTTTTCAAAAGGCCTATATAATAAAAACACAAATTCTTTTGTCATAAGCTATAATTTTAACGAAAATATATTTTTAAAAAACCTCACTTTTAGCTCTTCGTCTCACTTTAGATATCCCACGTTTAATGATTTATTCTGGCAACCGGGAGGGAACCCTCAGCTAAATGCTGAAACAGGGAAAAATAATTCTATTAGTATTAGATTGAATCAAATACTTAATGGTAACCTAGACCTTAATATATTTAATTCAAAAACTTATAATTTAATTCAATGGCGACCAATCCAATCTTATTGGCAAGCAGAAAATATTGATAATGTTATTAGATATGGAATCACTGGGTATTTAACTCAAAATAATAGGTACTTTAATACCAAATTATCTTTTGGGATCACAGAATCTTACCATGGAAAAGATAAAAGAAGATTACGATATACACCAAAAAATATTGGAACCATATTTTTTGAAAAAAATATTAAAAATTTTACTATATCAACCGATATACACTACATAAGTGAAATGATATCAGCTTACAGCTACCCTAAAAATAATATAATTCCAAAAAGTTCAATTACATCAATACATCTCATACATAAAACAACTTTTAATCGATTTGATTTAATTTTCAGCGCTTCTGCAAAAAATATATTCGATACTGAGTACGAATCATCAAAAGGTTACCCCGAACCTAGAAAAAACATTACAACAACAATAACACTTAATCAAAAAAGGATGTATAAATGAAAAATAAAATAATGTTAATATTTTTATTCCAATTTCCAATTCTTATGAGTCAAAATATTAATTTATTTACATTGTGCGAAGGAAATTTCGGGTCAGCAAACTCTAGTCTTTGGTCGACAAGTATGAATGAGGTTTACTTTCATGAATCAATCCATTGGGATGAGAATTCAAACCCACTTGGTGATGTAGGACAATCCTTAAATATCTATGATGGAAAACTTTATATAGTAATGAATAATTCTCATACAATTGAAATAATGAACTTAAGTGAAACTGCGGAATATGAGATGACTGTAGAATTACCAAATTCTAGTCCGAGATATATTACCTTTAATAATAACAAAGGTTACATATCCTCTTGGAATCAAAATGCTATTTTAGTTTTAAATTTAGATAACATGGAGATTATTGATACCGTTATAATGAATGGTATGCCTGAGTACATGGTGGAATTTGAAGATCATTTATTTGTATCATTGCCAAATAATTTAGATTGGTCTACAAATGATAAAGTTGTAAAGATGAGATTAAGCGATCATGAAATTGTTGGAACCTTTTCAGTTGAGCCAGGACCTACTATGATGACATTGAAAGATTCAATACTATATATTACATCTTCATCGTATGATGATATTTGGAATCAATACTCTGGGACATCAAGTATAAATCTTATTAATGGCGAAATTCAAAGACATAATGCTGGACAAACAAATAGTTATGGGTCAGATATTTTTATTTTTCAGAACGAAATTTATCAAGTATATGACGATGGAGTTGTCACACTGAACAATGATCTCACACCTAACATTTCAAGTAAAATAGGAAACTTATCATCTATCTATTCTGCTTGGGCTTATGAAGATAACTTAATTTTTGGGACCTCTGACTATGTCGCTCCTGATACAGTTTTTATCTTAAATCAAGAAGGTTTAATTCTGGATGAATTAATTGTTAGCGCAATGCCCGGTTCCTATGCAGTTTATGAATACGATCAAAACTCAATAGATAATAACTCTTTTATTCCTAGTCTAGCACCTATTCAAAACTATCCTAACCCATTTAACCATGAAACAGTTATACAGATTAATGTCCACGAAGAATCACCATACCAACTTTATATATGTGATATCAGTGGGCGTATTATAGAAGAACTTAATATTAATGATTATACAAAAGGACAAAAAAAAATTAAATGGAATGGAGCTCTATATGCATCGGGTATCTATTTTGCAGTATTCAAACAAAAAAGTCTAGTTGAAATAACTAAATTAAGTTTGTTAAAATAAAAATGTTAATTTAAAAAATGCCATACAATAGATATTTGTTTCTGCCAGCCATTGTATGGCATTATTGGATTAAAAGTTACTTTATTAAACTTTTCTGATTCATTATTAATATTGAGTAATTCAAGTAAGTTAATCCAATTATATTGAAATGTAACTGAAGATATATTTATTGTTATACCAAAATTCAATAGAGTCATATTTCCAATATTATCAGACAGGTTTTTCCTTATCGGTATCATTTCAATCGGGTTAAAATATACGTTAGATGTCCTTTTATTATAATTCTTGATATTAGTATTAACTATAAAATCCATGTTATTTTTTAAAATGTTAATTTTATAATCTATATCCATGCCATACCAATCTCCCATACCTCCAGTATGATATGTTATATTTTTTTCATGGTTGTAAAATACACTAAAATAAAAATTTGAAGAGAGTTGATTATTAATTTTTATAAAGAGAGTTCTGGTTTTTTCATTATTATTCCAAAATGAGTTTACTCCATCTATAAATGTAACTCTTGAATGAAATAAACTTTTACCAGTCTGGTAATTTAATGTTAATATTTTAGAAATATTTTTTTCGAACGATTGATTTTCATTTGTATCATTGGCTATTTGATAATAAGGATGTGATGGTTTTGAATCTGCTAATAAAGATAATTTTAAAAAAAATCCCATAATTTCTTTATGAATATTTAAGCCATACCCTGATAGTAATTGTTTATTTATTGATCCATACTTTATATGAAGATCAAGGTTTTTGTAAAGCATATTTACTAATACACTATTCCAATTTTGAAATCTAATTGAATCAGTTTTTATTGATCTTTTATTTTGTAAAAATGAAATAGATGTATCCCAATCATTCGAACCTGAAAAGTTAATTTTCCCCTCAAAAATACTACGTACCAAAAATCTATTTTTCGTTGTAATTGATAATGAATGATTTGATCTTAATTTTTGTAAAAAATTATCTAGGGACAAGATCAAAGAAAATTTCCCATAATTTTGTTGAATTTTAGAATTAGCCGTGGTGATTATTTGACGGTATTTAGAGCTTGATTCCTCATCCGGAAAATTTGAATAAGTATTGAAATGCCCTAAATGAATACTCCCAATTGTATTCTCTTTATTGGATAATAATGAAACAATATATGATTGCTGTATAGGCTGTGATGAATTATTAAAGTACTGATTTTCAAAACCTGCGAATGATCTTTTAAAAGCATAAATATTATAGGCTCTATTCTTATCAGATCTTTCAATATTAAATGAAAACTGATCTAATGAAAAATCTCCAATTTTATATAATACATCAGTATTCGAGTACAATGAATCATTATTTTCATTATCAAAACCGATGGAGACTATATCATTAAAACCCGTTTCAATTAATTCACCATACATAGTTGGGAAATTTGCCCAAGTACCATCAAAAAATAGGTGATTTGACCTCCAATCCGTATTAAAAAGCACTGCTCCATTATTTTTGATTAAACCATATTGCCCACCCCAATCAAATGAAATCTTTTCTATTGTTGAAGATATTAAAAAAGTACTGCTGAGGATTAATATAAAAAAATTCATCTAGGTTTCAATTCTTTCGATAAACTTTGGCACTACAATCATAAATATTACAGTATTTGATACTAAATGCATCGCAGTAAAAATTAATCCCGATATACCATAAATAATAATTTCATTTAAACTATATCCAACGCTTATAGGAAAAGAAATAGTTGTAATAAAATCATATATAAAAGTAGATATAAATCCTGCAACCCCTGAAAATAGAATTCTAGATTTTAATCTACCTTTTTTTAAAATAAAGCTTAAGTATGATCCTAATATTCCAATAATAATCATTGATATAATTTGACCTATTAATAGAGGTAAATAAGCTAAGCCTGACCCCATCGGATTAAGAATTGAATATATCATTATTGATATACCACCAACGAGAGCGCCATATTTTGAGCCTAGGTACAGCCCCGAAAGAAAAATTGTGACACTTATAAACTCTATATTTGGTACTACTAGAAATGCAAAGCCTAACCCGATAGCGGTTGCAGAGAATACCGCTGATTTTACTATCTTACCTAGGTTCACTATCTTTCAAAATTGGAATTCCAAAATAATTAAATTTGTTTGTAAAGCCTCCCGATTCTTTATCGTTATCAATTGCTAAACTCATAAGATTCATTCTCGAATCAGAAAATCCAATGAGATGAATTAATAGAGCTTCTGGAAAAGAAGGGAGTTTATGAGATTTCCATTCGTACCTACCTTGATGAGATAAAATAATATGCTCTATTTTATTTGAATAATGAGATGGGAAGCCCTTTATTCTTGTAATTTCTTGTCTTACCATATCTCGCCCAAGTACATTATGACCAATGAGATTACCTTCACTTGTATTTTTTAATAAATATTCAGAACTAATCTCTTTGATTTTCCCAATTTTATGAAGAAAAACTCCTGCAATTACTAAATCTTTATCAACATTGTATAATGAAACGATCTTTTTTGATATTTTAGCCATTTTTAGAATATGTTCTAAAAATCCAGATCTATAATTATAATGCATATTAATTGAAGCAGGGTGGTACATTATTTTTTTCTTATTTGAATTATATAGGTTAAGAACTAATGCTTTTAAGTATTTATCTTTTAATGTGTTGATAATAGCCTCTAATTCTATCCACATTTTTTTTGGATCATGCTTAGAAGAAGGAACAATCCTAGCAGGGTCAAAACCATATCTCCCATAGTATTGAACCGTTGCCTTATTAATTTTTCTAATGATTAACTGATTGTGGTCAATAAAACGTTCAACAAAACCTGAAACAGCGACTGCATTTCCAACATTAAATTTTTTATTAAACTTTTCAATATTATCCCAAATTTTTGCATCAATATGACCGGTTATATCTCTCAATTCTAAATCAAGAAATAAATCTCCTGTTCTTGTATGTCTTAAATTTTTAGATGCACACAAAAAAAAGCCTTGAATAGCAGTGCCCTCTTTAAAATTATTGATTTCAGTAAGTTTTTTCATTTTATGATTTAATTAAGCAATAAATTACTAATTTTTTGTAATTTTAGTTATGAATGGTGTGAATTTAATTTTTAAACAAATAGACTATTCAATTAGCGATGATTATCGGAAATTAGATTCTATTTTTAGAAACTGGTTTTCAAATCCTAAAACATTAAACTTTGTGTCTCCAAAAACAATTTACCCATTTCAAATGAAAGATTGGGTAAAAAATAATTATTATCATAAAATTGATGACGTTATATCAATTACAGTCAGTAAAAAGGACTGGGTGATAGGTTATGGAAGTATTTCTATGAAGGAGGATACTGCCCATTTATTTCATATCATAATAGATAAAGAATATAGATGCAAGGGGATTGGTTATAGTTTGGTAAAGGAACTTGAGAAAATTGGAGTAAAAAGAAACCGAAATACTTTTACCTTGAAGGTGCTAAAAAAAAATAAAATCGCAATCAACTTTTATAAAAAGTCTGGTTATGAAGAAGTAAGAGAATCGTTAAAGTCAATAAAAATGGTTAAATCTATTTAATTTTTTTAACAAATAATTGATGTACGTGCCTTACAATTTTATAACCATGCTTTTTGGCAATAGTCTCTTGTAATGTCTCTAATTCTTCATCGTAGAATTCAATAATTTTACCTGTATCTACACAAATCATATGATCATGATGATCATCGTCCAATCTAGGTTCATAAAGGCTCTTCCCTTCACCAACATCCATTTTTCTAACCATCTTATTCTTAACGAGAACATCTATTGTCCTATATAATGTTGCTCTAGAAACATTAATATTATTATTTCTAAGCTGCTGATAAATATCTTCCACATCCCTGTGCTCAGTTTTCTGTCTTATCTCATCCCATACTGCTTGTCTCTGGAGGGTATACCTAAGACCTTCTTTTTTTAATACTTGAATTAATGTTTTATTCATATTTTAGAATTAAAGATATCAGTTCAGCTTAGTAAGATTAGCGTATTTTACGATTAATTTCTTTTTTGTACCATCTTTAAAGACAACTCCAACTCTTTGGTTCTCTCCTGTACCGCTTAGAACCATAATTTTACCTAATCCAAAAATAGAATGTTCTACTGCATCTCCAACTTTAAAATCATCAAATGTAGTTACCGTTCTTGTAACGGTAACTTTTGTATTTTTCTTTAAAGGTCCTCCAACTACTCTTCTTGTTAATGCGCTTTGGAACTCAATACGATCCAAAAATTCAGGTGGAATTTCACCAATAAACCTGCTCGGCATTCCAAGAATATTTTCTCCACCCATTCTCCTGCGGTTTGTGGAGTATAAGAGTAATACTCTCTCTTGTGCTCTAGTTAAAGCAACGTAGAAAAGCCTTCTCTCTTCCTCCGTTTCTTTTTTATCTTCAAGTGTTATATGTAAAGGAAATAAACCATCATCGAGACCAGCAATAAATACTACTGGAAATTCTAAACCTTTTGAAGAATGAACAGTCATTAATGTGACTCTGTTATCTGAATCATTCCAATGATCTATATCTGAAAGCAAAGATACCTCTTCTAAAAAATCACTTAAATTTGCATCTGGTTTTTTCGAACAAAATTCATCAATACTATTTAATAATTCCAAAATATTTTCATATTTTTCTTTATCCTCGCCATTATCTGATTTCTTAAATTTATTTAAGATACCGACTTCCTCTATTAAACTTCTACTAAGTTCATTAGCGCTTAATTTGTTTCTCAAAATATGATATTTATTTATTAATTCATAAAACGCAATTAAAGCAATAGACTGCTTACCCCTAATTGATAACTGATCTGCTTTTTTCAAGACATCAAATAATTCTATTTTTTCTTCATCTGATTTATCAACACATTTGTCCATTGTTTTCATTCCAATACCCCTTGGAGGAAAATTAATTATCCTACGTAATGAAACAGTATCTCTAAGATTTATTACAAGCCTTAGATATGCTAGGACATCTTTTACTTCTTTTCGATCATAAAACCTAATACTTCCAACTAAATTATACGGAATACCCATTCTTCTAAAACTATCCTCTAAAGCACGCGATTGTGCATTTGTTCTGTAGAGAACGGAAAAATGACTAAAGTTCCTCTTATTTAATTTTATTTCTTTTTCTAAAGCTGAAATAATAGCATCAGCTTCTTCAAGCTCATCTCTAGTTTCTATCAAACCTATCAATTCACCAGACCCATTTTCGGCAACTAATTTTTTTGTCGCTCTAATATCATTATGCGATACCACAGCAGTTGCGGCATCTAATATCTGCTGAGTAGATCTGTAATTTTTTTCCAATGTGAAAATTTGACAACTTGGAAAAGATTTTTCAAAGTCTAATATATTTTTAACATCTGCACCTCTCCAGCCATAAATAGACTGATCATCATCACCAACTACAGATATTTGTTTATTTTTTTCTGCCAATTTAGTTAAAAAGAAAAACTGAGGGCGGTTGGTATCTTGGTACTCATCAACAAGGATATATTTCCATTTATTTTGATATTTCTTAAGTATTTTCGGATTTTCATCAAAGAGTTCTAATGGCTTTAAAAGTAAATCATCAAAATCTAGTGCATCATTTTCTTTCAAAGCTTTTTGATATTCTGAATAAACTTCAACTATTTTTTTCTCAATAATAGTTCTTGCTTTTCTTGATTGAGTCGATGGACTTATCATTTTATTTTTTAAATAACTAATTTGATTTCTTACATTATTTGGAGTCAGTTGATCTTTTGAAATATTTAAATTTTTTAATACTACTTTTAATAAATCTTTTTGATCTTGAACATCATAAATTGCAAAGTTAGGACTTATTTTTAAGTACTTTGCCTCAACTCTTAATAATCGTGCACAAACCGAATGAAACGTTCCAATAGTAATTGGTAAATCTTTTGTTTCTAATAAATCCATTACTCTTTCTTTCATCTCTTTAGCAGCCTTATTTGTAAAGGTAACGGATAATATATTTTCAGGTTTATAATGTTTTTCCTTAATTAAATAAAACATTTTATGAGTAAGGACTCTTGTTTTTCCACTACCTGCACCAGCAAAAATTAGTACAGGGCCTTTTGTAGCTTTTACTGCTTCTTTTTGTGTTTTATTTAAATTATTTAAACTCATATTTTTCTCTTTTTTCTAATTTTTCTTCTTAATTTTTGTAACTTTTTTTTAGCCATATTATGATCACGTTCATTTGTACTAAAAGTATGGTAACCGTCTCCAGTTGCAACAAAATAAATAAAATCATTGACCTCTGGAAATAAAGCTGCCTTTAAAGACTCTTTACCAGGAGAGTTTATAGGGCCAGGCGGCAAACCTTTGTGAAGATATGTATTATATGGTGATTCAATCCTTAAATCTTTATTTAATAGGCGTCTTGGTCCATCAGAAATTATGTACTGAATGGTAGGGTCTGCTTGTAACTTCATATTAATATCTAATCTATTATGGTAAACAGCAGATATTTTAGGCCGTTCAATATCATAGATCGCTTCACCTTCAATTATTGAGGCTAAAGTAGTAACCTCATGTTTTGATAATCCTAATTTTTTTGCACGTTTTATGTTTTTATCAGTCCAGAATTTTTTGTACTGCCCTACCAGTTGAGATAAAACAGATTCGATTTTTTCTCCCTCGAAGAAAAAATAAGTATCAGGAAATAAATATCCTTCAAGTGAATTACTTATTATTTTTTGTTTTGAAATATAATTTTCATCATTAATAAGTGATATAATTTTATCGACATTAAATCCCATGGATTTTGAAAGGTGTTCAGCTATTTGATGTTTATTCCACCCTTCTAATATTCTTACTTTTATTATTTCGGGAGAGCCATTGATGAATTGATTGATAATTGAATAATTTGAATTTGAGTTTACAAGTCTAAATGTACCAGTAGGTAGTTTCTTTTCTTTACCTAAAATTTTCACAGCCCATTTAAAGGTTGTTTTGTTTGATATAACTTCTTTTTTAAATAACAATTCTGATATACCGTTAAGTGAAGTTCCTGAGTCTATTTTAATTTTTATAATTTTATGAGAGTTATTTTGAGGCCAAAAAAGAATCGATGAAAGAGATAAGAAAAGAATACTGAAAGCAGAAATTAAAATTACCCATGAATAAGACTTTATGTTAAATTTTTTGCCCATTTTAGACCGGGAAATATAAAGAAATTTATTTTAGTTTGTAATTAGAATATAAAATGTTAAAAATGCTTTTGGCTCTAGAAAATTAAATTGTAATTTTATTATTAATGAGTAAACTATTTTTTAACAATAACAAAATAAAGAATTCAGAACTTTTTGATTCATGGTCTTTTGGAAGAACGAACTATATTTTATTTTTCTCCGGATTATTTTTTATTTTGTTAGGATATTTTGTAATGTCATTGGGTTCTGTTAATAGTTTCCAAAGTCTAACTTTTGCTCCTATACTATTATTTATTGGATATATAGTTCTTATACCGCTTTCATTACTAGTCAAAGATAAAAATAGTTTGAAAAAATTATAGGGATCGTAGTTCAGTTGGTTAGAACGCCGGCCTGTCAAGCCGGAGGTCGAGGGTTCAAGTCCCTTCGGTCCCGCACTGAAGAGTAATACCAAACACTCCTCAATAAAAGCCTCGCTTAACTGCGGGGCTTTTTTGTTTCATCTTTAATCATATATATCCATTGTTTATCAAATAAAGGACACAAAATTGAAGG